>DGUI01000007.1 GCA_002394605.1 Mageeibacillus sp. UBA4314 | reverse complement strand
CTGCTGTTGCCTCGGGCATCTTGTAATAACCCTTCATGATGTTGTATCCGCGTGCGCAGAACTCGCCCGGAACACCGTCAGGAAGCTCTTCACCTGTCTCGGGGTCAACGATCTTTGTCTCAACGCCGAAGATGGAAGGTCCAACTGTGTTGACTCTCTGCTCGATAGTATCGGTTGTCCTGCTCATCGTTGTAGCGGGAGATGCCTCTGTCTGACCATATGTGATAACGATCTCAGGCATGTGCATCTTCTCGATGACCTCTTCCATTGTCTTGATCGGGCAAGGTGATCCTGCCATGATACCGGTTCTCATGTGTGAGAAGTCTGTCTTGGGGAAATTCTCATGTCCGAGCATCGCGATGAACATCGTGGGAACACCGTGGAAGCATGTGATCTTCTCCTGGTTGATGCAGTTAAGACCCTTTCTGGGTGAGAATGCAGTGATAGGAGACATCGTAACCGCGTGAGTTACTGAAGCGGTCATAGCAAGAACCATGCCGAAGCAGTGGAACATAGGAACCTGGATCATCATGCGGTCGAAGGATGACAAATCCATGCAGTCACCGATCGCCTTACCGTTGTTGACTACGTTGTAGTGCGTGAGCATAACGCCCTTGGGGAATCCGGTCGTACCTGATGTGTACTGCATGTTGCAGACATCGTGCTTGTCGATCGTTCTTCTGATCTTCTCGACATCGCTGTAAAGAACTGTTTCAGCAAGTTTCGGCATGTCATCCCAGTGGAAGCATCCCGGAACTCTGGATTCGCATGTGATTACGTTCTTGAGCACGGGAAGTCTTGCCGCTTCGAGCTTGCCGGGTTCACTGTCCTTGAGCTCAGGGCAGATCTCGTTGATGATCTGTAAATAGTCGCAGTCCTTAAACTTGTCGATCATGACGAGAGTGCATGTATCGGACTGGCGGAGCAGATACTCGATCTCGTGGATCTTGTATGCCGTGTTGACTGTTACGAGTACGCAGCCGATCTTGGTTGCTGCCCAGAATGTCAGATACCACTGGGGAACGTTGGTTGCCCAGATAGCGATGTGGTCGCCTTTCTTGCAGCCCATTGCAAGGAATGCACGAGCAAGGTTGTCTACGTCATTCCTGAACTCGGGATAAGTTCTGGTATAGTCAAGCTCTGTGTATCTGAATGCATACTGGTTCGGGAAAAGCTCGCAGATCTTGTCTAAGACATCCGGGAATGTCAGGTCGATCAGAGTCTCCTTGGGCCAGGGATAATAGCCTGTTCCCCTTTTGTCTGTCTGAAGGTCGATCTTCTTCTCCTTCGGACGGTAGGATTCCATGTAGGATGCGAACTGCGGAACAACGATTCCTGCGCCTTCAAGGTTCTGATACCATCTGTAGACCCATTCGAGAGAAATGTATCCGATGTAATCGATTGCCTGAAGCGAATCAAACATCTCCTTGAGAGGCATGTCGCCTGCGCCCATGAGCTTATACGCGACCTTGCCGTCAACCATGACGGAGTCCTTTACGTGAACGTGCTTGATGTATTCACCGAGGTTTGCAACAGTCTCGGAAGGTTTCTCACCCATAAATCTGTAAGGGTGATGCATATCCCAGAGAGCAGCGACCTTGCGGTTGTTGATCTCGTCCAAGAGCTTCTTGAGCCTCTTTGTGTCAGCGTAAACACCGTTAGTCTCGATGAGGAGAGTAACGTTCTTCTCTTCAGCATAAGGGATGAGCTCTCTGATGATGGAAATAACGACGTTGTCGTCGATCTCCTTTTCGGGAGCGGGATTGCGGTCGCCTAATACGCGGATGAAAGATGTACCGAGCTTGTTTGCGAGCTCGATATATGCCCTGATCTCGGCGATGGCCTTGTCCTTGGTCTCAAGGCTGTTAATAGGCTCACCTGATGAAAGGCAGGGAATTGTTAGTTTTAGATCTTTTAGTTTTGCGATGGTCTTAGGTAGTTCTTTATCTGTGAAAGGTGCTGCTTTGACTGAGAAGATGTCCTGTCCCAGTCCTCTGATCTCGATTCCGTCAAAACCGAAATCCTTAGCCATCGAGTAGATTTCCTGCCATGTAAAATTCGGGCAGGCCAGTGTTGAAAAACATGTTTTCATAAAACCACCTCACAAAATAAAGAATCGCTAAATTATATCTTTTTAGGGATAATTTGTAAATCAAAATATGCCGAAATTAAATCGACATCATTGCCTGATTTATGCAGCTGTAGATAGTATTGGAATCTGCCTTGCCGTGAGCTTTGACCACATGCTTCCTGATACCCAGGATAACCGCGCCGCCATACTCGTTGTACTGATACAGCAATTCATTCTCTTTAAGAACTTCCAAAGCTGCCTTCAGGCTCTCGCCGGATAGTCGTTCCTTCAGGCCGCTCATTATGCTGCCGGCGACCAGGAAACCTATGCTCTCATTGCCTTTTAGCAGAGCATTTCCGACAAGACCTGTGGAAACGGCAACATCAGTCTCGCCCGTAAGAAGATTGTCAGGCTCAATATTGCCGATGAAATTAAGATCTG
>DGUI01000001.1 GCA_002394605.1 Mageeibacillus sp. UBA4314 | reverse complement strand
TTGGCTCAAATTACTAATTTAAAAACTCAATTCAATAGAATCGATTAGGCTCGTTATTTTCAAGTTTTGCATTCTATTCAATTTTCAAGATCCGCGCCCTTTTGCGAGCTGTTTTCTCGCGAAGTGCTTGAATATATTACCTTGCTTATTTATCAAAGTCAAGCACTTTTTTACCCTTTTTTGAAAAAATTTAACCCGCCGGTCATAACTGTGTACAGAAGGTGTCCTTAAAGCCCTTTATTTACTGCATTTCGCGAGGCTATCCGGATGCCGCTTTATATATAATATAAAACCTTAAATAATCCCGGTGGGTTTACGTATCTTACCCTTGCCTCTGCCGTTTGCAGCTCTCTTAAGCTTCCTTACCCTTACTATAAGGGCTACATTGATCGCAACTATCGCAACGAATATGGCAAGGCACACTCCTGTAACCACAGGCTGCTCCTTAACGAAGATCCTGATCGGATGAGGCTTATTCTCAACCGGCGAAGGGATCGGCGTAAGCGTTGCTACGGGAGCCGGCGTAGGTGTCGGTTCCATTGCTTCGATCTCCTCTTCGGACAGTTTGTCACCCGGGAATATCAGACTGTCATGTGCCGGCTGCTGGGCAGAAGGTGCATTGACATATCTGTAATCTCCGGTCGTTCCCGGATATTTGGTCACAGAGTCCTTCTTCCAGCACGCCAAATGTCCGTAAGCTGTAACCGAGGCAGCATACATTGTCGTAAAGTACTGGTAATCAGCGGGGATCCCGCATATCGACACCATGAGTTCATGTCCGTTCTCATTGACTGTGGCAAGCGTAAGCCCCTTGCCGGCCTTGGATGTCGTACCCGTCTTGCCTCCGATTATAGCGATCAGATGTGAATCTATTCCTTCTCCCGTCTGTGCAGCAAGCCAAGGATCGAAGAGCAGATAGTCAGTATTCTTGACATACGACCAGGCATCATTCGAATGGCGGTTCGTTGCTTTGAAGATGTGGCTCGTTGTGCTTATCAGGATCTTAAAATCCTTCTTCTCATAGGCCTTGCCGATAATGAGCGTCAAGTCACTGGCCGATGTGTAATGCTCGTCATCATGAAGCCCGTGGGCATTGACAAAATGAGTGTTCTTGCATCCCAGGTTCTTTGCCCTGAGGTTCATAAGACTAGCGAAAGCAGTCAGCTTGTACTTGTCTTTTATGTCCTGTTCACTCTTGCCTAACTGCTCGACCAGATAAGATGCGTTAACGCCGTCAGGGCCCTTCTCCGTGCCGTTTGCAGGATACTTCTCGAACATTGCATCGACAACGCCTTCAGCAAGCACGTTCGCCGCATCGTTGCCCGACGGGAGCATGAGACCGTAAAGGAGCTCGGATACCTGCACTACTTCACCTTCCTGGATCCCCATGACGGAAGAATCGGATGTGATATCGCGCATCGCATTCTTCGATACCGTCAGATAATCAGCCAGATCAAGGTAGTCGAGCGCGAGCTGGCATGTCATGATCTTCGTCTGAGAGGCAGGAAATATCTTCTTGTCCGGTTCAACGCTGATTATGATCTCGTCAGCAGTCTTATCATAGACACAGTAGGAAGCACTGTGTACATTCTCAAGCGGTGGGACTCTCAAAGGCGGCTGTTCGATATCCGCACTGACAGAAGCAGTGCAGATATTGCCTAAGATACCGGCCGTAACAAGTATTACAGATGTTAACGAACGCACAGTGTCCTTAATGGATCTCATCAGATATCTCCGTCGCCGTCCTCTGAAGCCTCAGCAGATACGGATCCCTCTTCCTGTGAAGTGATATCCTCTGCTGCGTCAGAAGCCTGTTCTGCGCCGTCTTCACTGCCCTCTTCAGGTTCATCTGTCTCATGATCAGTGAGTGCAAAATCAACGATCTTCGCATTCTTCGAACGCATGAGCCTTACACCTGAAGTAGCTCTCGACAATGTCGGGATCTCGGATGCGGATACCCTGATGATAACGCCCTGGTCAGTGATGATGAGCAGGTCATGCTCGTCATTAACGATGGTAACGCCGATGAGGTTGCCTGTCTTATCATTGACCTTGTATGTGATGAGGCCCTTACCGCCTCTGTTCTGTACCTTGTAGTCATCAACAGATGATCTCTTACCGTATCCGTTCTCGGAGATAACGAGCAGCTCGCCGTTCTCCGTAACAGGCTCCATGCCGATGACATAGTCCTTCTCGGAGAGCTTGATGCCGCGGACGCCCGTAGCGCTCCTGCCCATCTCACGGCAATCATCAGAATTAAACCTGATAGCCTTACCTTCAGACGTAACGAGGATTATCTCCTGCCCTGCAGTCGTAAGCGATACTGCGACAACAGCATCATCCTCACGGATATTGGTGGCGATGAGGCCGTTCTTATTGATGTTTGCATACTTCTCGACGGCCGTCCTCTTAACAACGCCGCGCTTGGTCGCAACAGTAAGATAGAGCTCATCCTCGAAGTTATCGATCGGGATGATATTTGTGATCTTCTCATTATCACCGAGCTTGAGAAGGTTAACGATCGCCGTGCCTCTCGCACTTCTGCTCTGCGTCTCGGGGATCCTGTATCCCTTGATCTTGAACACACGTCCGGTATCCGTGAAGCACAGGAGGAACTTGTGAGTCGTTGTCGTGATGATCTTCTCAACATAATCCTCTTCCCTTGTACTCTGTCCGGAGATGCCCCTGCCGCCTCTGTGCTGCGCCTTATACGTATCTACTCTCTGACGCTTGATATAGCCAAGGTGTGTAAGAGTAACAACGATATCCTCTTCCTGGATGAGCGATTCGTCATCGATATCCTCAAAGGAGCCCTGCACGATCTCACTTAAACGGGGTGTAGCATATTTACGCTTGATCTCAAGGATCTCGCTCTTGATAGTCTCATGGAGCACGTTCTTATCGCTCAGGATGAGCTTATACTGCTCGATCCTCGCGGTCAGTTCCTCGATCTCTGCCTCAAGCTTCTCACGCTCGAGACCGGTAAGTCTTCCGAGCCTCATGTCAACGATGTGCTGAGCCTGCTTGTCACTGAAGCCGAAGCGCTCGCACATCCTGTCCTTCGCTTCCTGCTCCGTTCTGGACGATCTGATGATGGCGATGATCTCGTCAATATGATCCATGGCGATCAGGAGACCTTCGTCGATGTGACGCTTCATCTCGTCCTTCTCCATGTCGAACTCAGTCCTTCTCGTAACGACATTCTCCTGATGTTCAACATAATAATGAAGGGCATCTACAAGGGTAATGAGCTTAGGCTCGAGCTTGCCGTCAGCATCAGGTACGAGCGCGAGCATGTTCGCACAGCACGCATCCTGGAGGGCACAGTTCTTGTAGAGCTGGTTGAGAACGACTTCGGGATTTGCATCCTTCCTGACATCGATAACGATCCTGACCTTCTCATTACGGTCAGATTCATCCCTGATATTCGTGATGCCTTCAACCTTCTTATCCTTGGACAGTTCAGCCATTCTCTCGATGAGCCTTGCCTTGTTGACCGCGAAAGGAAGGTCGTGCACGATGATCCTCTGCTTGCCCTCGTTGCCTTCAACCTCACAGTGAGCTCTGACAACGATCCTGCCCTTGCCCGTCGTGTAAGCCTCACGGATACCCATTGTTCCGAGGATCTGACCGCCCAGAGGGAAGTCAGGGCCCTTAACGACCGTCATGAGGTCGTCCACGGTGCAGTCCGGATTATCAAGCATCATTACAACGCCGTCTATCACCTCTCCCAGGTTATGCGGAGGGATATTGGTAGCCATACCTACAGCGATGCCGACGGAACCGTTAACGAGCAGATTAGGGAATCTGGAGGGCAATGCAACAGGCTCGACATCATGTTCATCGAAGTTAGGCCTGAAATCAACGGTATTCTTGTTGATGTCCCTCATCATCTCAAGGGCGATCTTATCCAGACGCGCCTCCGTGTAACGGTAGGCTGCCGGCGGGTCTCCGTCGATGGAACCGAAGTTGCCGTGACCGTCAACGAGCGGATGTCTCAGCGAGAAATCCTGTGCAAGTCTGACGAGTGCGTCATATACGGATGCGTCACCATGGGGATGGAAACGTCCGAGAACGTCACCGATCGTGGTAGCGCACTTACGGTATGCCTTATCAGGGGTGAAACCCTGAGTGAACATGGAATAGAGTATCCTTCTGTGTACCGGCTTCATTCCGTCTCTGATATCCGGAAGAGCACGGTCAGATATTACTGACATGGCGTAGTCGATAAATGACTTACGCATCTCCTTATCAAGATCTACAGGTACTATCGTCGTCTGTTCCGACTTAAAAACATCATCCATCTGCGCTTCCTGCTGTTTGCGCAATTCCTTATTATCGGCCATCCGATACCTCCGAATATAAACTTAACTATAGTATTATAACATATATTATTATAATTATAATAAAGAATTTGAAGGTCCTGAGGGACTGTTTTGGTCGTTTTGACAATACTTATCAGCTGTTCTTGACGGTGCACTTTCCGGTTGCGATCTCGGTCCCGTCAGATGAATAGAACGTGATCACGTATTCGCCTTCGGCGAGGTTGCCGTTGCTGTCTTTCTTTGCATCATCCCAATCGCTCTTATAGAACGCGTGAGAGGACTGCGGGCCCGTAAGTGAGGAATATACTTCAGAACCGTTGTAGCTCACGCTGTAGCGCACAGGAGAGCCTTTCGCGCTGTCCTTGAGTATAAGGTCAAGTTCTATTTCCTTAACGTTCGAGAACTCACCTACGTCAGATACCTTCAATGAACCGACCCAATAGAGCTTATCGACATCGTCCTTTGTAACGGGCTCCATATCGTCCGTCGATGCACCGACGATCCTGCACATATCAGATGCAAGTTTGTTCCCTGCTTCATCGAAGAACGTTACAGTATAACTGCCGCCGGCAAAGTGACCGTTTGCATCCTTGGGGGCCCCATCCTCGATCGCAAGGTATACTCCAGCAACAGACTTCTCGTCTTCCGTAACTTCCTTGATGTCGCTCTTATAAAGCTTGAATCCCTCATATGTGACTTCATAGTAGACCTTAAGGCCTGTCACGCCGGGCTTGAACGTGATATCGAGATGCATGAGCATGGAATCAGTATATGTGATGATATCGCCGGAATCCGAGTCATACCACCACCACTTAACACTCTCGACCCTGTCAGTGTCAAATATCTGAGCCGTGGGCGATGATGCGCCCTCTACCGACATAGCAGGCGTGGTATCCTGCTCAACAGTACACTTAGCCTCAAGGAGCATCTCATCAGACGTGCCGTAGAACCCGATAACATATGTCCCGGATTCCAGATGTCCAGCCGAATTGGTCTTCGCCCCGGGCGACCTGATGCCGAACTCAGCCTCAAACTTCCCGTCATCAATATCGCTCTTATAGACCTCGCTGTCGTTGAACTTTACGGTGTAGTAGTGGTCTCCCCCTGCAAAACCGCCGTTAAAGACGATCTCACAGCCGATCATATCAACATCCTTGTATTCCGGGGACCCGGGATCCGTCTGGTTATAGAGCCATTTTATCTCCTGCACGCTCTCAGACGCCGGTCTGGCAATGTCAAGGACATCTATGACCTTGTAGAAATCTTCAAGGACTTCTCTGCTGTTTACGAGAAGCCACCTGTCTTCTATCTTCTCAAACTCCATTGTGGACGGTATCTTCCTGTCCTCATCCTTTACAGTGTAGGTAATATCGACAGGGACCGTCTCCTCCTTGCCGTTTATCTCTATGTCCTCATCAATGGCATAGGTGACCTTCTCCCTGGCAGTATTTGCCACGATCTCAGTGATGCGCATCTCCATCTTCTCGAAATCATCGTCCTTGATCCCATCAGAAAGCTTTTTTATCTGGCGTGTATTGCCGTCCATGAGAGCCTCTGCAAAGCGCTCTGAAGCCTCGAGGACCTCTTCCCTGTCACGGGATACATTCCTGCACCCCGTCAAGCATAAAACAGCTAATATGGCGGTCAGGAACGTCATCATGATCACACTATGTCTTCTCACTTTTCCCTCCTATCATAAGGACTGCCATAAAGGCAGTCCTTAATTACAAACTCAATATACCATGAAAAAGAGGATAGATGTTATTCTTTTACGATCTCAGCATCAGGTGCATTCTTCTGGATCGAAGCTACACCGTTCTTGCAGGCCTTGATAGTCGTATAGCCCTCACCTGTTGCAATGATCTGACCATTCTTAGCCTTGAGGCGGAATCTGAACTCACCCTTCTTGTCTGCATAGATCTCAAACTTGGGGTTGGTCTCTGTCTTGAACCCTTCCACAGTCTGATCTTCTATCGCAGCGATGGGAGCATTCTTCTTAACGCTCTCGATCCCCGTCTTCAGAGTAGCTTCGCTCTTGTATGTCTGAGACTGAGCGATCACCTGACCGTTAGCAGCCTTGAGATTGAATGTAAAACCGCCGTTTTTTGTCTGCTTTGTTACGAACTTACCTGTAGCCATCTGAAAACTCCTCCGATACTGAATATATTACGGTTGATGAACCATATTCATTTTAGAATAGTTTCACCGGATTTATCACGCTAAAGATGATTTGTTCACAGTTTATTTTCCAAACGGCTCAAATGTGACAGAAATCCGAAGCAAGATCAGTTCAGAACAGCTTTGTGAAACACCTTTTTGCCTTTCTGGATCTTAACGGATGAAGCAAGGTCATCCCTGGAGACCGTGGCAAAGACATCAGTCACTTTGGCGCCATTCACGGACACACCGCCCTGCTCGATGAGTCTCTTGGCCTCGCCCTTGCTCTTTGCAAGCTTGCATAGGACCATGAGTTCAGCTACCTGGATATCGTCTCCGGGAATATCAGATGCAGCAAGTTCAGTCGTGGGCATGTTGGCATCATCACCTGATCCTGAGAAGATCGCTGCAGCCGTATTCTTCGCCTTCGTAGCTTCCTCCTCGCCGTGAACAAGAGATGTAAGGCTGTATGCAAGGATCTCCTTCTTCTCGTTGATCCTTGAATCATCCCACTTCTCCATCTCCTCTATCTCCTCGAGCGAAATGAAAGTGAGCATCTTGATGCACTTCATGACATCAGCATCGTCAACATTCCTCCAGTACTGGTAGAACTCATAAGGTGAAGTCTTCTCGGGATCGAGCCATACCGCACCTCTTGCGGTCTTACCCATCTTCTTGCCCTCACTGTTGAGAAGGAGGGTGATCGTCATTGCATATGCGTCTTCACCGTCCTTGCGGCGGATGAGCTCAGTTCCGGCCAGCATGTTGCTCCACTGGTCATCGCCTCCGAACTCCATATTGCATCCGTAGTTGTTATGCAGATACCAGAAATCGTATGCCTGCATGATCATGTAGTTGAATTCCAGGAAGCTCAGACCCTTCTCCATCCTCTGCTTGTAGCACTCTGCCCTGAGCATGTTGTTGACTGAGAAATGAGCGCCGACTTCCCTTAAGAGGTCGATATAGTTAAGGTCAAGGAGCCAGTCGGCATTGTTGACCATGAGAGCCTTATCCTCACCGAATTCGATAAACCTCTCCATCTGCTTCTTGAAGCATTCACAGTTGTGCTGGATCGTCTCGGGTGTGAGCATCGACCTCATGTCTGTCCTTCCCGTGGGATCGCCGATATATCCGGTTCCGCCGCCGATGAGGACAACAGGACGGTTGCCTGCCATCTGGAGACGCTTCATGAGGCACAGGGCCATGAAATGGCCTACATGAAGAGAATCAGCAGTAGGATCAAAGCCGATATAGAATCTGGCTCCGCCGTTATTGATAAGTTCTCTTATCTCATTCTCATCAGTTACCTGAGCTATCAGACCTCTTGTCTGAAGTTCCTCATATATGCCCATAAACACCTCCAAAAGTGACATCAAGTGATAGTTTTCCAAAGGATTATACTCTTTTGGAGCGATTATCTCAAACCTGTACAATTATTAAATGAAATAGGTTAAAATAATAACATTATCGACCGAAATGTGATAATCGGGTACTGACTCCTGATCTATTCAAAGGAGGTTCATGACATGCTTCAGTTCTTAGGCAGAGGCGCAGCCTTTAATGATTCGTTCAACAGCGCCTTTTTCAGGGACGGGAACGACCTTATCCTTATCGACTGCAACGCAACGACTTTTCATATCGTTAAGAAGATGGATCTTGCCGGAGTAGACAATATCTACATCCTCGTAACGCATACCCACAGCGATCATATAGGCGGCATAGCTCTTCTCGTGGATTATGAATACTTCATCGGGAATATCCCCGTAACCGTATTTGCCCCTAATGATGCCGTGTATGAAGACCTGAGATACTATCTTAAGAATCTTGACGGCTGCGAAGACAACTGGTACACATTAAGGACCGTGGCAGACCTTGATAAGTCCTGGTTTACTGCAGCGATACCCACGGAACACACGCCTGCCCTGAAGGGCAAGTGTTTTGGCTACGCGCTGACAGTAAACGGAACGCCTGTAGTCTATACAGGAGACACCCGCATTACGGATCCCTACGTGCCTTACCTTACTCCCGGGACAAAGCTGTACATGGAGATCTCGTCTCACAGGAGCGATGTCCATCTGTACGCCCCGGATGTCAGGGGATTTATTGAGAATGCTGTTGCAAAAGGTATTGAAGTATACCTGATGCATCTTGATAATGAAGATAAGATCACGGAACTAACAGCAGGCACGGGAGCAGAACTTGCACCACTCTACCGGGAATGTTCAGGAGGAACAACTATGAATAAGAATGACTCAGCGATCCTTGACGAGATCTACAACATCAGCGACAAGCTCTACAGATCAATGTGCTCCAACCAGGAGAACGATCATGCCACTCTCTTCAACTACCTGACAGAACTTGGCAAGACCATAGTAGGCGCAGACCGTGCCAGCTTCTGGAAATGGGATACCAGGAGGAATGAGCTGTGGACGACTTCAGCTACCGGCGTTGACAGGATAGTCATACCGGATACGACCGGACTCGTCGGCAAGTCTCTGCATTCAGGGCAGGTCGTTATCACGAACGATCCTTACAACGATCCTGATTTCAACTCGGCCGTTGATAAGAAGACGGGGTACGTCACAAAGTCAGTCCTCGTCCTCCCCGTTGCCGACATCAACGGAAAGTTCATCGGTGCTTTCCAGCTGATAAACAAGCTCGGCGAACCCTCTGCCTTTGAGGAACAGGATGTGCGCAAGCTCTCCCTGGCAGCCCTCATCTGCGGCATCGCTCTCGAGTCTGAGACATTCCTTGAGGATTCGCACCATGACAAGCTCACTAAGCTCAAGAACAGGATGGGATTCTATAATGACTTCTCACGCAGATACAACAAGTATCTCCAGCCTGAATCAGACAGGCCTCTATCCATGTTCATATGCGATATCGATAAGTTCAAGAGGGTCAACGACACATATGGCCACAATGCAGGTGACGATGTCCTCGCCTTCTGCGCCAGCCTGATCATGAAGGCATGTACGGATAAGGACTCCGCTTACAGATGGGGCGGCGAGGAATTCATCATGATCATGCAGGATACAACGCTTGAAGAAGCCGTACAGAAGGCGGAAGATCTCCGCAAGATAGTTGAAGCAGCGGACTTCCCCGCAGACGGCAATACGATCCACTGTACGCTGAGCTTCGGATGCACCACTTTCGCTAAGGACAAGACAATCGAAGAGAACATCAGCGTCGCTGACGGTCACCTCTACACTGCGAAAGAGACCGGCAGGAACCGCGTAGTATTCTGATCGTGTTGATCGCTTCAGGCATATTGGTATTGTTTTTCCTTGCGGGTTTCCAGACACGCCGGGAGAAGCTTGCCTCAAGATCAGCGGTCACCGATCTTATAGTCTGCCTTGCCACATCCCTTGCAACGGTCTCGTTCTTCGACTTATGCCCGTATAACAATGATTACTACGCCATGGATGAGAGCGTATTCATCTATATCGCCAGGATGATGAGAAGAGGATATGTCCCCTACCGTGACATGTTCGATCACAAAGGCCCTTATCTGTTCTTCTTCGAGCTGATCGGCGATCTTTGCGGCGATACCGGCATATGGATCCTGGAACTGATCTTTGCGTTTGCAGCTTCTATTCTTATCCTCAAGATATCAAAGCTCATTACGGATAATCCGGCGTCACAGTATCTCACGTTATTTGCCGTACTGTTCGTCGGCGGGATGGATCTGTTCGAGGGCGGCAACTACACTGAATTCTGGGCTTTGCCGTTCATCTGCCACTCACTTCTCGTATTCACCTTATTCCTTAAGACAAAGGAGTACCGTATAACCGATATCCTGTTCATCGGCGTTGACTTTGCGGTAGTATTCCTGCTTCAGCCAAACCTCGTAAATGTGTGGATCGTATTCGTTCCCGCAACTGTCATCTCACTTATCGCAAACAGGCGTGCAAAGGAGATATTCAAGTGCGCGCTGATCATAATATCCGGTATCATGATCACGCTGATTCCCGTACTCGTATATTTCGGGATGAACGGTGCGTTAGGTGACCTTTTTGAGTGCTTCTGGAAGTTTAATTTCATCTACTCCGGCAACAGCTTTACGATCAGGAATCTCTTCAAAGTGATCCTTTTCCTTTCCTTAAAGATCATCCCACTTGTGATCTTATTCATCATATCGATCATACCCGGGATAAAGGATAAGATATTCCGTATCAACCTCATTTTCGTCATCGTGTCTTACGTAACTTCTTCCATAAGCGGAAGAGAATATGCACATTATGCAGTAACCATACTTCCCTGCTTCATAATACCCCTGTCCCTTCTGTTCGACCGTCTCTACAGAGCAGATATCAGGATAGGAAGACCGATGGCATGTATCACATGTGTTATTGCGTGTCTGGGCACATTTGCCATTGTATTCATGAACACAGCCTATGCTGTCATTACCGCTCCCAAAACGGAGCCTGCGATCATTACTTATCTCAAGAGCACAACAGCTCCGGATGATGACGTGCTCGTCATTAACGGATACGGGATATTCAATCTGTTGAGCGGCCGGTACACAACGCAGAAATACTTCTACCAGCATCCCCTGGAAGTCTATTCCGTTTACTACGATGAATTCTTTGACAGTATCGGAAAGGACAAGCCTGATGTGATCTTGTTTGTCGAATCGAGGGAGACTTTCGAGCAGCAGAGTAAGGATGCAAAAGAGCATAATGTAAAGAGTTATATCGTAGACATAGACGGATTCTGCAGTGATGATCCAAACGGATATGTGCTGGATGATCAGGGCAGGTTCTTCGCTTACCGCCTCAGATCATCTTCCTGAGTTCTTCCTTGACGCTCTCCGTCGTAAAAGCAGCATCGATCGAATTATTAAGGATTGCCTTCTCCTGCTCAGGCGTCAGCCCGTAATCCTTCTCCATCAGTCTGTATTCATCTGCGAGGCTTATTCCCTGAACACCCATATCATCAGTGTTGAGCGTAACCTTAATACCCCTGTTAAGATAATCCATGAAAGGATACTTCGTCATATCCTCAACAGCATGGGTCATACGGTTGCTGGTGGGGCACATCTCCAGAGTGACATTCTTTTCCTTGAGGAGGTTTAAGACTTCTTCGCTCTCATAACTCCTTGTTCCGTGACCGATCCTTCTTGCTCCGTACTCTATAGCGAGCCTGACGCTCCCGGCACCATCGGCCTCACCTGCATGGAATGTAAACGGGATATTATATTCTCTTACCTTCGCGAAAAGATCCCCGTAATCAGATGTCGGGTACAGCGCCTCGGCACCAGCTATGTCAACGGCAACTACTCCGCCGTCTTCCACCAGATACTTGCGGGCCAGTTCAAGAGTCTCGTAATTAGCTTCTCCATTATCATCACCACGCATAAAGCAGAGGATGATATTCGTCTTAAGATCCGACTTCTTAAGGCCGTCGATGACCGCATTGACGGCATCTTCCTGCGTCATGCCCTTCTGCGTATGGAGCTGGGGAGCAAACCTTATCTCGGCATAGATGACTCCCTGTGACTTGATATTATCAGCAACGAGATGAGCAGCTTCGCTTAAGCCTTCTTTTGTCTGAAGAAGGGACAGCGGGAAAGCAAAGCACTCCAGAAAGTCATTGAGGCTCGTACAATCAGGCTGCACGGTAAGGAACTTCGTAAGTTCCTCATCATCTTCGACCGGTAATGTTATCCCCTGGATATCAGCAAGCTTCTTAGCTATCTCCGTAGTGATCGCTCCGTCGAGATGGAGATGAAGATCGATATACTTGTCTGCATACTGCGCTTTGCCGGAACCTGAGCTGCACCCGGCCATCGTAAGGATCATTACCGCCATAAGCATCATCGAGATCAATCGCTTCATTTCACACCTCCAGTGTAAATATACCACATTTTTAACAATAAGCTTTACAGCATCATGCCTCACAGCGATATAATTAAGGTATGAGCAAAGGAAACAAAAAGTTCAAACTGCCGTCAGTTGTCGATACTGCCCTCGCCGTCGCAGGCGCGATCCTGTGCGGGTTAGGCTGCGGGCTTGTAAACTTTGCCTCTGTCGGAATGGATTCCGTGGGAATATTTTATGACGGCATACGCAACATATTGAACCTCGAGCCCGATCAGATAGGTTATGCTTCATATATCGTAAGCTTTGCCCTGTCGATCTTCCTTCTTTTTGCTGACCGCAAGTATGTCAGCTTCGGCAGCATCATCTACATCCTCGTGTATGGTGAATTTGCAAACCTCGGGACCATGCTCGGCAGCATGCTCATCAGGACGGACAACATGATCGTAAGATACGCTGTTTCCGTGTCAGGACTTATGATCCTTTTCCTCGGACTTGGTATCTACATTGCCATCGATATCGGTGTTGATGCATTTACCGGAGTAGTCCTGTGGCTCAGCAACATAACGCACAAGAAGATGGAGACGGTGAAGATAATCTTCGATCTCGCGCTCACAGTCATAGGCATACTGTTAGGCGGCAAGATCGGAGTAATCACCGTGGTCTCCATAGCAGTAGGCGGACCCATAATAGCCTTCTTCACGAAGAAGGTCCAGAAGATCTATTTCAAGCAGAAGCTCAAAAGGGTTTGAACCGTATCAGAACTTAACCGTTACAGGCGCGCTCGTAAATGAGCTGAATACTGCCGTTGCATCCTCGAAATAGAACACCTCAGTATTACCGTCGTCAGCTTTATACATACCATGAAGTTCGGGATACTTATCGAGCATTGCCTGTCTCGCGGATGATCTGTCATCCTCTATGAGCGTTCCTGATACCCTGAGCCACTCACCGTTCATGAACGCACAGATCTCCGCCTTGGGATTGGCGTGAAGCTGCCTGGATACATCCTTCACCTTGCCTGTCTGGATATACAATTTGCCCTCAAACACATTTACAGTCCCGAAAGGCCTGACCCTCGGCTGATCGCCTTCTACGGTCGCCAGATAATATGTCTTTGCTTTCTCAAGAAAATCAACTACTCTCTGCATGTTCTTGTCTCCTTCCAACAGGTTCTTGATACTGGTATTTTACCACGGGCAGGG
This sequence comes from Mageeibacillus sp. UBA4314, assembly GCA_002394605.1. Taxonomy (GTDB): domain Bacteria; phylum Bacillota; class Clostridia; order Saccharofermentanales; family Saccharofermentanaceae; genus Saccharofermentans. Next base: position 10,401 of record DGUI01000001.1, on the reverse strand, counting down.
TGTATTACAGGTATTATTTGCAATATTGACACGGACATTTCCAGGTGATAGGATGTTAATACCTACCAACTTAGTAGGCAATCAATCATACAAGAGGTTTACCAATGGCAGACATCAGACATATCTACGCGGATAATGCGGCTACGACACGCATGAGCAAGACCGCCATCGAAGCGATGCTCCCCTACATGGATAAGATCTACGGCAATCCGTCGAGTCTCTATTCCATCGGACAGGATGCAAAAGAAGCACTTGAGGAAGCAAGGCAGGATGTAGCCGCCCTGCTCGGCTGTTCCCCGAAGGAGATCTATTTCACATCAGGCGGAAGCGAGGCAGATAACCAGGCGATCAGATCAGCTGCACTGTTCGGAGCAAAGAAGAACAAGAAGCACATCATCTCTTCCAAATTTGAGCATCACGCAGTTCTCCATACACTGGATAAACTTGCCAAGGAAGGTTTTGAGATCACACTCCTTGACGTTGGTCCCAGGGGGATCGTAGATCCCAAACTTGTCGCAGACAGTATCAGAGAGGACACTGCTCTCGTCACCATCATGTATGCAAATAATGAGATCGGAACGATCCAGCCCATCAGACAGATCGGTGCGGTCTGCAAAGAGAAGGGCGTCATCTTCCACACTGACGCCGTACAGGCAGCAGGTCATATCAGCATCGACGTTAAGGATCAGAACATCGACATGCTCTCCTTATCTGCTCACAAATTCCATGGTCCCAAAGGCTGCGGAGTCCTTTATTCAAGGCTCGGCATCCCCCTCATAAACATCATCGAGGGAGGCGCACAGGAGAGAGGCAAGAGAGGCGGGACCGAGAATGTTCCCGCGATCATGGGAATGGCGGCAGCGCTTAAGGAAGCCTGCGGCAACATCCAAAAGAATACCGAACATCTTCTCCCCTTAAGGAACAGACTGATCGACGGTCTTAACAGGATCTCGTATTCAGAGCTCAACGGAGATGCTGATTCAAGGCTTCCGGGCAACGTTAACTTCTGCTTCGAGGGTATCGAGGGAGAGTCCCTGCTTCTCCTTCTTGACGACAAAGGGATCAGCGCTTCGTCAGGCTCTGCATGCACTTCAGGATCCTTGGATCCCAGCCATGTTCTCCTGGCGATCGGAAGACCGCATGAGGTCGCTCACGGGTCTTTGAGACTGTCGTTAGGAGAAGAGGCGACAGAAGAGGACATTGATTATATAATAGAATCTGTGAATGATGTCGTCACTTATCTGCGTAACATGTCTCCGTTCTGGAGAGATCTTACTGAAGGTAAGAGACCACACATTTTCGAAGAGTAAGAGGTAATCATCATGGCATTATACAGCGAGAAAGTAATGGATCATTTCAGGAACCCCAGGAACGTCGGCACCATCGACAATGCTGACGGCGTCGGTGAGGTCGGCAATCCCGTATGCGGAGACATCATGAAGATATATCTTCAGATAGAGGATGATATCATCACTGACGTCAAGTTCGAGACATTCGGCTGCGGCAGTGCCATCGCTTCAAGTTCGATGGCGACCGAGATGATCAAGGGCAAGCCCATATCAGAGGCGTTGGAACTTACAAACAAGGCAGTTACTGAAGCTTTGGACGGTCTTCCCGCACATAAGCTCCACTGTTCTGTCCTGGCGGAAGAAGCGATCAAATCAGCCATCAAGGATTACTACGACAAAAACGGAATAGAATACGACAAGAGCATTTTCCCGGATGAGAATGCCTGCGATCACTGTCATCTTAAATGAAAGCACTTATAGCAATGAGCGGCGGAGTGGACAGCAGCGTTGCTGCACTCCTTACAAAAAGGATGGGGTACGAATCCATAGGCTGTACCATGAAGCTTCATGATATGGCTTCAGCAGAGGATACGGCTTCCAAGACCTGCTGCTCTTTAAGTGATGTCGAGGATGCAAGGAGCGTATGCAGCAGGATCGGCATCCCCTACTACGTTTTCAATTTCAAGGATGAGTTCAACGAGAAAGTCATCCGCAAGTTCATCGACAGCTACACACGCGGCATCACGCCTAATCCGTGTCTTGACTGCAACCGCTATCTCAAGTTTGCAAAACTCTACGAGCGTGCGGCAGTACTCGGATGCGACAAGATAGTGACCGGACATTATGCCCGCATCACGGAAGATAACGGGGTATACAGCCTTCGTAAAGGTCTCGATGATTCAAAGGATCAGAGCTATGTCCTCTACAATCTGACGCAGTACCAGCTCGCACACACTCTTTTCCCTCTTGGAGATATCTCCAAAAAGGAGGCGAGACAGATAGCCGAAGAGAACGGGTTCATCAATTCACACAAAGCCGACAGTCAGGATATCTGCTTTGTCCCTGACGGGGATTACGGGCGCTTCATCGAAGAACAGACTGGCAAGCATTTCCCACCGGGGGATTTCATTGGACCTGACGGCGAAGTACTAGGTCAGCACAAAGGGATTATAAGATACACCATAGGTCAGCGCAAAGGCCTCGGCATAGCATACAGCGAGCCCTTATTCGTTAAGAGGATATCGCCCTCCGATAACAGGGTCTATCTGGCTACGGACAGGGAGATCTATTCCAGGCATGCGGACATCGAGGACATGAACATCATATCAGGAACGGTCCCTTCCTCACCTTTCAGGTGCAAGGTAAGGATCAGATATAAGCATCAGGAACAGGATGCGACGGTGACTCCTGAAGGTGACGGAAAGGCTCACATCGAATTTGATTCCGAACAGAGGGCGGTAACGCCCGGACAGTCAGCCGTATTCTACGACGGGGATACTGTTCTCGGCGGAGGCGTTATTGTTGTATAATACCCTTTATGAGCAACTACAAGATCATAGACAGGGATAGCTATTACCGCAAAGGCGTATACCGCCATTTTACGGAAGACTGCAAGTGTTCTGTATCCATGACTGCAAGGATAGACGTCACGGATCTCGTGTCATACTCAAAAAAGACCGGTACCAGGTTCTACATCAATTTCCTGTATCTCTTGTGCAAAGTCCTTAACTCGAGGGATGACTACAGGATGCAGTATCTGTGGCAGTCCGACGAACTGATCTGCTTCGACAAGATCAATCCCGCGCAGTATGTCTTCCATGAGGATACCCAGACATGTACACCTGTTTATACGGAGTACTGCGAAGATTACAAGACATTCTATTTGGCTGCGTCATCCGATATCGACAAGGCCGGTAAGACCCGTGATTATCAGCTCGACAGTGCATCGCACCCTAACTGGTTTGATGCGTCATACATATCGTGGCTGTCCTATGATTCTCTTAACATCGAACTCCCGGACGGGTATCTTTATTTCCTGCCGATAATAAACTGGGGCAGGTACCGTGAAGAGAACGGAAGGCTCATGATGCCGGTGACTGTCCGCATGAACCACGCGATAGCAGACGGGTTCCTGGTTGCAAACGTTTACAGACTGCTCGAACAGGAGATAAGCAAGTTCGTCCTATCCCCTTCTCTTCTTTCCGGGGACAGGTAATTCAGGATACATCGCCTCAATGAGTCCTTCAAGGAATCTCCTGTCGTCGACATTATCAACAAGGATCATCTCTTTGGCACCTTCATATGGCAGTTCCATACCTGCTTCAGGCATCAGCTCCTTTGCAGCCTTTACAGGCTTAACAAGGAATCTGTCATCATAGATGCCGCCTGCTACCTTGCCCCGGTAATAGATTATGTATTCCCCCATCATGGCGCGGTACGACACATCTTCAAGACCTGCCAGTTGTTCCATGATGAATTCAAGATACTCTTTGCTTGAAGCCATGCTGATACCTCCCTGTCACTGAATATAGACGACTGCCGTCTTGCGGAATGCCGTAATGATCCTTGTTGCTGCATTGTAGATCAGACCGCTGCAGTAGACATATACAAGTATATCGACCGATCCCATGAATATCAGGCTTACCAGTGCGATCAATATGTTAACCACTCCCTGGAACATATCAGCCTTCCATGCATATCCTTCCTTCCTGCTCCTCACCGCTTTGACGACATTGATGCCGCCCGTAATGGCGTGACCTGCCGTAAGATAGATACCGATTATCGCTGCCGATCTCTCGGCGATCGTCCCGACAAAGACTCCGAAATCAAGCATGATTATGCCTGAGAAGAGGATCGTCTTCCCTCCGACCATGTGCTGAGCCATGGCCAGGTAATAGGAAATATAACTGAAGCCCTTTATCATAAGGATAACAGCTATGATCAAAGCGATGAGCAGAAATGCATCTTTGGGAATGATCATAGAGATCAACGCAAAATGGATTACGAAGATTCCGCTTATAACGTTCCAGATACGCTTCAACTTACCCATCTTCTCTCCTCACCCGTGCTCGATCAGCTTCATATAATCTTTGATGCCTGCAAAGCCGTGCTCATTGAAATCTATAGAAAATCCGGCAAGCTTATTGCCCGACTTATAGATCTGGTTCGTTACCATGCTCTTCTGCGCCAGGGCAGCTATGATAAACCTGCCGAGGAACGTATCATCGACTTTGTCTTCGCCGGCATTCTTATACTCCTCAACATATCTTGAATCATCGAAATCAGGGATCTTCCCACTGGACAGTTCCTCACCGAAAGCCTTCCAGTCCCCGCTTGCGCTGAGCTGCCTTGCGGTAAGGATGCTCATTATCCTTTCCTTGTAAGGAGCACACTTCTCCTCATCGTACTTCCCGGTCTCAAAAGTGTCCCTCTCTCCCCTCAGATAACCCATGGCATAGATCATCTGACAGAAAGCGTTGTAGTACTCAGCGGGGTTATCTTTAAGACACTCCCTGTAGCCGTCCCATGCCGGCATATACTTATACCTGATGAAGCTGTAATCCGGCAGATGACCTGCTCTTCCGTGGCCAAGGTTCATGATCGTCTTCTCGCCGATGCTGTACACGGTGTTCGTATATTTCGCGTTATCGATATCATCAGAAGCACCCGGGTTATGCCCGAACGTTATCTTCCGCAGGGAATCGTCAGGCATCACCTCAAAGAAATAGTCGTTCGTATTATTTATGACCATGGACGGTGTCCCCGCGAAATTACGGTGCGCCCACGTGTCCGCCAGGACGTGCATGGCAAGTCCTGCTGCCTGAAGATCCTTATCCTTTGCCAGTTCGACAGTGCGGATGACCAGATCGCCGTTCGGAGCACAGATCAGCCTGTACTTGTTCTTGTAGCGCTTGAACAGTGCCTTGACCGGAGCTTTAAGATCACCGGGAAGGAAATGGAAAGATGCCCAGATCCTCGTGATATCCTGGAGACCTATAAGATCAGTCCTCACATCGATAAGCTCCGTCTGTGACTGTGTCGTCGCTGCCTGCCTCGGGCCCTTGATCCCGGACAGGAAAGCCTTGGTACAGCAGTCGACAAACTGCGCACTGTAGCAGATATCAAGGCTCTCTTCATGAGAATAGCCCGCAAGGAAAGCAGCACAATATGTCGCATAATAATGGAAGTCAAGCTGCATTGCCGCTTTTCCTCCTTCTGCTGCAGATCGATGCCACAAACAGTTCGATCAGCATTACGAGCGATGTCAGTTCCACGATCAGACAGGCATAATCATACAGGCTGAAATCATCCTTTAATATGATCGATTCTGCCTCGAGATATATCGAGAGGATCGATCCTGCTGCTATGTTTCCGGCAAGGATGAGATACCAACGCCCCTGCCTCAGTCCCCTGGATTCCCTCCAGGCACACCGGCCCACGATGTATCTTAGTATAACGTCCGTCAGGATAAGGTGAACGACCACGATAATGACTATCCACGCCAATATCGTTCCTGTATCAGAGTATGTGTTGACCAAGTCTTCTCTGATCTGACCGATCAGGCATTCCATTACGAACTTTACAACACTCCAGAGACCGAAGGTCATAACACCCAAACCTGCAACAGAAAGCGTACCTCTGTTGCGCCTCATCTTTACGGCTTGCGGTTCATTGTTAACTAAGCTGCTCATTTTTTCCTCTTGTCATGACTGACCTTTATCACCCTTGGAGTATATCACACATTAAGGTCATGGGCTTTCCTGTTTGTTAGGGTGATGGATCCGGGTATGTTATAATGCGTACCGCAGGTTATCATACCGGGGACTACCGGTTTTGGAGGAGGAAGGATCATGAATATTCTGGTCTTGGGCGGGACGAGGTTCTTTGGCATCCATATGGTAAATGACCTCTTAGAGCAAGGTCATGAAGTCACTGTTGCAACAAGGGGGATCACGCCTGACGGCTTTGGGGACCAGGTTTCCAGGATACATTTCGACAGGTCTGATGAGGACAGCATCAGAGCCGTGATAGCAGGTGCACATTACGATGTGATCATAGACAAGATCGCCTATTGCTCTAATGATATCCGCAAGATCATGGAAGCGGCCGACTTTGACAGATACATCTATATGTCCAGCACGGCTGTTTATGATCCCCTGCACCTGAATACCGTCGAAGACGATCTTGACGGTACGGCCGGTGAACTTATCTGGTGTGACAGACAGGACTATCCGTACGATGTGGTAAAAAGACAGGCCGAATATGCTCTGTGGCAGAAGTATCCCGATAAAGACTGGATCGCCGTCAGATATCCTTTTGTAACCGGAAGAGATGATTATACAAGGAGGCTTTATTTCTATGTTGAGCATGTCCTGGGGCAGATCCCCATGCATGTGGATAACCTTGATTCCCAAATGGCTTTCATCAGGTCTGATGAAGCCGGCAGATTCCTGTCATTTCTTGTGGATAAAGATCTCAAGGGCGCCGTAAACGGAAGTTCAAAAGGCACCATCTCCGTAAGGGAAATCTTAGGGTATCTCGAGAAAGCAACGGGAACTGCGGCAGTCTTAAGCGATGACGGTGACCCCGCTCCGTATAACGGCATGCCGGATTACAGTATAAATACGGACAAGGCGTGTTCCCTCGGCTTCAAGTTTACTGAACTGAAAGACTGGATCTACGGCTTGCTCGATCATTATATCGATGTGGCTCACGAAGCCATGCTGGGAATGCATGACCTAAATGATTGATCGCCGTAGTCCAGATTGAACCTGACGGTTCTCAGACTTGGGTTAGGCATCAAAACGGGACGATTAATGAAGGAGGAAACAATAAGATTCCTCGTAAATGGGATAACAATACAGGTTTGAATAACAATCCTTTTAAGAGAGGAAACGGACACAAAAAGAAACCGCCGAGAGACGATGATGGCAAAGGTCCAAAAGATAAAGGAGATAATAATAAATGACTCAATTTGAACTATTTTGTATGATTTACTATGTTCTTGACGCATATTATGACCAGAACAAGAACGATGCCTTACGCTTATATTTAAGCGATGCCAATCCTTTCATATATGAAGATAGTGGATCTGCCGATCCAGCTGTATTCACAGAGTTTTGTTCAATAGTCAACAAACCAATTGATTATCGGAATAGTTACACAATGGCGAAGTATTACATTGAACACCTGAATAAACCTGCATTATATGATTCGTTCTTATCTATCAGCGAATCAGATTGGTGTGAGGGTCTCGATGAATTTCTTTCTAATCCACACAAGAAATAGCACTAACACCATATTATCAGTTCAAAAGTCTTCGTGTTTCAACGCGAAGGCTTTTGTATTGTGCAGCCGTCGGTTGAACAATACAAAACGCCCGCAAACGCAATGTTTGTGGGCATTTCCAACGAATCCAGTCAATTCGTGTATACATTTTGTGGAAAGCGTTCACCTTCGAGATATAGCGTAACATTATAGAAACGAACGGTTCCGTATTATTTTTGAACCGGGCATAAACAACCTAAGAGAAAGGAGGGTTGTTGTTTTTAGTAAAAGCTTCTATCTCATATTAGACCGAAGCCATATTATATGAAAAGGGCTCGGAGATGTAAGCCCCGAGCCTTGTTCATTGTTCTTGTAACTGTTCTTTAGCCTTCAATGGCGATCGTTGTGTTGGAAGGAAGAGCCTTAAGTTCCTTCTTCGGGATGCAAAGCTTTAATACACCGTCTTCGAACTTTGCCTTAACATCTTCGGTCTTTACACCTTCACCGACATAGAAGCTTCTCTGCATCGATCCAGCGTATCTTTCCTGACGAATGACCTTGCCATGTTCCTTTTTCTCACTGTCGTGCTCCTTAGCGGCACTGATGGTAAGATAGCCATCCTCAAGATTGATCTTGATCTGATCCTTCTTGAATCCCGGAAGATCCATATCCATCTCATAATCTTCTTCGTTCTCGTGGACATCGGTCTTCATGAGGTTCTGTGCGTGTTTTCCGTAAAGCTGCTTGTCGATATTAGCAAGCTCTCTCGTAGGGTAACCCCAAAAATCATCAAACAAATCTTCTCCAAATAAACCGGACATCAACATACTGATCATCTCCTTTGAATTGTTGTTATCCGAGCAAGAGGTGGAGGTTTGATCTCTTCTTTGATCCTCTTTCCTTTGTTCTGACTACATTATAGTCCGTCAATTAGCACTTGCAAGAGGTGAGTGCTAATCATTTTTGACCATCTTTGACTTTCATTTTTGTGCAGTTTTTGATGAGTCACTCTTTGATAACGGGACTATAATAATGGGGGTTGTACATTACTTACCTGTTTATCCAAATCTAATGAATGAATAGCTAGCCACAATATTTAATCCCGAGATTTGCTCCCGGGCTTAGATAACAGTAGGTTTTATTCAGGGATATAACACGCCAACGTTCATCCCGACAAACAGGAAATTAAAATTCTCGTGAATCATATTTGCTCCATCAAATTAAGATTTGTCTTAGTCAATTTCCTGATGATTATATTATCTAATCCCTTCGGATCAAAAACTGTATTTCGTACTGATCTCCAGATGCCCGCTTTTCCGGTTGAAAACAAAAACATCTTTGCAAAACAAGAGATGCGGTGTTTCTTCCCGATTGCTTTCAAACATGTCTGAAGCCATCTTCAGAATCTTTTTCACAAGATTCTCATCGCTTGCTTTCGTGTATAAAACGAGGTCCTTCGTTGGGGCGCATACGATCAGATCGTCGTTCAGGTCATCCGAGAGGTTTTTCCAGACATAGTCAAGACATAAGCTTTCCGCTTCGAAATCCCCACCTGCCAGAATACCGTAAACGCCGGGCTCTTTTGATTCACTCCATCTGTAATGAATATCTCTGCAGAGATTATCGAAGGCCTTGTTCCACAGTTCCATGACATCAGCCCCGTCAGGCAGCTTGTCGTAAGTTATATAGGTTAGAACACTGCCCATATCTTGAACAAGCATACCGATAAAACTGTCCATTACGCGGATCATTACCATCTGATCCGGATAATCCGGAGCAGATGCATCCGGGGGCATCAATGATACCTGGTTTTGCGGATCATTGGCCCAGTTCTTCTTTATTCTTGGATATATTTTCGTCTTGTCGAAAACAAAATCATCGCTGAATCCGTCTTCAAACGGACCGTCTTCAGATGAATGCGTCCATTCGATATCACAGATATCATCTTTTCCCTTAATGAAAGCACGCACGCGTTCAAGAAAATCAATGCAAAACTTACTGTATGAATATTTTGCAATGATGCGGATCACGGGTCGGAGTCCGGGCTTTGCCTCTTCGGCCTGCCCACTCACGATGTAATCAAGATAATCATTGATCTTAGCCTGGAGAATATGGCCATGCTCCTGACGTGTCGCAGGATCCCATTTCATATCATCAAGGATCACGAGGACGTATTTGCCGTCTTCTTCCAGTGTTATGTCTATAACTCCGCGATCTCTTACGTTTGACATATTATTTATCCTTTATTCCCCTGTAATCCCCTTGTTTGATAGATTACAATATTATCCTGCTGATTTTCACGACTAAGCATCTTTCCGAATCCTTAGTCCACACAAAGATATTTTACCATACGAATTAAACCCGACTTGGTTGATCAGGGGTTCGAATCTCTCCTCTTAGTAAAACGTCAAAAATATAGGCTCTTCACGTTTTCCTTGGGATTGAGATAGAGTTGCAGATTGCGGAGTTAGTCTGCGCACGCAGACAAAAGCTCAAACTAATGCGCTCAAGTTGCACAGTTAGTCTGCGGCATGAGAGTCAGGCAACGAGTAGTGTGATGAGTCCTCTATTCATGGACATGACAGCCTCTTGCTCTTCACATTTCGATAGGCACATCTTCAAGTGCTTTGGCCGTTAGTCGCTGTCAGCTTCCTTGTACCTGTCTTGAATATACAGGTGCTTCTTAAGGTACATCCCAAGGAAAACGTGAAGATCCAAAATATATCTAAAAAATCGCTATGTTGAAAAACGGCAACAAAAAAGCTGAAAACGCAGTGTTTTCAGCTATTTGCAGCGAATATCTCGAAGGTAGACGCTATCTATGGCGGAGAAGGAGGGATTCGAA
>DGUI01000048.1 GCA_002394605.1 Mageeibacillus sp. UBA4314 | reverse complement strand
CCCTTGTTGCCGTGACGGCCGGCCATCTTATCACCGACTGACAGCTTCCTCTTCTGTGCAACGTAAACACGTACTCTCATGTTAACGCCGTTCTTAAGGTTCCTGTTTGTCTCTCTCGTGGATACGACAACGTCAACAACGACACCTGAACCACCGTGAGGAACACGCTTTGAAGTATCCTTAACTTCTCTTGCCTTCTCACCGAAGATCGCCTTGTAGAGTCTCTCTTCTGCGGTCTGGTCCGTCTCACCCTTAGGGGAGACCTTACCGACGAGGATGTCGCCGTCCTTAACCTCGGCACCGACCATGATGATACCGCGCTCATCGAGCTTGGAAAGTGCATCGTCACCAACGTTAGGAACTTCTCTTGTGATCTGCTCTGAACCGAGCTTTGCTGTCTCTCTTGCTTCACACTCATGCTCTTCGATATGGATCGATGTGTAGACATCGTCTCTTACGATCCTCTCGTTTACGAGAACGGCGTCCTCGTAGTTATAACCTTCCCATGTCGTGAATCCGATGAGAACGTTGCGTCCTAACGCGAGCTCACCCTTATCGGTCGAAGGACCGTCAGCGATAACGTCGCCGGCCTTGACCTTCTCACCGAGCTCTACGATAGGTCTCTGGTTGATACATGTGCTCTGGTTGGATCTCTTGTACTTTGAGAGCGTATATGTCTCGACTGATCCGTCCTTGGATGTGATCTCGATCTTATTGGAAGATACGAATGATACTACACCGTCCTTCCTTGCAACAGCACATACGCCTGAGTCCTTGGCTGCACGGTACTCCATACCTGTACCGATGATAGGTGCTTCAGGCTTGATAAGAGGTACAGCCTGACGCTGCATGTTGGAGCCCATGAGGGCACGGTTAGCATCGTCGTTGCCGAGGAACGGGATGAGTGATGTCGATACGGATACGAGCTGCTTAGGAGATACGTCCATGTAGTCGACATCCTTGTGTTCGAGCTGGAGGAACTGGTCGAGATGACGGCACACGATCCTGGAGTTCTGGAAGTGACCGTTGTCATCAAGAGGCTCGTTAGCCTGAGCGATATTGTAATTATCTTCCTCATCGGCTGTCATGTATCTTACTTCGTCTGTAACGATACCCTTCTCCTTATCATAACGTCTGTAAGGAGTCTCGATAAAGCCATACTCATTTACACGTGCATATGTTGCAAGAGACGTGATAAGACCGATGTTCTGACCTTCCGGTGTCTCGATAGGACACATTCTTCCGTAGTGTGTAGGGTTGATATCACGGACTTCGAATGAAGCTCTGTCTCTGGAGATACCGCCGGGACCCAGAGCTGACAGTCTTCTCTTATGAGTAAGCTCTGCCAGAGGGTTCTGCTGGTCACCAAAAGCAGACAGCTGTGATGAACCGAAGAACTCACGGAATGAAGCTGTAAGAGGTCTTGTATTAACGAGCTGGATCGCTGTTACCTTGTCATCATCGTTAGGGTTGATAGCACCGATCCTCTCACGGATGTTCTTCTCGACTCTTGCCATACCCTGACGCATCTGGTTCTGGAGGAGCTCGCCTACGGAACGGATACGTCTGTTGCCAAGGTGGTCGATGTTATCAAGGCTTCCTACACCATGTCTTAAACCGATGTAGTAGGAAATAAATGCATAGATATCATCAACTACGAGATGTCTGGGCATGAGTTCGCCCTTCTTCTCTTCGAGAGCATAAACAAGTTCCTCTGCATACTCGGACTTCTTGTGATTTGCTCTGATATCCTCGATGATCTCGCGGAGAACATCAGCTCTTACTCTCTCGTTTATAGTTGTCTTCGCAATGTCAAATCCCTTAAGGTCCTTAGCGGCAAAACTTGCACGGATAAACTTGTCACAGTCAACACGTCCGTTGCCGATTACCTTGTGGGGAACCTCGGAGATCGTGACTGTGTCACCGACCTTGCTGATAGGATAGATGAGGCAGCTTGTGATACCTGCTTCCTCGATCTCAACAGCCTTCTCAGAGGAGATGATCTCACCTTCAGCGATGATGACCTCACCGTCGGGTGTTACGACGTTCTCGGCAGCCTTGTGGCCGACAACTCTTGCTGACAGAGCAAGCTTCTTATTGATCTTGTAGATACCGACCTTAGCGAGGTCATATCTCCTGGGATCGAAGAAAAGGTTGTTCAGGTGCGTTGTAGCGGCCTCGCTGCTGACAGGCTCACCCGGACGTACCTTACGGTAGAATTCTTCAAGAGCCGCATTCTTTGTGGAGATGTCGTCCTTCTCGAAAGTCCTTTCGAGGGGCTCCTCATTACCGAATGTGGCAACGATATCTTCATTGGTCTCAAGGCCCAAAGCTCTGAGGATGACTGTAAGAGGGAACTTACGTGAACGGTCTACCTTAACATAGACAACGCCCTGCTCATCTTCCTCGAGTTCGAACCATGCACCTCTGTTAGGGATGATCTGTGATGTGAAAAGCCTCTCGCCGAGCTTACCCTTTGTCTGGCTGAAATAAGCTCCGGGAGATCTGACGATCTGGCTGATAACGACTCTCTCGGCACCGTTGATGATGAACGTGCCGTGCTCGGTCATGATCGGGAAATCGCCGGCATAAGCATCCTGATCCTGGATCGTACCTTTCTCTTTGTTGCGGAAACGAAGTGTGAAGTACAAAGGAGCAGCATAGTTGCTGTCATTCTTCTTGCACTTGTCAATGATGTCCTCCGGTGACAGATCAGAGATCTCACCTGCCTTCTTGTCTGTTGCAGGCTTCTCCGGGTCTGTTGCCTGAGCCGGATCAAATTTCTTGCCAAGGAAATAAATCTCATAAATACCTTGTGAATCGGTTACGGGAGATATCTCGTCAAGAATCTGCTGCATGCCCTCATTGATGAACCATTCGTATGAATTCCTCTGGATGTCAATGAGATTGGGTACCTCGATTACCTCGTTGATACGAGAATAAGACTGTCTCTCAGTCTTGCCCTGTTTGATGGGATGAACCATTATCAAATCACCTCTCATGATGCTTCGAGACCATAAGTCTCTTGCGGCTTAATTCTCAAAATGGCTTTATGACATACCACAAAAAGCCAGCATCGTCAAGTGCGATGGGCATAGTACCCCTACACACAATACGACGCAATAAAAAATTATAGGCATCTAATCAACTTTTGTCAATATTAATTTTATTTGACACTTCCGGAGCGCCCGCATGACCGGGAATACCACTGCATAAAGAAGACCGCACCATGTGATGCGGTCCTCATTTACATATCTGATCATCAGTAAAGAAGGAACTTGCAGAGTCCGTCGCTGATCTCGTAACCGGGTGTTCCGGACTTCATCTCTGACTGCCATCCTTCGATGAGAGTATCGACGATGCTATCAGATACCGTTGACTTCCATGCGGGAACTGAGCTCTGGAAGTAGTAGATCGTTACCTTGGAACCGTCATCAGCATTGACGATCAGAGTATCTCCCTGCTTCCTTGAAGCATCGAAGAGCCATGTGTTAAGCTCCTTGTCTGCTGCGGAAGGCTCCTCACCCTCTTCTTCCTCATCGGGATCTGAATCAGTTGCCGAATTGGTCTCACCGGATACATAGCCTGCGCTGACGATCTCGTTGCCATCCGTGGAATTCTTCCTTACAAGATCAGCAAATGCTGCAGGATCCATAGTTGCGCCAGAGACGAGCTGCTCAGCCTGTGCACGTACTGCAGAAAGGTCAGCAGCAGGTGCCTTTGTACCCTCTTCCTCACTGTCGTCATCAGTTGATGCATTGGAGTAGTTAGGGTTATCGATCGTAAGTGTCCTGTATGTTACAGTAGGTGTCTCATCAGCTTCGAGCTTATTGGGAAGTACTGCGTATGTGCCGTTATCTGCATCAACGACAACAGCCTTTCCCATCGCAACGTCAGCACCGTAGATCGCATTGATCACTGCTTCGCTGAACCTGTTCTCAGCTGACTCCTTGCTGTAGCCCGTAATCACCGTAGGGTCTACGTTCTCATCGCTGAAAGATACGAGAGCGCTCTCGTTCTTTGTCTTATCCTTCTCGAGATTTGTCTTGACTGCATCCTTGAAAGAAGCACCGCCGTTGACCGCATCAACTACTTCCTTTGCAGCAGCCTTGGTCTCCTCGAGGTTCTTCATGTTGCCTGCATCATCCATCTCAGCAGCGAAGAAATAGTAATTGAAATCCGCTGACTGATAAGCATGGGGATCATTATCAAAAGCCTTCTGGATGTCTTCATCAGAAGGAGCGAACTTGAACTGCTTGAGGTAGTTCTCATACTCTCTTGCGAGGATCTCGTTCTTGATGATCTTCTTATAGTCGAATGTATTGAATCCCGTACCATACATAGCCTGCAGATACTGGTTGAATGACGTGTACTTGTAGTTTGTTGCCTGCTGCTTCATCTCTTCGATCTGGAGTTCTGCATATCTGTCTGCACCAAATTCAGGTTTTGTCGTATCAGCATCCATTGATCTGAGCTTGAGTGCGATATCCTGCAGATCATCTGCAGCTGCCTTATAGAGGTACTGACGCCATGTCTCTTCCGAAGACTCCTCAACCTTGTTGTCGAGAGTCTGATCGCTGATCATGCCGTACATCCTGTACATGCTGAAAACTTCATTGAAATGATAGTTAGTCTCCTGAACGCTGAAGTTCCTGACAGTAGTCAGAGAACCGTCAGCAGCCGTCTCGGTGATCTTAACACCTGTCATACATCTCTGCAGTACACCGGACATAAAGATAAAATATCCGGCAACACAAACGATGATGATCCCGATAACGATGCCGACAATTGCGCCACCCTTGGACTTCTTAGCCGACTTCTTCTTAACCTTACCTGATGCCATAATAAACCTGCCTTATTATTCGTTATTTGATACTCTGGGCATAATACCCGAACATTATAATTGACGATAATTAAATATGCAAGGATTACAAGAGTTCATCCAAGCTTTTTATTATTTTCGGGGTGCCGAACTGTTTGAACTCTTCCTTGTCCATCTTCGTCCAGTCAACAAGGGCAAAGTCCATTCCGGCATCCATGGCGCTCCTGTAATCGACTACTGCATCACCGACATAGATCATGGAGGATAAGTCTTCTATCCCCATCTTCTCCGCACTGTAGATGAGCGGGGCTCCGGATGGCTTGTGTTCTTCTGTATCCTCACAGACGGTGAGCTGTTCGAACAGATACTCCATCTTCTTGACCTTGAGCGTTGTCATAAGGGAACCTCGCCTCTTGGAAGTCACTATTCCCTGCCTTACTCCCGCATTGTGGAGCCTTATGAGCGAATCCATGATTCCGTCGAACAGAGGGAGCTTATCTTCCTGAAGCATCTTCTCATTGACCCTGAGATACGAATCGAAGAGCTTTTGGGCAGTATCACTGTCATGCACATCGGCAAAGGTTGTCATAAGGGGCTTACCGATATATGACATCAGGTCTTCATCAGTCCTCGGGACTTCACCTAGCACATCGAGGTACGCCAGATGGAAACAGTGCATTATGAGTGGAATGGAGTCTGTCAGAGTACCGTCAAGATCATAGAGGACCGCGCTGTACTTATTACTCATCCGTCTCCTCCGTGCCTTCTTCTTCAGTCCTGGGCGGAAGGATGTGTATCATGACCTTGGATATCCACCTGTCTTCTACATGAAGGACTTTAATATTAATATTTTTATAAGTGACCACAGGATGTTCCTTCTCTTCGGGAACCCTGTCGAGCAGCTGGATGACAAGGCCTGCGATCGTATCATATTCCTCAGCATCGAGTTCCATGTCCAGGATATCCTCAAGATCAGACAGCGTCGTATCTCCTGCCACGATATAATCGCCGTTGGAGAGCTTGATGAGGTTCTGTTCCTCGTCGTCGAACTCATCGGTGATGTTGCCGACGATCTCCTCGAGCATATCCTCGATCGTACAGATGCCCATCGTTCCGCCGTACTCGTCAACGATCACGGCCATCTGCATCCCGCATGTCTTCATCTCCGCAAACAGTGAGGAGATCTTCCTCGTCTCATGGACCACAAGAGGCTCCCTGATGAGCTTCTTCAGCTCGAAAGGCTCTTCCTCCGTAGGCGCCTTGATTCCGATAAGGTCCTTGATGTTGAGTATCCCTTCGATATCATCGATATTCTCGTTATATACCGGGATCCTCGTATATCTCTCTTCTCTGGCGATTCTCATGACCTCTTCGAAAGGAGCGTCGATCGGCAGTGATACGATCTTCTTCCTGTGAGTCATGATCTCGGATACTTCTTTGTCATTGAACTCGAAGATATTCTCGATCATCTCTTTCTCGGAGTCCTCGATATTTCCGGTCTCAGATCCCACATCAACCATCATTCTGATCTCTTCTTCGGTAACTTCCTTATCGATCTCGTCGGGATCGATCCTGAACAGCTTCAGTATCCCGTTAGTCGAGGCTGTAAGGAACCACACAAACGGCTTGGCAACAAAACCGAAGAACCTGACGATCCCTGCCGAAGTGAATGCCCATTTCTCCGGGTATTTCTGTGCGATGCGCTTGGGAACGAGCTCGCCGAACACAAGAGAGAAATAGGACAACACCAGTGTGATACCTACTGTACATACAGTGGGCAGCCATCCGTACCTGGAATCAGGGTCGATCAGCAAAGCAAGTTTGCCGGCAAAGCTGCTTGCCGCAAAAGCGGATGACAGGAATCCGGCAAATGTCACACCGACCTGGATCGTTGCCAGGAAGTTGGAAGGGCTGTCGATGAAATTCAGAACGAGCTTCGCTCTCTTGTGTCCGTCTTCAGCCATCTTGCGGATCTTGGCATCGTTCAATGTAATAACCGCCATCTCCGTACCGGAGAAGAACGCGTTAATAAGGATCAATATTATGACGACCAATAGGCTTATAAAAGTCTGCATGATTCTTGTGCTGTTACCTCATCTCATCAAGAAGTTTCTGGAGCGTCGTTCTGACAGCCTGCGGATCAGCCTTGCCCTTAAGGGATCTCATTGACTGTCCTACCAGGAACTGGAAGTTCTTCTCGGAACCTGCAAGGTACTCGCTTACGGCCTTCTCATTGTTTGCAAGGACTTCCCTGATGACAGGTTCTATGGCAGAGAGATCAGATACCTGGGCCAGACCGTTGTCCTCCACATACTTGGCGGGATCGACATTCTCCGAGAAGACTTTCGCGAAGACTTCACGACCTGTCTTACGGTTGATCTTGCCGTCATTAACCATCTTGATTATCTCACCTAATGATTCAAATCTGAAATCCGCCTCTTCCGGTGTGATGTGGTTGTCGTTACATAGTTTCAGAAGATCTGTCATTACCCAGTTGGAAGCATCCTTGGGTGCCCCGGTGATATCACAAGTGGTCTCGAAGATCTTAACGAGAGTAGTGGATCCTGTGATGATCTCCGCATCATATTCGGGGAGACCGAGCTCTTCAACATATCTTGTTCTCTTGGCATCAGCAAGTTCGGGAAGTGCTTCCTTTATCTGCCTGATGTACTCTTCGCTGATCTCTATGGGCATAAGGTCGGGATCGGGGAAATACTTATAATCCTGAGCATCCTCCTTGGACCTCATTGCATATGTGTATTCTTTCTCGTCGTCCCATCTTCTCGTCTCCTGAACGACCTTGTCGCCCGCTTCTATGACGTCGATCTGACGCTCACACTCGTATTCGATCGCACGCGCGATGGCCTTGAGTGATGCGATATTCTTCATCTCCGTTCTCGTGCCGAATTCAGCCTGGCCTCTCGGTCTTACTGAGAGGTTTACGTCTGCTCTCATGGAGCCCTCCTGCATCTTGCAGTCTGATACTCCGAGGTACTGCAGGGTATCCCTGAGCTTCTCCAGGTATGCTATGACTTCCTCTGCAGACCTGAAATCAGGCTCAGATACGATCTCGATAAGAGGCACACCGCAGCGGTTGAAGTCAACCATCGTCTTGCCTGAGAGAGGATCGTGAACGAGCTTGCCGGCATCTTCCTCCATATGGATCTCATGGATGCCGATGGACTTGGATCCCGCAGAAGTCTTTATGTCAACGTGACCGTTGCGGCAGATCGGATAGTACAGCTGTGATATCTGATATGCCTTGGGAAGGTCAGGATAGAAGTAGTTCTTACGGTCGAATTTATTGCGCCTCGTGATATCACAATTCAGCGCCAGACCGGCCTTGACTGCATATTCCACAACCTGTCTGTTAAGGGTAGGCAGAGTGCCCGGCATACCGGAACATACTTCACAGACATGGGTATTGGGAGCTCCTCCGAACTTTGTGGAGCAGGAGCAGAAGATCTTGGATGCCGTTGATAATTCACAGTGAACCTCAAGGCCTATTACCATCTCATAATCTGTCATCTTCTCATACTCCTCTCTGGTAGTTAGCTGCAAATCCGAGGATCGTCTGCTCATCATAGTGCTTGCCTATGATCTGCATTCCTACAGGCATGCCGTCCCTGTCATTGCCGCACGGAACTGATATCGCGGGAAGACCGATGATGTTGATCAGTACCGTGCAGATATCACCAAGATACATCTTGAGAGGATCTGACAGGCTCTCTCCTGCCTTGAGGGCAGTCGTGGGAGCAACGGGTCCGATGACGACATCATACTTCTCAAATGCCTCGTCGAAAGCCTTCTTGATCAGCGCTTTCGCCTGGAGGGCCTTGTTGTAGTAAGCATCATAATATCCGGATGACAGCACGAAATTGCCGAGCATTATCCTTCTCTTGACCTCCATGCCGAATCCTTCACTCCTGGACCTGATGTACAGATCCATGAGATTATCGACACCTTCGGGCCTGAAGCCATACTTGACGCCGTCATACCTGGACAGGTTGGAACAGGCCTCGGCACATGCGATGATATAGTAAGTCGGGATAGCGTACTCGATAATGGGCATCTTAAACTTCTCAACTGAAGCACCCTGATCCTCGTAGAACTTCACGGCCTCCATGACTCTTGCCTTGACATCCTCGTCGATACCCTCACCGAAATACTCCTCCGGGATACCGATCTTCCTGCCGGAAACGTCAAATGAAGCGACGGCTTTGGTATCCACCTTTTGAGACACGGTTGAAGACTGGTCGCGCTCATCGACACCGCTGATGGCATTGTAAAGTTCAGCACAGTCCAGAGCGGTCTTGCCTATAGGGCCGATCTGGTCAAGTGATGATGCAAATGCAACGAGACCATATCTGGATACCGTTCCGTATGTAGGCTTAAGACCTGTTACGCCGCAGAACGATGCAGGCTGCCTGATCGATCCGCCGGTATCAGAACCGAGTGATACGGGAGCAAGATCTGCTGCAACGGATGCAGCGGAACCGCCTGATGAACCGCCGGGAACCCTGCCGGTACCGCGCGGGTTGACCGTGGGGCCGTAAAAAGATGTCTCTGTCGTTGAGCCCATGGCGAACTCGTCCATGTTTGTCTTGCCTAGGATGACCATGCCCTCTGCCTTAAGCTTTTTAACGACAGTGGCATCATAAGGCGGGATGAAATTGCTGAGCATCTTCGATGCACATGAAGTGAGCATCCCCTTTGTGCAGATGTTGTCCTTAACTGCGACGGGAACACCTGCAAGAGGACCTGTCAGTTCCCCCGCCATGATCTTATCATCGATCTGACGTGCCTCGCTCACGGCATCTTCAGACACCGTGATGTATGAATTGTACTTGCCATCTTCTGCCTTGACCGCACTGATAAATGTCTCTGTCACCTGCTCGGACGTAAGATCGCCGGACTTGATGAGCTTTCCGAGTGTCAAAGCATCAGCTCTTAAAATCTCTTCTCTGGTCATATCATTCCACCGTCTTCGGAACGAGTATCGCTCCGTCCTTCGTCTCTGCAGCATTGGACAGGATCAGATCCTGCATATCGTCATTTGTGACAACGTCTTCCCTGACGACATTGGTCCTTCCGAAAGCGTGGCTCAGGGGTTCGACTCCCGCCGTATCGAGTTCACCGAGCTTGTCGATGTAACCTAATATGCTTCCGAGTTCCTTAAGCGTTCTATCTTCCTCCTCGGGGGACAGCTTTATCCTTCCGAGCTTCTCGAGATACTCTATAAGATCAAGCGTTATTTCCATAGATCACTCCTCAGTCTTGTCTTCGTCACTGTCAAGAGCGTCATGATCGTCATGATCGTCATCCAGTGAGATATCATCATCTCCGTCACTGATCATCTTTCCGGCCTTCTTTGCCTTGGGAGCATTGATCTTCCTGATGAGGTAGACAGTAAGGATGATGATGACAGCGATGAGAGCCACACCGCCGACGATCGCACAGATGATGATGATGATCGTCTTTACCGTTGACTTCTGTTCCACCTGCTGCTGTTCAGGGGGATCGAAGGGTGATGTTCCCTCCTTGTCATAACCTGTGCCCTCTGATGTGGGAACGGGCTTTGCAGGCTCATAAGCCTGGTCTGTACCGAACTGGTACTTGCCGCTCTCGATCTCTTCATTGATCTCATTTGAGAGCTGTGTAACGAGGACGTTCTCAAGTGATGCCTGATCCATTTCGGTCTTGCCGATGTAAGCTACTGCAAAGTAACCGTATTCAGGAGCATAGATGACATCCATGTCGTTATCCTTGCGTGCTGCATCATATGCCCAGTTCTCAAACGCTGCAACGGTCTTGCCCTTGCTTACGGCAATGTCGCTGGACTCCTTGCAGTGTCCGTCGCTGGCACTCTTGTCGGCAACAGTCTTGAAAGTCTCGATATTGCCGGCTGCCTGTGTGATTATGTCTTTGGCAAGTTTCTCTGCTGAGGTCTTTGTTGCCTCATCAGCTGACTGGTCAGCTTCGAAGAGGGCATAACGGATATAGGGAACCATCTTGATATCATCAGTAACGTGGGTCTCACAATACTTTGATGTGTAGAGGTCCGCCATGTAGTAATTGGCGAGAACTGCCCTGAATGAAGCCTCATCGCATGTATCACCGTAGTAGAGCTTGAGGTACTGGTCAAGTGAGACCTTGGACTTAGTTGCAGTATCCTTAAGGCCGGAGATCATCTTGTCGATGTTTGCCTGGGTCTCTGCCGAGAGCGTCACTCCTTCAGCTTCCGCCCTTGAGCAGATGATGCAGCTGCTCTCCAGTGTCCTCTCAGAGTATGCTACGAGAAAGTCTCCGAATGTCGCATACTTGGAGGGTTCGAGATATGCCGCTGACAGATCCACAAACCCCTCTGATGTTCCGTAGTAACCTGCATAGTACTGTGACAGCTCCACGAAAGCATTGATCAGATAGAAGTTCGACTCAGCCATGGGAATATCCTTGCCCTGGAACTTGTACTGATGGTTAATGTATGCGGGAAGCTGCGATCCGTAGATCTTATCGAAAGTATATCCCGACAGATCGATCGCGGTCGTCTCAGACGTCTGCTGAGTTGCCTGTGTTGCCTGAGTTGCCTGCGTTTCCGAAGCCGTCTCACCCGTGCTCTCCGTCGCGATAAGGGCAGGGGTAGTCTCCGCAGTCGTCTCGTCTGCCATAATGACTCCAGTGAAGGAGGCAATGGTCATTCCTGCAGCCAGGATAAGTGTTGTGATTCGCTTAGTTCTTTTCATCTTTGTTGTTCTCCATTATTTTTTGCCGCCAAGGATTATAGCGTAATCCTCCATAGCGGAAGCTATCGTGTCATCCATGTCGTAATACTTGTACTTGCCGAGTCTTCCTCCGAAGAAGACGCCCTCGCTTGCAGCAAGCTTACGGTATTCTTCATAAAGAGCATTGTTCCTGTCGTTATTGAGGGGGTAATAAGGTTCGTCACCGATCTTCCAGTCAGCAGGGTATTCCCTCGTTACGACCGTTCCCTCACCCTTGCCGAACTCAAAGTGCTTATGCTCGATGATCCTTGTGTATGGAGTCTTGGCATCAGTGTAGTTAACTACTGCATTGCCCTGGTAATCTTCCGTACCTGAAATGTACTCCGTCTCGAACCTGAGGCTCCTGTACTCAAGATTGCCGAGCTTATATCCGTAGTACTCGTCGATCATGCCGGTATAGACGATCATGTCTGCGATGCCCTCATACTCGCCCCTGTGCTCAAGATAATCGACTCCCGTCCTGACCTCGATGCCTTCGAGCATGTTGGCGATCCACTTCGTGTAGCCGCCTATAGGGATACCCTGGTACTTGTCGTTGAAGTAATTGTTGTTGTATGTAAGCCTTACGGGGAGTCTCTTGATGATGAATCCGGGAAGCTCCGTTGCAGGTCTTCCCCACTGCTTCTCCGTATATCCCTTGACGAGCTTCATGTATATGTCCCTGCCGATGAGGGACATTGCCTGTTCCTCAAGATTCCGGGGATCATCCGTCCTGCACTCAGCTCTCTGCTCGTCGAGCTTCTTCTTCGCTTCCTCGGGTGTTATGACACCCCACATCTTGTTGAATGTGTACATGTTGAACGGGAGAGAATAGATCTCACCGTTGTAGTTGGCGATTACCGTATTCGTATACCTGTTGAATTCCGCGAATCTCTGCGCGAAAGCCCAGACATCGTCATTATCAGTATGGAAGATATGTGCTCCGTACTTATGCACATTGATGCCGTGAACCTCTTCAGTGTAGACATTACCGGCGATATTATCACGTCTGTCGATCACCAGGCACTTCTTGCCGTCATCAGCAGCCAGCCTCGCGAAAGCAACTCCATAGAGTCCTGCGCCAACAATAAGAAAATCGTATTTGCTCATTCCAACCTCCGATCGAGCATAGTATGCGATATTAAAACAAGCATATATTATAATACTTGAATACAAGATAAGCAAATAGCAGCTTCGGATACGCTTTGCTCGCTCCAGTCCACAAAATTGTGCTCGGCACAATTTCTGCGGAAGTGCGCTCGCAAAGGTATCCTTCGCTATCGTGGAGCGAATGAAGTGTGTTATCGACCCGTGGGACAGTGGGGACACGTTCGATATCAACTCACTCCAATCATTATTGCGATTTACTCCAATCTCAGATTGGAGTAAACGTCGGTTTTGCTATGAGTAGATAAACCAAGCCGCCAGGGACACTAAAAAGCCGCCTCATCCGAGGCGGCTCCGCTGTCATACTTGATCCTGATCACTTCCCGGCAGCCTTGCGCTTACCATTCCTTATGTAACTGTCCACGGCATCCGGATCCATACCAAGTGCCACGGCAAACTCGGAATTGATGCGCCTTAGAGCCTCACTCAGGATACGCTCATCCTGTGCGTTGAGTTTCTTGCCTTCCCCGGCAAGCTTGCTCCGGTGGCTCTCGATCAGGGATATCATACTGACTATCTCCTCGCGGCTTCCCGTATTAACGATGTTGTTGAACGCTTCCTTGCGCTCATTCCTGTCCTCGATCCACTTGGCACCCTTGATCGGGATCTTGCTGATTATCGCCATGGCCTCTTCCTTCGAGATCACGGGATGGATCTTGGATACCTGTTCCTGATTCGCAAATGGAACATAGACTACTGATGCCTGCGTGGCAAACATAGGCTTCAGCACATAGTACTTCTGGGGACGCTCACGATAGAAGCTGATGTCCCTGATGTCTTCGATCTCACAAACTCCGCTGCCGCCATATACAATGGCATCACCAATAGCAAATCCCATCATCATGTCCTCGCAAAAAGGTATTGCATTATTTTGTCAATGGTATAAACTTATCATTTACATTCTAGCACGGCAGACATCAATGATCCTATGGACATTTTTTACAAAAAAGGCTTTGAAAGGCCTTTTTTTATTGACATTTCGAGGGTTCGGCACGCATCGGGGAAAGACTCCTGCAATTATTCCAAGATATTTGTAATCACATTGATATTTAAAATCCCCGTGCAAAAATCAAAAATATTTTTAAAGTGTGGGTTTTACACAAAAAGATCGGTACAAGGAGAGGTCATTGATGGTATCCAGATTGGAAGAATTGCGCAGATCTCACAATATGACGCAGCAGAAACTCGGTGATATCTTAGGACTCTCACAACAGTCGATCCATCAATATGAGAAGCTGACGGTCGAACCCGATATTTACATGCTCAAGAAGATGGCTGACCTGTTCCTCGTTCCGGTGGATTATCTGATCTGTCATGATTGTCCTGATATGCACATACAGGTAAGCCCGGAGGAACTGGAGTTCATCGACAGCATACGCAGGTTAAGCGACAGTGAACGCTCATTCCTTTACAGGGTAACGGGCATGATCGCCAGACGGTCCTTATCATCGGCAGACCGGTGATCAGTCCTTCAGCTTGAATTCCTCAAGGAAAGCAAATGGTTCCTTATCGCTGATAAAATGCATCATCTGATACTGGCAGATAACGGCAACCTTCTCCTCCCTCAGGATCCTCCTGCACTCTTCCTTGTCAGCAAGGACAACCTCTATCTCTTCGCAGAGTTCCTCATACTGGTCGGTTACTTCCCCGGTAGCATAACCATATACCGTAGCCGTAGCTTCATCCGTCATTCCAACGGATGTGTAGCATGCTTTCTCGATCATGTTGTCGACCCTGATGACTTCAAGGTCAAGACCGGTCTCTTCCTTCATCTCCCTGATGGCAGTATCATGGAAGTCTTCACCCTTCTCTACAAGGCCTGCGGGAAGCTCGTAGATCCACCCGTCGATCGGATACCTGTACTGCCTTACAAGGACCATCTTGCCTTCGCACAGAGCATATACCGCGACAGCATCAGGTCTGTCGACATGCGTCGACATCTTGAGGTCCTTGATATTGTCAGTCCTCGAAGCAAGGAGATAATGTGATTCGTACCCCTTGGAATTGACTCCGTCAGCCTGGTAGAGATTGACGTATTTCTCATCTGTAAGCTTTGTGATCCTGTTAATGTCAGCCATCATTATCCTCCCTTGTTGACCGGTAATACGGGCAGATGTTCTTATATGTGCCATCCGGCATCCTGAAGCCGTTCCTTATCGTGCCGAGACTTATGAATCCGAGCCTCTCGTACAGATGCCGTGCGTGGATGTTGTCTTCAACTACAGCATTGAACTGGAGTATCCCAAAACCGTGTTCTGCGGCCTTATCGAGGCAGTCCCTGACAAGCGCCTCACCGATGTGAAGACCCCTTGAACTGCTCCTCACGGCATAGCTCGCATTAGCTATGTGACCGCACCTTCCGACATTGTTCGGATGGAGTATATAAAGCCCCTTGATCCCATCTCCGGTATCTGCAACTCCGCAATATGTCTGGGAATCGAAAAACTCCCTCGCGGTAATCTCAGTGAGCGGTTCTTCCTGCGGAAAAGCATTGCCTTCCATGACTACTTCATTCCAGATATCCATCATATCCCGAATGTCATCCGGACCGTATGAACGTATCATTAGCTGCCTCCTTTAAGCCCTGACACCGTCCAGGAGTATCTCTGCAACGAGGTCGAGTCCCTCACGGTATGTAAGTCCTGACCTCTTGAGGATATCACTCGCAAAGAAAGATGCAAGTGAACTGTCCATCATCGTCTTGAATATGACAAGATTTGCATCCTTCCTGATGATGCCCTCTTCCTTGCCCTGTTCGAGGAGTGCGATCGCCGGATCCCAGCCGGAATCGAAGCGCATTCTGACCTTCTCATAAATATGAGGGAACCTGTCCCTCAAAACGAATAATTCGGCGAACTTTATGTTCGAGTACTCATCAGGCATCGCTATGAGATAAGCTTTGATCTTATCCCTAAGCGACATCTGACGATCCTCTAATATTGCCCTTTTGGAAACAGCTACATTGTCGAAGAGATAATCGACCATATCGAGCATCATCTCTTCCTTGCTCCTGTAAACGGTATATATGGTCTTCTTGCTGATCTTCATATGAGAAGCGATATCATCCATGGTAAACCGCATTCCGTGAGTGTTAAAGACTTCGATGGTAGAAAGGAGAATCTTGAGCCTCAATTCGTCAGTAAATCCGGTTCCCATGGTGATACGCCTCATTAGGTGGGTTTGGGTTGGTTGGCTAATTCAGGGTGTGGAAACTCAAAAATGATTTTGCGTTTCCACACGGTTATGATACCACGCCCGCATATGGGGGTGTGGAAACTGATTGAACAAAAATCGTTTCCTCTCATTGTGCTAAATACACAAAAACCGCTTCCCGGTTTGTCGCATTTGCAAAACCTTCAAACGATGTATATACTATGCACAATTTATAAGAACGGGGATAGAAGACAATGTCAGAGAACAGACCTGCCGGAAAAAATGGCTTTATCAGGGTCTTCAAGATAGTCAGTGTCATACTGATCATAGCTGTCGTGTGCCTTGTCGGATATATCTGCTACAGGTTCATGTCAGATCCTGAGCAATTCTCCGCCTGGATCAAGAGCCATGGCATCTGGGGATATGTCGTATATGTCGGGATAACGATCCTGCAGATAATAATAACCATAATCCCGGGAGGTCCGCTCGAACTCGCCGGAGGCTATGCTTTCGGAGCTTTCTGGGGAACATTCCTGTTCGTAATCGGCGCATTCATCGGAAGCCTCATAGCGTTCGGTCTGGTACGCAAGTTCGGGCGCGATTTTGTTGAATCACAGTTCTCCAAGAAGCAGATCAAGAAGCTTTCTTTCCTCGAGGATGAGGCTAAGCTCAACTTCATATTCATGATCCTCTTCATCATCCCGGGATGCCCTAAGGACCTGCTCTGTTACGTCGCAGGGCTGACCAAGATGAAGCTGTCGGCATTCTGCGTCATTGCCACACTGGGACGTCTTCCGGCCGTTATCGGAACGGCTGTCGGCGGGCAGGCAATAGAGGCAGGTAATTATACAATGGCGGTCATCGCTTTCGCAGTGACCGCCGCAGTAAGCATCATTGGAATGCTGATCTATTCCGCAATAGTAAAGAAGAAGAACAGCAACAGGCCCGAACCTGAGCCTGAAGCTGAAGCCTGATCAGACCCTTGGCAGGGTGGAACCGCCGTAAGGCATGACGAGTACCTTGCCGTCAGGGATCGCTTCCATCGCATGATCTATCGCTCCCTGGATATCGCCGTAAGGCTCCAGGAACATGCTCCTGACAAAGTCAGGTTCAAATCCGGATACTAGTATTATCCTGGCCCTCTCCAGAACGAGCGCTATCGCAGCCGCCTTGTGGCCTCCGAGGATGAAGTCCTTCTTGATGTGCGTTATCATGTCAGACGGCTTCTCATGCCCTGTCATCCATTGCTCGAAATGCTTCTCCCCCAACCCTTCGGAGCACTCTGCGATCCAGACAATGATACCTCCGTCCTTTACAGCGTGCTTTGCGTTATCAAGTGCCTTCTGGGCCTGATACATGTTGATGTCCTTGGGAAATCCTCCGGCTGATACGACGACGATATCAGCCTTCTGCGGGAGCTTGATCGCATAGAAGGAATCGAGGAACTTACATCCCTCCCTGTGAGCCTTAATGCTGTCACCGGAGAAGCACTTGATGATCTCCTTCTTCTCGTTGAGGACCACGTTTACTATGAAATCAATGCCTACGATGGCGCCTGATTCTTCGATATCCTCGCGGACCGGATTGCCCGTAAGACGCCCTGCGCATGCCTCGGGCTGGACCATC
Source organism: Mageeibacillus sp. UBA4314 (assembly GCA_002394605.1). GTDB lineage: Bacteria > Bacillota > Clostridia > Saccharofermentanales > Saccharofermentanaceae > Saccharofermentans. Next base: position 50,287 of record DGUI01000048.1, on the reverse strand, counting down.
CTGCTGTGGTTGTTCTGGATCGCATCCCTCGTGGATACACCCGGCATGAGAGCCTTGGCACCTCCTGAATACCCTGCGAAATAGTGGTACTCGATATTGCCGAGACAGATGACCCTGTCGGCCTCTGCGACGGGAGTAAATATGTCAACAGGCGTCCCCCTTGATGTGACACCCATCCTCTTTACGTCGTTCATGTCGGAATCGATACACTTCACCCTGTCATATACGGCGTCACCCACGAGAGACCTTTTACGCTCCTCAGAATGGCCTCCATGGCTTCCCAGAGCGAAGACAACGGTAATGTCATCATCTGATACTCCCGCCTTTGTAAGCTCGTCTAAAACGGGCGGCAGGACCTTGTAGCTCGGTATGGGCCTGGTGACATCAGATGTCACGATAACGATCTTCTCACCGGGCTTTACTATCTCGGAGAGCCTGGGACTTCCGATGGGTTCCTGAAGGGATCTTATGACCTCCTCCATGCCCGTGAGACCTATCTCGACCTCATTCGGGACCAGTGTTCCCATGTATCTGTCATCAGGTATGTTTATCTCAACCTTGTCCTTGCCGTAGCCTACAAGCGTCTTCACTTTTTGATCCTCCGCGAGGTTATATTTGGTTTATAATTATACAACAGAACTGAACAGACGAGGGACATAAAATGAGAATAATACTGGCAAGTGCTTCACCGAGACGGAAAGAGCTGATGAGCCTCATCGTGAATGACTTTGACATCGAGACGGCAGATGTCGACGAACGGGGGATCGAAGAGTCCCTTACGGGCAGTAATGCCCTCAAAGTATCCGAGGCACTTGCCCTGGCAAAGGCAGAGGCTGTATTCGCTTCACATAAGGACGAAGATGTTATAGTCATAGGATGTGACACTTCGGTCATACTCGATAACGAGATAATGGGAAAGCCGAACGGCCGCGATGATGCCGTCAGGATGCTAACGGAGCTGTCCGGCAATACTCATATCGTGGCAACGGGAGTTGCCGTCGTAACGAAGGATAAGACCATTACTTTCACCGAATCGGCAGAGGTCATATTCAACCCTCTTGACGATTACCAGCGCAGTCTCATACAGCGATACTGCGATACTGATGATCCGTACGACAAGGCAGGATCATACGGCATACAAAATGGAGGAGCCCTGCTCGTGCAGGGCATCCGTGGTGATTTCTTTACTGTTGTGGGACTTCCGGCAGCACGCCTTGCAAGGGTACTGTCAGAACTCTAAGGGTCTTCAGGATCAGAGTCCTTCCTTATCGGGAGCTGCCTCTGCTTCAGGTGCAGGAGCTGCCTCCACAGGTTCTGCAGCAGGTGCTGCTGGTTCTACTGCTGCAGGTTCATCCGCTGCCGGTACGGGTTCAGCCTCCGGCTCAGGTGCAGGTGCTGCCGGACCCTGTGTCACGGGAACCTTCTCAGCATAGCTTGATGAATCCTCACCCATCGTCTCTGCGATAGTCTCCTTGAAGCTGATGACCGTCTCAGGGATTATGTCGTTGCGGTTCGCATACATGATCTGCGGATTATCCTGGAAGAGTGCATATACATTCTTGGGATTCTCCTTATGGGTGATCTTGTAATATGTATCAACGAACTTGGAAAGAGACTTCTTCATTACCCACTTCGGAGTCATCTTCCTGGGCTCTTCGATGCCCTTGACTTCGTTAACGTCCTGAAAGAACTCGTCGCTCGTCTTGTAAGCGCCACTGACGATGTAACCTGATCCTGCTTCCCCCTTATCGACAAGGGCGATCATCGCATTTGCAACGTCACGGACGTCAACGAAAGCATGTCCGCCGCCCTCCCTGATCGGGTTAACGCCATTCTTGAGATAAGCCTTCAGGATCTTATTGATATCATGATCCTCAGCATAGCCCGGACCTATGATAAACGTAGGAAGCACGAGCACTGCATTGAGCCTGTTAAGAGTTATCTTCTCCATGATGAATGCGGCAGCTTCCGCCTTCGTCTTTGCATACTCGCCTTCAACCTTATTGCGGTCGAAATGGATCGTCATCTGCTCACCTTGAACTTCAGGGTTGAGAGCATAAGCGGAGCCGAGATAGACGACTCTTCCGATCTTACGCTTGATACACATGTCGATGATATTCTCCGTGCCTGCAACATTGACTCTTCTCATATTGAGATTGGTCTTGTCGGTAAGCGATATGTACTCATCTGCATGAATGAGAACGCTCGTCCTGGGATCTGCCACATCGAAAAAGCTCTTGAGAGTATCCTTGTCAGTCGAGATGCCGTAGCAGATCTCGAGCTTCTTCTCCTTATATTCCGAGACGTCCGCAAGTTCAGACATCAAGATCCTCACGTCCTTGCCCTGCTCGAGCAACATACTGATGATCAGTTTGCCAAGTGGACCTGCTCCGCCTGTTACAAGATACTTTGTTGCCATAAACGTCTCCTGCAGTTAAAGATTGACTAAAACAGCCGTTAATATTTTCTCATATCCACATGAGAAAATCATTAATTTTTTAAAATAAACTTAAAACTATCTGTTAAAAATCAGCCTTATCTGCTCATTTTCGCGGTCTTAACGTCAGGAAGACCACCGTAAGAGGCACCATGACCATCATTGTAAACGCCACGAACAACACGCTAAGGAGAGGCATTATCCTTGATGCTGCCATGGGTATAAAAGCCCCGTAAAGATTCGACAGGGAATGCAGTATCACAGCAGGCCACAGCTTGCCCGTCTTAATGGTCACATAGCCCCATACAAGGCCGAGTGCAAACGTGTACAGCATCTGTGCAGGTCCCTGCGAGATAACATGCGGCAGTGCAAACAAAACGGCAGAACAGATGATGGCGCCTTTGCTGCCCAGACATCCCAGGCGTTCAAGGATCAACTTGCGGAAGAGCAATTCCTCGAATACGGGGTTAAATATGAGCAGCAGCACAATGTAGAAAACGATGTTGGAGAACAGTTCGTCCGAGCTTATCCCGCTCATCTCAAGACCCATAAGATTGCACACGGTATTTATGATAAAAAGCGGCGGCATGGATAGTCCCGTCTGGATGACAAAGAACTTCATAAGACCAGCCGGGCGCACCTCAAGCGCGGGCCTGGGACGTGATACCGGCATCCCCAGTACTATGAGGCGGAATATACCCAGACCTGCCGTATACGGAACTGCCATGGACGACAAGATCATCCTTACCGTTACCGGCAGTACGCCTTCCAGATGCGGGTCTATCAAAGACCTGTACAGACTTGTCACCGCAAACCATGCTGCCAGTGCTGCCGTAATGCGTAAGACCGTAAATACCTTATTCCTGTTCATCTCCCAAATGCTCCTTCTGATACTGTCTCAGAGCATCGTTCATAAGGTCGGTACGCTTCTTTGACATGAGATACACGATCGTCTGCATCACAAAGAACACCGCAAGGAAAACACCTGCCGCCAGGCCTATCGCAATGAGATCGATGCCAAAGTTAAAGACTACAAACAGCATTGCCACCACGAGATAGACCGGCATGAAGATAAGATCCTTCACGATATACGGCTTTGACAGTGCCCATCTGCTCCCGCTTACGATCAGCCTTATGACCGTAAGTGACCATAAGACAGAGAACATGACAAACATCGATAAGATGAGCCCGGGTTCCATTGACCAGCCGAGGACCATACTGACCGCCGACGTAAGAACGACGCTTGCTGCAAAGCAGGCAGAAACAACGGTAAATGCCTTTAGGCCGGCTCTCTTAAGTCTTCCGTTATCCATTATTCCTGTCCTCCTTCATTCCTATGGCAGTCTTGAAGTCCCTGACATAATTGCGTGCGACTATGAGATATTCACCATTCTTCAGACAGAGCCTTATCCTTCTGGAATCCTCCGGCTTGATCGTCCTGACGGCATTGATATTGACCAGAACTGATCTGGATATCCTTACAAAGCTCCTGTCCTTAAGTCCGTCCTCCAGCTCGTAAAGTGTCTTCCTGATCCTGTAGACACCCGTGCTGCAATAAGCGAACACATATCTGTCCACCGCCTCGAAATAAAGTATCTTCGCCACAAAGATCCTCTCGCTGTCACCGTTGTCCTTCAGTCCGATAAGCATGTCAGCAGATGAATTGACGGCACTTATCAGGGCCTTAGTCTCATCATCCATGGTCCTGAACCTGATCTCGACTTCGGTCTCGCGAATATCCTTGTCCTCACGCAAAAACAGTTTCACTAAGACTGCCTCCTTCGGGAGCATATTCACACATACATAAGATTATATCAATCGGATCGGGATAAGAGGTACAAAAGAAAGGACAAGAGGGACAGGGACGATATTAATTCACTCATATCAATATTGCGATTTACTCCAATCAAAAATTGGAGTAAATGCCGTTTTTGCTATGAGTAACCTTCCCGGCTGTTTGTTATCATCTTACGATCTCCTCCAAGTGTCATGATGATGACCTCATAGGTGTTGCTCTCCGTAACGCTGCATTTCACGTGCTTTCAGGCGATCTTTAACAGCTTCCGCAAAACATAAAATATAAAAAGACCGCCCCATCAGAGACGGTCTTCTCAGAATACAAATTAAAACTTATTTCTTCTTTGCTCTCTCGAAGATGAGGATGACTCTGTCTTCCTTGCTGGTGTAAGCGCCCATGGACAATGATCCGGATGCTTCGTTCGTTCCGAGGGAAGCCTGGAGCTTGCCGCCCTCATCATTGATGATGGAATTGAGCTTCCAGCCGTCGGCCGACTTCTTTGAGAGAGCCTTGCTGATACCGTCAGAATCTACTTCTCCCACACTGTTGTGAGGAACGACCTCAACACAATACTCCTTGGGACCTGCATCAGATACTGCTGCAGTAGCGGCACCCTCTCTGACCTTCTTCTCAAGATCTGCAATTGACTTATCCAAAGCCTCAAGTTTCTTCTCAAGTTCTTCCTTCTGCATTTTGAGCTCCTTAACCTCTTTTTTCTTCTCTTCGATCGTCTTGTTCTTCTCCTCGATCTCCTTGAGCATGGCACCCTTCTCGCTCTCGCTCAAAGCAACTTCCTTAAGGAATACCGACTGCTTCTCTGCATTGAGGATGATCTGCTGGGCTTCTGCCTCAGCCTGAACAGTAGCGTTCTTGGAATCAGCGATAACGGCTTGTGCATTCTCGTAATCTGCCTTGATGCCCTCGATCTGCTTAGCCCATTCCTCGCCTTGCATCTCGTAATCCCTGATCTTCTTCTCACACTCTTCCTTCTGAGCTACTGCAGCCTTCGTCTCCTTCTCGGCAGACTCCTTCCTGGCAACAACATCCTCAAGTTCCTTAACGAGCTCGTCACGTCTTGCCGTAGCTTCTTCAGCTTGTGAGATAACTTCCTTTGCCTGGACAACGAGTCCGTCAAGCTCTGCCTGTGCATCAGTCTGACGCTTCTCGATCTCAGCGATTATCTGTTCCTTCTCCTTCTCGATGGCAGCACGCTCAGCTTCTGCGGCATCCTTGATCTTCAGGGCCTCGCTTGCCTGCTCCATGCTTATCTTCTCGGATTCTTCGGCGATCCTCTTCTTCTCCTTCTCGAAATCCTCACCGAGCTTCTTGATCTCAGCTTCCTTCTGAGCGATCTCGGCTTCCTTCTCCTGCTTGACCTTATCGGCATTATCGCAGAAATCCTGGAGTTCCTTGGCTTCGGCAAGGACCTCATCTCTCTTGGCCATTGCTTCCGCATATTCCTTCTCGACCTGGATCGCCAGTTCCTCAGTCTGCTGCTGAGCCTCTGTAATGATCCTCTGCTGTTCCTTCTTAGCGAGGTCGATCATCTCGTCATATTCCCTCTGAGCCTTAGCCTTGGACTCAGCCTCAAAGTTCGCGTTCTCCTTCTTGAGCCTGTCGTTGGTGTCACGCAGGTCGACCAGCATGTTACGCTGTTCCTCGAGTTCCTTCTCGATCTTCAGCTTCTCATCAATCGCTGCCTTCTGCATCTGTGCAAACTCAGATTCGAGCTTGAGCTTCTGCGAATCGAAAGTATCCTGTAGTGTTGCTGCTTCCCTTGTAAGCTTCTCCTTGATCTCTGCAAGACGCTTCTCTTCCTCTGTCTTCTTAGCCTCGGCACGTGCTATGTTCTCTTCCTCCTTCTGGCTGAGAACCTTCTGTGCCTCCTGGATAGCTGCGTTCACATCGCCGCCTGAAGCCTTCTGAAAGTCGTACTTACACATTGAACAACGTGCTACGTTGTCACCCATCATAACTCCACAAACCGGACACTTCTTCATCTTAACTACTCCTGAAATCTTGATTAGCTCTTGCCTAATAGCTTTATTATTATACAACGAATAATGCCAATTTGCTTAAAAAGTTTGACAAATAATGAGTAAATTTTATGAAAACAGACAATTTGTCCGTGTTCGTAGTTTTTTGGCTTTATTGTGCACTTCTTATAGTATATATTATGCTCTAATACCCATTTTCCAAAGGGTGTTTAGATGGAGGAGTATTATGAAGAACAAGATAATCTCATTGATTCTGGCGTCAGTGTGCGCCATCAGCATGGCTGGTCTTTCCGGATGTGCGAAGACAGGCACGACAGGAGGAACTGTCACCGTGGGCATTACACAGGAACCTACTGTGTTCGATCCCCATACAGTTGTTGCAGCAGGTGACAAGGAGATCCTTTTCAATATTTTCGAGGGGCTCTACAAGTTTGATTCAGACGGCAATCTCAATCCCTGTCTGGCAACGGGCGTGGAGATCTCAGATGATTCAAAGACATATACATTCACACTCAGAGAGGGCGTGAAGTTCCATAACGGCAACGATATGACGGCTGATGACGTCGTCTATTCACTGAAGCGTGCAGCAGGTCTTCTTGACGGCCAGGATGCTCCGCTCGTATCAGAACTGAGCGGCATTTCCGCAGTTGAAGCTGACGGCGGCAAGGTGAAGGTATCTCTTGCAGAACCTGACAGTGAGCTCCTGTCTTATTTCACGACGGCGATCATTCCCGATGAGGTCTCTGACATCAATGCAACACCTGTCGGAACAGGCCCGTTCAAGTTCGACAGCTATACGATCGGTCAGGATGTTACCATCAGCAAGAACGAGAGCTACTGGGACAGCGGACTCCCTTACATCGATAAGGCAGTCTTCAAGATCACTGCTGACATGGATGCAGGTCTCATCGAGCTTCAAAACGGCACAATAGACATCTACCCCTACCTCACGACGGACAGGGCGCAGCAGCTCGATCCTGCACAGTTCACCGTCCTTACAAAGGGTTCCAACATGGTCCAGATCTTCGCTCTGAACAACAAGGTAAAGCCTCTTGATGATGCACGCGTCAGAGAGGCGATCAATATCGCGATCAACAGGGAAAACATCATCTCCGTAACGATGGACGGAGCAGGTGCACCCCTTACGACTGCCATGAGCCCTGCAATGGGTAAGTACTATGACACATCCCTTGACGGAACATATACCCAGGATGTGAACAAGGCAAAGGAACTTCTCAAGGAAGCTGGTTATGCAGATGGTTTTGACCTGACGATCACCGTTCCTTCCAACTACCTCGTTCATGTCAACACTGCAGTCGAACTCCAGTCAGAGCTTTCTGCCGTAGGGATCAACTGCAAGATCAACCAGGTCGACTGGGCAACATGGCTGGATGATACATACCAGAAGCGCAATTTTGAATCAACGGTTATCGCGCTTACGAGCAACTATGCTCCTTTTGACGTACTCAAGAGATACCGTTCATTTGATTCAGGCAACTTTATCAACTACAATAATCCTGAAGTCGATAAGCTCATGGCTGCCATCCCCCTCGAGACCAACGAGGAGAATAAGATCAAGCTCTATCACGATGTTCTTAAGGTTCTCCTGAACGATCACGCTTCATGCTACATCCAGGATCCTGAGAATACCGTAGCCGTATCGACAAAGATCACGGGATATAACTTATATCCCATGTACGTTCAGGATCTTTCCAAGGTAAGATTCAACTGAACTGCAATCTGACAGAAGGAGATCTGTGAAGCCTTGCAGGGGAAGAGCAATACATTAAGATATTTTCTCGTTAAGCTCCTGGAGCTCCTTATAACTTTGTTTCTTGTATCAGTTATGACTTTCGCCGCATTCTCCATCATCCCCGGAGATGCGGCGTCTGTTATGCTCGGACCAAATGCGACACCCGAACAGGTGGAAAGCCTCAGGGCTGAGATGGGACTTGATAAGCCCCTCTACGAACAGTACTTCAACTGGCTGACATCGGCATGCACGGGTGACCTCGGCAGATCAGCCTCTTTCGGCGTGAGCGTATCGCAGCTTATCGTACAGAGGCTCCCCGTTACGCTCGGCATGAGCATCATCGCACTTATCATGGTCATACTTGTATCTTACCCGGCAGCGCTCATATCAGCGCGCAGACCGGGCAGGCTCGGAGATCAGATCTGCTCCGTGCTGGGGCACATGCTGTTTGCGATACCGCCTTTCGTGCTGTCGCTCATCATCATCTTCGTCACGAGCGCACTGTTCGGGATCGTCACGGTAGGCAGATATGTCAAACCTTCAGAGGGTTTCTTCAGTTTTGTGTACTGCCTGCTCCTGCCCTCGTTCTGCATCGCGCTTCCCAAGATCGCCATGACATTCAAGTTCCTCAGGTCTTCCATGATCGAACAGAACGCATCTGACCATGTCAGGACTGCCAGGTCCCACGGTCTGTCAGACGCGGTGATCGAGATGAGGCATGTCCTTCCGAATTCGAATGTCTCTGCGATCACGGTCATATCGCTCGTATTGTCAGACATCCTCGGCGGAAGCCTTATCGTTGAGCAGGTCTTTAACCTGCCCGGCCTGGGAAGGCTTCTCCTCACCGGGATCTCGAGAAGAGACTTCCCGCTCCTGTCCGGCATGATACTCTATCTGGCATTTATAACTGTCTTCCTGTACTTCCTGGCAGACATACTTACGGCATTAGCCGACCCGAGGATCAGGATAAAATGAGAAGACGGCAGTATTTTGACAGCGAGAAGTTATTCCTGACAGTCGGGCTCGTCATGCTCGGCATCGTCGTATCTGCTTTTATCGTGAGCCTGTTCTGGACTCCTTACGATCCTAACGCCACTGATGCATCATCCAAATTCCTGGAGCCTTCGCTGTCGCACCTCATGGGTACGGATAACTTCGGAAGGGACGTGTTCTCGAGAGTCCTGTCTGCTTCCAAGTACACGATATTCATATCTTTTGCAGGCGTCCTGATAGCTCTTGTCCTCGGCACCGTAACAGGCCTTCCTTCAGGTTGGTACGGCGGGTTTGCCGACAGGTCGATAATGCTCGTGATGAATTCCATCATGTGCTTTCCGGGGATCCTCCTTGCGCTGGTCGCAGTCGCTGTCGCAGGACCTTCAATGTTCAATGTCGTCTGGGCATTGGGACTTGTGTTCGCACCTACATATGCACGTGTATACAGGACCGGAACACTGGAGCTTAAAGAGCGCGACTACATACTTCATGCACGTGTAATGGGCATCTCGGGCGTTCGCATAATGACATCGCACATCTTCCCCAATCTGATCCCGCTCATACTGCCGGCGATCGTAGTCGGTCTGGCGAACATGACACTGTTTGAATCCTCGATGAGCTATCTCGGTCTTGGCGTTCAGCCGCCTGAAGCATCTTTCGGCAAGATGCTCGCAGACAGCCAGGCATACATGACAAGAGCGCCGTGGCTCATCATCTTCCCTGCCCTCATGCTCGTCTTATACATACTCGGATTGTATTTCCTGTCAGAAGCCATAAGGGTAAGGAACAGCAGAGGAGGTGTCAGGACATGAACCATTCTCCGCTGCTCGAGGTCAGGAACCTTTGTCTGGGATTTCCGAACCGCAATTCTTATAAAGAGATCCTCAAAGATCTCAGTTTCACCGTGCGCCGCGGAGAGATCCTCGGTCTGATCGGCAACTCCGGTTCGGGCAAATCGATCACGTCGCTGGCGATATCCGATCTGCTGCCAAAGGAAGCGGAGATCACGGGCGGAGAGATCATTTTCGAAGGGAATGACCTCCTGAAGATGAAGAGCAGGGACAGGCGAAAGCTTCTCGGAAGGGATATCGGCATCGTTTTCCAGGAACCGAAGACTGCGCTCGATCCGCTGATGCGCATCGGCAGGAACCTTGATGAGATCCTGACCGCTCACGGCATAACCGACAAGGCCGAGAGGCGTAGCAAGATACTTGATATGCTCAGGAAAGTGGATTTTGATAACCCGGAAGAGATATGTGAGAGGTTCCCGCACCAGTTGTCAGGCGGTCAGCGCCAGAGGATACTGATCGCGGGTGCAGCGCTCCTGTCTCCGAAGCTCCTGCTGTGCGATGAGGTTACGTCCGCACTTGATACAGTCACTACGGTAGAGGTCCTGGATCTCCTGAGATCCCTGTGCTTTGAACTCAAGATCACCATCCTCTTTATCTCACACGATCTGTCTGCGGTAGAAAACTTCTGCGACAGGGTAATGGTCATGAAGGACGGTGAGATCATCGACAGCGACAACACATATGACATACTCCACACTCCTAAGAATGCCTTTACCGCAAAGCTTCTCGAGAGTGCAAAGCTCGATGCCAGAGCACTTGACCTGACTACGGCTGACTGCGACTATTCCAAGTCACCTGTAATGACCGTCAGGGATCTTTGTGTAGGCTATGGTAAGAAGATCATCATCCCTTCTCTTGACATGGAGATGTATCCCAAAGAGATCCTCGGCCTCATCGGCAGTTCCGGATGCGGCAAGACAACCCTCTCGAAAGCGATCTGCAAGCTCCTCCCGAGCCGCGGTGAGATCAATATCAAGGGCGGCCGGCCTGGTACGGTATTCCAGGATCCGGTGTCATGCCTTAACCCTTCTCACACTGTGTTGTGGCATATGAAGGAAGCCGTGCGTTCGACCGGACGCAAGCCGGATAGCGGCGAGATCAACAGGATCCTTGAGGAAGTCGGACTTGATCAGGAATTTCTCAGCAGATATCCCAGCGAACTGTCAGGCGGCCAGCGCCAGAGGGTAGCCATCGGCATGTGCCTGATCGCAGAACCTCAACTGATCATCGCTGATGAACCTTTCTCATCGCTCGATGCCACGACGGCAGCAGAGATCCTGAAGCTCCTTGCCAAGATCAACCGCGAGCGCGGTATGGCGATACTACTGATATCACATAATCTGCACATTGTAAGAGCATTGTGCAAGCGTGTAATAATTATGGGCAGAGGCAAGATAGATGAGGTAGGCATGACCAAAGAGATATTAGATGACCCGAAGTCAGAATCGGGAATAAGACTCCTGACGGCTGAGAATAAACTCCACGGACGTCAGATGTGATTTATCTTCTGTCTCCTTCTCTTCACCAAAGATACTCCCGCAGCACCTGCTATGATCAACAATACGCCGGCTGCAAAAGCTGCTGCAAAGACTATGTAGATCTTGCTTACAGACTTAAGAGCTGCATTGACGAACATATCGGCAAAAGCATTCTTGCCGAACACGTCACCTGACCTGAACTTTGCAGATATTATGAGCCACAGTATCACGCAGGCAACTGCTGCAGATGCAGTCACGATCCCAAATGTCCTGACAGGTCTGAACCTGTTGCGGTGGATGATGAGGAGTACGGTCATCATCAGCAAGGTTGCAACAGCAGAGAGTATCATCGCAGTGTTGTTCGCCTTCTTATATCCTTCGACGTCGATCAGTTCCGGAACAAGTCGCTTGCCGTCACCCGTACTCTTGCTCACCTCACCAAGAACGTCATTGATCTGGTCATATGCATCATCCTTCGCATCCTTCATGTCTTTTTTGGAGACACCGGTGACTTTGGAAATGTCATCCCCGTATTTGTCGATAAACTTATCCAGTCCTTCCGGATCGATCTTAGTGTTGCCGTCTACTATGATCCCGGCAAATTCATCAAGAGCATAATCGACGATATCATCTGCAGCCTCGATGCCTTTCCTGACTGCTTCGCTGTCACCTGCAACTCCGGTGATCTTATCGCTGATCTCCTCCTTTACGGTCTGCCTGAGATCCTCCCCGAGCAAAGTCTCTTTCCAGAAAGTGTTATTGAGGAGCGTGCTATGTATTACGATGCAGTTAAGAAAGACTGCGACCGTGAAGAACATAAGGATCCCGAAGAAGATCCTCAGGGCATTTGCAGCGCCTCTTTCGGGAATGTTATTCATACCCGCCATCGTATCCATCCTCCATATCCCTGGCTTTGGCGGAAGCATTAACGCCGCCGGTTATCGCTGATGCCGCTCCTGCTATGGTTATGACCATGCAGATCATTACCAGCATCATCAGAGAGTGCATAAGCGAATCATATATGGTCTGCTCTATCTCTGAATCAACACTGTCCAGTATCGCTGATGATAATATCCTTCTTAAGACGGCCCACAATATAAGTGACACCGATCCCGCAGCTGAGGCCGATATGCCTACGGCTCTTAATACACGCCACTTGTTGCGGTGCAGCACCGTCGTTACCGCGATCATTACCGCGGAATTAAAGACAGCCGCAATGCTCATTACGAGCGTCACCGACTTCGCCTGATCCATGATCACAAAGTACTGGTTCTCCTCCAGTTCGTCATAATACCTGTCGAGATCGTTCTCCAGCCCGTCTTTGGTTTTTCTTAAGCTATCCCGGTCAACTCCTTCGAACATCTCGTCGAACCATTCCCCGATGGTGGTATCACCATTCTCGAGAACCTCGAACTGCTCCTCAAAGCATTTCTTCACAAATTCCCTGTCCTGGTCTTCATCGAACTCCATTCCGATAAATCTCCTGTCTTCGATAAACCTGTCCATGTACATGTTATGGTCCTTGACGAGTTCCATGGCCATGTCTTCAACAAGCAGCGTTCTCCAGTATTCAGGGTTGATGACATAGAGCCTGATCAGCATGCAGTTGATCAGACCGGCAAGATTGAAAAAAATGACGATGGAAAAAAGGACCCTCGTTATGTTAGCTGCTCTTGATTCTCTGCTCTCCATTTTCCGTAACCCCGCTTAATACTTAAATGTCTGTTCTGACGCATCACTTTCCCTGTAGTAATGGATCGTATCCGTATCCTGATCGACTTCATATGTTACAGAATCCCACACGTCAGAAAACCGTGTGCTCGAGGCTTTGAACTCGCCCCTGTCATCGAAGATATTGGCAAGACCGAAGTTTAGGATCTTCATGTCCCATCCTCCTTCTTCAGCACGCTTGTCATCAGTCATCCCGAAATACTTCAGCGTCTCGGGATCCGTCATGACCCATGTCGGATCGATGTGATAATACTCCCCGTCCAGAGTCGCGAAAGCCCACTCGTGAGCTTCATTGATACTGTTGAGCGAACCGCACGTAGTACAGTCAACTCCGGCCTGGAGCATGAGATATGCATAAAGCGGAGCTATCTCCTGACATATGCCCTGCCTCTCCGTCAGGAGCCTGTACGAAGACAGGCTCTTGCTGTCATCTTCAACAGCATCATAATCGTATGTGTAATGCGTCTCAAAATATGTATAGAGGGCAAGCGCTTTGTCGACATCGCCATAATCCGGCTTTATGCACTCATCGAGTATCGATGTGATCATGTTCTTAAAATCTTCCACTTTTGCCAAATACTGTTCCTTGGGGATCAGGTATATGATCTTACCTTCCTCTACCCTTATGTCCGGCATGGCCGCCAGGGGCATGCACTGACCGGAGATCGTATTTACGAGGTTGTACATCGTAACCTCATCAGGACAGTAGTATTCCTCTGCACCGGTAAGCAGTGCATCACATAATGAGAAGAAAGCCGTTTTTGTCTCTTCGTTGAAGTTATCTTCATAGATCTTCGCATAGACATGCGGAAGGAATCCGTGATGATACTCACCCGCAGTTTCCGCGGCTGATGTCTGAACAGGAGCCTGTGTCTCAGTCTGTGACGTGGCGGGATAAGAAGGCGCAGCTGATGTCTCCTCCTGCGTTTTGCTGCAGGATGCAAGTTCCATCATCAGCACTATGCATAATGCCAGACTAAGCGCCTTCTTCATGTTGTTACCTCGATATTCTTCACGTCCTTATGCGACCAGTCGTTAGACAGATCCATGTTCTGCCAGTCGGAACGGTGGCAGCTGAAATTGACAGTGAATGTGTCGCCTTTGCCAAGCTTGCCTGAACCGGGCGTTATCGTAAGGCATGTGTCGCGGTCTTTGCCGCTTGCAGATGAATACGATCCCTTGACCTTGTCGGTAAGCGCAGTGTACTGTCCCGAAGAAGTCGTTACTGCCGCATGGTAGCAGTCAAAGACGAGCTGTCCGCCGCCGTCATTCGTCAGGTAATACCTGATCTTCAGCTTAGATAAATCGACTGAAGAGGAACCGGTGTTCTTGATATCGAGCGTTCCTGCAATGGCATTGGCATTCGTGGAATTATCGTTATAAGTCATCTTGACCGACAGTTTTCCTGATGTTGCAGATCCTCCTGAAGAGCCCTGTCCGGAAGTCTGTGAAGTCTGCTCAGTTGCCGAAGTCTCACCCGGAGCAGCAGTCGCTGCGGATGAACCTGAAGACGATCCTTCCTCTCCCGGAGCCGTTCCGTATACTACTTTGCCATTCTCAAGAAGGACGGCGCCGTTGTTGTAAGAATAGTCATTGCCGTTATCCCACTTGCCGTTTGGACTTGTCATCCTGACCTGGATCTCTGACTTATACTGAGACTGTCCGCCGGGATAAAGCCCTCCGTCATCAAAGACAACGGACAGGTAGTAGATATGATCCTTCTCGTTCCAGACTTTGAGTCCGTCGACCCTGCCTGACTGCATATAGTTCGTATTGATGCTGACACCGGATACGTCACCGCCTGCCTTGTAGATCTCGGACAGATCGACAAAATACCTGAATTCCAGATCAGATGCGGTCCTTGCCGGCCATGCGGTCTTGTTGCAGATAAATGCCTTGATCTCAACGAAATCACTGCCGTCAACATTGATCCCGCACTCGGCCGTATATTCATCTGCGGGAACTTCCTCGACCGCGCCAAAGTCGATCAGAGTCTTGCCGTGATACCTGGAATACATCGCTGCAAGGAGTCCCGTGAAGCCTGCATTGTAATCACATGCGACCTCATTCTTGTTATAGTCTGACACCGTATCAGAATAACCGTCCGATGCATCCGGACCTCCGACAAGCGCGCCATACAGCGTATGCCTTGCCTCACCGGGTTCGTTCATGTTGTCACAATAAGACCCCTGGCTCGTTCTGTGGTGAGGATGCTCAGGCGGATTCTCACCAAATCCCACAACATAGGATCTTCCTGAAGAACCGAGTGCATAATCTGCCTGGCTGACGGCAAAATCCCAGTATGTTGATATCCTGTCTGAGGGGCAGCCGTCCCACCTGCTGTACACGGCAGCTATAAAAGCAGTCGTCGTCGCATATCTTAATGAACCCCACTGGTCGAGCCATGCAAGGCCCTTGGGGGAATATGTTATCTTCTGACCGTCAGAAGTGCCGCAGGACCAGAAATCAAGGTGCTTCTGAACCTCATCCTTATATGCTCCCTCACCTGTGATCTTAGCGAGCATTACAGCAGCTCCGATATGCACATCATCCCAGCACATGGCCCAGTCATGATCGTGGCCTGCCTGCGTAAAGCACGTCTTCGCATTATCAAGATAAGACTTGTCATCAGTTGCAAGATATAACCAGCATCCCGCCCATGCGAGCTCGTCAAAATACCCGCTCCACGAATTATAGAATCCGTTGGCAGCCGTGTATCCTGCATCACTTCTTGTCGAATCAGCGAAAGCATAAAGACTCCTGGCATGAGAAAGACACGTTGCGGCATAATCAGGATCAGCATCCTTGAACACGAGCGATGCAACGGCAAGTGCTGCAGCAGCTTCTCCCACAACGGCAGAACCGGGCTCACTCTTCGTAACCTTGTATGAAGGTCTGTTCATCTGCATGACTTCAGCAGGTCCCCACCATGAGTGATCGGCACCGCCGTCGCCAACCTGATAGTAGAAGACCTCGTCTTCCGGATGGCATTTGATCAGGTAGTCACACGCCCACTTGATGTCGCCTAAGATATACTGTGTCTGTCCGCTCTCATCATAAGCCTGCCTGTCCTCATAAAGGGACCATCCGAGCATGGCTGCCGAATATGCCATGGGGAGATTGAACTTAACATGGTCGCCCGCATCATACCAGCCGCCCGTCAGATCGACATTGTTATCCGAACCGTCAGCAAGGCCTGAATCTCCGCGCCAGTTGCACCTTACCGCATCAGGCAGTTTGCCGCTTCTCTGAAGTTCATAGAACAGAAGTGATTTCTGCAGGGCTTCACCATAGTTATATTTACCGGTCCCTTCTATTCCCTCGTAGCCCCTTCCGGTCTCAGTAAGACCTTCAGTGCTGTGATCTGCCGGTGTTACTGCAGTTGTTGTACCCGTGGCAACAGTTGCCTGCGGCGTGCCTTCCGTCTCAGTAGTCGGAACCTGTGTCGCACCTAAAGTATCTTTAGTCCCTGACGCATCAGGAGCTTTGCCGCATGCTGTCATGAGCATCGCTGCACATAACAGGAGCGCCGTCATCCTCTTAGTTCTGATCATTCCCTAACAGCCTCCAGTTCAAGGCAATTCCAAACATCTTCGCCGATCTGATACTTCTCCGTAGTACCCGTATCCTTAAATCCGCTCGACAGATAGCAATTAAGCGCCGCACTGTTCTCCTCGAAGACTCCGATCGTGATCTTCTTTGCCTTCATGATATCCCATGCGTAGTCCATGGCCAGCCTGACCATCTCCTTGCCGAGCCCCTGCCCCCTTCTGGAATCATCAAGGATCACATAGCCGAACCTGACCGTATCCAGGTCACCGGGGTTAGGAAAACGTATGTTGATATGACCTGCTACACCCTGCTCATCGTAAGCAGTAAAGTGATAAACATCACCTGCACCTTCCGAACTGTCATACTGTTCGTTAAGGTCATCAGGCGTGATCGGATAATGATCGAACCTGTCAGCACACCAGAATCTGAATATCCTCTCATTCCTGATCCAGGATACGACCTTCTCAGCATCACTGCTCTTATATGGTCTTAGTCTCAGCATAAGATGTTAAGCCTCCGTAATAATATTAAGAAGGATTCTATCACATTGCCGGCCGGCGTGCTATCATAATGCTATGTGTGACAGACCGCTTCACGAGAGACTGGCCGGATATGCGGAAGGCCATTTTCTGCCCATGCACATGCCGGGAGGCAAGAGACGCGTGGGGAGATATTCGCATGAAGATATTACGGAGATCGAGGGGTTTGATACCCTTCACTCTCCTACAGGAGTGATCAAGGATCTGGAGGATAAGCTGGCCGGGATCTGGGGTGCCGGTGAGGCATTCATATCAGTGAACGGAGCGACAGCCATGATCGAGGCTGCGGTGTGCGCAGCACTCAAGTATCATCCTGATGGAAAGATACTTGTCTCTTCCAACTCGCATCTGAGCGTATGGCACGGGATCGAGATGTCGGGAGCCATGCATGTAGTGACAGAGCCCGTATGCAGGGATGGGGTTCCTTTCGTGATGGAGACTGATCCGGAGAGTGTGGAACTTGAACTTAAGAAAGATCCTGATATAAAGGCTGTCGTCATCACATCGCCGACATATGAGGGCATATTATCCGATACATCCTCGATATATGAGATCACAAAGCGGCACGGCTGCACGCTGATCGTCGACTGCGCGCACGGGGCTCATCTCGGAACTGACAGTTACTGGGGTCCTGACATGTGCGGCGACCTGGTGATCAAGAGCACCCATAAGACGTTGTCTTCGCCAACGCAGACTGCCGTAATGCTCAAATACTCTGACCGTGTCAGCACAGAGGACATAAGGCATTACATCGATATATTCGAGAGCACCTCGCCGTCATATCTGCTCATGGCAGGGTTATCGGAGATGGCGGAACTCCTTGGCAGGCCGGGCTGCCAGGATAACTGGAAGAACGGCATCGATGTCTGCGTTAAGATGCTCGGGAACCTAAAGAATATCAGGCTTTTCAGGTCTGACCGTTCTGATCCGTCCAAATTCGTTCTCCTGTGCAAAGGCAAAGAGACAGCGCATATTCTCCGCAATGAATACGGCATAGAGGTTGAGGCGGCATTTGATACGCATCTTATCGCAATGAGCGGCATAGGTGATAACGAGGATACTTTGCGAAAGTTTGCAGAAGCGGTCCTGGCGATCGATGAAGATCATATAGAGTTAAGACCTGAGGATACGGTGCTTCCAGTAACGTATGGACATACATCTGATATCACACTCGGCAGGGCAGCGAGGCTGGTGCGCGAGACTATACCTTCCGATAGTTCTGCAGGACGGATCTGCGGTCAGTTCATATACAGCTATCCGCCCGGAATACCCGTACTGATCCCCGGTGATATCATATCCACGGACATTGCAGATGCCCTGCAGGAGAAATATGGAGCCGGCGAGATAAGTGTCATCACCGGCACCTGAACGGGCACAGAGTGACCTTTTTATATGGCCTCAAACCCGGGGCGGTCATATCATCATTTGACACATCACTCCATTGCAAGTATAATTTGCGTGTTATTTATTGTTAAAGGGGGCTTAATTCATGGACAGGATCGTTACATTAACAACACGTGATCTCGAGAAGTCTCTGGCTGAAGGCGGATGCGGCGAGTGCCAGACATCATGCCAGTCTGCTTGCAAGACATCTTGCGGCGTTGCAAACCAGGCTTGCGAGAAGTTGTCAGAAGAGTAATTAGATACTAATTTGATCATCGGGCTGTCTCTCTTGTGAGGCAGCCCTAATTTTTGGAGATAAAATGATACACTGCTACAGATTCGACGATCTCAACATCGTCCTTGACACATATTCAGGCTCGATCCATATGGTCGATCCCGTTGCT
Source organism: Mageeibacillus sp. UBA4314 (assembly GCA_002394605.1). Lineage (GTDB taxonomy): Bacteria > Bacillota > Clostridia > Saccharofermentanales > Saccharofermentanaceae > Saccharofermentans. The sequence goes on along the minus strand of DGUI01000048.1, from coordinate 31,371 downwards.
TACGACATCATTCAGATGTATGAAGATAATACGCGCGGCGAGATCATAAAGTATATCCTCGGCAAGTTCGGCGATGATCCGACGGTAACCGAAGAAGACATAAACAAATGCCTGGATGACATAGAGGAACTCAAGAACAGCGGTAAGCTCTGGGCTGAGGATAAATATGAGAATGTGGCAGTCGATTTCAATAAGCGCAGATTCCAGATCAAGGCTCTCTGCCTGCATGTTGCACACTCCTGCAACCTCAACTGCTCATACTGCTTTGCGAGCCAGGGCAAGTATCATGGACAGAGAGCCCTGATGAGTTATGAGGTCGGCAAGGCAGCTATCGATTTCCTAATCGCCAATTCCGGGTATCACAAGAATCTGGACATCGACTTTTTCGGCGGGGAACCGCTGATGAACTGGGATGTCGTAAAACAGCTCGTTGCCTACGGAAGAGAGCAGGAGAAGATCCATAACAAGAACATAAGGTTCACTCTCACTACTAACGGTGTCCTGCTGGATGATGAGGTGACGGAATTCTGCAACCGCGAAATGCACAATGTCGTATTAAGCCTCGACGGACGCAAGGAAGTTCACGACAGGTTCAGGGTCGACATGAAGGGCGACGGCTCATACGACAGGATACTGCCGAACTTTAAGAACTTTGTTGCAAAGCGCGGCAATAAGTCTTACTACATGCGTGGCACATATACCCACTTCAACACAGATTTTCTCAATGACATCCTGCACATGGCGGATATGGGATTTACGGAACTGTCAATGGAGCCCGTAGTCACGTCACCTGATGATCCTTCGGCGTTGACGGAGGAAGACCTCCCGGTCCTCTTTGAGCAGTACGAACAGCTTGCAAGGGAGATGATCAGGCGAAACAAGGAAGGAAGAGGATTTACCTTCTATCACTACATGCTCGACTTAAGCTGCGGACCTTGTATCTACAAGAGGATCGCAGGATGCGGATCAGGAACGGAATACCTTGCGGTTACTCCCTGGGGGGACCTCTACCCCTGCCATCAGTTTGTCGGCGATGAGAAGTATAAGATGGGTAATCTTGAAGAAGGCGTCACCAATACGGCCCTTCGCGAGAAGTTTGCTTCATGCAGTGCCTACTCACGTCCTGAATGCAAAGACTGCTGGGCCAAGCTCTACTGCTCCGGCGGTTGCGCTGCCAATTCATATCATGCAACGGGCGATATCAACGGCGTTTATGAGTATGGGTGCAAGCTCTTTAAGAAGAGGATCGAGTGCGCGATCGCGGTTAAATTGAAGACCTGAGCAGGATCGAGCAGGATTGTCCCATATGTAAACCCAAATTGGAAAAAATGGCTGTTCGGGTTTACTTATTTGAGTAAAAGTAAACCCGATTCCGTTATATTACTGAAATAGGGTTTACGCGAGCACCGTTTATGTAAACCCTAATTTAAGATTTTCGATGTTTCAGGTTTATTTTTCGAAGTTTTTGTAAACCCATTTTGCGTATTTTGAAGAATTGGGTTTACATTTGTGAAAGGTAAATGATCTCACCTTATTCGGACATAAACCGCGCAAAATGCGGAAAACAAATTTTTCAGATTTTTGCAAAAAAGTACTTGACAAGTTTTTCCCTGGTGGTAATATTGATAGGTTTAGCAATAAACCATATCCAATATCACTCAGGAGGAAACGGATATGAGAAAGCTTAACAAGTCAAAGAAGGGTGTCACACTCGTAGAGACGGTAATGGTACTTGCCATCATTGTAATACTTGCATCATCCTTCATCTTCGGTGCATTTAAGATCTTCAACAACATCAAGACGCTTCTCATCGGTGATGATACGACAAGTATCTGCGCTTCCAAGTGATCCGGCATTAATAAAGCTTACCCCCGGGTAAGCCGGTGATGCTCTGCTGATCCGGCCTACCCACCTCCCTCTTTCTTTTATTTTCCAAACTCTCCCCCATCATCCAACCTCAACACACCGGGGCCAACCCCGGGTGTGAGGGAAGTGGTGGATCCAAAGTATCATCACTCAAGTTCAAAAGCTCCCGTATAGAGATTATAGTATGTACCCTTCTCGGCGATCAGCTGTTCATGAGAACCGCGCTCAATGATCCTGCCGTGGTCCAATACCATGATGACATCGGAATTGCGTACTGTCGATAATCTGTGCGCGATGACGAATACCGTCCTGCCTTCCATTAGCTTATCCATACCGCGCGCTACGATTGCCTCAGTCCTCGTATCGATCGAAGATGTCGCCTCGTCGAGTATCATTACCGGAGGATCGGCAACAGCCGCCCTGGCGATCGCTATGAGCTGTCTCTGGCCTTGCGAGAGATTAGCTCCGTTATTCTCGATCATGGTGTCATACCCTTCAGGCAGACGTGTGATGAATCCGTCAGCGCCTGACAGTTGTGCAGCCTTGATACACTCTTCATCGGTGGCATCGAGCTTACCGTATCTGATGTTATCCATTACCGTTCCGGTGAACAGGTTAGTCTCCTGCAGAACAAGTCCCAACGACCTGCGCAGATCACTCTTCTTTATCTTGTTGACGTTGATGCCGTCATACCTAATCTTACCGTCCTCGATATCGTAGAAACGGTTTATGAGGTTAGTAATGGTCGTCTTGCCGGCACCTGTCGCACCGACAAATGCTACCTTCTGACCGGGCTTTGCAAATACGCATATGTCAGTGAGGACCTGCTTGCCCGGAACATATGAGAAATCGACCATGTCGAGCAGTACATCACCTTCGAGCTTCTGGTATGTGATCGTCCCTTCCGCCTTGTGAGGATGCTTCCATGCCCACTGACCTGTATGATGATCCGCCTCGATGATATTGCCGTCCTTATCCGTTGTGCAGTTGACGAGCGTGACATAACCGTCATCCTTCTCAGGCTCGGAATCCATAAGTCCGAATACACGCGTGGCACCGGCACCTGCCATGACGATCGCATTCATCTGCATCGTCAGCTGGTTTAAGTTAGCCATGAACTTCTTGGACATGTTAAGGAACGAAGCCACGATGCTGACGTCAAAGACCACGCCTGATATCGACAGGCTCGGTGCATTGTAGAACACGAGCACGCCGCCGACTACCGCGATCAGTACATACATGATATTACCGATGTTGTTGATGATCGGTGCCAGTATGTTTGCATATGCGTTGGCCTTTGCAGCATCCTGGTAGAGTTCTTCATTGAGCTTGTCGAAAGCTTCCTTGCTGTCATTCTCGTGATTAAAAACCTTTATGACTTTCTGACCGTTCATCATCTCCTGAATGTAGCCTTCGGTTGCGGCAACAGCGTTCTGCTGCCTTACGAAATATTTCGCAGAGCCCGCTCCGACCTTGCCCGTGATGAGGAACATCAGCACCATGCCGAAGATAACGACCAGGGTCATCCAGATACTGAACCACAGCATAAGGCAGAACGTTATGATGACCGTAAGACCTGCCGTGATGATACTCGGGAGAGCCTGGGATACGAGCTGTCTTAAAGTATCGATGTCGTTCGTATAATGGCTCATGATGTAGCCGTGTTTGTGCGTATCGAAATAGCTTATCGGCAGGCTCTGCATCTTACTGAACATGCTCGTCCTCATATGATCGAGGAATCTCTGCGTCATGAAGGCCAGCATCTGCGACTGCAAAAGCGCCATGATGATGCCGAATGCATAAAGGCAGATGAGGACGATGACATGCGGCAGCACCTGTTCCTTTGCCGCAACCCAGTCACCATCCTTGAATAGGTCGTCGATGATCTTATATATCTTCTGCATGATGAGCGGCGATAAGTCATTCGGCAGTGCCGCCAATGCGATGACTATGAATGACAGGGGCATGAGCTTGGGGAAACACCTCTTGTACTCGCCCAGAGTCCTCTTGATGCTGCCCGTGGAATTCTTCAGATCAGAGAATGATGCAGCGCCTCTGCGCCTTCTGTTTTCACTCATTGTCATCACCTCCGATCTGCTGTTCATAGATCTCGCGGTAGATGTCGCTCGTCTTGATCAGCTCATCGTGAGTACCGGTAGCAGCGATCCTACCGTTATCGATGATAACGATCATGTCGGAATCCATAACGGATGCCACACGCTGCGCGATGATTATCTTTGTCGTCTCCGGTATATACTCCCTGAATCCCTTGCGGATCAGAGCATCAGTCCTCGTATCAACAGCTGACGTGGAATCATCAAGGATGAGTATCTTCGGCTTCTTGAGAAGCGCTCTGGCTATGCACAGACGCTGCTTCTGACCGCCTGATACATTCGTTCCTCCCTGCTCGATCCTGGAATCAAATCCGTCAGGGAAAGACATTACAAAATCGTATGCCTGCGCCAGCTTTGCAGCCTCCTCGATCTCGCTGTCCGTAGCTTCCTTGTTGCCCCACATGAGGTTCTCCTTGATCGTTCCGGAGAACAGGACATTCTTCTGGAGCACTACAGAGACGGAATCCCTGAGCGAAGTCAGATCATATTCCCTGACATCGATCCCGCCGACCTTAACGCAGCCTTCGCTGGCATCATAGAGCCTTGATATGAGCTGGATGAGCGAAGTCTTGCCTGAACCCGTTCCTCCGAGTATGCCTACGGTCATTCCTGACCTGATATGCAGATCGATCCCCGTGAGGGCATTCTCTACGGCATCTTCAGAATACTTGAACGATACGTTCTCAAAGTCCACGCTTCCGTCACTGATCTCATAGACAGGTTCAGCGGGATTTGTGATATCAGGCTTCTCTGCGAGCACTTCCGCGATCCTCTTGACAGACTCGACTGACATCGTAAGCATGATGAAGATCATCGACAGCATGAGAAGTGACATCAGGATCATCATCCCGTAAGTAAGCAGTGCCGATAACTGACCGACATTGATCGACTCGCCTCGGGATTCGATGACGAGCTTGGAACCGACATAGAGGATAAATATCGAATTGAAGTAGATGCAGAGCTGCATGAGAGGCATGTTAAGACCTACTACTCTCTCAGCCTTTGTGAAATCAACTCTGATGTCGTCTGAAGCCGCATTGAACTTGGACTTCTCATACTCTTCCCTTGCAAATCCCTTGACGACTCTTATGCCTCTTACATCTTCCTCAACAGATTCGTTGAGCTTGTCGTACTTCCTGAATACGGCACGGAAAGCCGGCATCGCGATCTTGCCGATCATGATAAGTCCGAAGACGAGTACAGGTATGACGATCACGAAAGTAATGGCAAGCTTGCCGCCCATCATGAAAGCCGTGATAATAGTCAGTATGAGCATGAGTGGTGCCCTTACGGCAGTCCTTATCGTCATCATATATGCATTCTGGACATTGGTGACATCCGTTGTCATCCTCGTAACGAGTGATGATGTTGAGAATTTATCGATATTCCCGAACGAGAAATCCTGCACCTTACTGAACATCGCCTGTCTCAGGTTCTTGGCAAATCCTGCTGACGCCCTGGAACATTCTATTCCTGCCGTGGCTCCGCACATGAGCGAAGCGACCGCGGCAAATACCATGGCGATCCCGTACATTATTATCGACTTGATGTTAAGGTCTGTCTGTATTACACCTACAAGATTTGATGTTATCAGAGGTATTACTACCTCGAGCGCCACTTCTCCTATTATGAATATCAGCGTTAACACGGTTGCTTTGACATAGCCCTTTGTATAACGCAGTAATCTTAATACGTTTCCCATCTTTGTTCTTTGTCCTTACTTCGTTACTACCCGGTTCTTACCGGACTTCTTTGCCTCGTACAGAGCAGAATCCACACGTGCGCAGAATGCGTCAACATTCTCTCCGCGGACGGCTCTGGCGACACCGAGACTGATCGTCTGATGCCCTGCCTGCGGGAAGTTGATCTTATTAAATTCGAGTCTCATGATCTCTGCGATCTCAACGGCCTTGGACAGATCAGTCTTGGGAAGGAGTATCATGAACTCCTCTCCGCCCCATCTTCCTGCACTGGGACCTAAGTCGGCATACCCGTCTATTATATCCCTGCTGTCCCATTTACGCCTGTCACCTCCCGGTGCACGCTTCCTCAGGACATCCTTCACCATTGACGCAAGCCCTCTTATGACCTTGTCACCTTCGCTGTGACCACAACAGTCATTGACTGACTTGAAGTTATCGATATCGATCATTATAAGGCTTGGCAGGTTATCATCGTTGCCTGAAGACACCGCTCCCATGACCTCGTTGGATATCTTCCTCTGGATCTCCGTTCTGTTGAAGAACTTGGACAGACCGTCAACAACAGCCATTATGGTCAGCCTGTTATTGGCTTCCTCAAGTTCCTTCGTTGCTTTGTCAAGGAAATTGGCAAGCCTGTTGACCATCGACACCTGTCCGGACAGAAGAGTGGAATCCTCCATATGGAACAGCCTGTCCGGATCCCTTATGACATCACCTTCCCTCATTAGCGCTATGACCATGGTAACGTTATGCTGGTTGATGAAGTCGCCCGTCCTGACGAATTCACCGGAAGTATAAAGGCCTGTGGTCGGAGCGACCGATGTGAATGCCTTGGTCTCCTTGGACGAACTGTCCCAGAAAGCGCGCCTTGCAGCACAAGAGAAGATCCTTACGGACTGCGGACCGAAGTCCTGGACACGAAGTCCGGATTCATTGACACTCCGCAGGATCGTCCACGGATCGCCATATGACAGGTTTACGGATGCATTCTCGATAACATCGGCCGTCATCTGCAGGGACCCGTCATCATTACATGCCGTGGGTGCCCTTAGGATCTTAACTCCGTTGATATCCATCATGAGCGGGAAGCCCAGAGAATTGATAAAGAAATTCTCATCATTCTTTATGCTCAGATAGTTGTAATACGTATCATATGCCGGCGCCCCGTCAAGCTCATACAGACGGTTCTTGACCGACCTTGTTATCTTCAGTTTGTGGCCCAGCGGGTTCCATCCTTCAATGTAGAACGCATCGGAATGGAGGTTCCTGCCGCCATACAGGATGAACACTATCGAGTGCCCCGTTATATCCCCGACCTTGGAAAATACGCATACCTTATGCTCATCCATATCTTCGTTAAGCGCTCCGCCTCCGAAAATGTTAACTTCATGCCTTATCCTTGACAGGCCTTCACAGAGCTTGGTCATCGACAGTTCCTCGATCGTTACCAGGAACTCTATTGCCTTGATACTGTCATTGTAGTTGACGATATCCACGATCTTGGAGATCATGTCCGCCTCGTTCTCTTCGGTAAAGGAATACTGGTGGATCTCCACCGTAGTATCATCATCTTCAAATACCGTCGCCGTTACAGCGACGCCGGGGCCAGACAGCTCACCTCCGATGATATTGCCGCTGGTGCTGCACCCTACATAGAGCGCTCTCGGGATAACAGATGATATAGTCTGGATGACCGTGCCGATCGCGGGATCATCGTTCGTGGTCGAATAGATATGGAACAGCACATTCGACACATGATGCTGGTTACACCACTCCTTGAGCAGCCCAACCTCTGATCTGAATTCGGCACTGTCTTTGAAAACATACTCAAATACTCTCATTTGTTCGCACCTCCGCCGGGTCATTCCCGCCTCCGGATGTAATCATCTTCACAAAAGATATCTTCGATCCGGACTTGCCCAATGCTGCCTGCCTCTGCCTGTATGATGCCCAGACCACTCCCCAGTTATCTATGAAGATCCTCATGAGGAGCTTGACCTGTTCACGCGATCCTTTGTCTATCGTCTTGATCCTGGCGAGCATCTTCTTGACGCCGCCTAATCCGCACGAAGCAACTGCGCTTATGTTCGTCTCACCTGACGCCTCAAGGACAGAAAAAACATCGTCGATGAACTGCTTCTTCGCATCCGGCTCCAGGTTATCTATCCAGGTCGTAAGCGTCATATCAAAAACATCGCTCGCGACCGTATTCTTCTCAAGAGTTACGAATTCCTTACCCATTATCTCCCAGCTCAGGGGATCATGCTGCATCACGCCCTTCTGGGTGCTCGCGACTATTATCGGATCCGTCGTGCCGAGCAGGAGCCTTCCGATTATGGAATTCTCGGGGATGACCCTTACTATCCTGGATTCAACGACGCGGAACCGCCTTGACTCCTTCATCTCGGTCTTAAATCCCGGCCCGTCGAAATCATATATCCCCACTATCCTGCTCCTCGTCTCATCAGAGGTCCTGGACGCCGAATAGATCGACAGGTGTCCACCCTTGGAATGACCGCCCATGATCACCCAGCTGTCATACTTGGATGCGATCATGTCCAGATACTCGATCGATTCCTTCTCAGCGGAGACAGTCATATAGCTCAGATAGAAATCCTCCTTCCAGCCGACGATCGTATCATCAGTGCCTCTGAAGGATATGAACAGTTCATCCGGTGACAGATGTATAGTAACTGCCGCAAACTGGACCATATCCTCAATGTCAGTATGATCCGCATAATCCGACAGCATAAGATGTCCGAATCTCTCTGTGGCTGCCACAGTCTTGAGAAGATCCGGAGCAGAACTGAAGAACGACTTATCCGCCTTGAGTTCCTCCTCAGTATGGAGTTCCATGAAGCGGTCACATGCGTCCCTGATCGAGATCATGCCGTCTTCAGGGACAACTCCCCCGAAATTAACATAAGACAGGCACGCAAATATCACCGCATCGATCTTATTGAGAGGATCGCGGTCAAAGGGGATATCCCCGCGCCAGTTAAGATAGTCGATAACATTAGCCATGACAATATTATAATATCGAAACTCGCATTTGACAAAATCTAAATGTCTGCTATAATTTCAGTTAGCCGCTGCTAACAACGGCGTGCCTTCTTAAAAAAACATGAGCCAAAACAAATCAACAAAGGCCGCTTAAGGGATCTTCTCCCCTGCGGCCTTTATTGATTCTTAATCAGCGTCTGATGTGTTAGAATGTAACCATATTATCCTTGACGACGGGAGGACATCTTTATGGCAGGTTTTACTTTTCTGGACAACAATGGCACTTTCAGACTCTCTGATCCCGATAAGTACAGTTATCTTTATTTCCCGATCGGCGCTTCAAGCGGCATGATGGGTGCCATCACCCCTTCTCTGGGCGGTGACCTCAAGACGGGCCAGAATACCTTCATACTTGAACCTGTATCCTCCGATAATCTTCATAACAACAGATCAACGAGGAACTTCTGGCTCCTCACCGATGACGGCGCACTCGTATCTGCTACCGGTGCATCCGCACTCCAGGAATCACGCAAGTTCACCGAACTCCGGGATGAGGTGACCCTTACTGCAGGACTTCTGTGGCACTCCGTAGAGCGAAGGATCTACGGCACATCGCTTAAGACATGCGCCACATCATATGTACCCGTCAATACTGATGACCAGGTGGAACTTACAAAGATCACCATCACGAATGAAGGTGGATCTCCCATCACTTTCACACCTACTGCTGCTGTCCCGATCTACGGCAGATCAGCTGATAACATCAGGGACCACCGCAACGTATCTTCCATGCTCGGAAGGATGATCGTTACGAAGAACGGTATCGTCGATGACCCGACTCTTACTTTCGATGAGAGAGGTCATAAGCGCAATAAGATGCTCTACGGATTCTTTGCATGCGGCGAAGGCAATGAGGCCCCTGCATCATTCTGTCCCGTTGCAGAAGACTTTATCGGTGAGGGCGGTTCTTTCGATAATCCGAGATTCCCCGTAACGGGCGCTCCCGCATCAAGGCCAGGTGACCGCGCTGACGGTTTTGAGGCCATGGGCGCCGCACGCTTTGCAGAGGTTACATTAGAACCCGGCAAGAGCATCTCATATGTAATGGTCCTTGCCATAAGCCCGGCCGCCAAGCCCTCCGATACAGAAGAAGAGATCGCAGGAGAAGCGGCAAAGCTTGAAGCTAAGATCAGCAAGTACCTTGACGTTGAATACTTCAACGAAGGTCTTGAAGAGAACAGGAAATACTGGATCGCGAAGAATAACATCCGCTTCAGATCAGGCGATAAGGACTTTGACAACTGGATGTACTGGGTAGCTGTCCAGCCGATGCTCAGAAGGATCTACGGATGCTCGTTCCTCCCCCACCATGACTACGGCAAGGGCGGCAGAGGCTGGCGTGACCTGTGGCAGGACTGTCTGGCGCTGATCATCATGGATCCGTCGGACGTAAGGCAGATGCTGATCGATAATTTCGGCGGTGTCAGGACGGACGGAACGAATGCCACGATCATCGGTTCGGGAAGAGGCGAATTCATCGCTGACCGTAACGGCATCACGAGAGTCTGGATGGATCACGCGATGTGGCCGTTCATGACGATGGATCTTTATATCAGGCAGACAGGCGACCTGGCTATCCTCGATGAGACTGCACCTTATTTTATCGACAGGCAGATCATGCGCGGCAATTCGCTCGCTGATAGTGACATGAGCAACGTCGCGCCTTCTTCAGGCACAGTATTAGAACACCTGCTCCTGCAGAACCTGGCAGCGTTCTTCGACATCGGAGAACACGGTTCCATGCTCCTTCGCGGCGCTGACTGGAACGATGCTCTTGATATGGGTTCAAAGCGTGGCGAGAGCGTTGCTTTCACAGCAGCCTATGCAGCAAATTACAGGAAGCTTGCAGCGATCCTCCGCAGGTACGGCAAGGAGAATGGCAAGACATCCGTATCGCTCGCTTCAGAGATCTCAATGCTCCTGGGCACGGAAAACAAACTCAACGATTACTGCGCAAAGGTCAGCTCAGGATTTACATCGGGCAAGACTGATATCGATATCGGGACCATCGCAGCAGATCTTGAGGCAAAAGCCGACAGCATCTCAGAGCACATAAGGAGCAACGAGTGGTTCACAGACAGCGACGGTTATTCGAGATTTAACGGTTACTATGACGATAACGGCAGGAAGCTCGAGGGTGATAAGAAGATGATGCTCACGAGCGAAGTATTCACCGTTATGTCAGGCATCGCTTCCGGGGACATGGTCAGGGAGATCATAAAATCTGCCGACCACTATCTCTACGATGCATCCTTAGGCGGCTACAAGCTCAACACTGACTTCCACGAGATCAAGACTGACATGGGAAGGATGTTCGGATTTGCTTACGGTCAGAAGGAGAACGGTGCAGTATTCTCGCACATGGCAGTCATGTTCGGCAACGCACTCTATTCAAGAGGATTCTCCGAAGCAGGATGGAAGGTCATCGGCTCGCTCTACAGACATGCGACTGACTTCGACTCCAGCAAGATCTTCCCAGGCGTTCCGGAATACTTCGATCCCAAGGGACGGGGCGTCTACCACTATCTGACGGGAGCAGCAAGCTGGCTCATGCTCACAGTCCTCACCGAAATGTACGGCGTCAAGGGCGACTTCGGCGGAATGAGGTTCGAGCCTCAGCTCCTGCCTGACCAGTTCGACAGCGACAACAAAGCAGGCGTTACTTTCGAATTCAACGGCAAGCCCGTCGATCTGACATACATCAAGACAGGCGACGGAAATAAGGTCGCCAAGATCGTGGTTGACGGCATCACGATAAGTGAGAATAAAGATACGATCGGGAAGGATCAGATAGGAAGTAAGATAGAGGTTTACTTATCCTGATCGTCAGATCCGGCATCCTTCAGCTTATCAGACGATGATATAACTACTGTCGTATTAGGCAGTATCCTTTCTGCGCCCATCGCTTTGTTCCTCTTGAGGCTGTTAAGTACACCGGATACTGCGGCAATTATGAGAGTGACGCCGATAATGATCATAACGAAGTTTGAGATCCATGTGGGGTTCAGGAAGATCAGGATAGCAAGTGCCAGTGCTGTTACTGACATGATCAGACCGATCCACCAGAGACCGCCGGCTTTCCTCGAGAACTTCAGTGAGGATATCACTCCGAACAGACCGTAGACCGCGATTATCGTACCGAAGATGTAGTTCGTGAACTGGACGAGCCATCCGGGATTGATGACGAGCCAGAGACCAAACAGACCGAATATGATCGCGACGACGAATCCGGCGATCTCCCAGGGCTCCCTTGTCTTCGACCTCAGGAAGATCACTACCTCGATGATGGCAAGGACGAGTATGATGATGCCGACGATACGGGTCAGGAGTTCAGCCGCATTGTTCGGCCAAATAATAAAAGCGATACCAAGTACGAGAAGTACTATATCGAACAGTATCTCGGGAAGTATCCCGGATTCGTTCTTCTTTACCTGCTCGTTCTGTTCCTCATTATCCTTCTTGTTCCTGCGTGACATGATCTTACCCTCCTTTGTTTTAGACAATTATATCATTGTCAATGACAGATGGCGAAGTTGTATCAGGCTTTGATGTGGGTTCAGCCGTCGGTTTTGATGTCGGCTTTGCCGTTGCAGTGGCAGATGCCGGCGCCGCAGTGGCGGTAGGAGCAGCTGTCGCTGAAGGAACCGCGGACGGTACGCTCTCTGACGGAGCTGATGTCGCAGGGGCAGACGTAGGCGCTGCAGCAGTTGCAGGCGCAGAAGCCTTGTCGGTAACATAGAGTTTTATCTGCTGTGACACAGTTCCTCTGTATGCATCTCCGAACGAATAAGTGACGGTATACGTTCCTATCGTGGAGCATGCGTTCTTGAGCTCGACGGAATAGCCTTTCGCATTTTTGATCGTGTAGGACACATTGGCGGAGCTTACCTCCTGGTTGAGCGAATTGACGGCTTTGACATTTGCGAGCGGATCGATCGTACTTCCCGCTGCAGTGCGCAGTTCACCTCCGGGCACGGTGATCGACGGCTCGACTAAGGACGCAGATGAGAAGAACCCGAGATTGCAGTCAACATCGCCCGAGATGCCCGGGATGACATTGTGCAGATAGCCATACTGCCAGATGTTGTAGCGGTATCCGAACGTAGGCAGCGGATCACCCATCTTATAAGGCTCCGTTCCGCTTATGAACCTCTTGAAATATACCGCCAGCCACACCTTGTACTTGGATGTGATCTCTGATGCATAAGTTGTGCCGAGGACGCTCGTCCAGCAGCTCTTGCTCATGTAGACCATGGGAGTATACCCCTGGCTCTTAACAGTGTCGCAGAAAGTCTTCAGGATATCCCTTAGATCCTTTCCCTTGACGCCCGCATGACGCGCGGTGGAGCTGTTGATCTCAAAGTCTATTGCAAGCGGATAATTGATCTTTAGGCCCTTGCACAGGTCGACTGCATAGGATGCTTCCTCATATGCCTCGGAGATCGATGTCGCTGCGGAATAGAAATATGCACCGACGTTAAGCCCGGCTGCCGCCGCACCCTTAACGTTCTTCTCGAAATTCTTATCCTTGAACACCTCTCCGGAACCCGTATAACGGCCTCCGCATCTGACGATGACGAACTTGACCCCGTAATCCTTTACCTTGGTCCAGTTGATGTTCCCGTTCCATGCCGACACATCGATACCGATAACATAATTGTTGTTCGAATCGAAAGTCTTTGTTACCCCGGAATTGTCGGATACCGCATTGTTCTCCGCCTGTGAGTTGCCGATGTCTTCCTTGGAACCTGAACTCTGGGCACCCTCCTTGATGTCTTTCCTGTCGATGATCTTGACCTTGCCTGCAGAACCGGCGAGCATCTTCGTGATCTGCTTGTCATTAAGGTCTTTGGCAGGAGTCTTCTTGATAGTCTCCTCACTGACATCATCGGCAGAGTTGATATCACTGATACCGCCCAAAGCAAGGACGTCACCCGTAAGGCAATCCGTAAGATCTGCCGTAGTGGCAGGAGTATCATCAACTGCGGTCTCCCCGGGATCCTCATACGGGATCGTTATCGATTCCGTGGTTGCCTGTGTGATGTTATCAGTGGAATCAGTAAACTTATATCCGCCGCTTGCCCTTATGCTCATGGCAGTAACGGAGAGGCACGATACGGCAACTATTGATGACGTGACGAGCAGACTGATGCGGGCCGTCCTCTCATTCAGGACGATGAACCTGCCAAAGAGTTCACTCGCTCTGTCGATCAAAGATCTGATCCTGTCATCAAAAGTCTTATTGTCCATAATCTCATAAACCTCGGTATTTCTATCTTGTTAGGTTTAGAAACCGAAGTCAAGCGATTATGTGTCAAACAAAAGTCTTTTGCGGGAAGATTCAGTTATGATGCCAGATACTTGAAGAAAAACGTATTCTCAGGGTCTTCCACGAAGAACTGATCCTGGATCTTATCCGCATATGCGGGTCCTGCAACATTACCGAAAGAGACGATGTCATCGTGCGGCCATTCCTCATAATCACCGAAGAAAGTTGCAGAATAGATCGCAGTCGTCATGTAGTATGCGATGTAGGACATTCCGATAAGGACAAGTGCGAACAATGCCATCCTGATGTTCTCCTTGAGCTTGCGCTTAGGCTTCCTCTTGGCAGCGATCTCGATGTCTTCCAAAGTGTATTCCGATACAGTCTGCGTCATGAAGATGCACATGATAAACAGTGCAGGCATGCTGACACGCATCGTGAAATCGTTGCTCTCAGTCATTTTGTAAAGAGGGCAGATGAGGAGCATGAATACAGCAGCCCAGAGCATGGGATTCTTCTTCTCCCTTCCGACCACGAAAACAAAAGACGGAAGCACTTCAAGTATGATGAACAAAACATATACAAGCAGGAATACGGGTATGCTCCCGTAGTAATCCCACACAAATCCCCTGTCATGAACTGAATCGGACTTGGCCGAGTAGAACATGCCGAAGATGAACAGCAGCAGGACCGGCATGAGCAGGTTATTAACAGAGAAGATACTGGTGATCCTTTTCTTCGCCGTCTTTGCTTTAAGATCAGGACACAGCATCCTGGTCAGAGCGGGTACGATCATTCCAATCGTGACCCATGGTGAATATGCAAAGATCATGCCTGCAGTAAAGCCCAGATTCCTGTTGTTCTTTGCCAGCAGGATCATCGTGATGATGATGTAGCACGGTACTGCCTGATGATAGACATTCTCGAGCGAATTGAAGTTGCTTATGTAGGAGATATGGGATACCCAGCCTTCGATCCAGAACCACGCCTCATAATGCTTTACGGAATCGATGAGATAGGGAATGACATCAAGACCGGAGAAGCAGATGAGCATGACCATGGATGCATATGTCGCTCTCTTGAGATAGATCGACATGCCGATGAAAGTGATGAATATGCCCATGCTGTTCCACAGGATCAGCATCGTATTGCCGGCAGCAAAACCGAACAGTTTGCCGATCACGGCAGCAGGCATCCAGTAAGTGAAATAGTAAACAAATCCCTGCGGTCCGTTCAGGTTCATGATCGCCTTGACATAGGGATCTGTCTGCGTCGCAGGATCATAGATTATCGGCCATTTATAGTCGATCAAGTCATCTAATATCGCGCGTCTGAAGGCATGATCGTACGGTCCCCAGACGAGTTCTCCGACGCCGTTCAGGATCGTGAGGACTACTGCCACAACAGCTCCTATCACCAGGAACTTAACCGGGAATTGCACTTCTTTGCTCTTCACAAGACCACCGTCGGGATCCCTGGCGCAATCGCGTATGGCAAGCACTAATGAAGCCGCCATTGCAAGTGTCAGTATGATCCCGTAAACGAGCTTCAGATAGCCCAGAAAGAATATGATCACAGGCAGCGCCAGATAGACCGCCGCCATAATGAAGAATGCCTTGTACGATATGGTGATCTTCTTGTTCATTACTCAATTCTCCTGTCAGCTGATCTTACTCTGCAGCCGGGTATTCAGTGCACAATAACCTGTAGGGTGCCTCGTCTTCCTCGATCTCCGGGAACCTTCCGACAGGCGGATTGAACCTGTTATCACTGCTGTCATCGTTGCACTGGCTGACCTCACCGATAAGCACGTCTCCTGTTCCCTTCTCCACCTCGAAATCGTGATAGAGCCTCTGAGTGATACTGATGCTCTCACCGGGAGTAAGCCTGACCTGGGTGCCTGCAGGGACCGTCACCGTCCTGCCGTCTAAGTGCAGAGTCACATCGCTTACCCGGTCGATCTCTTCGTCCACAAGGGAATTATAGACCCTGATGAGCAGATTGCCGCCGCCGCGGTTGATGATATCCTCCATCTTGTACCAGTGAAAATGATTGGGCGAATACTGCCCTTCCTTAAGGAACAGGAGCTTCTCGGCATAAGGCTTCTTATACTTGTCGCTCATCTTCTGATTACCGTTACGAATTGTGATCAGCGAGAAGCCGACCTTGTCAAAATCACCCATTCCGTAATCAGTGATGTCCCAGCCGAGACCGTTATCCCTGATCTCGTCATGATCATGTCCCTTGCTCTTCCACTCTTCAGGCGTAAACCTTGCGAAAGGAGGCAGACTGATCTTATACTCAGCTATCATCTCCTCCATCCTCTTAAGTGCCCTGTTGATCTCCGAACGCTTCATAACGGTCCTCCGTTCCTAATGAGTTGATCTTCTCTATTATACAACACGCGTGCGCATAAGATTGATTTAATTATGCCTCTGGATTATAATCCACGTTATGGAAAAGCCTATATTGTGGATAGTTATCCCCTGCTATAACGAGCAGGAAGTATTGCCTATAACGGCACCTCTGTTCAGGGATAAGGTTCTCGAACTCGTCGGGAACGGTAAGATCTCTGAGAAGAGCCGTGTTCTTTTTGTAAATGACGGATCATCTGATGATACATGGAAGATCATATCGGATCTCTCCAGGGAAGATGATCACTACCTTGGTATCTCCCAGAGCCGCAACAGGGGGCATCAGAACGCTCTTCTGGCAGGTCTCATGGAAGCGAAGGACAAGTGTGACGTCACTATATCCATCGACTGTGACGGTCAGGATGACATCAATGCCATGAACGAGATGATCGACAGATATCACGAAGGCTGCGAGATCGTTTACGGCGTGCGGTCTTCCCGCCAGACAGACACATGGTTCAAGAGGACGACTGCTCAGGGGTTCTACAAAGTAATGAACAAGATGGGTGCAGAGACTATATATAACCATGCTGATTACAGGCTTGTCAGCGCGAGGGTCTTGGAACACTTTGCCGACTTCAAGGAAGTCAACATCTTCCTGCGCGGTATGTTCCCTCTCGTAGGATTCAAGAGCACCTGCGTGGAATACGAGAGAGCAGAGCGGATCGCCGGAGAGAGCCACTATCCTCTTCATAAGATGATCAAGCTCGCCATTGAAGGCATTACGAGCCTGTCCACAAAGCCCATCTCGATGATCACCAGATTCGGATTCTTCTGCGTATTCCTCGGTTTTATCGGGATCATCTGGGCGATCGTAATGGTATTTCTCAATATGACGGTAGCAGGCTGGGCCTCCCTGGCATGTATCACGCTCTTTATCGGCGGCGTACAGCTCTTAAGCCTTGGCATCATCGGCGAGTACATCGGCAAGATCTATCTCGAGACGAAGCAGAGACCAAGATACATCATCAGTGACAGGACCTGGGACGAGAAGGAAGACTAGTCATGTCTGAATATCACAGGAGCAGAACGGCCAATCAGGTCAAACCGGAGAATACGGCATTAGCCGATGATCTCCGTGCCAACCTCAAGGGCAAGCCGACAAGGTCGGGTTTTAACCGCAGCTTTAAGCATGAGATGTGGTCGTTCCTGTCTGATGTCCTCAAAGTCGTCATCGTTATAGTACTGTGCATAGGATTTGTCTGCGGCGGTTTCGGCGCGGGCATGCTGCTTGGTTATGCAGCATCGACCAAGCCGCTCGCAGTAGGTGACCTGACAACGACCGGTCAGGCATCGCAGACATCATTTGTTTACGATATCGAAGGCAACCAGATCGCCAAGCTCACGGGCAGCGAGAATGTTGACAGGGTCTACGTATCTTTCGGCGAGATCAAGCACACTTACATAGACGAAGCTGTCGTATCCATTGAGGATGAGCGTTTCTACGAGCATTCAGGGATCGACCTGAAGAGGATCGGCGGTGCGATCCTCTCGGCGCTGGCACACGGCGGTACTGCAACATACGGCGGTTCCACCATCACGCAGCAGGCGGTAAAGCTCATCTCCGGTCAGGATCAGCATTCCACTTCGCGTAAGGTACAGGAATGGTTCTCAGCCATGGAGCTCGAACAGCACCTGTCCAAGGACGAGATCATGGAGCTTTATATCAACCTCGCACCAATGGGCAATAACTACGTCGGGATCCAGTCGGCGGCACAGAACTATTTCGGCAAGGATGCAAAGGATCTCAACATAGCAGAGTGCGCGCTCCTTGCAGGCCTCCCCAAGAGCCCTTCGTACTACAACCCTCTCCGTGAGTCCGGCAAGCGTAACTGCCTCAGGAGGATGAGGATCATCCTGAGGAAGATGTACGAACTCGGGCACATCACGGATGAGCAGTATCAGGAAGCTCTTAACACCAATATCGAGTTCAAGTCACGTGATGCCAATTCGGGTGTTCACGTTAACTCTTATTTCGCCGAGTATGCGATCTCGCAGGTCATCGGTGACGTAGCCAAGTCCAGGGGCATATCCAGGGCTTTGGCTTCAACGATCGTATATAACCGCGGATATCATATCTACACTACGATGGAACCTAATGTGCAGGCTGTGCTCGATGAGGCTTTCACCAAGAAAGACCTGTTCCAGACGAAGCCCAAGAAGCTCGAGGATCTGCCTGAGAAGCCGACCGGCTCCATGGTAGTCATCAACTCCGAGACAGGGGCGATCGCGGCCATGCAGGGCGGTTACGGACGCAAGACGCAGAACCTCGTCCTCAACCGTGCAACGTCTTCGAGGAGGTCACCCGGTTCATCCATCAAGCCTCTTATCGATTACGGACCTGCGTTTGAACTCGACCTGATCGCGCCGGGTACGATCTTCGTGGATGAGAAGGTTTACCTCAACCCCAGCAAGCCCAAGGTCGCATGGCCTAAGAACTATTCCCGCAAATATGAAGGCCCCATCACGGTCCGCAAGGCTCTCGTTACTTCCAAGAATACGGTTGCCGTAATGGTGTGGAACGAGGTCGGCGGTGAGACTGCATTGTGGTTCCTCTCACAGGTCGGAATAGATAAGCTCGACAGCAACGGGTTCGTATATCCTTCACAGGCGATCGGCGGTGTCGGCAAGGGTGTTACGACCCTTGAGATGGCTGCTGCATATAATACTTTCGCTTCGGGCGGAACGTTTACGCAGCCGTATGCATATACCAAGGTGCTCGACAGCGACGGCAATGTCGTATTGTCAGCCAACCCCACCACAAGACGTGTCTATTCTGCTGAGACATGCTTCCTCATGGCAGATGTACTGAAGGGTGTCGTAACGACAGGAACGCCTTCCAACTACGGTGGCCAGATCAAGAACGACAAGGGCGGCAAGATCGATACGGCGGGCAAGACAGGTACTACTTCAGATAATATCGATAAGTGGTTCTGCGGATTTACGCCTTACTATTCGGCAGCTGTCTGGTACGGTTACGACAACAGGCTCAGGCAGACGGAGATCCCTTCCTACGACTACAACAATGCCGTCAGGATCTGGATGTACTGCATGAACAAGATCCACAAGGATCTGCCCGCCGCCAAATTCGAGAAGCCCGATACGATAGTAACGGCAGAGGCATGTTCGTCCGGCTACACGCCTAACGATGCATGCCGCAATGCCATGACTGTAAGAAGTGATTACTATGTAGCCGGCAGTTCACTCATCCCTGATCCTGACGCTCCCTGCCCTATCCACGTGCCGTCACCTACACCGACTCCGGCGCCGGAAGAGGAAGATGGAGAAGAAGAGTAATAGGGGTGTAAAACTAATAGTGCGAAATAATCCCCCACGGGTGAGATTCGGGGGATTATAGTGATTATTGGAACAGATAGGTTTGCGACACTTACGCTCTGATTTTTGTCCTGAGATGACTTCGGCATGTGACAGCTCCTATGGGTTAGTTATATAACTAATCTGCGAGTTGAGATAAGAAGGATTATCACCGTGATGGCATTTTACGTGTTGATGCGAAACCCCGGCACAGAAGAAGTGTGTCGGGGGCAAAGCATTGACAAAATAAACAGCGTTATCAACCAATATCCTTTATGTGAATGTATTGATAATAGCCGGTCGGATGTGTACTTTCATGGTACAAGCCATCATCATCATAATTATATTCATCAACGACGACTTCATTATCTCGTACTTCCTTAACCCAAGCAACATGACCTCCACTTAACCAAGCAACTGCACCAACAGCCGGAGTGTCATCAACTGTTATTCCAATAGATTGTGCAGCATATCCCCAATTATATGCCCCATCCCAATGCACACCACCATATGACCAAGAGAAATCAACTCCGTTTCTGCTATTCAAGCACCATGCTACAAAGGATGTGCATTCACGCACAAGAAATTGCCATTTATCATGTTGCTGATCCAATGACATATTTTTGTATTCCTGAGGATAGTCATCACCAGTATTGTATACTCTATAAACAATACTTACTGTTTCTTTTTTTTCCTTGAACTTTGTAGTTTCCTTTACTAAGATACTAACTGTTGCTTTACCTTCGTTACCAACAACCGTAATATTACCCTTTGCATCAACTTTTACTATGTTTTCATCTGAAGATTTGTATGTAATTCTTCCATCACTATTTGTCGAAGCACCAAGATTGAATCCGTTAGTATCCTTGATAAGGATATATTCTTTCTGCGGCAATGTAATAGTCGGCTCTTGACGAACGTCAACAACAGTAATAGTTATCTTCTTCGTGGTTGCTAAATAATGCTTTGTGGCTTTTGCCTTAAACTTGATCGTAGTCTCACCGACTCCCTTAATACTAAGACTATACTTTCCACCAGACCCGGATATCTTTGCAACCTTTTCGTTGGAACTAGTGACAGTCACGGATGCATTATCTTTAACACCGGATAAAGAAATCGTTTTCTTTGTTCCGATATCTGCGTAATGGTAACATACTGAGGCAACACTCGTCTTAATTGGCTGAGAAGCTTTAACTATATCAAAACCAAAGAGCCTTCCCTTTGACTCAAAGTTGCCCTTTCCAGTTACTACAACATATCCCCTGCCAATATCCTTATTAGATAGATAAGAAACCGTGTAATCCGTGTCTTTAACCAGCTTTGTATTTCCATTGAAGTATACAGTGATTGAAGGCTTGATTGCACTTCCGGTATATTCGTATGATGACTTAGCTACCTTTGCAGTAATATAATCTTTTCCCATACTGCACTTTTTGATAGTAAAGTACTTTGTTACAGTTCCCTTATAATTACCAATGCCACTAATCTTGACAACAGCTTTACTTCCTGCGTTTACATTGTTCGAATAGCTGACTGTGTAATCCGTGCCCTGCTTGAGTGTTTTACTATCTATCTTTACTGTTACAGAAGGCTTGCGGGCTTTCCCGTTATACATCGGGTTTCCAACGGTAATAGTTGCTTTTGAAACACTTTTTCTGCTATCAACCCACTTGGCATACAATGTCTTATTGGCATTCTTTACTGATGTAACCTTAGTCTTGAACTTCGAATCAGTGTACCATCCCTGGAAAGTATAACTGGTTCTTGACTTGGGATTCTTCAACGTAATCTTGCCTGTATACCATGTAGGATTATCAGATGAATTTGTTCCCCCATTCAACTTATACGTTAACTTATACTTTACAGTAATCTTACATGTGTCATAAACACTTTCGTTAGACATTGAATATGCCGTTATTATAGCAGCACCAGGTTTCTTTGCAGTAACCACACCAGATGATGAAACGGTAGCAACCGCAGTATCACTGGATTTGAAAGCAATATCTGACATACCTGTAGCAGAAAGTGTCTTCTTCTTTCCCACCGCAATCTTTGTTTCATTTGTTGAAAGTGTAATCTTTTGTTGTTCTGGAGAAAGAAGATATTTAGAGTTTTTTAAAACTCTAATAACAGGATCAAGACCTAATTTGTATCTTGGTCCAGTATATCCTCCGCTTTGTATCGCCCCATAAGCATTTACAAACCATGGCATGGGATACCCTTGAAACTGATTCTCAACATTTCTCGTCCAAACCCAACATGTTATGTTATTAGTATCTATCCATTTTACCCCAGCAATGCTATTAGTCATACTGTATCTAACACCAGAATTGGGGTAGTAATGCGTGCTTCTTATATCTGATTCCCCACCTGAATCAGGAAATCCATAATCTGAATTCCTGTATTCGTCATCCGATAATATATAAACTTTATCTACACATGAACTCGAATAAAAACTACCATTCTCATACCCTTTGAAACTATTACTTGTTTCAACAATATCCTGTTTCATCAAATCAGAAAAAGCATCATTGTAAAATGCTCCATTTAGAAAGGATCTTGCTTCAGACTTATCCCAACTTGCTATATAATCATCCCCACAGAAAAAGCTTTTAGCAAATACTACTTCATCTAGAATTAAAGTATAGCATGAACCATCATCATAAAGAACTCTCCACTTAAGCGGCATCATTTCACCATCATAAGAATCCTCTAACATGTACGAACCAAAAACAAAATACTTTTGGTTTTGGTTTGAGTCATTGGTAATGTCTGGATCATCATACTTCTTCACTTCCGCTTTTGAAAACGCCGAAGATGTATTTGAACCACTATTATCGCTTGCAAATTCTTCCTCTGCTACTTTTTCAGCACTATCATTATTATCCTTTTCACAATCATTATCTTCGATTACCTCATTCGTATTGTCTGTTACATTCTCTTCAGAGATTGATTTATCAGATTCGCCATCTTCGCTGGGTATAGCCTCTTCCGTAGGATCAGACTCTATTTCATCATTCTCGTATTCATAAGTTGATTCCTCTGTTTCGATTGCCTCTTCATTTTCATCCAGCATAGATTCATAGGCCATAACACCTACAGATGGCATCATCATACACGATATTATAACCGATACTACTATTTTGTTTATCATCTTCTACCTCCCATAAAATGTAAATCATTGAAAACAACATCTATATGACAATACTTATTCTTCATCCCATTCGTAAATATATCCTCTATATTCTTTCTTATCGCCTTTTGACGATATCACTGTGATAACTGCATCATTTCCTTCTTTTGTAAGAACAAGAGTATCACCCGTCATTACTTTTATAGGTGAAACTATATATGTGCTCTTAATTTCATTGCAAAACGCACAGAAATCGTATACAACGTCTTCCTCATCTTCAAGAAACTCAAATTCAGTCTTAGGAACAGAAACAGTCACTCGTGCTCCAGACTTGACCGGTTTATCAACAAGCGAGACTTCATAGAACTCGACATCATCTATAGTGTATCCTGTATTATTTTCAAAGCAGAAACTGGTTAATCTACCTGGTCGTACTGCCTTGTCGCCATCAGCATTTTCTCTTCCTACATCAAAGGGTTCACCCTTATATTCTTTCTTATCACCATTTGACGATATCACTGTGATAACTGCATTATTGCCATCCGTTGTGAGAACAAGCGTATCCCCCGACATAATTCTTACAGACTCAACATAATAAGTATGTTTCATTTCATTACAATCTGCTAAAAAATTATAATCTCCTTCGACATACACTAATTCAGAAGATTCAACAGAAATAGTCACACACTCTCCTGGGTTGATAGTTTTATCAATAAGCGAGTAATCATAAGTAAGAAGGAGCTCATTTATAGAATCCCCTGTGTTGTTTTCAAATGTAAAACTAGTTAATTCGCCGAATTGTTCATTAGTATCAGCAGTTTCTCTTGCTTCATTATAGGTCTTGCCCCTGTATTCTTTCTTTTCGCCACTTAGAGAAGTCACAGTAAGCACAGCCTCCTCACCTTCTTTTTTTAGCGAAAGAGTATCACCTGCGTTAATCTGTACATCAAATATATCGTAGTTAAGACCATCATGATCAATAGATCCGAAATCATAAATGTCATCACCATCTTCAAGCTGATCCATTGAAAAAGTAAGCGTTCCCCCATCCTTAATTATTTCAGCATTAAGCTTGAAGCCCCAATTATTCGAATCTTTATTGCTGATATATATTCCATCAAGTGGAGTACCAGTATAGTTCTCAAAAACAACTGAATTCAACCCTACTAAATAATTGGTTTTATTATTGCCTTCCATTTCACTATTCCATTTACCAACTGTATTATCTGTAGCTTGAACACTGTCCGCTGTAGGAATAGATATTACTATCAAAACACAAACGATAATGGAAAAGAAAACAAAAATACCAAACAACAAAATCTTCTTTGCCATGAATACCTCACAAAATGATGAATACTGATGAGAGTTCAGATATGAATAGGTAGTTAATTGCTATAAACATATTACAATGAATTATAGATACTTTTCTGAGCCAAATGAATGAATAAATATAACCTTTTTCGTCATTTACGTCTAAAGCTGTTTATCATTGTCGCAACATTTGCCCCTGCACTAACCGAAGATGCTCTTCTGATTGCATTCAGCTGAGCAGCTTGCTGTCTCGCAATAGCTTCCATTTCCATCCTATGACACTCTTCTTCAAAGAGATTAATAGCTTCTTTAATCGAATCGGCTCTACGATTATAAAGATATTCAGACATTTTCCGAAGAACAATAGGATCCATATATTGTTCGGGTATCTCACTCAACGTTTCCATAACCACAGGATTGGAATACAACAATTCATTAAGATGATTCCTATCAATTTCTACACTCTTTTCTTTTTCGCTAAGCAGTTTATTCAGAGATTCATTAGAACGATTAAGCCACCACTTAGTTACATATTTACCAAATACAAAATGGGCAGCTCCAATACCAAACAACAACATAGCAACGATAATTAATAATGCAATTCTAGAACCACTTCTGCTAATGATTGCTCTTACGAACACCCAAAAACCTAACGTGCAAAACGCTAGTCCTGGAACAAAAAAAACAGAGTATCTTCCCATATAATCATTTTTAATTCTACCCGACTTAACTGCTTCAATCCATTCTTCATCTTTGGCAACTTTTTCAGCTAACGGCAGTGCCTCCTCTAAGTACGGAATGATAGTAGCTATCCTTTCACCTAATTGAACTCCTTCCAATCTATTCGGTTCTATATTTGGACTAATCATTTGCACACGTCGCTCAATAGCCTCTATTGTGAATTTGTATGCGACATATGTTGGTGTCGACTCATCTCCGGAGGATAGCGACATATCAGTATTACTTTTTTCTATGCTTGCCCAAGCAAACTGAATTAAGATTTCACGTTTAACATCCTCCGGGGTAGTAAAACCAGTAGCTAACATAGTCTCAAACTTAACAATATCTTTTCCGTTAAACGAAAAACTGTCTCCCCATGGTATATTGGAAAAACCATCTTTTGATACCAATTGGCAATAGACTTTACAATAGGTGTTATCAAGCTTTCTAACACCAACCATTACAGTTATTTTACCGTGAATTCTTAATGCTGTATTTTCGACAATCCGTTGTAGAGAATTAAGTATTGAAGAATACTTCTGTGGATTATTAATTGCCAAGGCGAAAACCGGTGAATGATTCATAATCATGCCTCCATTATAAATTACTTGATGTATTTCATTTATCTACTGGTTGCAGGCTTGATAGCCGGCAACCAGTAGATAGCTTTGAGGTGAGCATATCAGACCGCTTTTGCGGCAAATCTACAATTCATTCACACGTAAATCCAACCGCCACATTACAGAGATGAGACTACTCTTAGGGATTTTTACATACTCCGTTTGCCTTGAACTTGTAAGTCTTCTTACCGATCTTCAGGCTCTTGCCCTTGACCATCTTGCCGTTAGATCCGAAGTAGTACCACTTGCCGGACTTCTTAGCCCACTTCTTGGTATAAGCAACACCTGATGACTTCAAGTAATAAGTGTTACCCTTAGAGTCCTTCTTCCAGCCGGACTTCTGCATGACACCATTTGTCGAGAAGAGATAGTACTTGCCATCAATCTTCTTTGCATCGGTTGTCATTGCACCAGTCTTAGTATTAAAGTAGTACTTCTTATTGCTGAGTGTTTTCCACCCGGTTACCATAGCGCCGGTTGTTTTCTTGAAGTAGTATTTCTTACCACTGATAGTCTTCCATCCTTTTACTGGATTTCCTGTCTCGTCATAGTAATACTTATCGCCTTCTTCATCAGTTACCCAACCATTGTTTACCGGAACTACAGGACTGTTATTCTCTATGATCTCAAAGGATACTTTCTTCGTTCCTTTGAAATTACCTATGCCCACAATCGTGACAGTAGCGGTACCTGCATTCGTATTATCACTATATACAAGCACATAATCTTCATCTTTGACCAGTGTCTTTGAATTAAACTTTACAGTCACTTCTGGAGTTATCTCTGACCCAGTGTATTTTTGATCAGATATTGAACTAACAGCAAAGCCTGACGCATCAGCCGCTATTATATTAAAATCAACAGACTTTGACCCCTTGTAATTCCCCTTGCCTGTTATTGCCACATTTGCTATTCCAACATTTTTGTTATTGGAATAGCTGACCGTATAGTCTGTTCCTTTAGTAAGCGTCTTTGAGCCTGATGCAATAATAATCTCGGGTTCAATTGCTAAGCCAGTATAGGTTTTATCTGCAATTGAACTAATTGTAACAGAAGAGATGTCTGTAAATAAGTCTATGCCTAGTCTGTCATAAGCCTGTTGTTTTGTAACTGAATTCAAGTCAAGCTCAAGAACAAATCCGCATCTATCTTCTCCTTCATATGAATAACCTCGTGTGTCATTCCATCTCCCTGACTCCCGATACATATTCGTGTAATTCTCAGACTTATCATTGTTGGGTTCACCAGTGTGCCAATTCTTATAAGTCATCGTAGATCCATCCGTAAAAACAAATGACCCTTCACTTCCATAATCATAACCGCCGATATAATAAGCTACTCTGGATCCCTTCTGCAAGAGTGAATAAACAATTTCGTTTTCTCCGCTCGAAGTAATTGATGATAAGTGGCCTCCCTTACTTACACAGAAGTTCTCGGCAGTTGCCCAATCCAAATAATAATCATACAGTACATAAAGATGATTATTAAAAATAGAATAATCAACCATACTTATGCTCGATGGATATGATTCCGGAACCAACACTCTTAACTTGTAACAATATCTGTTTCCGGCATTATCCCATCCATAAATATGAGTTGAATACGGTCCGTGCTCATTATTATGTTCACTTATCTTTACCGTATATGTGTATCTGGATCCGTTGGATGTTCCTTGAGGCCAAGGAGTTTTCAAATCGTCTTGATCATTTTTAATTGTCCATGTAGGAAACTCTACGCGATTTAATCCTGATCCACCACTATCTGTTACAGTACAAGAAACTGTATACCCTGTACTGGTAACATTGCTTACCACTACATCTTTAACTATAGGTTCAGTCGTGTCAGAAGATGGCCAATCAGGACGAATAGCACACTGTAGATCGGTACACAAATGCCATGCTTTCTCAACATACTGATGACCTAATCTATTCTGTTGATAAGCATTAAAACCTGTATTATCACATGATTCAATTATTCCAACATGACCAGCCCAGCCAGTAGAGGACGATGAACTTGAATAATTAGTTTTCCATACGGCAATATCACCAGGCGCATAGTTGCCATAAACATAAGACCATCCAGAAGGAAGAGAGGCGTTAGCAAAGTCACAAGCATTCCGACCGCCGTTCTCATTATATCTCAATTCACTATGACCTAAATAATCAAGATATTCATATATCAATCCTACACATTGTCCGTTATAAACATATTGTCCCATTTTGGAATTAGCCCAAGCAACGGCTTCATCTCTCGTATGATTAGTTGCTGCTTTAACCTGTTCAGCTGTATCTACAACAAAAACTGAAATAACCATCGTCATAGACAACAAAACTGATATGCACTTCTTCATGTGTTTCATGGTAACCATCACCTCCAAACTAGAAGTTCTATAAATAAATTTATGGATTTTATAACCATATTATAACTATTAGTTTATAAACAAACTTTTAATTTGTTTTGAATTATTCCTAAACCTATTATTATGAAGGCATGGTTTTACAGGGAGGACGGAACAATGGAGGTTGATTATGAGGCAATCGGCAAAAGAATTGCGGCTAGGCGTAAAGAGCTTAAAATGACCCAAGCCGTACTTGCTGATGCCTGTGATGTAAGCGACCAGTACATATCAAACATCGAACGCTCAACTTCTATCCCATCATTAGAGATGATAATGAAAATCGCATCAGTTCTGGACACCACACCTGACGAATTCCTGGTTGGAACACTGAAACGTGAAGAAGAATGGCGTCAGACGGCAGATCTGCTAAGAACTATGACTCCGTATCAATTGAACTTCGCTAACAGTTTTCTTACATGGTTACGCAAAGAAATAGAACGCTGATAACTCACAGATTAATTTCTCAAACAACCGATCGGTACAACCAGCACTCCATCCTCTCTCTTATAAGCAAACGGTGCATTGGCACAAAGAACCATCATAAACGACGGTTCATACATCTTCCCGGTATCGATCATTTTCTTCAGTTTGATCAGATTGGCGGCTCCCTCTTTGATCAGTCTGTCACCTCCGAGCTTGATTTCGATCAGTCCGTAATGCCCATTTCGAAGATGAACAACAGTATCACACTCCAGACCGCTCTTATCTCTGTAATGATAAACACTTCCTCCTATCGATTCGGCATAGATCCTCAGATCCCGCACGCACATATTCTCGAAGAATAGACCGCAAGTATCAAGATCATTCATCAGATCCTCAGGACCTATTCCAAGAGCAGCCGTTGCAATAGATGGATCCACAAGGTATCTGGTGTCAGAACTCCTGATCGCGGTCTTTGATCTCAGATTCGGATTCCATGCAGGGGCGTCTTCAATCACAAAGATCTTACGCAAAGCAGACAGATACGAACGTAATGTATTCTCGCTAAATGTATCATTTCCATCGCCACGCACATCATTAAGAATTGACGTGATCGATGCTTCTGATGCAACACTTCTGGAATATGCCCGCATTACACGTTTTGCTCTCTCAGGATCACGTTCAATCCCGTCAACTCTTGATATATCTGATTCGATCAGGGAATCATAATAATCCGGCGCCTGAGCCAGAGCCACGCTTTCCTTCTGCCCTATTCCCTTCGGCCAGCCTCCGCGACAGATAAGATACTCTATATCACTCAGTCTGAGATTGCACGATCCTTGAACATCGTCGTTTTTGAATAATGCAGCCAGCGAGACACTTCCGTCTGAATCACCTGATTCAAACAGTGACATGGGTCTCATGAGAAGTGAAGTGATCCTTCCTATCCCGGTATGAGATATCTCAGAGGTTGCAGGAGGAACTGCAGAACCGGTAAGGATAAACTGACCGAATTCATCTCTCTGATCAACTTCAAATCTTACTGCATCCCATAACTTCGGAGCAAGTTGCCATTCATCGATCAGACGAGGCACTTCCCCCTGCAGAAGACGGGATGGATTGAGATCTGCCATCTCGAGATATTGCTTTTTCTTCTCTGGATCCTCCATATAGACCACTGAACCTGCTAAATTGGCAGCAGTAGTGGTCTTACCGCACCATCTGGCACCTTTGACCAGAACGGCACCCTTTGCTTCAAGCTTCTGAGCAAGAAGATCATCACATATTCTTTTGTAGTACTTCCTAGCCATATAAGCAGACCTCAACACGTATTTCTACGCGTATTATAATTGGCGTTGATGGCTTTGGCAAGATTTTATTGATGACTTTGGCATATTTTCATTGATGAGTTTGGCTCATTTTTGTTGATGAGTTTGGCAACGGTTACCTGCCAAACCCTCTGGCGATCATCATCATGAACAAGAGCAGCATAGTCGCACCGCCTATGATACCCAGGATGATAAACAGTATCTTGAATGACCTCGGCCAGTTGCCAAAGACTTCTCCGGTCTGCCCGTTTATGGCGATCCTGTAGGGTTTGCCGCGGTATGTATATGACGACAGCCATACCGGGACGAGAACATATTTGAACTTGATATCGCTGAACTGATAATTGTACTTGAGATTAGATACGACATCAGCAGCTTCATTGTTCTTGATCTGGAGTTCAAGGCTGTGGAGTATGCCCTGTCTGGCCTGCTTCCACGCGTCCTCAAGACCGATCGAATACTGCTCGGCAACAAATCCGGCAAGAGCTTCCGAAGTGTATGGCCTTGCCTCTCCGGTGTTGTATTGGGATACTTTTTTGATGAAAGGATCGTTTATCGCCCTCCAGCTGCCTGCAATGGGATAGTCATCGACAAATTTCTGAAAGCTGCCTTCTTTCTTGTAATACTTAATATACCTGTTGTCACCGCTTCCGCGTTCATAACCGAACTTACCCTGGTAACTTACGGCAGTGTTGACATCAAAAGTCCAGTACGGAATATATACGCCCTGGAAATCTCCGATCTTACTGCCGTCCCTGATATCTGACGGAGCCATTGAACGCTTGCTTATCCACTGCTTGAAATACATTTCGGCGTGCGTCTTGGACACCACGAAAGGAATGACCGCATTAGGCGCGAGCTGTTCATTGTCGTTCTCGGCAGGAACAACGGTCGCCGACCCGCAGAACGGACAGCAGCCTGCGAGCTGGAGCGCATCATTGACTGTTACGGCACCGCACTGCGCACAGCGTATATTACGGGTGTCGACACCCCAGTTACGGCTCGCCAAAGCCCTGGCAGATGATATGCTTATCTCTTCTGCCGGATCCTCATAGAGCTCATCGATATCTTTCTTGGTCCCGCAGTACTGGCACACGAGTCTGTTCCACCCCGGATCAAAAAACATTGTGCCGCCGCAAGCCGGACATTTCTTAGCCGTTGTCATATTTACCACCTCATGGGTTCATCGTACAGTACAGTGGACGGGATGTCAAATGATAAGGGCGACTCCAAAAAGCGGCACCCGGGGTGTCGCAGCCGTGTGTTCTTTTGCCCCAAACATAAAAAGCGGGGTTGCCTCTTCTGAGACAACCCCGCAGTAATCAGATCAATTCAACTCAGTAATTCTCTTCGTGGATCTCGAAGTAAGACTGAGGGTGATCACATACGGGACATACGTCAGGAGCCTTCGTTCCGACTACGATATGGCCGCAGTTACGGCACTCCCATACCTTGACCTCGCTCTTGGCAAATACTGCCTGCATCTCAACATTCTTGAGGAGTGCACGGTATCTCTCCTCGTGATGCTTCTCGATCTCTCCTACTGCACGGAACTTAGCTGCCAGTTCAGGGAAGCCCTCTGCTTCAGCTGTCTTTGCAAAGCCCTCGTACATATCTGTCCACTCATAGTTCTCGCCATCAGCAGCTGCTGCAAGGTTCTCAGCCGTAGAGCCGATTCCGCCCAGCTCCTTGAACCACAT
>DGUI01000028.1 GCA_002394605.1 Mageeibacillus sp. UBA4314 | reverse complement strand
TTCTCGATCCTCGTGACACCTATCAGAACCGCAATGAGTGGGAAGAGAAGGCCAAAGACGTGGCTGCCCGCTTCATCAAGAACTTCAAGAAGTACGAGACGAATGAGGCTGGTAAGGCACTCGTTGCTGCAGGCCCTAAGCTCTGAGACTTAAGTTAGTCTAATAACACAGAACTGCTTCAATAATTATTGGAGCAGTTCTTTATTTTATGTTATTATTGTCTTTGTTTGATTGGAGGTAGTTCCTTTGCTTGATGATATTTTTGTTGAATTGAGTTACAAACGTAACGGCGGAAGATACAGGATCGTGTTCATTATCTGTTCGTCGATCGCTCTGTTGATCTTCCTGGCTGTCCTTAATGTTATCCCGATAATAATGGGATATAACGTAATATTCTTTACGGGACTCATCTCTTTTGGCCTTGTATATCTGCTCTACAGGCTCATCCGCCATACGGACATGGTGTATGAGATCGAGCTCAGCAACGACATCTTCGATACTGCGAGGATAATTGCGGGCAAGAAGAGGGAGGAGCTGGCATCTTTTTCCGTTAAGGACTGCGAATACATAGGCCCGGTTACCGTTGACAGGTTCTCAAAGGACAGGGAGGATGCCGAGTTTGTTCTCAACGTAACTGATAACAGCAAGATAGAGATCAGCGACCGCAACTGGTATGCATTAGTCTCACAGACCGGAGTCAAGTATATGGTCGTATTTACGTTCAAGGACGGTATGTACAAGTCCTTCAGACGGTATAATCCCCGCAACACGGCACCGTATGTTCCGGCTGCCGCAGAGGATGACGATGCCTCGGAAGAGTGACGTTGCACATTTTATTTGAATAATATGCTTTATGTTATATAATATGCGTTGTAGTAAAATTGCGGAGGTATGTCATGATTGAGATCGATAATCTCGTGAAGCATTATGGTGATCAAAAAGCTGTCAACGGGATTTCTTTTACTGTTCAAGATGATGAAGTTCTCGGTTTCCTTGGCCCTAACGGTGCCGGCAAATCGACTACCATGAATATTATCACAGGCTATCTGTCTTCCACATCCGGTTCCGTTAAGGTCAACGGACACGATATTCTGGAGGAGCCTGAACTTGCCAAGGAGAATATCGGATATCTTCCGGAATTACCGCCTTTGTATCTGGATATGACCGTTCTCGAGTATCTCAACTTCATTTGTGACCTCAAGAAGGTCAGGAAGTCCGAGAGGAAGGAACAGCTTGCCAGGATCATGGCAATGGTCAAGATCGTTGATGTTGCTGACCGTCTTGTCGGCAACCTGTCCAAGGGTTATAAGCAGCGTGTAGGTATTGCTCAGGCGCTTGTCGGCAATCCTTCGATCCTCATTCTCGACGAGCCTACCGTAGGTCTCGATCCTAACCAGGTATTGGAGATCCGTAAGCTTATCAGGACTCTTGCCAAGGATCATTCGATCATCATCAGTTCGCACATCCTGTCAGAGATCCAGAATGTCTGTGACAGAGTCGTTATCATCAATAAGGGTAAGGTTGCTGCGATCGATACGATCTCTGACCTCTCCAAGAGACTGTCAGGAACTTCCAAGCTCCTTCTGTCCTTTAAGGGAGACCCCAAGAAGGTCGGCAATACAGTTAAGCCTTTGCCCGGAGTTACTGACTTTAAGCTCCGCATCTCAGACAACGAAGTCCATGAGGCTGAGGTCTATATCGATAACGGTTCGAATTACGATGTAAGGTCTTCGATCTTCTTCGCCATGTCGAAGCTCGGATGCCCGATCCTTGAATTCAGATCACTTGATCCTACTCTGGAAGAGATCTTCCTGAGTATCACAGCAGGAGCTTGAGGAGGGCATTATGTACGCAATATTCAAACGTGAGTTTTTATCATACTTCAGGAATCCGGTTGGATACATCGCAATCGCGCTGTTCTCGTTCCTGTCCGGATTCATATTCGTCAGTTCGTTTTCTAACGCTGCGATCAATATCTCTGCTGAGATCAACTCGCTGAGATCATTCTTCGTTGTTGTAATACCGATCATTACCATGGGTCTTCTTGCAGACGACAGGAAGAGGGGAACAGAAGTTCTCTTCTATACGACACCTATCGATCTGTTCTCCGTTGTTGCAGGCAAGTTCTTCGCAGCTTTGTCTCTCTACGGCATCATGTTCATCAACGTTTTCGTTCACATGATCGTTACCAAGGCCTGCGGCGGTGTAGTAGGTGTAGGCGCCTGGGGTTCAGTCGTCGTATTCTTCTTCCTCGCTGCGCTCTTTATCTCGATCGGTATTTTCGCTTCTGCGATAACTGACAGCCAGATCATATCAGCTATCACATCATTCATCATGATCCTGATCGTTCAGCTGCTGTCGACCATCGGTTCTTTGCTCAGTAACGCGATCACGGCATTCCTGCCCATGCTCGGCGTAGCAAAAGAGACTTCCAACTCGATCGGTGACGGACTGGAGAGTGCCATTAACTGGCTTGATCCTTTCTCAAAGACAAACGGGT
Source organism: Mageeibacillus sp. UBA4314 (assembly GCA_002394605.1). Lineage (GTDB taxonomy): Bacteria > Bacillota > Clostridia > Saccharofermentanales > Saccharofermentanaceae > Saccharofermentans. The sequence continues at coordinate 16,365 of DGUI01000028.1, read as the reverse complement.
TCCGCTATGGTACTTTTGGCGTTGCACCGTTGTTTTTCTGTGTAAGCTTCACCGTTGTCTTTTTGTTCCTGACTTACAGGATCCTTGAGAAGAAGCGTTGGGCTCAGTAATAGCGGAGGAGTTTACAGATGTCTAAGAAATCAAAAGAGATTAAAACCGATAAGAGACAAAACGTACTTAAGTTGTATTCCGTTGGTACGTCTTTGATCCTCATTGTAATACTTGTTGTATTTAATATCCTGTTCGAGAATATCCTGGGTAATTACCTGAATTTTGACTTCTCAATTTCCGGTCAGAATTCAGTATCACAGAAGACTGTTGATTATCTCGACGGGTTGCCTGAAGGTACCAGCCTCAGGATCGTAGGTCTGTTTGAGAAGCCCGAGAGCCTGTCTAATTCACCTCTCGAGTATATCGTTCCTTTGCTTGACAGCTATGTTAAGGCAGGGAAGGGTAAGGTAGCAGTCGACTACATCGATCCTGAGAAATACCCCTCGATCGTAACAGAACTCGATCCTCAGGGTGTTTATGACCTTCAGAAAGATACTTTTGCCGTAAGTGACGGCAAGAAGGTCATTGTCATTGACCCCATCAACTGCTTTACATATGACCAGCAGACATATCAGCAGCAGGGTGTATATCTGCCTGTATCCAATACTGTTGAGTATACTTTTGATAACGCGCTCTACAACCTGACTTCCGGATTCTCTGCGAAAGCTTACTTTGTCGGCGGTCTTAAGAACGATGCGAGCAACCAGCTCAAGAAGATCCTGTCTTCTATGGGCTTTGAGACTGCTGACCTTCAGGCAGCTTCTGAATTCACAGTTCCAGCTGACTGCGACATCCTCTTCATCTGCGGAGCTAATATCGATATTCCCGAAGGTATGGTCAATCCGATCAAGAACTACCTCTATAACAAGGGAAGACTTATCGTATCAACAGAATACAATTCTGATAACTCTTCAGTATCTTTTGCGAATATCAACCTTATCCTCAATGATTACAATATCAATATCGAGGATACTCTCGTAGCTGATTACAATCCCAGTTACGCTTTATCTAATGATGGTCTGTATTCACTTGTTGATGTAGCAGCAGATTTTGCAACACTGACTTCTGCAAAGCAGCTGAAGTCCAGCTATGCCCGTCCTCTGAGAGCCCTCAACAACCCTTCTTCATCGGTTGTTAACCAGGCTACTCTTACTACATCGTCCAATGCCGTAACACTCGTTTCCAAGGAATCCACCAATACATACAATATCGGTATGTATGGAACATACAAGGATGATCCCAATGCCCCTAAGGTCTATGTATTCGGTTCTACGGCATTCACATCAGATGATTACATCTCATCCTATGGCTATAATGACGCCAATGTTGAGTTCATCAGAGGATGTGTACGTGACCTTGTAGGTCTGTCAACTGAGAACGCACTTAATATCGAATCCAAGAAGATCGATGATTACAGCATCGATGCAACAAAGGCAACATCATCCAACGCTACGATAATGACTGTCGTATTCATGGTAGTCATCCCTCTGGCTTTGGTCGTTACAGCGACTGTTGTCTATAAATTAAGGAAGAATCTGTAAAATGAATAAACTCAAGAAGCTTGTAATACCGTTGATCGTAATGTGCCTGCTCATCGTAGGCCTTGTGATTTTCGTAATAGTGAAGAACAGTAATAAGAGCAGTGAGGAAGAGGCTGATTTTAATATCCTTACCTTGACCGATGACCAGCTTACCAGGTTCAGCATCAACCGTAAGGATCTGCCTGATCTCGTGATCGGTGTTGACCTCAATGAATCGACCGGTCTCATGAAGTATTCGTATCTCTCTGAAGATGCCGATCCTGCGGTAGAGTACTCTGATTCCTCGATTTCCTCTTATCTTAAGATCATGTGCTCGTATTATGCCAACAGCCTTGTTGCTTCCGGTGCAAGCTTATCTGAATACGGCCTTGATGATCCTGAGTACAAGATCAATTTCGAGTGCCGTGACGGAAGTAAGAAAACGATCCTTCTTGGTCATGATACTTATGACGGTTCTGCTTGCTACTGTATGCTCGAAGGCTCAGATAAGGTGTTTACTGTTGCCAAGCTTAAGAAGAGCTATGCTGATTATACTGCGATCAATTTCCTTCAGGCTCAGCTTTTGAGCATTGATTATAAGGATGTAACGTCTGTTACTTTCGACAGGACTTCAGATAAGCTCCACCTCGTTGCTTCCTGCAATTCGGCAGAGTCTTCAAGTGCTTCCGGTACTTCTTATTACATTACAGAGCCTTTTACGATCAAGGCTGGTACTTATTTCTCAAGTCTCATGACACAGATCTTCAGTCTTGAGATAAGCAGCTACACTGAGATCGCTGATGCTGACAAGGCGCTTTACGGTCTTGATAATCCCCAGTATCACTTTATCATCAATAAAGTTACGGGTGAGAAGATCGATATCTACTTGTCCAGCCTTATCGGTGATTATTACTATGGATATTCCAACATTACTGATAAGTACTTTGTATTGAGCGGTCAGCAGCTGTCATATATCGATATGCCTGTAACGTCGCTTATCGATGAATACATCGCTTATTATTATGCATATGAGATCACTTCCATTACAGGTTCTTATAATGGTGAGTCGTTCAAGTTCGATCTCGAGGTCCCCAACAATACGAAGATCTCAGATCCTGCAACTACCATTAAGCTTGATAACCGTAATGCAAAGATCTTCAATTCCGAGCAGAGATCTTACTGCGCAGTGCTGTTCGAGACTCTTGCAACGATCATGATCGAGGGTATCGATACGGACGCAAAGCCTGCTCTTGTCAACCCTGAGATGACACTTACGTTCATCACAAAGAACTTCCTTACTTATAAGATCGACTTTGTAAAGCGTACTGACAATACTTACTATGTATTCATCAATGATAAGTATTCGATGTTCTATGTAAATAGGGATGAGTTGTTTGCAGATGGCGGCAAGGACACTTACAAGTACGGCGTATGGCCTGCATATAAGCTCCTTGACAAAGCTATCAACGAGAATATCGGTGGAGTGTATGACATACCCTGACACAAACCCTGACAGTTCAGAGCGGAAGTTGTCCTTTACCAGAACGCTTACCATTATCATAATGGTCTTTACGGCTGTGCTCATAATCAGTCTCGTGCTCCTGTATTTTGTTGCAAGGCACGAGAAGAGCCTTGCCGGAGCAGAGCAGCACATCAAGCTCTCTGCACAGGGTGGGTTCAGTTGTGAATACTCTGAAGCACAGAAGCTCTATCCGTATGGTGACGGCGTTATGAAGGTAACGGGAGAGAGGATCGCATATATCACGCTCTCCGGTAACGAGATCTACAGTGTCGGGATCAATTATCAGAATCCGGCATGCATCTCAAATTCAGAGTATTGCCTTGTTTATGATCTGAATGGTTATTCATTCAGTCTGCTTAACAAGGAAGGATCGATCTATTCCGCTCCTACGACTAATCAGATCAAGAGCGGTACGATCTCCAATGACGGTTTTGTCGCTATCATCACATCTGACGAGCAGTCTTATGGAAACCTGTTCGTCTTCGACAGTGCCGGTAATACCATCTCACAGTGGACTTCCAATAATTCCGGTTATCCTTTGGCAGCATCATTTAACGGCAATTCTTCCAAGGTTGCCGTAACTACTGTTAATACGACAGGCGCTGCAGCTGTTCCTTATATCAGGATCTTTGATATCCTCAAGACTGATCTCGGACTTACGATGCAGGATAATTCCTTCTATACGACTAACACGAACGATGTCATATCTACATGTTTCTTCATTGATGACAGTCTGTATGCTTTCTCATCGTCAAAGCTCTTTAAGGTTACGGGTGACAAGCTGACGGCAGTAGATCTTGATTTCCAGCTGGCTGATTATTCGCTCCTTGTAGGCGACCATATCTTCCTCGTTTATTCCGAGGGGGTGGAGCAGATCAACAAACTTGCTGTCATCAACCATAACGATAAGATCGTATATAGTTCTGACATCGGATCCAAGGTTAATTGTGTATGTGGCGGCAACGGCGTATTTGCCATCAGCGTTGATGACAGGATCTTTGTATATAATGAGAGCGGAAGCGTGATCGGAGATGTCTCTGTGGATCAGGATATCCTTCGTATGGGATTCATATCCGGTAAGGATCTGTGCGTCGTTTCCACAGGCGGCGTCCATACGATCAATTATTAAGGAGTAGATTTGTAAGATGGAAACAGAAGTTAAGATCGCTTATGATTCGCCCGAAGAGTTGTTGGCGATAATAAACGAAGAGTGGTTCAAGGATTATTGCCTGGATGAAGCATCACCCGTGCGTTATACACTCGACAATACGTATTATGATACACCTGACAGGATATTATCTGACCGTGGTGCCGTATGCAGGGTGCGCTACTATAAGGACATCGATTCCGATGCGAAATATGAGCATACCGTTAAGTTCGGCGGCAAAGTCGATAATGGTCTCTATCAGCGTTACGAATGGAATGTCAAGACATCTGAGAAGCTCTTCAATGTAGCTGATTTTAAGATCAGTGCCTCAAGACAGGAAGATCCTTTCGAGATCCTCGAAGAAGCTCTTAATGGAGTGGATGATGATAATCTCCATCCTTTGTGCAGGACCGTATTCGAAAGGACTATCTATACTTTCGGGTTTGGCGACAGCATCATGGAGGCTTGTTTTGATGTCGGACGCATCGAAGCAGGGAATAAGTCGTGTGATATCTGTGAGCTCGAGCTGGAGTTATCATCCGGTGATGTAGTGGATCTCAAGGATATGGCTGATTTTATCATTGAGAATACTTCCGGCAGGCATTTTAACGAGAGCAAGTTCCAGCGCTCACTGAAGCTCCTGGACGAGCAAGATGGCGTATGATGTAGCGATCGTCGGTGCCGGCGCTGCCGGAATGTACTGCGCTTGCAAGATCTTATGCAAGCGTGATGCAAGTGTGGCGTTGATCGACTCCAACAGCAGACCGGGACGTAAACTCCTGATGACGGGCGGCGGCAGGTGCAATATCTCTAATGACAGCATCAGCGCCGGGGACTATCATACTGATTCGATGGAGCGTCTTGAAGACATTCTGACATTTCATAACACTGAGGATTTCCTTGCATTCATCACTGATGAACTGGGTGTCCTTACATCAGAGAGATCAGGCCTTTACTATCCTTCCACGTTCAGGTCGGAAACTGTCGTAAATTCACTTGCACAATATATTACCGGTCATGGAGGTACTTTTATCGGTGATACGACGGTTACATCCATTAAGCATGAAGACGGTCTTTTTAAGATCAACCGGGACATTGCTTCAAAGACAGTAGTTATCGCCACGGGCGGCGCGTCTTATCCGGTCACAGGCAGTAACGGCTCATTTATCAGCCTTCTGGCGCCTTTTACCGGTAAAGATGATATGGAAGCCCTGTATCCCGCGCTTGTGCCCCTGAAGTCATCTGACAGCGATATAAAGCGTCTGTCAGGTATCAGAGTTATGTGCGACCTCACATTATACGGTGGACGAGGCGAGGATCTAGTACTCTCATCTTCCTCCGGCGAGCTACTTTTCACGGATTACGGTGTATCAGGCATCTGTGTACTTGATGTGTCCGGAGAGGCAGTAAGAGCAATTGCTTCAGGAAATAAACCGGTCTTATCGGTTAACCTGATCAAGACTTCAAGTGATGAAGCCGTATCTCTTGTCAGCCGTCTTTGCAGTATTTTTCCTGATCGCTCCGTAAAGTCAGCTCTGATGGGCGTATTAAGGGAAGAGATCACAGATGTGATACTTGCAAGGCTTAAGCTGTCTAAGGATATGAAGGCGGGCGATGCTGACGGAAAGATCATACGATCCATTGCAGATATGATGACATCCTTCAAGATCAATATCAATGGAAGTCTTGGCTTTGATAATGCTCAGATCACATCCGGCGGATTAAAGCTGTCTTCATTGACGAAGTCACTTGAGATCGAAGGACATAAAGGTTTATTTGCGTGCGGCGAAATGCTTGACTGCAACGGGATCTGCGGCGGTTATAATCTTCAGTTTGCCTGGAGTTCTGCTGCCGTTGCAGCGGATGGGGTGTTATCATGTTTGAACTGAAGATAGACCCAAAGCCCGGTTCAAACTGTAAAGATGATGCCGAACGCATAATACAAGCGATCAGGAGCGGCCGTGACAAGAAGCTTTTGAGCATCCTGGATAAAGCACTGAAAGACAAGAAGAGACTTCATATCGAGAAACGTTTTGTTGATGCCAGGCACGGCAAAGCGAAAGTGATATTCAGATTCGATTTCCTTACAGAGGAAGAGGAGCTTAAGAGACATACTGCTCTGATCAGTGACACAATGCCTTATCTCGGAAAGAAGTTTAATGTGGCGGCTGACAGACCTGTCATCGTAGGATTTGGTCCTGCAGGCATATTCGCTGCACTTATCCTTGCAAGATACGGACTAAGGCCTGTCATCATCGAGCGTGGTTCAGCCATGGCTCAGAGGATCAGGGATGTTGATTCATTCAGATCCGGAAACTCCATGATCAACCCTGAGAATAACATCCAGTTCGGGGAGGGGGGAGCCGGTACTTTCTCTGACGGCAAGCTCTATACGGGTCTTAGCTCAGGTATCAAAGGCTTTGTAGCCGATGTTTTTGTCAGGCACGGAGCAGATAAGAGCATCCTGTATGATTCTCATCCTCACATCGGAACTGACAGATTAAGGGACGTCATAGTCAGCATTAGGGAAGAGATAATAAAGCTCGGCGGTGAGATCTTCTTCGACACCAGGCTTACTTCGATCGAACAGACGGACGGAAAGATAACCGGCATTACAGTCGAGAACAACAGTGTCTCAAGACAGATAAGATGCAGCAACGTTATCCTTGCGGTAGGTAATTCCAGCCGTGATACGTTCAGACATCTCTATTCATCAGACATCAGGATGGAATCCAAGCCTTTTGCAGTCGGTGTAAGGATCGAGCATAAGAGGAGAGATATCGACATGTCCCAGTATGGGATCGATACTGCTGATACGAGTGATCTCTCTGCCGCCAATTATAAGCTTGTTGTTGAGACTTCCAACGGCAGAAAACTCTATTCTTTCTGCATGTGCCCGGGCGGCGAAGTGATCAACGGCATATCAGGTGACGGACAATGCGTGGTCAACGGTATGAGCCTCTATGCTCGTGATAATGAGAACTCCAACAGTGCTCTCTTAGTACCGGTCGACAGTAATGATTTTGGCGATGGAGTTCTGGCAGGTCTTTTGTATCAGGAGCAACTTGAGCACAGGGCATATGAAGCAACGGGTGACTGTAAGATGATCCCGGTCACTAAGTATAAGGATCTTAAGAGTGGGATAACAGGAAACTTTGAATATATCAAGCCGTCTGTTAAGCCCGGATATAAGGCCTGCGCTTTCGATGGGATATTTGACAGTGAGATCCTGGATACGATAGATGAAGGTATAAGGCTGATGGGGAAGAAGATAAAGGGCTTTGATAACCCCGACAGTGTGCTTAGCGCAGTGGAATCAAGGTCATCATCGCCGGTCCGCATCTTAAGGGAGAAGGATACGCGTGTAAGCGTCTCGCTCAAGGGTTTATATCCTGCAGGTGAAGGCGCCGGATATGCAGGCGGCATCATGTCTTCAGCGATCGACGGGATCAATTGTGCCAATTCTTTGGCATTTTCTCTCATAAAAACGTAATTTGTTATATAATCTATAGGATCATATTGTTGGAGGGATTATTATGAGATCTTCAAAAAATACTGCAGTTATTACAGTTCTCGGCAAAGACAGGGTAGGGATCATTGCAGGGATATCCAATCTTCTTGCCGGTTACTCTATCAATATAAACGATATATCTCAGACGATCATGGATGACGTCTTTACGATGATCATGATGGTCGACCTCAAGGATGTTAAGATCGAGGAATCTGACATCTCTGACAAGCTCAAAGAGTTTGGCAAAGAGAACGGATTGTCTGTTACGATCCAGCATACTGATCTTTTTAATGCAATGCACAGGATTTGATCGGAGAATAGTTAGATGATTACAGATTATGAAGTCTTGGAAACAATGCACATGTTCACCGAGGAACACCTCGATATCAGGACCATTACGATGGGCATATCGCTCATGGACTGTGCGGCTTCGACTCCTGAAGAGTCATGTAAGAGGATATATGACAAGATAATGAGATGTGCCGGCAAGCTTGTTGAGACGGGCGAAGCCATCTCACGCAAGTACAATGTGCCGATCATCCACAAGAGGATATCGGTAACCCCTATCTCGATCGTGGCAGCAGCAAGCGGTGCAAAGGATTATACGATGTTTGCTCAGACTCTTGACAGGGCTGCAAGGGACTGCGGAGTTAACTTCATCGGCGGATTCTCAGCCCTTGTCCAGAAGGGATATACGGAATCTGATAAGATCCTGATCGATTCTATCCCTGAAGCTCTCGCTGTTACCGAGAATGTATGCTCCAGCATCAACCTCGCTTCAACAAGGAGCGGTATCAATATGGATGCAGTCCGTGACATGGGACGCATCATCAAGAAGACAGCTGAGAGGACAGCCGACAGGGACGCTCTGGGATGTGCAAAACTCGTTGTCTTTGCCAATGCTCCGGAAGATAATCCGTTCATGGCAGGAGCTTTCTTAGGTCCCGGTGAGCCCGAAGTAGTAATCAATGTCGGTATCTCCGGTCCGGGCGTCGTTAAGCATGCCATGGAGAGTGTAAGGGGTGAAGATCTCGGTGTTGTTGCCGAGACTATCAAGAAAGCTGCATTTAAGATCACCAGGGTAGGTGAACTCGTTGCAAGGGAAGCATCCGAGAGATTAGGTGTTCCGTTCGGGATCATTGACCTGTCACTGGCTCCTACGCCTGCAGTCGGCGATTCCGTTGCAAGGCTCCTGGAGGAATTCGGTCTTGAGCAGTGCGGCACATGGGGTACTACAGCGGCTCTTGCGATGCTCAATGATGCTGTCAAGAAGGGCGGAACGATGGCATCATCTTTCGTTGGCGGCCTGTCCGGTGCTTTTATCCCCGTTTCTGAGGATGAAGGCATGATCGCTGCTGCAAGATCAGGTTCTCTGCTCCTTGAAAAGCTCGAGGCAATGACTTGCGTATGTTCAGTTGGTCTTGACATGATCGCCATACCAGGTGATACGACAGCTGAGACGATATCAGGCATCATTGCCGATGAGATGGCGTTAGGTACCTTTAATAATAAGACAACCGCAGTCAGGATAATACCCGTGCCCGGTAAGGGTGTCGGAGACAGCGTAGAGTTTGGCGGTCTGCTCGGCATGGCCCCGATCATGGCAGTCAACAATTCATCCTGCAAGGCTTTTATCGATCGTGGCGGAAGGATACCCGCGCCGATCCACAGCATGAGGAATTAATTATTAATTCAATATATTTTGGAGGACTTTTTTATGAAGAAGTTTATCGCTGCAGCGTTGGCACTTGTTTCAGTGCTTGGAGTTATTGGAGGTTGTTCTGCAAAGAGCGACGCCAAGAAGACATTTACTGTCGGTTTTGATTCCGAATTCCCTCCCATGGGATTCGTTGATACTGATGGTTCTTATGTCGGTTTTGACCTTGATCTTGCACAGGAAGCTGCAAAGAGGCTCAACCTCGAGTACAAGGCACAGCCTATTGCATGGGATTCCAAGGACCAGGAACTCGAATCAGGCAACATCGACTGCATCTGGAACGGTTTTACGATCAGCGGAAGAGAAGATAAGTACACTTGGACAAAGCCTTATATGGAGAATGACCAGGTAGTTGTAGTCAAGAATGGTTCATCCATTAAGACACTTGCTGATCTTTCCGGCAAGAAGGTTGCCGTTCAGAAGGATTCATCAGGACTTGCCGCAATCGAGGAGAAGGCCGATCTCAAGGCTTCTTTTGCTGAACTCATCCAGGTTGATACATACCTCAATGCCATGATGGAGCTTGAGACCGGCAGCGTTGATGCCATCGTTATGGACGAGGTCGTTGCCCGTTACGAGATCAAGACTTCCGGCAAGGATTTTACAGTTCTTGACGAGATCGTAGCAAGCGAGACATACGGTGTAGGATTCAAGCTCGGCAACTCTGAACTCCGCGATTCCGTTCAGAAGGTTCTGGACGAAATGGCAGCTGACGGAACTCTCGCATCCATCTCCAACAAGTGGTTCGGTTCCGATGTAACAAAGGTCAAATAATTATATCTTTGGACTGATCATAATGTTATAATCATCGGTGGTGTGGCTTTGTTCCATACCACCGTTTTTTATTGGGAGTATCTACATTGGACTGGTCGGTTATTCTGTCAACTATCAAACAGCTGTTCGAAGGATTTCAGTTTACTTTTGGGATCTTCCTTTTTACATTGTTGTTCTCCATACCTTTAGGACTTATCGTTGCCAGGGGCAGGATGGCAAAGAATGTGATCGTCAGTTCAGTTGTCAGGATCTACATTTCCATCATGAGAGGTACGCCTCTGATGCTCCAGCTCCTGCTCGTATATTTTGGCCCTTACTATATTTTCGGGATCTCTACCGGCAGTATAGAGATAGGGCCTTTTAATTACCGTTTCATCGCATCGATTATCGGTTTCTCTTTAAATTATGCCGCTTATTTCGCGGAAATATTCAGAGGCGGTATCCAATCGATGCCAAAGGGACAGTATGAGGCTGCACAGGTGCTCGGATTTACGAAGATGCAGACATATTTCAAGATCATCCTTCCTCAGGCAGTGAAGCGTGTTCTGCCCGCTGTGACCAATGAAGTCATAACACTTGTAAAGGATACATCACTTGCGCAGGTGCTGGCCGTAACTGAGATGTTTACGGTTGCCAAGAACCTCGCTTCTTCGCAGGTGTCTGTCATGCCGTTCATTGCAGCAGGTGTATTCTACTATATCGCTAACGGTCTGGTAGAGATCATCATGAACAGGGTCGAGAGATCGATGAGCTATTATTCTTAAGGAGGAGCGGAAGATGAGCGTTCTTGAGATAAACGACATATACAAATCTTTTGGCGAGCTTAAGGTCCTTAAGGGTATAACCATGCATGTCGATGAAGGTGAAGTCGTTGCAGTTATCGGACCTTCAGGCGGCGGTAAATCAACGCTTCTCAGATGTGCCACGACTCTTGAGAAGATCGATTCCGGCAAGATCACGATCGGCGGGATGGATATCGATTATAACAATAAAAAGTCGCTCTCAGAGATAAGAGGCAAGTTCGGTCTGGTGTTTCAGAACTTTAATCTCTTTCCGCATTTCTCTGTCAGAAGGAATATCACTGAAGCTCTTGTCAGCGTCCACAAGAAGTCAAAGGATGAAGCAAACAAGATATGTGATGCTCTTCTTGAGAAGATGGGACTTGCAAATAAGGGAAATACTTACCCGTGTAATCTCTCAGGCGGCCAGCAGCAGCGCGTCAGCATAGCAAGAGCGCTTGCCACGAGCCCTGACATATTGTTCTTCGATGAGCCTACATCGGCGCTCGATCCGGAGCTTACTGCAGGTGTCCTGAGCGTAATCAGGGAACTTGCGAGGGAGAAGATGACGATGGTCATCGTTACTCATGAGATGAGCTTTGCAAGGGACGTTGCAGACAGGATCATATTTATGGATGAGGGCGTGATAGTGGAGGAAGGCCCTGCAGCAGATCTGATCAATAACCCCAAGATGGACAGGACCAAAGAATTCCTGGCGGGGTATTCTGACTGATGCCGCCCGGAATGGGAGGCGGAATGGGGCGCAGCAATTACATGTCGCCCGAAGAGAAGGCGAATGCGCCCAAGGTCACCAAGGCTCTTCTTAAGCGCGTTTTCTCTTATCTTAAACCATACAAAGTCCAGCTGTTCATTGTTGTTGTCCTGATAGGAATTACCGCAGGTCTTAATACGATGCCGTCGATCCTGACGGGTAAGATCATAGATGACGGACTCATCAAGCAGGATTTTAAGACATTGCTGTTCTATGTTCTCCTGTCGTTCGGACTGACCCTTGGCTCCAGCCTTGTCGGTGTGGGCCAAAGCTTCATCAATACATGGATCGCCCAGCACATAACATACGATATGCGCAACCAGATGTTCAGACATCTCCAGAAGATGAGCCAGAGGTTCTACACATCGAACAATCAGGGCGACATCATCACGAGGATGACATCTGACATCGACGGAGTCGAGAAAGTAATAACAAACACCTTCACGAGCATTCTATCTAATTCCATAACGCTCATAGTTGCCCTCGTTGCGATGTATCAGCGCAACTGGGTCCTTGCTACGATCGGTATCATCATCGTGCCGCTCTTTGCGATCCCCACACGAAAGGCAGGACAGACCAGGTGGTCTCTTACCCAGAAGGCACAGGAGAAGAACGATCAGATAAACGGCATCCTTAATGAGACGCTGTCAGTAAGCGGTCAGCTGCTGGTTAAGCTTTTCGGAAGAGAAGCATATGAATACTAGAGGTACAGGCACGCCAACCGAAGGATGATAGGCCTTAACATCAAGCAGAGTATGGCAGGAAGATGGTTCTTCGTCGTTATCTCGACATTTACGAATATAGGACCGATGCTGCTCTATCTCGCTGGCGGACTGCTCATAATGAAGTATGATTCGACGATAACGGTAGGTGACATCAGCGTTATGGTCGCACTCCTTACGAGGATGTACGGACCTGTCAACAGCCTGCTCAACGTGCAGGTCGACTGGATGCGTTCCATGGCTCTGTTTACAAGGATATTCGAGTATCTTGACATGAAGTCGGAGATCGAGGAGATCAGTCAGCCTAAGCACATTGATAAGCCTGAAGGCAACATTGTATTCGATCATGTAAATTTCCATTATGAGCCTGAGAGACCCATCCTCAAGGATATCAGCTTTGAGCTCAAGCCCGGCAAGAGCATTGCGATAGTCGGACCTTCAGGTTCAGGCAAGAGCACTATAATCAACCTCATCCCCAGGCTCTATGATGTAATTGGCGGATCAGTTTCAGTTGACGGCGTTGATGTCAGGGAACTGTGCCTCTCAGAACTCCGCAACATGATCGGCATCGTGTCGCAGGAGACGTATCTCTTTAACGGTACGATCCGCGATAATCTTCTGTATGTAAAGGAAGATGCCACGGATGAAGAGATGATCGAAGCTTGCCGCAAGGCAAATATCTATGATTTTGTCATGGATCAGGAGAAGGGGCTCGATACGATGGTCGGTAACCGCGGTCTTAAGCTGTCCGGCGGAGAGAAGCAGAGGATATCGATCGCAAGGATACTTCTCAAAGATCCGACTGTATTCATTTTCGACGAGGCTACATCAGCACTCGATTCCATTTCAGAGAATAAGATACAGGAGGCGATCGATCCGATCATAAGGTCCAAGACGAGCATACTGATCGCCCACAGATTATCGACTATCCTTGCAGCTGATGAGATCATCGTCATCAAGGACGGTACGATCGCTGAACGCGGAACGCATAAGGAACTTGTCAGGGCAGGCGGTGTATATCAGGAACTCTATGAGACGCAGTTCAACAAAAATGAAACCCCTGCCGATATCGATCTGACAGGGGCTGTGATCGCTCACGAAGAATGATATCAGAGACTGTCGAGATAACTCTTGACTGTCTCAGGTGCAGGACCACCAATCAGTGTCCTCTTATTAACGCATGTCTCAAGTGAGATCGCATCGTATACATCCTCATCGATCAGGTCTGAGAACTGCCTGAATTCATCAAGCGAGAGCTTCTCGAGGGTCGTGCCGTTCTCGATACAGTAATGAACGAGCTTTCCGGAGATCTCATGTGTGCTCCTGAAGGGGATGCCCTTGCGCACGAGATAGTCTGCCAGGTCAGTAGCGTTAGTAAAACCACCCAAAGCAGCAGCTTCCATGTTGTCTTTCCTTATCGTCATTGTCCTGATCATGCCGGTGAAGGGAACAAGTACGCCCTTAATGGTGTCAACAACATCGAAAAGTGCTTCCTGAACTTCCTGCATATCCTTGTTATAAGTCAGGGGGAGTCCCTTCATCGTAACGAGGAGGGAGATAAGGTCACCGTATACACGGCCTGTCTTGCCGCGCGTAAGCTCAGCTACGTCAGGGTTCTTCTTCTGAGGCATCATGGATGATCCCGTGGAATAAGCATCATCTAATTCTATGAACTTGAATTCCTGTGAAGAGTAGAGGATGATCTCCTCGGAGAGCCTTGATAAGTGCATCATGAGTATGGACGCAAACGAAGACATCTCGATCGCCCAGTCTCTGTCGGCAACACCGTCAAGCGAGCACTTTGTAACTGAATCCATGCCAAGCTCGTCAGCAACGAACTCACGGTCGAGGGGATAAGTCGTTCCGGCAAGTGCTCCTGAACCGAGAGGAGACACGTTAGTCCTGTTTATCGCCTCTTCAAGTCTTGACATGTCACGTCCGAACATCTCGATATATGCGGTCAGATAGTGAGCGAAAGTAATAGGCTGAGCCCTCTGAAGGTGAGTGTAGCCGGGCATGTATGTCGTGAGGTTATCCTTGGCGATATCGATAAGAGTATCTCTCAATTCTCCGATAAGGCTCATGATCTCATTGGCCTCATCAACTGCATACAGACGCTGATCCAATGCGACCTGGTCGTTACGGCTCCTTCCTGTGTGAAGCCTCTTGCCGGCATCACCGATACGGTTAGTCAGTTCCTCTTCGATGAACATGTGGATGTCTTCCGCATCCGAGTCGAAAGTAAGCTTGCCGGAATCAATGTCTTCCATGATCGACAGCAGACCTTCCCTGATCTTATCGGCATCTTCCTGACTTATGATGCCCTGCTTTGCCAGCATCTTGCTGTGCGCGACCGATCCCTCGATATCCTGTCTGTACATCCTGCAGTCAAAGGGGAGGGAGGAGTTAAAATCATTAACTGCCTCGTCCGTTGCCTTCTCAAATCTGCCAGCCCACATCTTCTTAGCCATATGTTTACTCCTTTACGTAGTCCGGATCGATCCTTACCATCTCGGCAAGTGCTTTGTTCCGGTAATTAAGGTCCTCACGGAGAGTAAATCCCTGTGATTCCCAGAATGCGTTGCCGTCTTCGTTCTTCTTGAAAGCAACCAGGAGCACCTTGTTGATGCCTTCGTCCTTAAGTGCTCCAAGAGCAAGCTCAACGAGCTTTGAACCAATGCCGTAACGCCTGTAGTCAGGGGATACGCAGGCATGCTGTATGATGCCGCGCCTTCCGTCATGACCACATAGTATCACACCAACTACAATGTTATCACAAGTTGCCACGAAAGATGTATTGGGATTACGCTTCAGGTACTTATCGATGCCTTCCTCCGAATCATCCTTATCGTTTAAGCCGTTTCCGCATAGTATCCACAGATCATAAGCCTGCTTATAGTCTTCTATCGTCATTAACCTGTATTTAATCTCCATTGCAGCACACCTCACATTCTCCTCAGTCTGCACTTATCCACTGGCACATACCGCAGCCAAACCTGTCGGAAGGTCTCTTGTCAAAGCCGAACCTGACATAGAAATCCTCTTTGCCCTGTGCAGACAATAAAGATACCATCACTTTGTATCCCGGTTTGAGCCAGCTCCTGATAGCAGACATCATCTTCTCCATTATCATACGGCCGTACCCGTTGCCCTGGTATTCAGGCAGGACAATGACATCTGCGATATAAACAACATATCCGTGATCCCAGACGATACGTCCCAATCCTATTGGGTTGTCATCAATGCGCAGGCAGAAGATATACGAGTTGCTAAGGCCAGCCTGAGCTTGTTCCAAAGGGAAGAGGGACCAGCCGGCTGCTTTCCTGAATTCCATGTATTCTTCTGCTGTTATCATGTCTGTAAACACCGGTTCCATATATACCTCCAAATAGTAACGGCTGCCTCATTGATCAGAGACAGCCGTTGTTCATTCAAACAAAGACGTTAGATCAAAGAAGTCCGTTCTTCTGCTTCATCTTGGCATTGACCTTCATGGGGAGACCGAAACAGTTGATGAATCCGCCTGCATCAGCCTGGTTGTAAACATCGTCAGCCTCAAATGTAGCGATCTCAGGATCATAGAGTGAGTAAGGAGACTTTGTTCCTGCAGGTGTGCAGTTGCCCTTGTAGAGCTTCATCTTGACTTCACCTGTAACAACCTTCTGTGTCTCATCTACGAAAGCGGAGAGGGCCTCGCGGAGAGGGTGGAACCACTGTCCGTAGTAAACGAGTTCAGCAAACTTCTGTGCAACGAGATCCTTGTAGTGGATAGTGTCACGCTCAACTGTGAGGAGCTCGAGCTCTCTGTGAGCTGCAAAGAGGAGAGTTCCGCCGGGAGTCTCATATACGC
>DGUI01000015.1 GCA_002394605.1 Mageeibacillus sp. UBA4314 | reverse complement strand
TAACAGTCTGAATAGTCAGACAAGTCCTCAGACTAACCGCCTCTAGTCTGAATGTTAGTCTGAATAGTCAGACAAGTCCTCAGACTAACCGCTTCCAGTCTGAAAGTTAGTCTGAATAGTCAGACAAGTACTCAGACTAACCGCTTCTAGTCTGAAAGTTAGTCTGAATAGTCAGACAAGTCCTCAGACTAACCGCTTCTAGTCTGAACATTAGTCTAAATGATCACCTTCACCTATTGCATATGATCTATCCACTCCATCCGCACCCCGGCAGTTCCTAGGCACCCCCCCCATTATTATAGTCCCATTCCAACACACCGTCCCAACTAAAACTGCACAAAAACAAAAGTCAAAGATAGTCAAAAATTGTTAGCACTCACCCCTTGCGAGTGCTAATGGGAGGACTATAATGTAGCTAGAACAAAGGAACGAAGATCAGAAGAGAAGATGATCAGACCTCCGCTTCTTGCTCGGATAACAACAGTCAAAGGAGATGATCAGTATGTTGATGTCCGGTTTATTTGGAGAAGATTTGTTTGATGAGTTTTGGGGTTTCCCGTCAAGAGAGCTTGCCAACGTTGACAGGCAGTTGTACGGAAAGCACTCACGGGATCTCATGAAGACCGATGTCCACGAGAATGAGACAGATTATGAGATGGATATGGATCTTCCGGGATTCAAGAAGGATCAGATCAAGATCGATCTGGAGAATGGCTACCTTACCATCCGCGCTTCCAAGGAGCATGACAATGAGAAGAAGAAGCATGGCAAGGTCATCCGTCAGGAGAGGTACGCCGGTGCGATGCAGAGGAGCTTCTATGTCGGGGAAGGCGTGAAGACCGAAGACGTGAAGGCGAAGTTCGAAGATGGCGTGCTGAGACTTTGCATTCCTAAGACGGAACTTAAGGCGCTTCCTTCCAATACTACGATCGCCATTGAATGATAACAAAGGCTCCGGACGCAAGTCCGGAGTTTTTTTATTCCTCAACCTTAAACCGCATCATGTTGCGGTTGTAACCGGTAGTCACAAGGTATGCTTTCTCCTCGTGGGCTGACATGAGGCCGCCGAGGATGAAGCCGCTTAGGCCCTTGATGTGGGCATCGGGATCGGTGAGGTCAAAGAGCTCGCCGGAATCCCTTTCGATGATGAGGACGGAGTCTTTCTCGAAGAAGAGTGAGAATTCGATCAGCACGGGCTTTTTGGACTTGCGGTTTCGCTCGAGGATGGTCAGTCCGATCTCTTCGGCGAATAAGGATGCGTGCGTTGCTTCTTTCTTCGGGTAACCGTGCGAGAGCAGGCTGGAGCCGATCTTTTCCGAGAGCTCTGATGCTGACTGCTGCGTGAGGACGTCGTCCATCACGACTATGTCGGAGTCGATGTCTTTCAGGAGGAACGGGAAATTGTCCTTCCCGAACTTGAGATAGACAAACAGCAGGGCTGACGCGAGCGTTATGACCGGCGCTATCACGAAGCCCGCCCACATTCCGTTAATGCCGAACAGCGCCGAGCCTAACATGGGCAGCAGCATGTATAATAGTCCGTTCTGCAGACAGGATATGCATACCGACATGCCGATGCGGTCGATCAGCATGTAATACGAGGTCGTGAGCGAGACTGCGCTGACGAACATGAATCCGAGAGAGACGATCCTGAGGGCCGCGATCGACGGTGCGAGCGCCGCGCCTTCAGTTATGCCGAACAGGCCGCAGAACTGTCTGGCAAATACCCAGATCAGCACTGTCGCTATGACGCCTTCGATCAGGGCGGCTCTTATGGCAGTCTTCATGACGCGCTTGATCAGCTTGTGGTTTTTCTCGCCGTAGTACGTACCTATCAGCGGCTGCATCGCCATGCCGACGCCGTCAAGGACGACGCCGAATTCGATGAGGCTTACAACGACCGCAAGGGTGATAAGGCCGGGATCGCCGTAGTTCCTTGCGACGAATCCGATCATCACGTAATCCATGAGCGCCCAGCAGAGATACACTGATGAATCCACGATGCTGTAGCGCGATGTCAGGAAGAAATCCTTTATGGAGAAATGCCACGTGAAATGGAGCGTGTTGCATTTGCGGAAGTAGTGCCAGCAGCATGCAAGGATGCCCAGTCCGTTGCCGATGACGGATCCCAGGATGATGCCCATCATGCCCATGTATTTCGTAAGTATGATCGAGAACAGTATGTTCCCGCCGATCTGGAAGACATAGCAGATGTTGTTACAGAGCTCGTCGCCGTCACTATACACCATCTGTTCAAGATAGAATATCAGTATGGTAAGAAAAGCATTGACGGGGCAGAGGCGGTAATACTCCAGGGCATTGCCGAGAATGTCGCCCTTGATGTCATTGATCTCGAAATAAAGATCCCTTATGAAGAATATCGTGACCGCTGAGATCAATCCTATCGAAATGCTGATGATCAGGCCCTGCCCGTAGATCTCATCAGCCCGCTTCTTCTTCATGGCACCCACCGCTCTTGTGAAGACGATCCCGACGCCTGTCGAGACGAGGTCTCCGAAGAAAGTGACGATACCCGTAACGGGCGTTATCGCATTGATCGCTGCGACACCTGATGCGCCTATGTAGTAACCGGCAATGATGCTGTCGCACAGGAGCATGATATACATGACTGCCTTGGTAAACGTGCCTGACAGGAACATTGAACCAAATTTCTTCTCACAAAAACCGCTTCGCGTCATCCCATCTTTTTCCCTCTGTAAACTGCATTATCCTTGATCACAAGGATCCTGTCACCAACGCCGGCCACCTGATAATCTTCCTCATCGGCATGTACGGGGCAGAGTGTATCATCCATCCCGTCAACCGCGATAACAAGCCAGCGGTAAGTCCGTCTGGATCTGCCTTGTATAGAACCTGCCGACACCTTATCCTTCTTTACCAGTATCCCAGAAGCGACAAGACCACTCGTCTTGCTCTGAATAAGCTTGATGATCCCGGGGATCATGAGAAGACCCCCGAATCCGGCCAGCAGTATTCCGCCTGTCTGACCACAAAAGACCACCACAACTCCCGCTGCGATCAGGACCCCTCCGACGATAAACAGGATGACCGCCTCTTTATTGATCTTCCCGGTGAGAGAAGACAGAGTACTTCGCTCAGCACCATCAGAAGGCCGCCTGAAGTTGAGCTGTTCCGGCCGGATCACTTGGTAAGTCCTGTATTCGTCACTAAGTCCTTCAAATACATCAAATAACATACTGATATTATATCACAATCTATTTCGCATATTGACACGGTGTCAGAATGTGATTATAATCCATATTGACACCATGTCAGAATAAAATACAGGAGATCAGATATGCCTAAGGGATCACCGGAGAGAACCGCAGCAAGGAGAGAAGAGATCATAAATGCCTGCGAGGAACTGTACAGGACAATGAGCTTTAAGGACATCACCCTTAAGGAGATCGGGAATGTGACTTCTTTCTCGAGGCCGACTATCTATAACTACTTCAGGACAAAAGAGGAGATCTTCCTGGCGCTTTTCGAGAGAGAGTATGTCAGGTGGAATGAAGAACTTCTGTCTATCCTCGAGGATAACAAAAAGCTTTCCAGGAAGCAGGTCGCTGCGAAGATCGCAGCTTCCATTGCGAACAGGGAGCAGCTGTTAAGATTGCTTGCCATGAACAATTACGACATGGAAGCAAACAGCAGGCAGGAGATGCTGACGTCCTTCAAGGTGGCTTACGGGCAGTCGATCAGGACCGTAGGCATGATACTTGCAAAGTTCTGTACGGAGAAGAATGCAGGGGAGATAGAAGACATCATCTATGTGTTCTTCCCGTTCATGTTCGGAATATATCCTTACACTTCCGTAACTGACAAGCAGAGGGAAGCAATGAGTGATGCGGATGTGGATTTTAAGTATCAGACAGTATTTGAGATAACGGAGAAATGCCTGCTGAAGCTCTTATGAAGTGCGGAAGGCAGAACGGAATAATAACAGGAGGATAATGATATGGCAGAGAGAATAGTACAGACAGCAGGAAGAGAACAGCTCGGAGGGTTTGCTCCGATGTTCGCGCATCTTAATGATGATGTGCTTTTCGGGGAAGTATGGAATGATGAAGCGATCGATGTTAAGACGAGGTGCATCATAACGGTAGTCTCGCTGATGGCATCAGGCATCACGGATCAATCCCTTATGTATCACCTTCAGAATGCGAAAGCTCACGGGGTCACCAAAGAAGAGATCGCAGCGATCATAACACACGCCACCATGTACACGGGATGGCCTAAGGGATGGGCTGTATTCCGCATGGCAAAAGAAGTATGGAATTGAAGAACAGGAGGCATAAGACAATGAAGAAGATAATATCAGTATTGTTAACGGCTATGCTGGGATTCGGACTTGCTGCATGCAGCAGCGGAACGGCTCAGGCTTCAGTCTCGTCAGCAGTCTCGTCAGCAGTCTCATCTGAGGCTGTAACAACAGACACATCTGCAGAAGATACTTCATCATCCGCGGCAGAGAGCAATAAGGAGAACGGCGGAGTCCTAGTTGTTTATTTCTCGCAAACGGGAAACACCAAGGGCGTAGCTGAGAAGATCGCATCAATAACAGGCGCGGACATATATGAGATCAAGGCTGCACAGGATTACACGGATGCTGATCTTGACTATAACGATTCCGACAGCCGTGCGACCAGGGAGCAGAACGACCCCTCCGCAAGGCCTGAGATCGGAAGCAGTAAGGTCTCACTTGAAGGATATAAGACGATCTACATCGGTTATCCGATATGGTGGGGAGAAGAGCCGCGCATCATGGATACATTTGTCGAGAGTTACAGTTTCGACGGCATTACCATGATCCCGTTCTGTACGTCAGGAAGCAGCGGGATAGGCAGCAGCGGAAAGCATCTGGCAGATAATGCGGGAAGCGGCAACTGGCTGGACGGACAGCGGTTCGGTGCCGGGGCATCGGAGGATGATGTCAGATCCTGGATAGAAGGACTGCAGTGATTACATGATCATTAGCCGGGGTGATATAATAATGTCATCCTGGTTTTTTATTCCGGATGAGAAGGAGAATGGTCGTGCCTAAGACACAGAAGAAATACCTGATCGCACTCGAAGAGACGCGCAGCATCATAGCGCTGATCTCGGGTACGATCGTTTTTGTCTTTACCCTTGGCGCCGTGTTCTATATGCTCGATACCACACCGGATGATGAGGAGAACGCTCTACATTATTTTACGGTCCTGTCTAACCTGCTCGCTGCAACGGGCGCTGCATTCATGATCCCTTATGCGGTGGAGGGCATCCGCAAGAAGAGATTCGTACTGCCCCGCTGGGTAGTCCTCTTCCAGTATTCTGGCGCGACATGCGTTGCGGTAACCATGTTCTCTTCGCTCGTGCTGATACTGCCGACGCAGGGGATGAAGAGCATGGCAGGTCCGAATTTCTGGCTTCATGTCGTAACGCCTGCATGCACGGTGATCCTTTTCCTGTGCGTGGAGACGGGGATAGCAATAAAGCTTAAGGAGATCATTATCCCCATGATTCCTTATTGTGCCTACAGTGCCGTCTATACGGTCATGGTCGTTGTAATAGGGAAGGACAGGGGCGGATGGTCTGACTTTTACATGACGCAGACATTCTGGCCTGCATGGATATCATTCCTGCTGATGATGGGCATCGGGTTTACCGTGGCTGCCATTATGAGGATCATACACAATAAACACGCGAAGCTTAGCTGGAAGCGCATCTCAGGGATGTGGAGCAGTGATCTGGAACCTTCTGAGCTCCTGGTCGAAGCTTTCGGGCTGGGACGTTATATCGGTGCGCACTGTTCCAGGGAGGAACTGACGGTGCCGCTGGACATCTTTTATCTGATGTCGGAGAAATATGATGTCCCGGTGGACAAACTGACGAGAGCATACGTCAAAGGCGTTCTTGATGCGATCGGGGAGAGGAAATGAAGACAGTAAGAGTCGCAGCTGCAATAATACGTGACGGGAACAGGATCTTCGCTACACAGCGGGGATACGGTGACTATAAGGACGGATGGGAATTTCCCGGCGGGAAGATCGAGGAAGGCGAGTCTCCCCAAAGCGCGCTCATCAGGGAGATCAGGGAGGAACTTGATGCAGACATAACAGTCGGTGATCTTCTTACGACAGTTGAGTACGACTATCCTGATTTCCACCTGTCCATGGACTGCTTCTGGGCAGAACTCGTGCCAGGTTCCGGTATAAGACTTATGGAACACGAGGCCTCCAGGTGGCTTATGGCAGATGAGATCGATACCGTTGACTGGCTGCCTGCGGATATTGAAGTTGCAAAGTGCATCAGGCTCAAAACGGAAATGCTACAGCCTGGGCGTACAGATCCTGAAGGATCCTGATAAACTGACCCACGCTCTTCCTGTTGTCCGTCTTGTGCGTACACAGTACGAGGTGGAAGCACTCCTCGCAATCAAAAGGTATCCAGGACAAAAGCCCGCTGTGGTCATTGAGAAAGCCCGGTGCCAGACAGATCCCTCGTCCTGATGCGACATTTATATAAGTGCTGTCATGATCAGGACTGTTGAAATAATCTATCTTCCCGGATGATATAAGTCTCTGCTGCACCTGTCTCAGGGCCTGAGGCGATCCGCCTCCCACCATGAGCGTCCTGCCGTAAAGATCTTCCTCCGTTATCAGTTCCTTCTGTGCAAGAGGATCGTTCCTGTCAGCGATGAGATAGATCCCGGAATCGAAGAGCTTATGCACATTGATCCCGGGGATGTGCCTGGTCTGCTCTTCAAGAGCGAAGAATATGTCTGCCTTCCCCTTGAGGAAAGTCTCTATCCCGTTCTCATATTGGAATACAGGTGTTATCTGAACTCCCGGGAGTTCCTTCTCACTTAGCCTGATCGCTTCAGGCAGGAAATACACTGCCTGCCTTACCATGAGACAGATGCTGATATTATCCGTGTACCTGGAACTAAAGTTCTGCCCGGATTCTATCGCACGCTTCAGCTCCTCGCGCATCCCGGTAAGATATGCCGTAAACTGCTCTCCCGCAGGTGTGAGTGAGGCTCCTTTGCCGCTCCTCTCGAAGATCGTAAATCCCACTTCTTCCTCAAGGAGCCTGATCTGGTAGGAGAATGTCGGCTGGCTCACAAAGCAGTTCTCCGCAGCCCTGCTGAAGTTCAGTGTGTGCGCAAGTTCTATGCAGTAATCTATCTGTTTTGTGTTCATGAGGTGCACCTGCCGTTATTTAAAATTTTAATCAATTATACAGTATTTCTATTGGACTTGCCAATGATAACAGGCGATAATGTGATCATAAGAGCAAAGCAGATCACAAAGAACGGAGGATACTGATATGGCACGTACACTGATAGCTTTTTTCTCAAGAGCTGATGAGAACTATTTCGGAGGCGCGATGAGATATGTGAAGGTAGGCAATACGGAGATCGCTGCAGGACTTACGAAGGAACTGATCGATGCGGATCTATTTAAGATCGAGATGAGGGATCCTTATTCGCCCGTATATCTGACATGTATAGATGAAGCGAAGAAGGACCTGAGGGATAACGCCCGTCCGGAGCTTGATTCATACCTTGACAGCATTGAAGGGTACGACACCGTCGTGCTGGGCTATCCCAACTACTGGGGAACTGTACCGATGGTAGTCGCAACTTTCCTTGAGAGATATGATTTCTCCGGCAAGACGATCCTTCCTTTCTGCACGAATGAAGGGAGCGGAATGGGTTCTTCCGAGCGTGATATCAGGAAGTATGCAAAAGGCGCTGAAGTCAGAAAGGGACTTGCTATCACAGGTTCGAGAGCGGCAGATTCAAAAGATGCAATTATGAAGTGGCTTACTGCCAATGAAATGATGTAATGGAGGAATATGCAATGGAATATGTAACACTTAATAACAATCTGGAGTGCCCCGTAGTAGGTATCGGTACCTACATGCTCGCTCCCGCAGATGCAGAGAACAGCGTGAGGGAAGCTCTTAAGATGGGTTATTCGCTCGTGGATACGGCTAATGCCTATGTCAACGAGAGAGCCGTCGGAAGAGGAATCAAGGCCAGCGGCATAAACCGCGATGAAGTATTCATCTCCACAAAGCTCTGGCCTAGTGAATACGAGAACTCCAATGCTGTCGATGAGACTTTGGCAAGGCTCGGCGTTGACTATGTGGATCTTCTCTATATACATCAGCCCGCAGGCAACTGGCTTGCAGGATACCGCCAGCTTGAGAAGGCATACAGGGAAGGCAAGGCGAAGAGTATCGGGATCTCGAATTTCGAAGGGAAATACATTGATGAACTTCAGACAAAGTGGGAGATCGTCCCCCAGTTCATCCAGGTAGAGGCTCATCCTTACTTCACACAGAAGGAGCTGCGCAAGATCCTTGATAAGTATGATATCAGGCTCATGAGCTGGTATCCTTTGGGACACGGAGACAAGTCACTTATCAATGAGCCTTTGTTCGCCGCGCTTGGAGAGAAGTATGGCAAGAGTTCTGCACAGATAATACTGCGCTGGCATACGCAGATGGGATTTGTCGTTATCCCCGGAAGCAGGAATACCGCTCACATCAGGGACAATCTGAATATCCTGGACTTCACGCTTACGGATGAAGAGATGGATGAGATCTCAGGGCTCGATAAGGATCAGAGGTACTATCACAGGACGGACGAACAGCTTGACCAGTTTGCCATGTGGCATCCGCAGTTTGAGAAATGATAGCTCACTGCTCCTGATAGTTATCACCGAAATAGGTCTTCTCAACGTGATAGCGGGCTCCGGTCTTGTTATCGTGCTCCCAGGGAGCTGACCATACCGAAACTATTACGCTGATATTGTCATGGGGCTTGTTGAACACTTTCCTCTCAGAGTCGAACGAGTCCAGCGCCCCGATGACCATATCAAGTATCTTTTTGTTATCCTCTGCAGAAAGCTCACGGTCAGTATTGATGCGGAAGGCAGGTCCGGTCGACGGACTGTCTTTCCCGTAGTTCACAAATTCAAGACCGTACTCTCCTGCAATGCCTTCGAGCTTGGGGCTCTTGATGAACTCGTCGATGTAGTAGTTTGCAAAATCGGATTCTCCCAGGTAATAACCGCTCTTGACTTCTGTGGCAGTGTATACGAATCCGAATTCCAGATCCCTCATCTCATGTACGGTCACTTCTGAACCGTCATAGCGCTCTTTTGTGTGAGAACTGACTTCCTCACACGGACCATACCAGTAATTGCAGTATTCTTCTGCACTCGCGTAAACATCGGAATGATCCCTGTTGCCCCCGAAGGACTTGCCCCCGCCCCCCGAAAGGAGCGAGCATCCGCTCATCATGACAGAACCCATGAGCGCGCAGGTGATAAGTACCGTTCCTGATCTTGAGTGTAACATTGTTACATTATACCTCTTTGTTATTGGATTCGTAGTAAAGCTGCTTCTCCGCATACATGTTTGCATCTGATTCCCTGAGGAGCTCGTCGATGGACTTCCTGCCGTCAGGGGAGAAGCTGTATCCCACAGAGCAGCTGTATCTTGTGGCATTGACATGCTCATGGATCCGCCCGGTAAGAGCGATGACATCATCTTCCGTGGCCTTGCGGCATACGATAACGAACTCGTCACCGCCGACCCTGTAGACCATCTGATTGCGTTTGGCGGCACGGCGAAAGCAATTGGCGATCGTAGAGATCGCAGTATCTCCTGCCGTATGGCCTTCCGTATCATTGATTATCTTAAGTCCGTTCATGTCGATCGATACGAGCGCCGTTATCTCTTCAGGTTCGTTTGCGATGTCGGAGTAATATGCCTGACGGTTGAGAAGACCTGTGAGAGGATCCTTCTTGGTGACACGCAGGATCAGGAAGACATAATAAACGAACACCGAGATGGCAAGCGTGGTGCAGAACAGCTGTGCGTATTCCTTGCCGATGATGAACGGCATGATGATGCCGGTCAGGAACGCAAAGCAGAAATAAACGATGGGGATTATCTCGGCCGATTGTCTGGAACTGTTGCGGATCATGAGCAAGACCAATAGTGCGCAGTATATCCCGACCATTATGTAGGGCAGAAGTCCGAGCGGACCGCGCAGCATCGCACCTGAGTCGTCGATGCAAAATACTATGCCGGTAGGTATCGATATGAAGTCGATCACTGTCAGCAGTATTGCCGGAACGAAGATATACCACTTCTGAGGTTTGGTGATCGTAAAGATGACCTGAGCGATGATGAGAGGAGTGGCACTGTATCTTACTGCAATAAGGATGCTTCGAACTGAACTGATGTCAGGCTGCCCCGTAAGATGGAATTCCACATATACAAGGATGGACAGGAGCAGCATCTCGGCGATCAGCGCATACATACGGAAGATGACTTTCTTCTCAAGAAAGACTGTCGATATGAGCGATACTGCAAATCCCAGAAGAACGAGGAGCAATGCCCAATTCTGAATGATATACTCGGTAACAGCCATAATCCACCTCAAGACGCGGTCATCAGTTGTTTGCCACAGGGCATGCCTTATATACGTTCATTATAACATCCCGGACAACGGTTGGGAAAGCCGTTCAGAGAAGATCGGAGAGTTTTTTCGAATAGAAGAAGTCGTGGACCATATGGTCGAATTCCTTCCACATGGGGAGGGTCTTGCACTTCCTTCTGCGGTCACACTTATAGTTCTTGTCTGCCAGGCAAGCGACGGAGGATAACGTACCCTCCATGAGTTCCAATATCTCACCGACCATGTACTTGTCAGGCTGCTTTGCGAGCATGTAGCCGCCGCCTTTGCCGCTCGCGCCCGTGATCATTCCGCCGGCAACGAGATCCCTTACGATTATCTCCAGGTATTTCTTGGAGATGTCCTGGCGCTGCGCAATGTCCTTAAGCGGTATATAGGTACCGGTATCGTTTTGGGCAAGGTCGATCATGACCCTGAGTGCATATCTTCCTCTGGTGGAGATCATGGGGAATACCTCCCGTTTTTTATCAACATTATACTCCAAAAGACAAATTCCTGAAAACCTATTGACATAGTAGGTAAATAGCAATATAATCTCACGCAGATCAACAAAAACGTAAGCAAAGGACGGTTTACCATGAGAAAGATGTGTTGTTGTCGAATGTATGACTTCCGGGCGATGGACAGGTTCTCCCCCGGCGTTTGCCGATGTTGACAATGCGCACTCAGGAACAGGACCCATGACGCCCGGAGCAGAAGAGGATGCTTCGGGATTTTTTATCTTTAATATGCAAAGGAGAATAATATGAGCTACAGATTAGATTCATTACTGATACACGGAGGAATAGACGGAGATGAGACTACAGGTGCAGTCAATGTCCCCATATACCAGACATCAACATATAAGCAGGACGGACTTGGGCAGGACCGCGGCTGGGAGTATTCCAGGACCGGCAACCCGACAAGAGTAGCAGTAGAGAAGCTCATCGCGGATCTTGAAGAAGGGCAGTACGGACTCGCTTTCGCGTCAGGTCTTGCGGCGATCGATACGGTACTCTCACTCTTCAAGTCTGGAGATAAGCTGATCGTATCAGACAATATCTACGGAGGGACATTCAGGATACTTGATAATGTCTTTAAGAACTTCAACATCACTTATAAGATCGTGGATACTTCAGATCTTAAGGCAGTGGAGGATGCGATAGATGATCAGGTCAAGGCGATCTACATCGAGACACCCGCAAATCCGCTCCTCACGATAACGGATATCAAGGCAGTATCACAGATCGGGAAGAAGTACGGCAAACTCGTTATCGTGGATAATACCTTCCTTACGCCTTACCTGCAGCGCCCGCTGACATTGGGTGCGGATATCGTCATACACAGCGGCACAAAGTACCTGGGCGGTCACTCTGATACGATCTCGGGTTTTGTTGTGGTAAACGACAAGGCGCTGGCTGACAGGCTCTATTACCTTCAGAATGCGATAGGCGGAGTACTGGCTCCCTGGGACAGCTTCCTGATCATAAGAGGTATCAAGACGCTGGGCGTGCGCATGGACAGGCATATCGCTAATGCTGACAGGATCGCAAGATGGCTTAAGTCCTCAGGTTATGTCAGCCGCGTGTATTATCCCGGACTTGAAGATGACCCCGGTTATGAAGTACAGAAGAGGCAGGCAGACGGTGCAGGCGCGATGATCTCTTTCGTGCTGGATGAGAAGTATGACTATAAGAAGTTCTTCACATCTCTCAAACTCGTGACACTGGCTGAGAGCCTCGGAGGCGTGGAGTCACTCGTGTGCCATCCCGCGACGATGACCCATGCTGCGATCCCTGCAGACATAAGACGCGAAGTCGGGATCGTTGATGAGCTCATAAGGCTGTCGGTCGGAATAGAAGACGTAGAGGACCTGATAGAAGATCTCGAACAGGCAATATTGAATTCTGCGAAAGTGTGAGGGTAATAACATGACAGGCGTATATAACAGTGTAAGAGAGATGATCGGCAATACCCCGGTCCTGAAGATAAGCAATATGGGCGTTAAGCCCGGAGTAGAGATATATGCAAAACTTGAACTGATGAATCCTGCAGGAAGCGTCAAGGACCGCATAGGCGTATATATGATCGACGATGCAGAGAAGCGCGGCATACTGACTAAGGGCGGTACGATCGTGGATGCGACGGCAGGGAACACCGGCATCGGGATCGCCATCGCGGCGATCAACCGCGGTTACCGCGTGATCTTTACGGTCCCTCTGAAGTTCTCGGTTGAGAAGCAGAAGATAATGAGGGCGCTTGGAGCAGAGATCATCAACACGCCGAGGGAAGGCGGGATGCTCGGAGCTGAGCAGAAGGCAGAAGAAATACTGGCGACAATACCCGGGGCGATCTCGCTCAGGCAGTTC
Source organism: Mageeibacillus sp. UBA4314 (assembly GCA_002394605.1). Lineage (GTDB taxonomy): Bacteria > Bacillota > Clostridia > Saccharofermentanales > Saccharofermentanaceae > Saccharofermentans. Next base: position 5,585 of record DGUI01000015.1, on the reverse strand, counting down.
AGGAACCCTTCAAACCCGCTGGCTCACTATGAGACAACAGGTCCTGAGATCTACTCGCAGCTGGACGGCAAGATCGACTACTTTGTCGCAGGCGCCGGATCGGGCGGAACGTTCTCGGGAGCTGTAAAGTATCTCAAGGAACAGAACCCCGGAATTACCGGCGTACTGGCAGATCCGTTCGGTTCCACCATCGGCGGGGGAGAGCACTTCGACTACAACATCGAAGGCATCGGCAATGATTTCATAGCTGACACCATGGACATCAACCTTGTGGATAAGGTCATCAAGGTATCTGACGATGAGGCTTTCGCGGCATCAAGGGACCTCGCGCTCAAGGAAGGCATACTTGCAGGATCTTCGTCAGGTGCGGCGCTGGCAGCATCGCTGAAACTGGCGGAAGAGATAGACAGAGGAACGATAGTAACGGTATTCCCTGACAGGGGAGACAGGTATCTTAGCAAAGGATTATACGACTGATGGAAAAGATCTTTGAGTTGAGGAACGTCGTCAAGACATATAAGAACGACGGGAAGGAATTCACGGCGCTGAAAGATGTGAGCCTTACGGTTGAGGAGGGCGAGATCTTCGGTATCATCGGAATGAGCGGTGCAGGCAAATCCACGCTGGTTAGAACGCTTAACAGACTGGAGGATGTTACCTCGGGAGAAGTGCTGTTCTACGGCAAGGACCTGGCATCACTGAGATCATCGGAACTCCGCAGCATACGTCATTCCATCTCCATGATCTTCCAGGGCTTTAACCTCCTGTCACAGAGGACTGTAATACAGAATGTGGAACAGTCTCTGAAGATCATAGGGACTCCCGCTAAGGCAAGGCGACAGAAGGCGAGGGAGATGCTCGAGATCGTAGGCCTCCTCGACAAGGAGAATGAATATCCGGCAAGGCTGTCGGGCGGACAGAAGCAGAGGGTCGCCATAGCAAGGGCATTGGCTGCAGACCCCAAGGTACTGTTGTGCGATGAGGCGACAAGTGCCCTCGACCCCAAGATCACGGGTGAGATATTGGATCTCCTCAAGAAGATCAATCAGGAGAGGAAGCTGACGATAATAATCATCACACATGAGATGGCTGTGGTGGAGAAGATCTGCGACCGTGTGGCCATCATAGATGACGGCAGTCTCGCGGAAGTGGGAGACGTGAAGGAAGTATTCAGCAACCCTAAGTCAGGTGCGGCAAAGAAACTGGTGTTCCCGAGCAATCCTTTCGACCCGTCCGATCCTGACGGGAAGATAGTAAGGATAGTGTTCGACGGTACAAAGGCAAACGTGCCGTTCATCGCAAACCTTGTGGAGGAGACGGGGCTCAAGGTGAATATCCTGAGCGCCAATACGAGAAGCGTCGGAGGCATCGGCTACGGGCAGATGATCGTGGAGCTTCCCTCAAGCGAGCAGGACCGCAGGACGGTCATAAGATTCTTCGAGGCCGGCGGTCTCACGATATCGGAGGTGTAACATGAGCGATTACATAATAAATACGATAATCACGGGAGTGTGGGAGACATTCGTAATGACGGTATTCGCGTCACTGTTCTCCTACATCATAGGAATGCCGCTTGGAATAGTACTGTATTCGACTTCAAAGGGACGCCTTCTGCAGAACCGCGCGGTAAACTTCATCACAGGCGCCGTGGTCAACATCACGAGATCGTTGCCGTTCCTGATACTGCTCGTACTGCTGATACCTTTTACCAGGTTCGTGGTGGGCCAGTCGATCGGAACGGTCGCATCGATAGTACCGCTGACGATCGGCGCGATCCCCATCGTCGCACGCATGGTGGAATCTTCGCTGAACGAAGTCAACCCGGGCATAATCGAGGCTGCAACTTCAATGGGTGCATCACCGCTGTATACACTGATCCATTTTGTGATCCCGGAAGCGATGCCGTCACTTCTTCAGGGCGGCGCCATCAATGTGGCAACGGTCCTCGGATATTCTGCGATGGCCGGAGTCATCGGCGGAGGCGGACTCGGTGCGATCGCACTGCAGTATGGTTATTACAGATACCAGAAGGATGTCCTCTGGACCACGGTAACGCTGCTGATCATCATGGTAATGCTGATCCAGGAACTGGGAATAATGATGTCCAAGAAACACCGGAAAACGTAATAAATACAGCTGTTTAAGAAATAATTTTGAGAAATTCCTTAAAACCTATTGACATAGTAGGTGGATAGTAGTAAAGTACCCACATCACAACGAAAGGAGGAGTGAGAAATGTATAAGATCAACTGTACAACGATAGACATGATGTGTTGTCGAATGCCCAACTCCCGGGTGCGTAAGATGGCTCAGGGCGCAAGGCTGCATTCCTCACGCCTTAAGACAGATCGATGTTGATACATCAATATGTTTCTGACATATGCCATGCGCCCGGGAGTAAAAGAAAACCCGGGCATTTTTATGCCGGCAAAAGATCAATCTTAATGCAAAAAAACAATCATAATACAAGGAGAACAAAACAATGAAAAACTTATTTAAGAAGGCAGTAGCAACAGGACTCATACTCGCACTCGCAGGCTCATTTGCAGCTTGCAGCAATTCTTCATCAAACGGCTCTGAGCAGGGAGCAGGCAGCGCAGAAGCTAAGGTACTCAAGGTAGGCGCAAACATCACACCCCACTCCGAGATCCTCGAACAGGCAAAGCCCCTCCTCGAAGCAAAGGGCATCAAGCTCGAGATCGTACAGCTCGAAGACTCCATCACACCTAACACGGGCGTTATCGAAGGTTCACTTGATGCAAACTACTTCCAGCATGTTCCTTATCTCGAGCAGTTTAACGCTGAGAACGGATCAACACTCGTATCTGTGGGTGCTGTCCACTATGAACCTTTCGGCGTGTATGCAGGCAAGGTAAAGGATCTTAAGGATCTTGGCGAAGGTGCGGTCATCGCAGTTCCGAACAATGTAACAAATGAAGCAAGGGCATTGCTCCTCCTCGCACAGGAAGGCATCATCAAGCTCAAGGACGGCGCAGGCATCAACGCAACGGTAGAGGACATCACAGAGAACCCCAAGAACGTACAGTTCAAGGAACTTGCACCCGAGCAGCTCGTAGCATCACTTCCCGACGTGGATGTCGCAGTCATCAACGGCAACTATGCGATCGAGGGCGGACTCCATGTAAGCGGCGCTCTGGCAGTTGAAGCAAACGACGGTCTTGCAGCACAGACATATGGCAACATCATCGCAACTTCAAAGGAGAAAGAGAACGATGAGGCTATCAAGACTCTGGTACAGGTGCTCCAGGGACCTGAGATCGCCAAGTTCATCAAGGACAAGTATGACGGCGCCGTAGTACCCCTCTTCGGCTGATACGGACAGACAAAAGGAGTGATCAAAGATGATCGGATTCGAGTACTATAACCCCGCGAAGATCGTTTTCGGTGAGGGGAGTCAGAAGAGACTGGCAGAGCTCCTCAAAGAGAATGGGACAACAAGTCTTCTGGTGGTGACAAGCGGTGACTTCATCGATACCCTCGGCATAGAGGACGAGATCAGAAAGACGGCCGGCGAGCTGGGAATAAAGCTGTCGGAGAACAGGGAAGTAGTCCCGAATCCGGGCATCGAACTCGTGAGGAGACTATCTGAGCAGGGCAAGAGAGATCAGGTCGATCTTGTGCTGGCAGTAGGCGGAGGATCTTCCATTGACACGGCCAAGGCAGTCGCACTCGGAATACCTTACGACGGCGATGTCTGGGACTTCTTCGATAAGGGCGTGATCCCCGATAGAGTCCTGAATGTCGGAGTCATCGCGACCATTGCATCAAGCGGTTCCGAGACGTCCAACGCAGCGATACTGACGAACGGGGAGTGGAAGAAAGGTTTTGAGGACGACAGGATCATCCCGAAGTTCGCGATCCTGAACCCGGAGTACACCGTAAACCTCCCGCCCTACCAGACCTACGTCGGGATCGCCGATGTCCTGTCACATCTGCTCGAAAGGTATTTCTCGGACGTCAGGGATTCAGACACGACAGACTACCTCATCGAAGGTGCGGTAAGAGCCCTCCTCCTGAATGCAGGAAGGCTGATAAAAGACCCAAAAGATCTCAGGGCGAGAGCCGAGATCTCGTGGCTGGCTTCAGTAGCACACAACAACTACCTGGACGCCGGCAGGGCCGCAGACTGGGGATCCCACCGCATCGAGCATGAACTGTCCGCCCAGTACAACGTCACTCACGGCGAAGGAATGGCCGTCGTATTCACGGCATGGACAAGGTACATGGCCAACGTGAAGCCGTGGCGCCCCGCACTCCTCGCATCAAGGGTCTTCGGCAGAGACTCATACGACTATTCGGAATCAGAGCGGGCAAGGCTCCTATCCGGCGACCTGGAGAGATTCTTCAGGGAACTGGGACTTAAGACTCACCTCTCTGAACTCGGAATAGACGACAAGGACTTCGAGGTAATGGCAGAACGCGCGACCAAGGGAGGCACCGTAGGACACTATGTCCCCCTTGATAAGGCGAAGATCATCGAAATATTAAGACTTGCACTTTAATACAAAACAGCAAAGGAGAAAACATTATGGCAAGGATCAAACTAGTAGAACAGAATGAAGCAACAGGCGCAGAACGCGAGCGCTACGACGAACTCGCCGGCAGGAATGCCGTAACGAACATGAAGAAAGGTCTTCTCAACGATGCCGCAACATACGATGCATACATGGCCTGGTACACATCATGGAACAGGCTTGTCGAGGTGATCGGTGAGAAAGACGCGATCTTATATGCACACAAGATCTCAACGACAAACTCATGCCAGCTGTGCTCGCTCTTCTTCATCAGCGACGTAAAGGGCCTGGGCCTCGATCCCGCAAACCTCGTATACGACGAGAAAGAAAAGGCACTCGCACAGCTCGCAGAGTCGATCGTCAAGGACCCGACATCAGTACCGGATCAACTCTTCGATGAGCTCCGCAGATTCTTCAACGATCAGGAACTCGTTGTCATCGTAGGATTCGCCGGTCAGATGATCGCGACAAATAATTTCAACTCGGTATTCAAGATCGATGTTGATAAGCGTCTCCTGCCTTTGTTAGGAGAATTCAAACCCGCAACCTGGAGACAGAAATAAGCTCCTTTGCAAAGTGCCTTTAAGGCACTTAGGAATAGTTAATGAAGTGAACCTCTGAAGAATTGTCCGCCTTCAGGGGTTTGCTTCTGTTTGTGGGGGGAGGGTGAGGGGCTTCGCGCGCCGGGATCAAAGGTGTCCCTGGTGTCATATTGGGGGTTGATCAAGGGTTGTCGGATGATCCATTCTATAAAGTGCTCTATGTAATGGGAAAACATAGAGTGGTTTATAGAATATTCTATGTAGCGCTCTATGTAATGAAAATACATAGAGTGATTTAGTATGACGGGCATGTCCCGAACCTCGGGTGAAAGTCCCGAGGGGCGTAGTTGCCGACGAACCTTAAAGCGACTTGCAAGGTTTGTATCGTGAGGTACAGGCGAGAAGAAGCAATAGCGAAACCGTGGCTCGACGGACAGGAACCTGATATCAAGGCGTATTGAACGGATAAGATGGCTAAACGCATCAAAGTCCAAAAGGCAACCGTAAC
>DGUI01000046.1 GCA_002394605.1 Mageeibacillus sp. UBA4314 | reverse complement strand
ATTGAGCACTTTACTGAAAGCGCAGAGTATAAACAATCACTAACCTCTGATCATCCCTGTCCCCACTGGCACACCCCTGTCCCCACTGTCACATCCGCAATTAACATCACTCACTCCACCAACTCCCCGATAGCGAAGAATACAATTTCTGAGGATCTTTGTACCCGGTCGGCAAAGAAAAACGCAAATGGGTGCATCCCATTTGCGTTCTGTAAGCGAGCGACTGTCCCCGGAAACACTGCCCGGAGCGCCTCTTATTCTTCGTAGAACGATACTTCGCCGTCCTTGTCAACATTAAATGCCGCCAGATCAGTCTCGAGATAATCCTTGTAGATATCCTCGATGACAAATGCATACATGTAATCTCCCTCGAACAGAGCGCCATAGCTCAGTTCAAGACCAGAAGCTCCGACTGTAAATTCTTCGCCCTCGTATGCTGCCTCCTGCGGATCATCATCAAGTGTAAGGCTGGTATAGATAGGAACTATCTTATCGCCTGACTTGATCTTCTTGAAGTCTCTGGAAGCAGCACCACTCTCTGCGATACCGTCCCAGGCACCTTCGATCTTGATCGAGCCGTCAGAGATGTTCTGTCTGAAACGGAGGTTCGTCTCCTCTCCGTTCAGCTTGATGTGGGATGTGAAGATAACGTATTCGTCATTCTTGTCAACGATCTCCGTGGGCAGGTTCTGACCATCAGGAAGTGATATCCATGAACCGTCGAACATGTCCTTGAACGTACCGTTCTCCCAGTCGCACTCGACATCATAGGTGTCACCGAGCAGGAGGACTTCGTTATCATTGAGCACCATATAGACATTCGCAAAAACATCTGCCGTATGGTCAAGCGAGTACTTGGTAAGCGTGAACCCGAACTTGTCATCGCTGCCCATGCCGGGAGCTACGAGGAACTTGATGTGCTTACTCTCACCGGTCTGTTCGTAGCTGTCACCGTAGTTGAACTGATCCGTCTCCGTGGGCTTGTTGGTATATGTACCTGTAGACTGATCGTAATCGTAATCAGAGTTCCAGTTCCATGTACCGTCATCGCCGAAGATCTCGGCATCAGAATAGTTGCCTGTTGCCTGCTCGGCATTTGTGTATTCATACTGTGAGGCATCAAGGCCTTCACCGTCCACTTCTTCCCACTTCTGTGATGAAGCATCGAAATGGTAATATGTATCATTAGGCTGATCATAACAGTAAGACTCTCCGTCCTGTACGAAGTAGGAGATGTTGGATTCAAGATCCTGATAGTAATCTGACTGCTGCTCAGCATCCTGATTGTTAGCGTCGTTACTGTAGTAAGCGGCGCTATAATCGCGACGGTCAATGAATGCCATGTAGTGCGGGCTTACACAGATGTCATTGTATTTCTTAAGCTCTGTGGAACCGCCAACCTTAAGGGGATAATATGTCGACAGTCCACAAGCACCCGGGTGATTATCACCGTGGATCTTGTAAACTACCGCACTATCTATGGCATTCTTGACCGTTGTCGCATGTGAGGAATAATCGCTGCAGGCATCTACGAGTCCGCCGAGGTCTACCATGTTGGTATACCCCTCGTTCTCATTGTTGGAACCGAAGTTCTCACCGCTCTCGATCGCACGGATCATTGCAGAGAGGTTGGTGGCATTCCCACCCTTGTCGTAGATGTCCTTTGCAAAGGTATTAAAACTCTTCATAACGTCATCGATCTTGGAAAGGTCGATAACTGCAAGAGTACAAACATCATAGTCACCGGCATCCTTACAGCCCTGGAAGAATGAATCACATACCACAGGACCTAAGTCAGCGCCTGATGCCGTGGGATTGTTTGCCAGATAGTTGCCTATCTCGACATAGTTCCAGCCTGCACCGGGCTCGACTTCTTCCGAGCCGTACATGTATTTCGCATAGTTTGCGAGGATGTTTGCTGCTTCGATGTTGCCCATGAGGCATGCATCGAATCCGATGAACTCCCACTTCTCAGTCATCTGCTGCTGAGCCGTAAGGAGCGCGCTGTCGATCTCACGCAGAAGGAGTGAATCGCTGTCGTGCTGCTCATCAAAGCAGACGCCTTCGATCGCTCCGTTGCCGTGATCCCAGAGGATAAGGCCCATATTATCTGCAGGGTAAGTCTTAAGACCCCATGTCAGATAGTCTGCAAGAGTGTTCGTATCACCCATGCTTACGTCGTTGTCCTCGTAGACCATCGTGATATCACCGTTCTCTACGACGAATCTCTGTGACTTGTCAGCGGAGATCCCGTCGTAGTTCCACTTGCTGGAACCGCCGGTCTGGACTACAAAACGGACCTTGTCATTCTGCGTTGCCTGAGCCATCTCTGCAATGTCATTGACACCGGCACCGTTTTCTGATTCCAGGTCAGATCCGCAGAGATAGATGAAGACCGTCCATGTACCCTCTTCACCCATCGGCGTTCCGGGAAGCTGGGGACGGGTGATCGTCATGTCACCTGTATCATGATCGGCAGACAGCTGCATCGGAGCTACGCTTCCGGTGCTGCCGCCGCTGCTTTCAGATGAAGCTGCCGTCACGTCGCCTGACTGCTGTGACTGTTCTGAAGGATCAGAAGAGTCACATGAAGCGATACCGAGTGTAAGAGCGCCGGCAAGTGTCAGTGAGACGAGCTTACGTCCTAACTTATCAAACTTCTTCATTACTTAGCCCCCTGATCAGAAGTAGCTTCCCAGATCAAAGCCCGTAGGCATGGGGATCTGAACCATGAAGACCGTAGCGATGATGAGGATTATCACTGCGATGAGGAATACAACAAACCTGTTCGGGATGTTCTTGAAGATACCTACGATGCCGAGGAGGAACAATACGAGAGAATAGATAACCGTTACGAGGTTATATGTATCACCGTTCCTGTTGTCCTGCATACCTTCTTCAAGGAGTGCCTGTGCTTCTGAGAGCTTGGCAGATGCCTCCTCATAATAGCTGTCCGTATATCCTTCCTTATCGAAAGGTGATACCTCAGTCTCCTGGCTGAGCGCCCACTCGATCGCAGCCTGGAAACTCTCTGTACAGCTGTCTGCAATGATCTGATCTATCTTCTGTTCGATCAGGGTAACCTCTGTCTGTTCTCCCTTGGCTTCAGCTAGGGCCATGTCGAACTTATAATCTGTAATCGTGTTCCACAGCATCATATCCTGCATGAGGTTCTGTGCTGCTTCGTTGTACATGGAATTGGCATCTGAGGAAATGTTATTGCTCTTTGTATAGTTAGTTGCCTGGTTACCGCCGTGGAGTGAGCCGATCCATGTTGCCCACGCCGTCAGCACCATCGTGATACCGAGGAAAATAGCGATCAGTATCTCGAGTTTTGATTCTGTTATGAATGACTTTTTCTTAGGGGTTTCCTTAACTTCTTCTGACATAACTGCCTCCGTTAATTGTGTAATAAAACAAGCAGGCGCAAAGTCCTGAGACTTTGCACCTGCTATTGCATGATATCCTAGTAGATCATGATACGCATCAGACTAACCTATCAGGCTGCTTCTTCCTCGCCTGCGCCTTCTTCTGCGTAATCCTCGCCCTGGTCATCAGCTGCTTCTGCTTCGCCTTCACCGTCAGCCTGATCCTCTGTAGCTGCATCCTCTGCGGGCTCTGCCTGCTCTGCAACTGTCAGGTCTGTTGTACCCTTCTTGAATACGTACTCGATGATAGCGCCTGTTGAGTTGTCCTGCATCTTGAGTGTCTGAGCGCTCTTGTCAAAAAGGAGTGAACCTGCGGGGTTGCCGTCCTTTGTGAGCTCAACGCCGTTAGACTTGAAAGCTACCTTGAACTCCTGTGAACCCTTAACACCTGTCATTGTTGCCTTGTCCTTCTCGATCTTGAGGTTCAGAGCAACCATGTTTGCAGGTACACCCAGGGGAGCTGCATACTCTTCACATGTCTTGCCATTGATTGTTGATACTGTCCAGTCACCCAAAACGTCCTTCTCAACGCTGCATGCTGCGAAAACGAATCCCATCATGACAACGGACATGACTACAACTAACATCCTAGCAATAATCTTCATCATTCTTTTCTCCAATTCTCTTATTCATATTCTTGAGTAATGATGAGATGCACGATCAGTGCATTCGGCAGTATTTTAATAAATATCACCGCATTTGCAATATGGCTGCACACATAAGGAACGGATGTGGCACAAAAAGCCCGAAAGGCACGAATGATGCCATTTTGGCACGGATGATGTTTACAAACTCCTTTTTGTCCTTTATACTTAATCGCGTTTATATAAGGAGCACACAATGAATATTGCGATCGTAGATGACAACAACTCCGACATAGAGCAGCTTTCCCCGATCCTTCAGGATTATGCTTCTCTCAATCTGACAGACATCTCCATAGATCCGTATAACGATCCTGAGGAGTTCATATCTTCATATGCTCCTTTCAGGTATACAGCGATATTCATGGATATCTACATGAATGGCAAGAACGGCATTGATGCTGCCGGGAAGATCAGAGAGATGGACCCGAATGCACTGATCATCTTCCTTACTACAAGTGAGGATCACATGCCGTCTGCGTTCTCGCTCCATGCTTTCGATTATGTGATCAAGCCTGCAAATAAGGACCGCATATTCCGCCTGATGGACGATATCACGCATCAGGTAACAAGGGACGGCAAGTGCTTTACATTCCATGACGGCAAGTCAGAGTACCGCATCAGGTTCAGCGATATCATGGGCATCAGGTCTAACGGTCACTATCTCCATATCACTGATAAGGATATGAACGAGCATAAGAGCAGGATGAATTTCGGTGATGCGGAAGAGCAGCTTAGAGAAGACGGTAGGTTCCTTCTCATCAACCGCGGAACAATGGTCAACATGGACTATATCACTGACTTCGGGAACGGTATCTGTGTCGTCGGCGGCATGATCCATCTTCCCTACAACGTCAAGAAACGCAAGGACCTGGAGCAAACGTACCGTAATTACATGTTTGCAAAGATACGCAGTAAGATACATTGACGGAGTCTTGTTATGGACGCAAACGGATTCCTGATGATATTCCTGTCCATGCTCAACCTGATCCCCGCAGGGATCTTATGCATAGCGCCAATGAAGAATCACCTCAGGTACAGCTACAGGAAGGTCATGATCCTGCTGTTCCTTCTGTTCTTTACTATCATTCCCGCCGGCGCACTCTTGATCTATATGTTCAGAGTCAATCCCAATGTCATCCTGCTCCCTATCATGGCCATCTGCTTTACGGCATATTGCAAAGTGGTAACAGCCAATATTGCCCAGTCAACGGCGATCTTCGTATATGTATGTGCCATCATGTCCGTATTCTCCAACTTTGCAAACGCCATCGATGCAGGATTCGATCCTCAAGGCGGTGCAAGTTACATAACTCCGGTGTACGTTATATCCTGCATATCGATATCTGTGGCGGGAGCCCTGATACTCTATCCTCTTCTCGGCAAATATGCCAGATTCCTTGTAGACAACATGTCCGACAGTTATTCCTGGTGGATCACATCCGTCATCTCCTTTATGTTCATGTCCGTCAACATAAGCATGATCCCTCAGAAATACGAGACTCTCTACGTCAACAATATATTCAGGACATTTATCCTCATCCAGTCAGTTGTATTCTTCCTGCTGATATTCCTCGGAGCGATATTCTACAACATGGTCAAGAACCTTCTGGCCTATGCCAGATTAAGGATCAAGACAGATCTTATGGAGATGCAGGAGATCGTTTATGAGAAACAGCATAAATACATGGACGACAATGCGCGCATACGCCACGACTTTAAGCACACTCTAAGGACGATCCGGGTCATGGCGGAGAAAGGAGATCTTGACGAACTCAACCGCTATCTCGATGAATATGCAAATGCCCTCCCTGAAAACGAGATCAAGAATTATTCCAGGAATATCGCTCTTAACGCAGTGCTGAATTACTACAGCACTGAAGCCGCTTCCAACGGTATCGAGACATCTTACAGGATCGATCTTCCGGAAGGCTTGAAGACCGGCCTGAGCGACTACGAGCTGTGCAGCATCATCGGAAACATACTGGACAATACCATAAGGGCGGCATCAGAACAGACCGAGGGAAGGAAGTTCATAGAACTGGCGATCCACATCGAGAATAACAAGGATCTCTATATAGTCGGGATGAACTCTTTCGGTGGGAAGGCCCTGCACAAAGGTGACAGCTATATCTCCACCAAGAAAAAACAAAGCGGCATCGGCCTGAGGTCGATCGCCACCATCGCAGAACACCACGGCGGATCAGCAAGATTCCACCATGAAGGGACCATATTCTATTCTGAAATATTGATACCAGTCGATCAGGTGTCAGAGGTATGAGAGGATATACCTGTAGCAGTTCTCCGTTAAAGATTCATATGCTTCGAAGATATCCTTGAATGCATCATAGATCGCCTTGGTCTTGATTATCTCGATCGGATCATGAGGTTCCGTAAACAGCTCCAGTATCGCTTCGTCATAGAACTTGCAATACTTGGTCTTAAACTTATCCAGAGTGTTCAGATCCCTGATGATGAGGCTGGACGGAGCCTTGTCTCTTATATTGATCAGCATCTCATAAGCCAGCTGGCTCGCACCGTAGAGCGCGGTCGCACACTCCTGCAGGCTCTCACCACTCTCCGTGATGTTATACCTGACAAGTGAATTGGCAACTTCCTCATACCCGTCAGTTATCGCCTCGAGCTTCCTGACGATCTCAAAGAGCAGGAAAGCATCAGGGTCGCTCATCAGTTTGTTCTCAAGGAAAAAGAAACCTAAGTCATGGAAATTATCATCGGCATTGGATTCGAACGAAGATATCCTGCGCGAGATCATTACACGCTCGTCGATATAATCACACATCTCAACAAGAGCATCACACTGCTCCGTGATGACAACGGCGATCGAGGTCGCACAATCAAAGATGACAGCCCTATCCTTATCTCTCATAATAAAAACCAACCCGAAACGAAATATCTATCATTATAACAGATTATCCCGTTATGTATTAACTTTCTTTTTCTTTGTAATAAATTGGATGATATATGGTCTTAAGATCAGGAATGCCAGTGTCAGTACTGATACTGCCTCTGCGATATTCCAGATTGGCAGATCCTTATACCTTATCTGAACGGTTCCGGCAAAACCCTGTTCAAGGTTAACTCGGACCTTATTGTTGCTGCCGTGAACGATCTCAAGCTTCTCACCGGTATCTTTCGAGGTGGCAGTGTATCCGGGATATGCGAAAACGGGGGCTTCGACATAGGCATCGTTGCCGGTCTGTGAGACTGTGATATCGAAGCTGTTGCGGTCACGGTAAACAGCTGTTATGACAGCATTCTCCGCATTGGGGATGTTGTCCGTAGTGGTAACTTCTAGATCATTCCTGTCATAGAGGTATTCATAGCCGATGAGGTTGTTGGGGTCTAAGTTGGCGCCGTCGTAATAATTGGAGGCAGATCCACTGTATACGGCCGTATATATAACACTCATGCTCTGGTCAAAACATACCAGCACAGAAGCGGCCACGAGGATATATACGATAGTCTTTCCTGCTGACTCCCTTAACTTTCTGATCGCAAACAGACTTATAATGCTCAGGAACACTATCGCTATCGTTATGTATCTGTAAGGGATATTGACGCTTCCGATGAACTTGCCAAGTCCCGCAAAAACACTGTGTATCTGATTATACGGGAAGTATATTGTGGTCATGAACACAGCAAGCACCGCCAGGATGCCAATCGCTATGTGAGTTACCGTAACCTTAACCTTTTTGACAAAGAAGAGCGCAGCAACGATGAGTACCAGGAATCCGTTCCCGAGCATCAAAGGCATCCTGTCAGCAAGGCTCGTATTGAAAGCAAAATTGAAGTATGTACCGCTTCCCGCCCTCTGTGCAAAGAGCTCTGAGAAAGTAACACCATAATAAGGGAAATCATACTTCCACTCCATATTATTCTGAAGTTCCATCGGCTCGTGATAGAACCTCAGCAAAGGGATAACAAACCATAATGAGATCAGCGTTGTGAACAGTATTATCTTGCCGATGTAGATAAGTGTCTTCCTGCGGAATGTCCTGCGGAACTGAATGACAGCAAACAATACCACAAAGATGGAGAGCATCACACACGTAAGTATATGAGTCTGGATTATCATTGACAGAGACAGTGCCGGGATCAGGAGCTTCTTACCATAATCCTCAGATGCAATGTCATCATAATAGATGTACTTGATGATCAGCAGAACCAGTGGCAGGAACGTCATCGCCGTGAACTCGCCTACGGCTGCCCTCAGATAGATACAGCACAATCTGTAAGGTGCACATGTGTACAGGAAAGCGACGACCATCGCAGTGCTCCTGCTGCCTCCGATCTTCTCAAAGACCTTATATGAGATGATGGCTGTCCCCAGATTAACTGCAAAGATGAACACCTTGTAACTGGTTACCAGAGGAAAGCCCAGGAGCCTTAATACTGACGCGATGAGGAGCGTTGTATCTCCATACATGGCAGAGACCGAGTATCCCCAGTCATAACACCAGTTCGTTTGCACCCTGTCGGGAAAATTCCCCGCTGACAGAGCATCAGCAAGACCGTCAACCCTGAGCAGATGGAAATTGATATCATGCCCCGGAAAGATATAAGTGACAAAAAGTCCCACGGACGATATCAGCGTAATGACAGCTATACCGATGACCGCCCGGGAATTGGCCCGTATGATCTCCCTGAACAGGAGAAATGCCGCCAGTATCCCCACCACCAGGAGGTATACAAAGACCATCTGTGAGATGCGGTAGACATTGGAATTTGCTGCAGTTACGACGCTGACCTCATTAACCTCGAAAGCCTCGTCACTATTCATCTCGACATAGAGCTTCCTGCACGTGCTCTTAGCCCATACCTTAAAGCTCCTGCTTGTCTGAAAACTGTGAAGTGCCGGATCATCGGTAAGCAGATCTCTCCAGGATCCGTCTCTGACCTTAACTTCGGTCAGTACGTCGGCACTGCTGTGATAATCGATATCGATCTGATAGATGCCCGGCGTAACATCCACATCATGTATGGTCCATTTCCTTCCCTCATCTTCCACGATGATATCGCCGCGGTTATAGACTACTCCCACCTTCCCGGATACCAGAACAGATATGACTCCTGCGATCAGGGCAAGTGTGGCTAATATGCACAACGCGTAGAAAACGATCCTGTTCCTCGGCATCTTTGCTCTATTGCGGGGCGAAAAAGTATTATCACTCATTGGTTAAGCAGTCTCCTGATCGCTGTAAATATAATCATTATCGAGCAATTAAATAATTATGTCAACAAAGCCTTGACATTACACGATTAAATAAGTAGAATATCTCTTGCTTGACGAACGCGGCGGTGGCGGAACTGGCAGACGCGCACGTTTGAGGGGCGTGTGGGTAACTCCATACGGGTTCAAGTCCCGTTCGCCGCACCAGAAGCAAGATAGGCTGTCTCATACGAGGCAGCTTTATTATTTCCTAACAATTATCTCTTTTTATAATGTATAATATCCGAGATAACATGCTATAAGCATTCTAAGGGAGGGTTTAATATGTCATTTTGTCCCAATTGCGGAGCTTCCAACGAATCCGGAAACAAGTTCTGTATGTTCTGCGGATCAGCTCTTGATGAACCGGCAGCCGTTGCAGTTCCGGTCGATAATGCCGAGCCCGTACAGCCCGAGCCTGTACAGACGATCCAGGCAACACCCATTGCTGCGCCCATCCAGGCCCAGCCGGTATCCCAGCCTATCGCTGCTCCCGTCCAGCCTGTGACTTCCGGCAGGATCAGCAGCGCATACACAGCTCCCGCTTCAACAAACGGTCTGTGTATCGCAGGTATGGTAGTCTCACTCGTATCCATCCTCTGCTGCGGTCTCCTTTCGTGGCTCGGTTTCCTGCTCTCGCTGATCGGACTCATCGTTGCATGTGCAAAGAAGCAGCGTGGTAAAGGAATGGCCATTACAGGTCTCATCGTATCTGTTATCCTCATGGGTCTCCTCGCATTTCTCATGTTCGGCAACAACAGGACATTCAAGAAGTACATGAGAGACGCAGGTCTGGATGATACTTTCGACTGGATGGACGACAACAGCCGTGACGACGACGACGATGATGATGATTACGATTACAAGAAGTACACATCAGCGACAGATGGTGATGATGATGACGATGACGATGACAGGACTTATGACAAGGACAAGGATCTGGACATCGACACCGGCTGGGCGCATCAGAAGACGACCATGGATAGTGACGGAGAGATCCACACGACTATCACATACACTGACGGCATCCCCGACAGCTTCGTGCTTTATGGAAATACTACTTTCGGTGACGTGAGCAAGGCTATCAAGGAGAACAACCAGATCAAGGACAGCATCAGCCAGCAGGTCAGGGAATTCGACATCGAGACATTCAGAAGAGTATGCACTCTCTACTGGTTCGGTCCTGACGAGTACGCAAACATGAAGGCCGGTTCAGACAGGCAGACATGTCTTGCTTCACTCGCTTACCTGGCAACACTGTCATTCGAGTTCACATGTGACAAGTTCGTTCCCGATTATGCCGAGTACGAGAACCTCTCGACAGTCTATGAGTATCACGGAATACTCGATAAGAACAACATCGGCCACTCCACCATCGTCTTCAATGACGGTTCCCAAAACGTCTATTTTGATGAGGCAATGTGCGGTGACGAGATCGTCTGGACATTTGATTTTGGCCATCCCGACACATTCAAGATCGGTATGACAGCTTCAAGCCAGAAAGATTATCCTGCAGGAAGGTTTGTTGAGACAGCTAACTACTTCGGTTCGCTGATCGATCCTGTGCTGAAGTAAGAGAGTTATCCTGATTTGAGTTTAAAAGATCTGCCGCAATGGCAGATCTTTTTTTGTTTATCAACCACGTAAACCCAAATTCTCAATAATCGAAAATCGGGTTTATAAAAATGCCGGAAAGTAAACCCAAAACGAGCAAATATGGCGAACCGGGTTTACGCATGCGGTGCCCGCGTAAACCCATTTTCAATAATATTAGGGAATCGGGTTTACTTTTAATCAAAAATGTAAACCCGATCAGCTATAATTTTCGATCTGGGTTTACGAGCGTGATCATCCGAGTCATTGAACCCATACAAAACGTGAAGAACCAAATAAAAACTGCCCCGGATTGACCGGAGCAGTTCCATCAAATCTTCTGAACAGCAGATCAAGGATTAGCCGGATCTGACAGCGAAGGGTCGTCAGCACTATAATCGATCATGATACAATTCTCATCAAAGAGCCAATACTCATTACTGATCTTGTGCCAGCCCTGCTTATAGGCAACGCCTCCCTTTTTGAGATAGTACCAGTTCTCTTTGGTAGTTGTCTTGCCGTCGTCGCCCTTGACCTTGACCTTAACGACCTGCCAGCCCTTGGCCTCGATCTTCTTGCCGTCGGTACCGAATACATATGTATCCTTCCCTATCTTCCTTGCGCCCTTGACCATTATGCCTTCTTCATCGACATAATAGAAAGCCGTGCCTGTATCGACCCATGACTTCTTCAGCATCTCTCCACTGACGTCAAAGTAATGCTTCTTCTTATCGATCTTGACCCAGCCGGTCTTCATTACGCCCTTAGACGTAAAATAAAAGTACTTCTTTGAGATCTTCTGAAAGCCTGTTACCATGTGGTACTTCTTGTCGAAGTAATACCACTTCTTGTTGATCTTCTTCCAGCCCTTGGCCTTCTTGCCGCTTGGCATGATGTATGTCCAGTACTTACCTGCCTTCTTCCAGCCGCGGGTAGCCGCATTGGCCGTCGCGGGAATGAATGAGAGAAGCATGATCATGGTAAGCAATGCTGCCATCATCTTCTTGAACTTATTCATAAAAAGTCCTCCGATTTATAGAACTAGGCTAATATTATACCACACGGAGGAATCACACGGTGAATTCGAACAGATAATACGCGTGATAATACAGATCCTGCCTGTTGCCCTGCAGGTAATCACCTGCATCCTGGTAGAAGTTCGTGATCTGGAAGAATACTTCAAATATGATGCAGCACAGGAGCATTATGATCAAGGTCCTTCTGAACTCCGTCCTGCGCTTAGCCTTGGACTGCATAAGCCCGATAACGGCAAATATCGCCGCGAAATGCAGCAGGTGCGAGAAGTCGCAGAAATACCTTCCCAGAAAGCCGACCTTGACCGCATCAAATACAGATATCGTGAATCCTGCCGCCATGGCAACGTAAGCCATGATCCTCAGGCTCTTAGTCGTGTTGTTGGCGGAATAATACTTCCGATAGAGGATCGTGAACAGGCCCATGAGGACAAACGGTGCCATGAAGAAGATGCCGCCGTACATGTCTTCCTGGGTGATCATGCCCATGTAGCGCGAATCATCCCTGAAATGCCCGAAATACGGGTATTCCGGCTTAGTCTCCCATGGGCGCAGGTAGAACTGGTAGATGCCGTACTGCATCCTGTCCCACTCCCATCCCCTCGTCCTGAGGTCATCGAAGGTAAGATTATAGTAGGCGCCAAAATCGAACGGACTGCCGAACCTGCTGTAGTTGTAATACATCATGAACGCAGCGACGGCCAGCATGGGAACGACGCCGCACAACACCGCCTTGATGCCGTTCTTCGTCCTGAGATATTTCGGATTGAAGATGTATTTCCTGAGGATGACGATATCGAGCAGGAATATCAGGAACACCTGAGGCCTGCAGCCCGTGATGAGCGCCGTAAAGAGCGCGCCCCAGAAGATATACTTGACATCAAGTTCGCCCAGTTCGTTGTCCGGAAGTGCCTTGATAAAGCATCTTAATCCCAGTATTCCGAATCCCACGGCAAATGTTATCGGCACGGCATACAGCTCCGGCCTCTTGGATATGTAGATGATAAAACTGCCAAGAACGAACAGTTCCGTGAGCATGAACCACAGGCCGATCGAGCAGTCCTTGTAGAATTTCTTGATGATCTCGTCCATCGCCAACAGCAGTGATACGAGTATCAGTGTCAGTCCGATCAGGCACGCCACATGGTTATGCAGGTGCGTCCCCGTCACCAGATAGTATGGCAGATAGGTCAGAAGGACCGGCATGACCCCGAAATAAACATAATAGTTCCCTTCATAATATGCATGGTCGAACTTATATCCGCCAAGCCCGATCGTCTGGTCCCTTAGTTCAAAATCGTAGGGATTCGGCAGATTGATCAGTTCTTCGCTCGGCTTGTACAGGAGCGAGAACTGCCCGTTGGCCAGAGCCTCCGCCAGGCTCTGATACTGCTGCATGTTATCCTGCGGCTCACTCTGGTAATAAGGATTCAGCCCCTGCGACCACAAGAGGATCAGGAAAGTGAACACAGCAAATACCGCAACTATCGCATACCTCAGGCCCGGCTTGATCTTCAGATACTTGATCCTGTGCAGGATGGATCCAGGCCTAAACCAGTAGATGAGCATGAACAGCCCAAAGACGAGCGCGATCCTCTCCCACGCAAAGAACAGCGGCACAACGGGATTAAAAGAGACATCCACCTTATACGAATCACCCTCTTCGAAATAAGGATACAGCATCAGCTCCTGCAGGTCTCCTGCCGTATGGAGCTTCACATAAGAACTCCTTGGTTCGCTCGCACAAATGGGACGCTCATTCGCCCAGTAGAGCTTGTACCTGGCATCGTCGTGTATATTGAAGTCTGTCCTTATGGCATTGGCATTCTCCTTGTCGTCCACGCCAACGCGCGAGAAATGGACATACAACGTATTAACGCGTCTGTTGATATCACCGATATAGATGGACCTGTCACTTGAGCCTACGACATTGACCGCACCGTCCCCGCCTGCTTCAAAGCTCGTCCCGAATTCCATGGGAAGCCTGAACTCCTCGTTCGAAAGGGTCTGCCAATGGCGGTAATTGAAGCCGAAGATCTCGATAAGGACCGTCAGAACAAGGAGAACGCCACAGATCACCGCAGAGCGTATCTTAGAATCCGGTATCAATTTCTTCAGGAACATCAACAGCCTCACCTATTTTATAAATTTAATATATAATAACATAAGAAGTTGACAAATAGTTACGGGAGCGTTCTTTTTGATATGAATAGATCACTTTTGAAGCGCCAGAATGTTGAACTGATCATTTTCTTCATTATCCTGGCGGTAGGTATCTTCGTGAGATGTCTCAGGTTCGGGCTGGTGCCCGCCGGACTTAACCAGGACGAGGCTTTCGCCGGGTATGAAGCTTATTCGCTGATGAATTACGGTATGGATACCGCAGGTTATACCAACCCCGTCTATCTGGTGGCGTGGGGTTCCGGAATGAATGCTCTTGAGTCTTACCTCATGATGCCCTTTATCGCGATCTTCGGCCTGACGCCTTTCGCGATCAGGCTCCCGCAGGTCATCCTCGGCGTGGCAAGCCTCTTTGTCGTCTATCTGACCGGCAAGAAGCTCTATGACACGAAGACAGGGCTGTGCGCGATGGCAATGCTCGCCTGCTGCCCCTGGCACATCATGCTGAGCCGCTGGGGACTTGAGTCCAACCTCGCTCCGGGCATGATCCTGATCGCAACTTACTTCCTCCTAGAAGGTGCAGACAACAGCAAGTTCCTGATACCTTCCGCGATCTTCTACGGATTATCACTATACGCATACGCGGCAGTCTGGATCATCATGCCATTCATCCTCGCGGCGGAGATCGGATATCTGATCTATGCAAAGAAGATCAGGTTTGATGTCTATACGATAATAAGCGGCGTGATCCTGTTCATCCTCGCACTGCCATTGCTTTTGTTCGTCCTGGTCAATCTGGGCGTCATGGGCGAGATCAAGACAGGCTTTATCTCGATCCCCAAGCTCCTGGTATTCAGGTCCGGTGAGGTCTCGTTTGAGAATCTCGCAGGCAAGATCGGCAATCTCTTTGACATCATCACCAAGCAGTCTGACGGACTGCCGTGGAACTATGTTGACGGATATGGTTTTATCGGTTATGTTGCCCTTCTCTTCTCCGTTTTCGGCCTGATCGTCCTCATCATGGACGTTGTCAGGTTCTACAGGAATAAGGGCGGAAGGTACTGTCCCGGCATCATGCTCTTCATTAACTTCCTCTTCCCCTTCATCCTCGGCATGCTGATCTACGTCAATATCAACAGGATCAACATCCTCTTCCTGCCTATGATCATCCTCGCAGGTGTCGGGGTCGCACGCATCAGGAGCAACATCGCGATCGCAGGAGTGGCACTCTACTTCTGCCTGTTCCTCTTCTTCTTCTCAAGGACTTACTTCACCACATATAACGAGAGCATCAGTTACCACTTCGGCTACGGCCTCGACCAGGCCCTCGCATTTGCCGATGAGCACGCTTCGAAAGTCTACCTCTCCGGAGACATCCACTACCCCCGCGTCTTATTCTACGAGAAGATCCCGGTCACGGAATTCCGCGATACCGTCGTCTACAACAATTATCCGGCATCATTCCTGTCAGCCGACTCCTTCACGAAATACAGCTACGCGGCCAACACGGACGATCCCGACGCATCGATCAATGCCGCATATATCATAGGCGATGACAGAGACCTCACCGCCCTGGCGGATAAGGGTTACTTGCTAGCTGAGTTCGGCAGATACAGGGTGGCTTATCATTAAAGGAGCTATGAGGACAAGATCCACAGAAATTTGTATTCTTCGTTATCGGAGTGTGGATGGAGTGTGCATATGGGAATAGTGATGAGGTGACTGTGTGAAGTTGTCTCGGTGTGGCGGCGTGACGCGTGACGGTGTCCCCGGTGTCATATTTGAGTTGATCTAAGTATTCCTGACGATCCATTCTATAAAGTGCTCTATGTAATGCAAATACATAGAATGGTTTATAGAATATTCTATGTAGTGCTCTATGTAATGAATTTACATAGAGTGGATTATAGAATGAGCTTACCAACTCCATGACTCCTTGCCGTATCAAAGGTGTCCCGGCTGTCATCTGGCGTTGTCAGTCTCACAAAGTGTACCGGTAAAGGATTGTCATTCAGACAAGTACTCAGACTAACCTCCTCTAGTCTGAATGTTATTCTGAATGATCACATATTGTAATAATACATGTCCACTCCGCAGTCTTCCGCACTTTACTATACTAATGCAAAGGTGTCCCCGCTGTCATCCACTCCCCATCCACTCTCCAGTCACTCCCCGCCGGCGTGAAGGACAATTTTCCAGGGATCTTTGGAGCCGAGCGGCAAAAAAACGCAAATGTGTTGCACACATTTGCGTCCTGTAATGCGAGCGACTGTCCCCGGAAATATTGTCCGAAGCGCTTTACATTGCCCAGTCTTTCGACCACTTGAGGAAGTGCGTAATATAATCGACCGTAACTTCCGAACCGTTCAATATCGGCAGGAACAGGATAAACAGCAGTACGCAGATCGCAGCGTAGACGTAGACCGGTTTGTTTCCGATCTTCGGGAAACGCTTGCCGAGTCTTGTGAGCGAGTAGATGATCATTACAGTAATGAACGGAACGCTTGCGAAATAGTGGTAGATGAAGACATACCTTTCGACCAGGAGCCAGGGCAGGTACTGCGCGAGGTATCCGACGAGGAGGAAACCGGCCTTGCGGTCACGCTCGTTGAGCCAGAGGTAGATCATGTAGAGCGATGCCGGGATACCGAGCCACCAGATCGCGGGGTTGCCGAGGAGCGTTATGACGCGGCGCGATGTATCGGAGATCATCTCGAAGACGAAGAGAACCGGCTTTGTCATGACAGGCCACTGGTACCATTCTGATGAGTAAGGGTGCGTTGAAGTGATGTTCGTGTGGTAGTTGAACATCGTCTTCTGAGCATTGAGCATCTTGCTGATGAGGCTCCTTCCCTCCACTCCGTCGTTGAACGGGATGTATGTAAGAGTGTAAAGGATGAGAGGGATGATGATGAATACGAGAACGCACCACATTACCGTCTTTATGAGGCGGCGGTTGAATACGCGGACGATATCAAAATCGCTGCCTTTCTTAAAGTCGGTCTCTACCCTCTTAAGCGCCTGAGCGTACTCGCGGTACCTGTATACGAACATGATGAACAGGAGAACTGCGATGCCGGCGGCTGAATAAACGCCGATCCATTTCGAGGAGATCGCAAGCCCGGCAAACAGTCCGCACAGGAACAGCGGCCGGTACGTCTTCCTAAGCGGCGTATCGTAGAAATTAAGCTGCGTATATTCATAGATAAATATGAACGACAACATGATGAACATGACCGCATAGACGTCGATCGTCGCGATCCTCGACTGCACAAAATGCATAAAGTCAGACGTGAACACGACCGTCGTCAGTGTCGCGAGCTTCGTGTCGGAGAAGAACTTCTTGGCGAACACATACATCGCGAAGATCATGATGATGCCGCAGACAGTACCGCTGAACCTCCATCCGAACGGGTTCATGCCGAATATGAACGTACCGAGTGACATGATCTCCTTACCGAGCTGGGGATGCGTGTTCTCATATGTGTACAATCCGTTCTTCATCTCGTAGATGTGGCGTGTATAATGCACCTCATCGAAATATGTACCATTGAGATACGTATCTTCCGTGACCGCATACTGCTGCTCGTCAAAGAGATTATAGAACCTGTCCTTGTTGACCGGCTCTAAGAGGTTGCCCTCGGGATCCTTCAGGACCATCTCGATAACGCAGTCGTTGTGGTTCTCATCAACAGGCTCGATATGGATGTATCTTGCGAATATGTCAACTTCAGTCTTGTTCCAGTTATAAACTGATCCTGTCTTCCACGGATCCTCGACCGTGAAGAGTGAATACCATGTCTCATCGTCAGTCGAATAAGATACCCAGTAATCCTGGTCAAACTCGTGGCCTAAGTAGACCCACATCTCGCTTACCTTCTTCGGCTCACCGAGATCGATGGTGATGGCGCCCTCGTTGACCAGAGAGTACTCCGTATGAGGAGCATCCATGTCACCGAGATGATAGAAAGCAACGCATGAATAGAGCACCATGATAACAGTGACGATGATGTAGTCGACCTTCGTCATCTTAGCGATCTTCTCAGAGAACTTGAAGTATGTCTTGTGCTGCCTGATCCTCTCGAAATAAGCGTTGTTCGACTGGATCATCTTCTCGGTATCCTTGCGCTCTGCCTTCTCATCCTCAGGCTTCGTATAATACTTAACGATGATATAAACGAGGAATGCGAACGACAGTATCTCCATGATACTTACGGTCTTAATGATCGGATTCGCCCTGTCAAAGTTCTCCGGATCATAGTAATAGAGGACATGGAACGCATTGAAGAACGATATTACGCTGTTTGCAACAAAAAGGATGAATGTCTCAGTCTTCGGCCTCATTATGAACGTAAACAGCAGGAAGATCGCAGCCGGATAGATATAACGCTCATGCATCCTGACAGACAGCGTAAACATCGCAAAGATGATGAACGTAGCCGTAAGGAAATAGACCGACTTGGACTTACGCATCCTGATAAAGATGTATGTTGCTGCGATGAGCATAAGAACGATGGAGATCGTACCGAGCAGCTTCATGGGGATGCCCAGCAGGGTCTCGTCCTGCCCGATCCAGATCTTGCCCGCAAGTCCGTAGAGGTTATATGCGTTAACTGAACCGTAAGGATAAGATGTCAGTGTCTCTGTGTACTGCTTGAGTGCCACAGTGACGCCGAACGGTACCATCAGAAGGAATACTGAAGCAACGGCTGCAAGACCTGATCCTGTATGGATCATGATATCGTTGACGAACTTCTTCTTATCCTTGAAGTTTGCCGTTATTGCATTGATATATGCAAAGATAACTACCGGCGCAAATATAAGAGACTGCGGCTTCATGAGTATGGCAACGCCATAGATAAAGTATGCGGGTATGTTCTTCTTCCTGTAGAACAAGCAGAACACGATAACGAGCAGGAATACAAAGACTGAATCAGTCTGTCCCCAGACCGCACTGTCGATGAGGACGAGCGGGTTCATTATGATCAGGAATGACATGAACAGCGAAGAGAACTTGCTTACCTTCATCTCCCTGGACATCATGTATGCGCAGACTGCAATACCGATATCCGAGATCATGGCAGGGAGCTTCAGCAGTATGACATAGCTTGCTGATCCCTCCTGCAATCCCAGGAGTTTTGCTATGGCGCCCAGCAGATAGAAAACATATACGAATCCCGGCGGGTAGTCAGTATACATGTCACTCGTATAGAAATTCGACAGACCATCCTCGAAAGCATGTCTCGACCAGGCCGTAAAGCAGCTGATATCAGTCTCAAATCCGTTATACCCCTTCCCGGAATTCCTTGCAGAGATATAGACCCTCAGGAGAAATCCGAGAGCAAAGAAAGCTATAACAAAGATCTTATTAAGCTTAACCTTCCCGATGGATGTGCCGATATCCGTAAAATAGTATCTGTATGCATAAAAACACAAAATGAAGAACAGTATTACTGAACCTACGAAAAATAACATATGACTCTATAACACTCCTGAAGGATTTATTAGGTTAATTATACACTATTGATACCTGTTATCAAAACGGTGCCCGTCATACTATAAAAAGAGGTTGCCTCTGACGAGGCAACCTCCTGAAGATCAACTGATCTTATCATTAGTTCTCAGTCTCTTTCTTAGATCTGCGGAGTGCGAATACCGCAACACCACCGGATACTACGAAGCAGATGACTGCAAGGCTGATAGCCAGTGTTGCATCCTCACCTGTTGCAGGTACGTAAGGCTGCTTAGCAGAAGGATCTGCCTTATCGAGCATCAGTACCTCACGGTTGAATACTTCTTGAGGTGTACCCTTGACGTATACGCCGCCAAGTGAACCGGCCTTTGTGATCGTAACTGTGATACGGTCAGCCTTTACATATCCTTTAGGTACGATGGACTCTGTAATGTAGTACTTACCCTGAGGGAGTCCGTATACATAAGCATCATCCTTGCTGATCGTCGTGAAGGAGATCTTCTTCTTATTGGAAGAGAGCTTGAAGTTCTCAGCTGTCTTACCATTCTGGAGAACCTGTACACCGGACAGGTCGATATCCTTATTAACGGACTCGATCGAAAGAACGGCGTAAACGACTCTCTTATCCTTCTCGTCGTGCTTGTTCAGCTGGAACTGATAATCATCAGGGCCAGGACCTGCAGTTGTAGGAGCAGCTTCACCGGTTGAAGCAGCATCTGTTGTCATTGAAGCACTGCCTGTCTCGCTTGCATCTGTTGTAGCTGCTGCCTCAGTTGTTGTAGCTGCTTCAGAAGTTGTTGTAGCTTCTGTTGTTGTAGCAGCCTCAGAAGTTGATATAGCTTCTGTTGTTGTAGCAGCCTCAGAGGTTGTTGTAGCTTCTGTTGTTGGAGCTACTGTTGCCGTAGGCGTTGCAGGTGCTGTTGTAGGAGCAG
>DGUI01000053.1 GCA_002394605.1 Mageeibacillus sp. UBA4314 | reverse complement strand
GCAAGGAATCAGTCCTTATACTCAATTTAAATCGTCCAACAAAGTGGGTTCACTTCAGACATACTTCGGGGGTTTAATATGAAATACAGTTTCGAATTGCAAAGGTGTCCCTGTTGTCACTGAATACTCTTGAGATCCTTCTTATCGAGCACCGCCATCAGCGATGTGTTGGATGTGATCACGGTGTTGGGGTCCGGGAATACCCAGTTGCCCTTGCCGGTCCTCATTGCCACGATATTGATCTTATCTGTCTTTCTGATATCAAGATCCTTGATGGTATGGTCGATCCACTTATTCTTGGGCTTGATCTCGACCATGCAGAGGTTGCCCTCCATGTCGATATAGTCCATGATCCTGCCTGAAGCGATGATCCTTGCAGTACGCAGGCCGCTCTCTTCCTCAGGATCGACTATCTTGTCGACTCCGATCTTCTCGAGTATGGCTGTCATCCTGTCAGATGATGTCTTTGCTATGACAAAGCCGACGCCTTTCTCCTTGGCGATCGCGACGGACAGGATGGAAGCTTCGAGGTTGGAACCCATCGCCACAACTACGATATCGAGATTGCCGAGCCCCAATTCATTAAGCTCCGCTTCGCTTGCAAGGTCAGCGACCACGGCTGAATTGACCTTGGTGGAGATCTCGTCGATGCGGGCCTGATCCTTGTCTGCGACGAGAACGTCAGCTCCAAACTTGTACATGTTCTCAGCAAGGCTCCTGCCGTATTTACCAAGTCCTAAGATTCCGATCGATAAGCTCATAATTCTACTCCTATCCTACAAAGAATTTGCCTTTGGCATAATCAAGATTATCCTGTTTTGTCTTGCTCCCCGCGAAAAACAACGCGAGTGATATGGGACCGATCCTTCCGAGATACATGGATATCGTTACGATTATCTTGCCTATCTCGGTGAGGTTCGGTGTTACACCTCTGCTGAGACCTACCGTAGCTACGGCACTGAAGATCTCGAACAGGGCATCTTCGATATTAACATTATTGGTCGCGAGAAGGAGCATCGTCATAAATATTACCGTAAAGAGACTCACTGATACGATCGCTGTCGCCTTGCGCATGAGTTCCCTTGACACATTCCTTCTAAAGACGACTGCTTCCCTGCGGTGTCTGATATAGGCGGCAACGTTGAGGATCACTATGAACATCGTTACGGTCTTAACACCGCCTGCGGTTCCTATCGGAGATCCTCCTATGAACATGAGAATGTAACCTATCATGACAGATACGGGGGTTAAGCCTTCCTGAGGCACTGTGGCAAAACCTGCCGTCCTGAACGTAACGGACTGGAATAAACTGTTAAGTATCTTCTCCCCGAGGCTCATGTTACCCATGGTCTCCGGATTGTTGAATTCTCCGGGGAGAACGACCAGCGCCCCTGCAAGGATCAGGGACAGGGTAAGAACGAGCACGAGCTTGGTGTGGGTCGACAGACGTGACAATATCCGCCTGATGGAAAGACGGTTGCGTATTCCTTCAGCCACAACATCGGTAACATCAAACCATACCACATAGCCGAGACCTCCCAGAATGATCAGTATCATCGTGACGATAAGTACGCCGGGGTTGCTCTGGTAGCCTATGAGGCTGTCAGGGCCGATGATATCGATCCCTGCATTACAGAAAGCGGATACCGCGGTAAAGACGGATACCCATATTCCCTTGGCAATGCCAAACCTCGGGATAAACTCCGCAAGATACATTGCGGCGCCAAGTCCTTCCACGATAAAGGTCCATCTGAAGATCCTTATCAGGAAGCGGAGCATTCCGTTGCCTGTATCAAAATTCATGGCATCTACCAGGAGCTGTCTGTCTTCCAGCGAGAATCGCCTCTTGAGCAGGACCATGGTCATGGACATGAACGAGATGATACCGAGACCTCCGAGCTGGATCAGTATCAGGATAACGATCTTCCCGACAATGCTCCACGCAGCAAACGTATCTACGACAACGAGACCCGTAACGCAGACCGAGGTAGTCGCGGTAAAGAGAGCGGTAACAAGATCCTTACCCTGACCGTCGGCCGAGGATATCGGAAGCATCAGTAACAAAGTCCCCAAAAGGATCACAAAGAGAAAGCTTGCAGGTATGATCTTCGCAGGTGATACCCTGAACCTTCGCTCATTATATTCGTGTTTGCCCTGAACGGTAAATTCTCCGAGACTTTTCATGGTGTTAATTATATTACTTTTGTTTTATTTGTACCACGCCTAACAGGATAATGTCAGGATAAGTCTCTGCGGCAAGCGTATATTGATATTGCCCCGTTCTAACGCATTTTCCTTGCTACACAGTGCAGGCGGAGGAACCCCCTCTTCTCGAAAAGCTCCATCTTGAGGCCCGCGTTATTACACAGGTCATTTACCTCATCCCTGCCGTATACATGGACATCACCGTGGCCGGACAGATTTATGATCGGCATTTCGATCTTGTTCATAAACCACCGTGCCGCAGCCGAGTTTGCCGTCATGTCCCTCAGTATGAGCCTTCCGCCCGGCCTGAGCACACGGTACACGCTGTCAAAGAAATCCTGCACGTTAGGGTAGTGATGAAAGCTCTGGCAGCAGATCACCACGTCAAAAGAACCCTCATCGAAAGGGAGGTTCTCACAATCCCCCACGACCAGTTCCACATCCGGCATGTTCTTGGATCTTGCGACCTCGATCATCTTTGGCGTTAAGTCTATCCCTGTGTATCTCTTGTCAGGGTACTTCTCTTTGAGCAGAGTGAGCATCGGCGCTGTTCCGCATCCGCAGTCAAGAAGGCTCGTGAACTCTTCCTTCTCGAGTTCCGCGAGTACATCAGGATAATCTTTCCTGCACATCTTATACACGCCCGCCCGGTCTGTCTCGTAAACCTTTGCCGCCTTGGAGAATTCGGCAATGGACAGTTCTTTGTATTCCTTGTCAGTCATTTTACTTTACTATCTCCCACATAACTCCTCTTTGCCTTATGTTATTGATCTAATTCGAAGCATTGTGTATCCTGCAGCGGAGATGATCTTTCTGCAGGTATCCTCATCTGCAGGACTCTTGCATATGAGCTCTACGGTCTTACGACCGATATCAGCTGTGGCCCACATCCCGTCCTGCCTGTTAAACCCGTTCTCAACGCGCCTTGCACAGTTGGCGCAGTGCATGCCGTCAACGCTCAATTCGTATACATACGGGTAATTCTTTTTGTTCCTGTCGGCAACCCGTACCTTTTTTGGGGCAGGGTCATGTTCGCCGCAGCAAGATGAGCCGTGACGGATCCTTCTGACCGTCCCGTAGACCGCCAGGCCTATTACCAGTATCAAGACTGCGTAAATTATCACACTTCCCATAGTTTCCTCCTTGTTAGCCAAGACCAACATCGCGCTCAAAATTTTTATCCGTCATCTAGCCCCTCTTGAGAATGAATGACAGCAATGCCGCACCCGCAAGATATACAAGGGTATGGATCACATGGGACACCTTATTATATCCGAACATGTGGCGCCCGATCACAGCCCTTGTCTCAGGGTAGTAACGGGGAAAGAATCCTGAGTTGCACAGCAGGACCCAATCGAAAAAGATGACATCATACGCCTTGAGCAGTATCACCATCAGACCGAACCTCAGAAAGAACTGCCAGAATCCAAAGCCGTTATTGATGCCGTCCCACGCACCTGCGATTACCGCTCCGACATTCATCGCGACCGCAACGAATGCAAGGACGAAGCCTGTTACATGCTGTCCTTTGAATCGTTCCGGCTTAGGTGTGATGATTGCCAGGATATCTTTGTGGGCAGAGGAGAAGAAGCGCTTGTCCTGGATAAATGCAACGCCTGACCAGAGCATGAGAAAAAGCCCGGCCATGGTTATTGCAGAAAGTATCAATGTCAGGATCAAA
This sequence comes from Mageeibacillus sp. UBA4314, assembly GCA_002394605.1. Classification (GTDB taxonomy): domain Bacteria; phylum Bacillota; class Clostridia; order Saccharofermentanales; family Saccharofermentanaceae; genus Saccharofermentans. Next base: position 10,898 of record DGUI01000053.1, on the reverse strand, counting down.
TGCGTTTTCCTCCTCCCAGATTGTTGTTAGCCTTGACTAACAGAGGAGATTTTATCACCATGTCCCGTTCTTTTCAATATTGGAAAAGATTTATGGGTCAAAAAACGATATAATGTTCATATTATTCAGAGTTACGAGGAACGAAATGCTTATCCTGTTTATATTGGAGATCATCGGGACGATCGCTTTCGCGGTGTCCGGGGCGCTGGTCGGCATACAGAAGAAGATGGACATCTTCGGTGTCTGTGTGCTTGGACTTACGACCGCCGTGGGAGGGGGGATATTGAGAGACCTCATCCTCAACATCACTCCGCCTGATGCGTTCAAGAACCCGGCGTTCGCAGGGACGGCCGTGCTCGTCAGCATAATCATGTTCATCCCATCGGTCAGGAGACTCCTCGCAAAGACAGGAAGGATCTACGATTCCCTGCTCCTTATCATGGATTCGATCGGACTCGGACTCTTTACGGTTGCAGGTGTTCAGGCGGCATATTCTTCGACTGCTGAAGTGAATATCTTCCTCATTACTTTCGTCGGTGTGCTGACCGGTGTCGGAGGGGGACTGATGAGGGATACGTTCGCCGGGAATACTCCGTATATCTTCGTTAAGCACTTCTATGCGTGTGCGTCCATTATCGGCGCCCTTGTGTGCGCGCTGGCGTGGCAGTATCTGGGATCCGTTATCTCGATGATCGCAGGGGCTTCGATCACGGTTATATTAAGGCTCCTTGCAGCACGATTCAGATGGGAATTGCCGAAGGCTTGAAGCAGATTGACACCCAATAGTGACGCCTGCGGCGTCACAGTAAGGCGTTCTTTGGATGTATTTTCCGGATTACCGTAAAGTTCCCTTATCATTATACGGAGGGGCGATGATCTCCCTTCCGCAGTAGGGACAGTTGCCTCTTGTATTTGCTCTTATCTTCAGGCTCGCTGCACACCCGGGACAGTAAACGCCGAGAAACGGTCTGTTCTCAGGGATCCCTGCCGTCTGCATTGAAGGCTTCCCGATCTTATCCGACAGCAGAAAAGCCTTGTCAGCCGCATTGTAATTAACGTTGATCAGGAACCCTTTCCTGATAAGATACTGAGCCTTCCGGATGAGCTTATATTCAGGCGTTCCCGTCTCCTTGGCCAGCTCCGCTGCCGGAACATAACCATCCTCATCCGCCATGAAGAGCTTGTCCAGCCTGATGGCCATTCCGATCTGACCGAACTTGACGAAGTACATTACGATCAGGAATATGCTTATCGCTGCGATGGACAGGAACATGGTGATCATGGGGACCGGATCGTCGAACGGTCCCCCGTCGAAAGTAACCCCGAGAGACACAACGGCTCCAAGCACTGCAGGGACCATGACAGCAGACCATATACCAAGGGTTATGTATATCTTAGTGTTATTTTTGTACATTCTGATCCTCCGCCAGTCTCATAAATGTTCCGCAGTGGTGACATCTGCCCCCGCCGCCTTTGCGGATGTTGACTACAGCGCCGCAGGAAGGGCAGGATACCGTGACAAATTCCGTCTCGCCTAACAGGAGATCCACCCTACAAGCTTCCCTTCCCAGGGTGACATTTACCATGTATCCGTGATCTATGAACCACACAAGGTCTTTGATAACGTTAGGGACTTTGAAGCCTGTCATTGACGCGATGCTGTCGTAGGTGATGATGCCGTCGTGATCTTCCTCCAGTAGGGAGTTATAGATGCGGCATCTGGATACTCTCCTCAACGCCATGATGCGCCAGAAGATGACCGCAGCACATCCCGAAGCGATCATGAGAAAGAATGCAAAGATCATCAGTGCTGCCACGCGGTTCATTCCGAGCCTGTTGCTGAAAGGAGCGCTCATGAACAGGATATTGATAAATGTCATCAGACCGCACCCGCCGATGATAAATCCGTTTACTGCCTTCGAAGCTACTATCTTCCCATGGTTAAGATACATGATCCATCCCTCCTCACAGTAATTGATTATACATCACTTTACAATCTCCGCCATCATGCATATAATATAACGATAATTATATAAACACATTTATATAATCTGAAGGAGATTACCTGATGGCACGCAAAACAACCATAACAAAGGACATGATCCTTGGATCAGCATTGACTATGGTCATAAGGGACGGATATCAGTCCGTAAACGTTAAGACCCTGGCAGCTGAGATAGGATGTTCGACACAGCCGATCGTATGGCATTTCGAGAATATGGAAGGGTTCAGGACAGAGCTCTATGGATATGCACGGGAATATGCAGGCAGGAGCATCAGGCAGGCATCAGATCCTTCAGGTATCTTCGAGGCGATGGGAAGATCTTATATCAGGATGGCAGTAAGGGAACCTAATCTCTTCAAGTTCCTGTACCTTGGACAGACCCCGGTCAGCAAGCCTTATAGCCTTAAGGACCTGACAACGGGCAGACAGCAGAAGGCGATGATCAGGGGCATCGCAGAGCAGACCGGGCTTACGGAAGAACAGGCTGCAAGGTGCATTAAGGATACGGTGATATATTCGCACGGGCTGGCAACAATGGTCGCCACGGGCGTTTTCAAGGCATCGGAGAAGTCTCTTATGGCCATGGTCATGAGAGCGTCCGAAGGGTTCGTTAAGATCGCGGGAGGAGAGTGAAGATGAGAAAGATATTTCCATGCCTGCTGCCGGTGCGTTCGATCATGTTCATACTGATCTTCACCGCCGGAGCGGCAATAACAAAAAGCAGCGTGAGTGACATAAGCAACTGGTGGTCGATCGTTGCGACTGCCGCTAACCTGATAACGATCGCAATCCTCATACTGACGGCAAGAGCTAATAACATGACTTTTGCCGAACTCATCAACTACAAAAAAGGGAAGACGAAGATCAGGCAGATCGTTATCATGACAGTCGTGATACTCTCCATCGGCATGGGGTTCATGTATGTGGCGGGATTCATCTGCTACGGTATCTTCCCGTACATGGCACCGATGATGTGCGAACCGGTAAACAAATATCTTGCATTCATCAATCTCATATTGCTGCCTGTGACAACGGCATTTGCAGAAGATGGGTTGTATCTGGGAGCAGGTGTTGGTCAGATCAGGAACAAATATCTTGCAGTCATCGTGCCTGCGGTATTCTTTGCGCTGCAGCACTGCTTCATTCCGGTATTGTGGGACGCGAAGTACATGCTCTACAGGTTCCTGTCATTCCTGCCGCTGACATTGATACTGTGCGCGTATTATCACAGGAAGAGGGATCCGCTGCCGGTCATGGTGGGACATGCATTCATAGATCTTGCAACAGGTGTCATGATCCTTATTATGTCAGTTGATCCGGGATATTATGAGAAGATGCTGGAGATGAGCTGATCACAGATTCGAGATATTTATGCCGTCTTCCTTAAGTCTCTTCTTATCCGTGTACATACGCGTATCTGCAAGCTTCTCGGCTTCGCCTACAGTATTCGTTCCGTTCTCGTAAGCCGCGATCCCGCATGCGATGTTGAGAGGTATAGGAGGATTCTCTTCCTTGTTATAGCGCTCTATCTCTGCGGTCATCGTATTGAACGCTTCAACGACCTTCTTCTCGTGGTCCTCGCCCTTGATGATCGTGAAGAACTCATCGCCGCCGATCCTGAAGCATTCGCCGTATCTGCCGAAGCTGTTTAGGATGATCTTAGCCGCCGCCTTGATGTGACGGTCACCCTCACTATGTCCGTAGAGGTCGTTTACGGTCTTCAGGTAGTTAATGTCGAGGAGTGCCAGGGACGCCTTGGCTGAACCGTCCTCAGACAGCTCCTTCTCAGCCTCATCGAAAGACAGTCTGTTGGAAAGCCCCGTCAGTCCGTCAACACGCGCAAGGCGGATCATCGTCTCAGCTTCACCGTTCTTCCTGTTGATGACCATGATGTTATTGATCTCGTAGACAGCCAGTATGACAATGAATATCCCGAGACCGTAATGGACAGTATGGATCTTATAGTTGCTCTTCTCGATGTAATACAGGGTAATGTCGATCACACACGTGATCATCAGTATGAGAAATGCAATGACAAGCCATTTGTTCTTAATGACATCTGTCTTCTTGTTGTGCACGGTCTTCAGGAAGAATACCACCAGCATGATCATCGAGATGAAGATATTCGTATGTATCGACATGAGCAGAACGTTGTAGTCGAAGATGCCTGTTACCATCGTGAGAAATATCATAAAGAACAGTGTGAATGAAGCGGAGCAGATCGTCAGGGGAACGCCTTTGTTCAGGTTGTCAGTATAGGCTGCAACGAACAGGATGAGAGGGACGGGTACGAGTGATAATGACGTATACTCTGCCAGTCTTGGCAAGACAGAATCCATGAAAAGGAGCTGCCAGATATTAGTGGATGCCATCAGATAACAGGCAACGAGGATCGACACCGTTCCAAGCGCTATCGTCTCGATCTTGCCGTTCTTGCCCGTGTGGAAGACGATGCCCATGCCGATGATTATGATACCGATTATGCACGAAGAGAAGCACATCGTAAACTCTAGGATGCCGGCACTGATACCATCCTTCAGGTAAATGTTGCCCTCCGTCATCTTCGCATTGCGGAACGAGGTCCAGCTGTTGACGGTAAGAGCCTCATACTCGATCTTCAGGTGGCCTGTACCCTTGAAGAAGGGAATGTTTACAAAGTGAGTGTAGTCGCCGTAGTATTTGCCGTAATAGAACTTGATCTCAGGGTGGAAATCATAGATCTGCTCGTCGTTGAGATACACCTTGAAGAACAGATTGCTCGTCTCAAAACAGAAGTCCTTGCCGGAAGTGAAGACTGATGTGATATCCCGTGTGACCGTCCCCTTGCCGTTAGTGAACTTGAGAGCAGTCAGATCCGCGCTGGAGCCATCCTCATACTGCCATCCGATATTCGCATTGACTCCTAAAGTGGTAAGATCCTTGCCTTCGATCTTCACGAAAGGATGCAGAACGAGCAAAGCGAGGCAGAACAACACGATCCCCAGTATGAAGAAGGTGTACATTCTCTCCCTGATAGTTGCCCGGTCAAGACCGTCCGGGCGCTTGTTCTTCTTCGACGTCGACAAGTTGATGGACCACCCTTTGTTTGACTCGTTCAACACAATTATAGCAGGTTCGGATGAGCAGAATGTTATAATATATTAGCGAATTTGTTAAAGATTTTTAGATTTTATCATCCCAGCCCGATGTCGAGAGCCATCATGAGGACAAATCCGGCAGCGAAGCATAAGGTACCGATATTCGAATGACCGCCTTCCGACATCTCAGGGATCAGTTCTTCGACCACAACATAGATCATTGCTCCCGCTGCGAAACTCAGGAGGTACGGCATCACGGGAATGAGAGCTCCTGCTGCGAGGATGACTGCCAGTGCCCCGACGGGTTCCACCGCCCCTGACAGGACGCCGTAAAGGAAAGTCTTCCCTTTGGACATGCCCTCAGCTCTCAGCGGCATCGATACGATCGCGCCTTCAGGAAAGTTCTGTATCGCTATTCCTATGGACAGCGCGAGTGCTCCTGTCAGGGATATGGATGCATTGTCATAGATCCAGCCCGCGTATATGACACCTACTGCCATACCTTCCGGAATGTTATGAAGGGTGACGGCAAGTATGAGCTTCGTTGTCCTTGACAGGCCGCTTTTGGGACCCTCTTCGCTCTTATCCATGTGGATGTGCGGAATGACTTTGTCAAGAACGAGAAGGAACAGCATACCGATGGCAAATCCTGCACATGCGGGAACAAACGACCAGCTTCCGAGGGAAGCGGACTGCTCTATTGCGGGCATAAGGAGGCTGAAGAATGATGCTGATACCATGACTCCTGAAGCAAAGCCCGTAAGAGCACGGCTCGTCCTGTTGCCAAACGACCCCTTAAGGAAGAATACACAGGCCGCCCCGAGAGTGGTACCTGCGAAAGGGATAAGTATTCCCTGTAACACTGACATATAATCCATAATGCCATTATAACCCCAAAAGTTAGCTGTTGCTAACTATTTTTACAAAAACCTTTTCTGATGCATCTGATTAATTGTAAAAAACACCAACTTTACGATTATGTTAGACAAGACTAACATAATAAACAGGAAAGATAAGGGGGCGTTATATGTATATCGAGACGCGTGGACTTACTAAGTCTTATGGTGAGGGCGGAAGCTATGTTCAGGTCCTCAAGGGAGTCAATATCGGAGTAAACAAGGGTGAGATGTGTGTTATCCAGGGGACATCAGGATCCGGCAAATCAACACTTCTCAACTGCATCGGAGGTCTTGATGAAGTAGATTCAGGCACGGTCAATGTTGCAGGCATCGGGATTGAGAAGATGAAGGGGGAGAAGCTTGCCGGATACAGGAGGGATAATCTCGGTTTTATCTTCCAGTTCTACAATCTCGTACCCAATCTGACTGTCAGGGAGAATATACAGGTATGTGAATACCTGTCATCAGATCCCCTGAAGATGGATGAACTTCTTGCAGTGCTGGGACTTACCGAGCATAAGAACAAGTTTCCTTCCCAGTTATCAGGAGGACAGCAGCAGAGATGTGCGATCGCCAGGGCTTTGATCAAGAACCCCAAGGTCCTTTTGTGTGACGAACCGACCGGTGCGCTCGATTCGAAGACATCGCGTGACATTCTCATCCTGCTCGAGAAGATCAATAAGCAGTATGGCACAACGATGCTGATAGTAACGCACAATAATTCGATCAAGAACATGGTCGATCATGTTATATATCTCAAGGATGGCGAAGTGTCCAAAGACTACTACAACAAAGTGAAGACACCCGCTTCTGAACTGGAGGAGCTGTGATATGGGATGGATCCTCTTTAAGCGCGCCATCCGTGACATCAAGGATGGTGCTGCAAGGTATATAGCTCTCTCGCTGCTTATAATATTCTCGATCTTTATAGTGGTCAGCCTCATGGGTGCTGCGATAACGGTCATCGATATCACGGAGACAAGTGATGAACTGCTGTGCCGCGAGGACGGGGAGTTCTCGGTCTTTGTTCCGCTCAGAGACGATGAATTGAAGAAGATCACTGACAAAGGCATTTCAGTGGAGAAGATGTTCTATACGGACTATCAGTACAAGGAAGACAAGATACTGAGAGCTTTTAAGGTCAGGGAGAACATCAACAGGATATCGGTAGTAAGCGGGGCGCTTCCCTCCGGTGATAATGAAGTTGTCCTGGAGAGGAGATTTGCTGAGGTCAACAATATCGTTCCGGGTGATGTGATCAGCGTCGGAGGGCATGATCTTTCCGTGTGCGGCATAGGTGCCGCACCTGACTACAACACCGTGTACAGGAAGCTGTCCGATACGGTCGTTGACAGTTCTTCTTTCGGGCTGTTCTTCGTAACACCTGCGATGTATGATGAACTCTTATCAGAGGGTAAGGCGGTATCTTCGGAGGAGTATTACTATGCATTTAAGCTCAATGGAGCGATGACTGATGATGAGCTCAGGACGCTCCTTGAGGACAATAAGTTTGAAGTTGATGATACGGATGACGCCTACTTCAAGGAATACTGGAACAGGATGACATCCGACAAGGATGATCTTCTGGAGGGCATAGATGAACTCAAGGACGGGGCAAGTGAGCTCGCGGACGGTGCCGACGAGCTCGCTGACGGCACAAAGGAATACCACGATGGCATGAAGGAGCTCAAAGATGCCATGCCTGATCTCAAGAGGGGCGCCAAAGCTCTTAATGACGGTGCTGATTCACTGGAGAAGGGCGTGAAGGCATATACTTCGGGAGTAGATTCTGCCTCTAAGGGTGCCACGTCACTTGCCGGCGGAATGACATCACTTAAGACAGGGATATCCACACTCCGGACAGGCGCATCCAAATACCGCACGGGGATCAAGGAGTTCGCCGCTTCGACCGGTACGCTGGCTTCGGATCCCAATCCGTATATCGCGGGTGTCGGCGCGACCCTGAAGAAGCCGGTCAGCGGTCTTAAGACCGGATTCGGCAGCATCTTTGACGGAATAGATAAGCTCAAGGGCGGAGCAGGCACTCTGGACAAGGGCGCATCATCCCTGTCAGGCGGACTTCTTGCACTGCGCAGGAACAGCAAGACACTGTATAGCGGAGCCGCATCCCTTCACTCGGGGACCAGGAAGCTGAAGAACGGCATAGCTGATCTGTCCGATGGCGTCAATGAGCTCTACGATGCTTCCGGTGAGATCAGGGACGGTTCTTCTGATCTTGCAGACGGTGCGCATGAGCTGTATGACGGGGTCAAGGAATTTGCAGATGAGGCGAACGATCTTGTAGATAAGGTCTTCGATATAGAGACATCCAATCTGATGGTCTTTATCGATCATGCCGAGAATCCCAGGATCGATTCCGCCGCTGATGACGTGCAGATCAATCTGACTGCAAGTATCATTTTCGGTGTGCTCCTGGTGATGCTGTTCGCATATGTCATATCTGTCTTTATCGTTCACACGATCGACGGCGAGAGTCCCGTTATCGGCGCACTCTATTCAATGGGCCTGAAGAGAAGGACACTTACGTTAAGCTATGTATCCGTGCCCGTTCTCGTGTCATTGATATCCGGTATCATCGGCACGCTGACCGCGATCGGCACTCCCATCGGGATAATGGCGCAGCTTAACGATACACTGGGGTATTTCTCGATGCCTGCCATGGAGATCAAGATAACTCCTTTTATCCTGATCTACGGGATCGTTGTTCCTCCGGTCACGGCATTTATCGTGAACGTGACCGTCATACGCAAGCGTCTTAAGAAGAGCCCTCTGTCGCTCCTCCGCAACGAGCAGAAAGCAGTCAAGGGCAGGGATCTCAGAATCCGCGGACTGAAGTTCATCAACATGTTCAGATTAAGGCAGATGATACGGGAAGCAAGGAGCGGACTTACGGTCGTTCTGGGCCTGTTCATGGGTCTCCTGATCGCATTCCTTGCCCTTAATACTTATGTCTACTGTTCGAAAGTAAACGAGTACTATGTTGACCAGACGAAGTTTGAATATATGTACAACTACAAGTACCCGTCGGAAAAAGTCCCGGAAGGCGGATATGAAGCGGTGGCGGAGAACCTCAAGAAAGAGATCTACGGATATACTTTCGATGTGACGCTGCTGGGCATAACAAAGGATAATCCGTTCTTCGACACCGGAGTTCTGCCGGACAACGATACCGACCTCGTCCTGAGCTCGGCAGTGGCAGTGAAATACAACCTCAATGTCGGGGACGAATTCACGCTGTCAAACAAGAACGGTGACAGGCTGTATGCCTTCAGGGTAGCCAAGATCTTCGATTTCTCGGCATCGATGATGGTATTCATGGACATCGACAGATGCCGCGACATGTTCGGCAAGAGTGATGATCATTATGATGTGGTCTTCTCTGACCATGAGCTTGATATCCCGAGCGGGCGCCTCTACAGCGTCCTCACGAAAGAGGATATCAGGAAGTCAGCCGGGATCTATGTCAGCATGATGGGTCCCATGATCACTACAATGTCAGTTGCATCTGCCGTGATCTTTATCGTCGTAATGTATCTCATGATGAAGATGATGCTCGACAGGTCGGCCTTCAACATAGCGCTCGTGAAGATACTGGGATTTAAGAACCGGGAAGTCCGGAAGATGTACCTTGACGGCAACTTCTTCACCGTGTTTACCGGGGCGCTTATCTCCATACCGCTTTGCAAGATGATCATGGACTACATCTATCCCAGATATCTTGTCAGCAATGTCGGAGTAGGCATAACGCCTTCTTATCCGCCTGTAATGTATGTGATCATATTTGCTGTGATAATCATTCTTTATTTCATCATCAACAATCTGCTCGTCGGAAGGATCAGGAGGATCAGACCGATCGAGGTGCTGAAGAACAGGGAGTGAGGACCTGCCCTATCCTATGCGGATGATGTATAATGCTTAGAGCAGTTGGCAGGTCATCTGCTTTCCGACAATAGTGTTATGAGGGGTATTGGTATGAAGAAGATAAGAGTTGCGGGAACAGCCTGCGCGATGGCATTCTTAATGGTCCTTGCGGGCTGTTCCAAGACAGCAGAGACGTCAGGTGCGGCGTCAGTTGATACGACGCCTTCGGATACGACGGTTGTGACATCGGGATCGACGTCAGCTGAGGCGTCGGTGTCTGAGGAGACCTCGGCTGTGCAGAAGATCACAGTATACACTGCATCTGAAGAGAAGAAGGGGGAGGGGACTTACATCACTCCCGGGATCAGGCTCGGTGATGCTGAGATCACTGATGTCAACAGTGAGATAAGCAAGTTCGTAGCAGAGATCAAGGAGGACAGTGACTGGTTCAGCGGCACTGAGTATTCCTTCTACGACGGCGGCAGTTATGTGAGCCTTCTCGTGCGCGGGATCAGCACCATTGATTGTGATTCATATAAGGCCTTTAACGTCTCAGCTGCGACCGGCAAGCTGATGTCTGATGAGGAATTGCTGGCAGCAGCCGGGCAGGACAGCGCCGGATTTACCGGGCTCGTCAAGAAGACTGTCGAAGCTGCCATGGCAGATGATAAGGAAGGGTCACTTTTTACGGTGGTCGAGGACATGGATTACAGGGCTGCCAACCTCAAGGATTCCAACCTCGCGAAAGCAGCGCCTTTTGTCTCAGAGAGAGGTAATCTCTGCTTTATCTATGATCTTAAGATGTGTGTCGGCGCGGAAGAGTATACAGTCTGTCTGGATACTGTGACGCACGAGCATATGCTTAATGATTTTGGTAACTGGACTCTGTACCCGGAGTGGGGATGATGTCCGGCGACACCTCTGATGCTCTGCATATTCAGTAAAATGCTCAATGTAATGCGCACTACCTTGAGTGATCTGCTGCGCTTTCAGTAAAGTGCTCAATGTAGTGCACACTACCTTGAGCGATCTGCT
>DGUI01000036.1 GCA_002394605.1 Mageeibacillus sp. UBA4314 | reverse complement strand
CATAACAGTCTGAATAGTCAGACAAGTACTCAGACTAACTGCCTCTAGTCTGAACGTTAGTCTGAATAGTCAGACAAGAGCTCAGACTAACCGCCCCTAGTCTGAACGTTAGTCTGAATAGTCAGACAAGTACTCAGACTAACCGCCCCTAGTCTGAATGTTAGTCTGAATAGTCAGACAAGTACTCAGACTAACCGCCTCCAGTCTGAATGTTAGTCTGAATATTCAAGGTGGTAACATGTGATCTCAGCGATGATCGACATCAAGGTTAGTCTTATAACATCTGCCCCCGGAGTATAGTACAAATTCCCGGATAGAATAAACAGATCACGGCCAATATAGATTTCAGAGTTATGGTAAGTCTCGATCTTAAGAGTATTACTGTGATTCTTCTTAGGATCATCTGACCTTCCAAAGTATTCTAACAACACACATCTGTTAAACTCTCTGAAGATAATGACAAAATCAGTCGTGATCATCTCACCATTAAGCATAAGTTTCACATCGTATTTATATTCCAGTCCAAGTTCATCAAGCACAATTGCAATCAACATTTCCGATCTTGAACGGTAATTTCTCCCATTGTAATAGTATTTTGTTTTATTCTCCACTGAACAGGAACTATCTTTCAAACTGTCGAAGAAATTACTGTCGTAAGCATTAGAAGTATTGATTATGGAACAAGAGCCTAACCTGTTTTTAACTGAAAATGAACTGATGATCTTATTGGTAATAGCAAGCATTTCTCCTATCTTGGCTCTTTGGAGATACATCATTTGAGTTGAATCCCACAGATTACTGGAACTTGTTATTTCCTTATAACTATGATGATCGTCATAGTACAATCTGAACACCTGATTCTCACCGTGATGCCCCGCCTTGACCAACGGCATTTGATCAAGTACCTTGACCAAATATTCCTTATGCAGCAAAAAGAACTCTGTTATCGCTGAATCAAATATGTTATTCATCCGTCTCACCTCCTAAGATCATTAAACTTCCCTCAACCATACCATCAAAAACGCCGGAAAAAGCTCCGAAAAAATACGAAAATCGGAAAAAACCGTATCGTTTGTTATTTTTGCATAATTATCTACTATCGCAATATTTTTATCGTTTATCATTAATTTATTGTTGACAAACATTATCGCCCGATGTAATATCATATCATCAGCAAGCAATCCGGCCGGTGAACTTCAACTGATAGACCAAATAAGGGAACAAACTTAAGGAGACAACAAAATGGACGAAGTAAATGTAAAACTCAACAGGATAAAGAAGAGCTGCCATGCCGGCAAGATCGTAAGCAACATCTTGTGCATCATCGCGATCGTGGGATGTGTGGCGGCGATCGCGGGATCGGTGATCATTTTCGGGATGGGAAGCAAGTTCGACAGTGAGATCATGAAGGCGAAGGAGAACGGCATTGTTACCGAAGATTCAGAAGATATCATGACGGCGAAGTGGTTCAACATCGACCTGGGCAATCCCACGAATGCGCACTCTGACATCAAGGCTGTCCAGGATCTGATAGATGCTCACCCCTACAGCACGGTTTTCGGCGCATATCTTGCAGTGATGGCTGTTGTGATGGCGGTGGTTGCAGTGCTGATGAAGATGGTCAACGGGGTTTTCGCGCTGATCGAGACGAGCGACACTCCGTTTACGGATAAGATCATTAAGAGGGTTACGATCGTCATGATCGTGTCGAGCGCGATGCTGCTGATGACGAACGGGGCTGCTTTCGGCGGGCTCGGACTCATCGTGACATGGGCGGTAAGGTCGATCCTGGACTACGGCAAGACACTGCAGATCCAGTCAGACGAGACACTTTAAGGAGATTGATATGGGACAGATCATACTAAGGCTCGACAGAGTCATGGCAGACAGGAAGATCTCACTGAACGAACTGTCGGAGAGAGTGGGCGTGTCGAACGTCAACCTCTCCAAGATGAAGAACGGCAAGATCAGTGCGATCAGGTTCTCCACACTGGAAGCGATATGCGAGGCGCTGGACTGCCAGCCCGGGGATATATTGGAATACACAAAGGAATAAGAAGAAGGAGTTGCCTTAACCGGCAGCTCCTTTCGATTGGGGTGGAGTGTTGAGCTGCCGGGGTTGCTGATCTTTACTATGATGCTGCAAATGCTTTTTTGATCATCCATTCTATATACTGCTCTATGTAAATGCAAAACATAGAATGATTTATAGAATATTCTATATTTCGTTCTATGTAATGAAAAAACATAGAGCGATTTATAGAATGGAGGTTAACCCCGTCCCACCCCCAACCAAAAACCCCGCATCTCGATCGATGCGGGGCCAATAACCATAACACCAAACAAAAACTTACTTAACCTCTTCGTACCTGACATTTCTGATATATACAGTCGATGTGTATCCATGCTTGCCCATATTGAACTCAAGCCTTGCGTAGTTGTCGTCCTTGGAGTCAGAGGTGAACTCGAATGTGTAAGTCTTCCATTTCCCGGTTACTTCATAAGGGGTATCGGGGTAGTACCTGTTCCAGCCGTTGTTGGGGGCTGTAACGGCGAGGACGACGTCGCGGTCTTCGTCGGACTTGATGTCAAAGGTTACCTTGTATTTATGTCCCTTAAGAACGGGCATGTCTGCCTGGAGGAACTGGACTGAATACTCTTCGGTTCCGCAGTTGGTGGAAGTTATTATTGCGACATTGTCTTCGATCTTTGCTTCGCCGGCGCCGCCTTCGAAGAGGAGAAATTTCCAGTCCTTGTCGTCGCTTAAGTCTTCTGCTGTGGCGAAGTCGCCGTTGTAGATGTAGTTGCCGTCCTCGAGCGGTTCCTTGAAGACCATCGGGGGCTTCTCGACGTTGGTGTCGTAGGAGGGCTTCTGGTAGACGCGGACGTAGTCGATCAGGAACTCGGCGTTGTCAAAGTTGGTGGACTCATCAGGATTGCCAGGCCAGTCGCCGCCGACAGCGAGGTTCATCTGGACGAAGAACGGCTGGTTGAAGGGGGCGGGGTAGGGCTTGTCGTCCTGGCCTTCCTCGGCGGTGAACCAGTCGTTGACTGTCAGGACGAGCTGGTCGTCCGTGTAGAAGCGCATTTCGCCGGGCTCCCACTCGACGGAGTAGATGTGGAAGTCGGAGGAGAAGCTGCCGGAGTCGAGGGTGAGTGTGCCCTGCTGTTCGGCGTGGGGTTCACCGTAGTGGATGGTGGAGTAGGAGATCTTGGTGTCGTTGCCGAGGCTCTCCATGATATCGATCTCGCCGCACTTGGGCCACTGGCCGTAGAAGCTTTCGTCCTGGGGCATCATCCAGGCTGCTGGCCATAAGCCCTGGCCTTCGGGGACTTTGGCGCGGATCTCCACCTTGCCGTACATGAAGTCTTTCTTGTTCTGGGAGTTGACCTTGCCCGATGTGTAGTAGGGCTTGCCGTCTTTCTCGGTCTTGATCGCCTTGAGGACGAGGTTTCCGTCCTTCACGAAAACGTTCTCTTCGGAGTCGCGGTATTCCTGTAGTTCGTGGTTGGTCCACCCGGGCTCGCGGACTTCGCGCGTCCAGTTGTCGAGGTTTAAGGTGTTGCCGTCGAACTCGTCGCTCCAGAGGAGGTTGTAGCCCTCCAGTTCGGGTGTGGGTGTCGTCTCGGCTGGAGCCGTGATCTCGGTGGTGCTCTCAGCGGCTGCTGATGTGTCCGCCGGCTGTGATGCTGTGGTTCCCGTGCATGATGTGAGTAGTGCCATGACCGTCACGCTTCCTGTGATTGTGTTTAAGATCTTGCGCGTGTTCATATGTCGCCTCCTTGGGGGATGTTAAGGATACAGTAACACAGGCGTGCTCTGCGTGATGTATCTATGATGACTAAAATGATGTTTTGATGATATAATCATCCCATGAACAAGAAGAAACGCAAGATATCTTATCAGGAATACCTCAACCGTGACATACGGTCCATCCACGCCTCTCTCCTGCCCGAAATGGATTTCTACACGTCCATCCGGATGGGCGATACGGCGCGCGTGGAGAATCTGCTCAAGGAACGCTTTCACGACAAGACGGGGCTCGGTCTCCTGTCTGAGGACGCCCTCCAGAACATGAAGTACCACTATGTGATCACGACGGCGCTCATCGCCCGCACCTGCATCGAGGGCGGGATGCAGCTGTCGGAATCGTTCAGCATGAGCGACTACTATATCCAGCTGGCGGACCAGGCGGGGACAGTGGAAGAGATCTCCGACCTCCACCGCGAAATGTGCCTTGCCTACACATCAAGGATGCGCGAGATCGCCAAGGGCGAGGTGCACTCAAGGCACGTGACCAAATGCATCGACTACATCCACGAGCATCTCGACGTCCGCATCAGGATGGAGGATCTGTGCAGGATCACCGGGCTGTCGGAGGGCTATCTGTCGCGGCTGTTCAAGAGCGAGACCGGCTTTAGCGTCAGCAGGTACATCCTGGACAAGAAGATAGAGACTTCGCGCAACATGCTGAAGAATTCAGATTATCCGATCATGTGGATATCAAATGCGCTGGCTTTCCCGAGCCAGAGTTACTTTACCAAAGTCTTTACAAGGGAGTGTGGCATGACGCCGAAGAGGTACAGGGAAGACGGGTAGAGATTAGTCTGCGCAGGCAGACAAAAACTCAAACTAGAGTCAGTTAGATTGAAAGTTAGTCTGCGTATTCAGTAAAGTGCTCAATGTAATGCGCACTACCTTGAGCGATCTGCTGCGTATTCAGTAAAGTGCTCAATGTAATGCACACTACCTTGAGCGATCTGCTGCGTATTCAGTAAAGTACTCAATGTAATGCACACTACCTTGAGCGATCTGCTGCGTATTCAGTAAAGTGCTCAATGTAATGCACACTACCTTGAGCGATCTGCTACGTGCTCAGTAAAGTGCTCAATGTAATGCACACTACCTTGAGCGATCTGCTGCGTATTCAGTAAAGTGCTCAATGTAACTCCACTTACACTGACAGTTACTCTGCGTATTCAGCAGATCACTCAATGTA
>DGUI01000035.1 GCA_002394605.1 Mageeibacillus sp. UBA4314 | reverse complement strand
CGAACCAGCAGTCGATAACCTCAGTAACCCTCGTCATGACGCCGCCGCACTTGGGACACTTGAGATGAACATTATCAACATAAGGCTTGTGCAGCTCGATGTCATCCGGACAGTCATCGCTCATCTCCTTGAGTTCAGCGATGGAACCGATGCAGTGACGGTGGCCGCAGCCGCACTCCCATACAGGGAGCGGTGTGCCCCAGTAACGCTCACGTGAGATACCCCAGTCGATAACGTTCTCGAGGAAGTCACCCATACGTCCGTCCCTGATCGTCTCAGGATACCAGTTGATCATGCGGTTGGACTTGAGGAGCTCTTCCCTCTTTGTGCTCATGGCAATGAACCATGTTGATCTTGCATAGTAGATAAGGGGCGTGTCACATCTCCAGCAGAACGGGTAATCGTGCTCGAACTGCATCTTCTTGATGAGCTTTGCCTCCATGTTGAGCTTCTTGATGATGAGGGGATCAGCATCCTTAACGAACATGCCTGCGAACTCACCGCACTCGGAAGGAAGGTGTCCCTGCTCGTCAACGAACTGGATGAAAGGCACATTGTTCTCTCTTCCGACTCTCGCATCATCCTCACCGAAAGCAGGAGCGATATGAACGATACCTGTACCGTCCTCAGTAGTTACATAATTGTCAGCAACTACGAAGTATGCCTTCTGCTTTGTATCCTCGAGCATCTTCTTTGCATAATCGAAGAGAGGCTCGTACTCCATGCCTGTAAGATCTGTACCCTTCATCGTCTCGATGACTTCATAATCCTCAAAGAGGGTAGGTACAAGGACCTTTGCCATGTAGTAATAGACGGTCTTGTCTGATCCGTCGAGATCCTTATTGACCTTGATCTTTGCATATTCAGCATCGGGGCTTACGCAGAGGGCTGCGTTGGAAGGCAGTGTCCAGGGCGTTGTTGTCCAAGCTGCAAAGAAAGTATCCTCAGAGCCTGATACCTTGAACCTTACGTATACGGAGTTCTCCTTGACGGTCTTATATCCCTGGGCAACCTCGTGGCTTGACAGGGCAGTACCGCAGCGGGGGCAGTAAGGAACGATCTTGTGACCCTTGTAAAGGAGTCCCTTGTCCCACATCGTCTTCAGAGCCCACCACTCAGACTCGATGTAGTTGTTATCATAAGTTACATAAGGGTGTTCCATGTCCGCCCAGAATCCTACACGGTCGCTCATTTCCTCCCACTGTGTCTTGTAAGTCCATACGGACTCCTTACACTTCTTGATGAAAGGCTCTACGCCGTAATCCTCGATCTGGGGTTTGCCGTTGATGCCGAGCATCTTCTCGACTTCAAGTTCAACAGGGAGACCGTGAGTATCCCAGCCTGCCTTGAACGTGACAGCCTGTCCCTTCATTGAATGATATCTGGGGATGAGGTCCTTAATGACTCTCGTCTTGATGTGACCGATGTGCGGCTTGCCGTTTGCCGTCGGAGGTCCGTCATAGAGCGTGAAAGTAGGCGTTCCGTCGCCTTCCTTGCGCAAAGACTTCTTATAGATGTCATTTGCCTTCCAGAACTCGAGAACTTCTTTCTCGCGATCGATAAAGTTCATGTCTGTAGTAACTTTTTTGTACATGTCATTAACCCTCTGTCTGTTATGCATAATTTAACGCCTTATTATAATAATTATGGGACAGCAAAGTCAAGAAGCGCTTCGGACCGTCAATCATAAATTAAAGGGTATGTCTCAAAACATAAGTGATACGTAAGGGGTGAGTGTTGATGAATTTGAGTTGATGCGGCTTGAAGTCTAACGGCAGTAAGGTAAGGGCAGGGGCTGTTTGCCTTGCAGTTAGTGAGACCGGCAACGCCGGATGCCACCCGGGACACCATTGATATTCTGCGTATTCAGTAAACTGCTCAATGTAATGCACACTACCTTGAGTGATCTGCTGAATATTCAGTAAAGTGCTCAATGTAATGCACACTACCTTGAGCGATCTGCTGAATATGCAGAGTAACTGTCAGTGTAAGTGATGTTACATTGAGTGATCTGCTGAATGCGCAGACTAACCGTCAATCTAACCTGTTCTAGTTTGAGCTTTTGTCTGCGTACGCAGACTAACCGTCAATCTAACCCGCTCTAGTTTGAGCTTTTGTCTGCCTGCGCAGACTAACCGTCAATCTAACCCTCTCTAGTTTGAGCTTTTGTCTGCCTGCGCAGACTAACCTTCAATCTAACCCGCTCTAGTTTGAGCTTTTGTCTGCCTGCGCATTGAACCTTAACACGGCCCGTTCCAGATGTGACACCCGGGACACCCTTGCAGCAAAGACAAAGGCAAAGGCCAAGGCAAAAACCCACCCCCAAAAAAATACTAAGGGGCTGTCTCAAAACAAAATGAGATAGCCCCTTATCATTTGATTATTCGTCTGTATTCTCCGGAGGCGTAGTAGTCGGCGGAGCTGTAGTAGGTTCAGCAGTCGGCTTTGACGTAGGATCTGCAGTCGGCTTTGCAGTAGGTTCTGCTGTCGGCTTTGCCGTAGGATCAGAAGCCGGATTCGTTGTCGATGGACTCGGTCCCTTGGTTGCCGGAGATTTCGACGTCGGCGATGCCGCTGTAGGCGGTGACGTCGTCGATGGGGCTTCTCCCTTGGCAAAGACATTTATGGTTACCGTAAACTTGGTATTATCGTCTTTACACTTGACTGTGATCTTCGCTTTACCCTTGCCAACGATCGTTACCTGACCAACTGAGTTGACCTTAACGACCTTTGTATTACTCGACTTGAACGACAGTGTTGCCGTGTACATCGGCTTAGCATCCAGGTAGAACGGCTTATCTCCAACACTTACGTTATAAACGGAAGTACCTGTGATCTTTTGAGGAGAAGCTGATCCGGAACCGCCGTAAACGATTACGTGAGTTCCTCTGGATACATTCTCGAAAGTCTTCTTCGCAGCGGACAGAGGCATGTTAACGCAGCCGTGAGAACCGTTGCGCAGGTAGATGGTGCCGCCATACTTCCTTCTCCAGCGGTCAGCATCGTGGAGACCGATACCGCCGTTGAACGGCATCCAGTAGCTTACGAAGTTACGCCATGTAGGTCCGACGAGATATGTGTTGCGAGCCTTGCCTCTGATCTGGAATACACCGGCAGGCGTCCTGTGACCGGCTCTTACATTACCCGTAACGACGTCAGTTGATACGACGAGCGCACCGTTCTTATAGCACCATGCGTGCTGCTGTGTGAGGTTGACCTCAACATAGTTGCCATTGTAGTTGCCTGATACATCACCGGGACGTACAACGTAGTAGATTACGTTATGTGTACCGGAGATACCCCTGGACAGTCTCTTATTGAGATCGTCATAAAGGTCATTTGTATCTACGAGCTCACCTGTAGCTACCGCATTCATGTTGATCGTGGATCCGTCTGTTGCAGTAAATCCGACGCTCTTACCGAATACGCCCCTCTGGCTTGCCTTCTTGGATACGAATCTGTCAAGAGAATCCGAATCGACAGCAACCGTCAGTCCATCCTTCTTAACATAGAGGAGTGAAGCGATATCGCCTGCACTGAGCTTATCTGTGTGCTTGGAACCCGTTGTGGGGTTGAAGACATAAGTGATATTGAGTGCCAGGAGTGAGTTTGCCTTTGCTACTGCATTCTTCATCTTGTCGCAGTCCTGCGTGATGACAGGCGTAACATCAGAAGGTTCGATAGTGAGCTCAACAGAATCCTTATACTGCCTGATCGCATTGCTCATGGCGTCGATGATCTGCTGAACATCGATACCGTAACCGTTCTCTTCAGGCATTGCTACATACTTGCGTGCACTCTTGTCATACTTGATGTATGCATTCTTTGCCGTGCTCGTGATGCCCGGGAACTTCTCTGCGACTGTCAGGACCGCATCCTGGTCAAAGACGACCAGTTCGGGCTCGAGCTTTGAGATGATCTCAGGATCTTCGCTCATCTTCTGAAGGATCCCGTCAAAGTTCGTAACACTGAGTGTCAGCGCGAAATCCTCTGCTGTATACTTCTTGCTCTTCTCATTTACGGTTACATTAAGCTGATACTTATTAAGATAATTTGTTACCTTAAGATAAGCATTCTCAGCCGTAAGCCTTGATACATCGATACCGAGGATCTTTGTATCATCCGGGAAGAGATCTGTTGAAGATGTCTCCTGATAATCATCGATTACATCGATATCATCAAGGAAATCTTCCATTGACTCGTCTGTGACAACGGGCTCAGGTGTCTTTGTCTCTTCAGGAGTCACCTTGTTACAACCTGCCAGAGTCGTAAACATCATAGCCGCGATCAACAATAAACTGCCTGTTTGCACACTTCTTTTCATATATTACTCCTTATGGCATATAGTAAGGCTAATTTTATCTCAAATGATTTTACCAATCTTTGTATTTTCGGGCAATAAAGTATTGTTAAATTTGTATTGCATTATTTGTTCAACTTTCACAATTCCCTGCGAAAGCGTTCGTTTGTTAACAAAGTGAGGCAAAACTTAGTGACCGGAAAGCAAAAGCAAAGGGGACTGCCTCAAATGAGACAGCCCCCGTCAAACTCATTTACTCAAATATCAGAGTCCGGCCTGCTTCCTTACTTCCTCAGCAAAGTCGTCAACCTTCTTCTCGATACCCTCACCAAGACCGAATCTTGTGAATCTTACTACAGAGATCTCTGTGCCGAGCTCCTTGGCAACCTTCTCAACATACTGCTCAACAGTAAGTGAGTCATCCTTAACGAACTCCTGGTTGTAGAGGCAGTTAAGAGCGTAGAAGTTCTTGATCTGACCGGGAACGATCCTGTCAGCGATGATCTTCTCAGGCTTGCCCTCTTCAAGAGCCTTGTTTGTGATGATAGCTACTTCCTTGTCGATCTCAGCCTGGGGAACCTCAGAAGTTGTAACCCATGTAGGGTTAGCTGCAGCGATCTGCATTCCGATGTCCTTAGCCATTGCCTTGTACTCAGGCTTAGCGATAACGGAATCATCAGCAACAGCGAGCTCGATCAATACACCGACCTTACCGCCTGCATGGATGTATGTCTCAACGGAACCGTTGCCTGCTACCTCGTAGATGGCAAATCTTCTGATGTTGATGTTCTCGCTGATATCAGCGATAGCTTCCTTTGTGAAGACCTCAACAGTCTTGGAAGCATCTGTGTTCAGGCTCTGAGCCATGAGCTCCTCAACTGTAGCAGGCTTCTTCTCGATGATGTGAGCGCAAGCTGCATCAACAAACTTCTTGAACTTGTCTGTCTGAGCAGCAAAGTCTGTCTCAACGTTGATCTCAACGAGAGCACCTGTCTTACCGCCGTCAACGATAACTGCGTTTACAACACCCTCAGCAGCGATACGGCTTGACTTCTTCTCAGCCTTAGCCATACCCTTCTCACGGAGCCATGCCTTTGCTGCTTCGATGTCGCCGTCGCACTCTGTAAGTGCCTTCTTGCAGTCCATGATACCGCAATCTGTCAGTTCACGAAGTTCTTTTACCTGTTGTGCTGTTATTGCCATAAAACTTATCTCCTTTAATCTATGTTGTTATATGGGGACAGATTACTCTGCTGTTGTCTCCTCTGCTGCTTCCTCAGATGCAGCGATCTCTTCGATGGACTCGGGCTGGGCATCAGATACCTGCTCCTCATCGTTGCCCTCTGCTGCTGCGAGAGCGTCCTCACCCTGACGTGCTTCGATAACTGCATCAGCCATCTTGCCTGCGATGAGCTTAACTGCTCTGATAGCGTCGTCGTTGCCGGGGATTACGTAATCTACTTCATCAGGATCACAGTTAGTATNNTTACCGCACGGATAGCATCATCGTTTGCAGGGATAACATAATCAACGTCATCAGGATCACAGTTTGTATCAACGATAGCGATGATCGGGATGTTGAGTCTTCTTGCCTCTGCAACTGCATTGTGTTCCTTCTTCGTATCAACGATGAACAGAGCTGCAGGGAGCTTCTCCATGCCTACGATACCGCCGAGGTTCCTGTCGAGCTTCTCCATCTCGAGCTTGAGCTTTGCAACTTCCTTCTTGGGAAGACGGTCGAAATAACCGCTCTGCTCCATCTCACGGAGTTCAACGAGACGTGCAACTCTCTTCTTGATCGTAACGAAGTTTGTGAGCGTACCGCCGAGCCAACGGTAGTTGATGTAGAACTGTCCGCATCTCTCAGCTTCTTCCTTGATGGAATCCTGAGCCTGCTTCTTTGTACCTACAAAAAGGATGTCGCCCTGCTCAGCCAATGCTCTCATTGCATCGTAAGCCTCGTCAACCTTCTTAACGGTCTTCTGGAGATCAATGATGTGGATCGTGTTGCGCTCTGTGAAGATATACTCCTTCATCTTAGGGTTCCAGCGACGTGTCTGGTGACCAAAGTGTACACCTGCTTCGAGCAACTGCTTCATTAAAATTACCGGCATAAAATTATCCTCCTGTTCTTCTTCCGTACTGCCTACCCGCCTCGAAAATGTAGTAAAAACGGGCACAAAAGGCGCAATACGTGATTTTTATGCTGAATTAGGATATCAAATCACTAAAGTAAAGTCAATCAGAAATATAAAACTGCCCCGCAGGGGGGCAGCTGTCAGTGAGCTATCGGTGTATGGAATCCGCAATCGACCGGTCCTTCAGGTCCTGATGTTACGATAACATCCTCCCCTGCAAACATAATCATCTCCATTTCGAGAGCATTATATCTTTCCTTGTCCATGTACACCTCCATCAGTTTCCGTAATAATCAGTGGCTTCCTTTGCATATGTCCACAGCGCACATGCAAGATCCTTGAGCTTCTGATCCGTTGTTGTCGAGTTATAGGCGGCACAGCAGTACAGGGAAGCATAATACACATAATAATAATCAACATTCCCTTCACCTTTTATGTTAATCGTGTAACCCTTGTTAAGATCAGATGCATCTATGTTTCCGAGAGTGATGCTAATGAAGTTAATGTTGGAGTTCAGATCAGGAGTGACCTTGTTTCCGTCAACATAGTATTCGTAATCAGTATAATCAACTCCCTGCATGATCTGGAAATATACTGTCGCCTTTGTCTTATCGTTCAGGTCAAGACTCGAGCCGTAGTACTTGATGGGCGGCACGTCACCTGTTCCTGAATATCCGGTGATAAGAGGCTGGTCATACTGACTCGGCGTCTCAAGATCGATCTCGTGACCCCGGTTGGCAAGATCCTTCACGTTGACATTGAAATACTTCTGGCAGTAAGCACCGAGATTGAGCATGGCCAGAACGAGTTTCTCCGCCTTCTTATATTCAGGATTGGTATCTGCATCCCGAAGTATGACCTCGGCATACTCCCTTGCAGTGAATGTACCGAGGACCTCAGTCTTGTCGTCATACTTGAGAGTGACGCTTACGGGGTTTGTCATCATTGCAGGAGCAACGTTGAGCCTTACGACTTTGCAGTCCACTCCCCTGACAGTTTCTTCGGGAATGTTTTGATCGCTGAGTTCATAAACAGCTTTATTGATCGTCTTTCCGTCCTTGATGTTCGTCAGTTCGACAACAGCATCGGCAGGAAGATTACTTTTGGCGATGTAGAAATTGATCCCGACATCCCCTTCCAGAACAAGACTGTAGCCTTCGATCTTGCCAGCAGGGGCACTCGCCCATCCCGCAAGAAGAGCCATGTCAGCAGTTACGGGTGTATCAAAATCGAATTCATTCAGGCAATCCAGATCCGAATACCATTTCCCGGTAAATGCATAACCTTCACGCGTATAGAAAGGAACATCGTTTTTGTCTATCTTACTGCCTGTGGCGATGCGGATCTCCTCGCCATCAAAGATCTCACCGGAATTACGGCTGAAAAGAACATAGCACTTGGAATAATGCCTGTTCTGTGCATCGGCATTCTTCAGCAGGGATTCAGCGTTGGCTGTACCATAGTTGTTATAGAAATCATATTCCGTTCCATCACAGTAGAATTCTGTCGGAGAAAAAGCAAGAGCTTTGTCACCGATCGCCAAGACATCAGAACCGAGTTTTAAAGTCTTTACTCCGCAGCCGAAGAATGCGTAATCAGCAACTGTCTCAACACTTCCGGGGATCGTAAGTTCTGTAAATGCTTTGCAGTTCTGGAATGCATGATCTCCGATGGAAGTAACGGTGTCAGGGATCGTAACGTTTGCGAGAGCCTCACATCCGTTGAAGCAATACCTTTCGATCTTGGTGAGTCCGTCCGGAAGATATATCGATCCGAGTTCTTTACATTCATCGAACACATATGATTTTATCGTCTGACATGATGCGGGAATATTTATACTCTGAAGTGATTTACAGGACATGAAAGCATAATCATCGAGGAGTGTAATCGTGCTCGGAAGAGACACTGTCGTAACCTTTTCAAAACCCGAGAAAAGGCCTGAAGATACACTCGTGATTCCTTCACCTATCTCGATGGATGTTGCAGTCTCCTTAACATTAACGACGCGGCCTTCTTTGCCCCACTCGCTTACGAGAGTATATGGCATCTTGCCTGTTCCCTCGATAACGAGGCTGTTGTCATCGTAAAGATGCCATTCAACGTTCTGTACTGTTCCACCGTCTATCTGAGCATTTGCAGATACGCTGTCCTTAAGCAGGAACTGCCCTGCCGAAAGTGTCATGATAAGACTTACCGCCGCAGCGATCACTCTGGTCTTTGTTGCTGTTCTGATATGCATAGTCCCACCTCACCTGAAACTTTTGTATTCCGTTACGATTATAACAGTTCTTTACCAAATAAAAAACTCCGGAGATGTCTGTTGTCAGGCATTCCGGAGCTTGATGATCTGCATTTATTCCTGTTACGTGATCTGCGGCATGCCGGGCATTACCGGAAGTCCGAAATCAACTTCGACGCACTTGTTTGTCGGAACCTCAGTGCCGCAGGAAGTTACGATAATATCTTCTTCAGAGAAAGATATCACATCGATCTCAACAGCTTTATAATCTATCTTCATATGTGTTATCCTCCTTAATCTCAATTGGACTTTGTTGCTTTAAGAGCGTAAAGATAGAATGCTTTAGTCAGATTAACAAGATCTTCAGATACGGAACCGTCAGTGACCTGCGATACAGCATAACTGTAGATCGTAGGACGGTAGTTGAAGTGGAGTCCGGCAGGATCCCCTGTTGCTCCTGAGAGCTTATCAATTGTGATTACGAAATTATTATTTGCCTTATCAAGATCTGCTGCAGTGATTACTTTCTGGAAGCAGATAAAATTCTCACCGGCATCCATCGGAGTTACAGAGATACCGTCGACCTGGAATATATAATCACTCAGCTTGACACTATCAGGATATCTGAAGTAAACATAGGC
Source organism: Mageeibacillus sp. UBA4314 (assembly GCA_002394605.1). Lineage (GTDB taxonomy): Bacteria > Bacillota > Clostridia > Saccharofermentanales > Saccharofermentanaceae > Saccharofermentans. The sequence continues at coordinate 7,464 of DGUI01000035.1, read as the reverse complement.
GGTTGTTACGTCATTCAAAACAAGGCTTGAACCATAGTACTTAAAAGGAAATGCATCGATGTCTGTCCCAGACTGCTCCAAAGTAATATTGATCAGCCTCTCATCGACCGTTGCTGTAGGAACATTGTCAGTTACTCCATCAATATCATTTGCAAGATCATTCTTATTAACATCGAAATACTTCTGGCTGTAAGCACCATAGTTGACCATTGCAACGACCAGGTCCTTAGCAGCTGCATATGCATCTATATTATCCGCATTAGCAATTATCGCTGCAGCATAAGACTTTACGGTATAACCGTCGTCGTTACCGATCTGCGTACCGTCAACATACACCTTGATGGGACATGTCATTGCTGACGGTGCAATATGAATGGAATATGTGCCGGATGCCGTTATTCCCGATGTAACGACATTATTAGTCTTGCCGGGAATCTCACATTCTAACTTAACGCTCTCTGCATCAGTTTTTGTAGAGATCTTAAAGTTCACTTCGATATCACCTGAAAGAGAAAGACTGACACCTTCAAGAGAATTAACGTCAGGTACAAAGTTGGCCGTTACAGAAACATCATCCATAACAACGCTATTGAAATCATAGTACTCATCGATTGGATCACCATACTCATCATTGACCCACCATCCCTTAAATAGTTCTCCGGCTTTGACCGGATCAGCAGGTTTTGTGAATTTTGCACCGGATACTGCGTCTATTTCTTCGTAGTCAAGCTCGGAACCAAGGTCATAGTATGTGATCCTATATTTTGTGTATACAGCATTTCCGTCTGATTTAGTGACAAGTCTATACAAGTTTCCATTGCTCATAGCGCTAGCTCTGGATCCATAATAGTTTAACAGCAATCCGTTGGCTCCAGAATTAGAATTAAATGCATCTCCACAGTTTGTAGAAGAATATATCGTAAAGCTACTTAGTGAGGTGCAATTATAAAAACAACTTCCTCCCAAACTTGAAACAGTAGTAGGAACGTTGATTGTTTCTAAGCCATTACAATTCCTGAAAGCATTGCTCTTAATCTCATCTAAACCTTGAGGTAATACTATTGATTTGAGATTTGTATCTTTAAATGCTCCTGTATCAATTGTAGTGAATCCGTCTCCAACAACAATATTAATATCGGTGAAGTTTAGCGGAGCATCTGAGATGTATTGCGCAAAGTAATTATTAATTGCATTAGTAAAACTGCTGTCAATTATGTACGCATTCTCTAAAGTGAGAGTGTAACTATCATCAGAATCCTTCTCCAAAGTCCAATCAATTCCATTAATAGTTCCACTGCCTAACACTTCCGCCCTAACACTCCTCGGCATCACAAACATTACCGCGATCAGCAGAAAACCTACGACAGCCGCTGCCATCTTCCAGGTCAACTTCACTCCGTGTGTCATAACAACCTCCTAATAAAAATGTCCACTTTCCGAACATACCTTAAGCGCATTTTAGAGAGGTTAACCTAAAATTTCAAGCAAAAAAACAAATATAACCTTGTTTGCCTTTATTTTGTAACCGCCTGTAACACCCGTGCAACAAATCGGGCAAAAAGAGAACTTCATGTTTTACACGAGTTATGTCTGAATAAGGTGATCATTCACTTTTCACCCCCGCGTAAACCCGACTGCAGCAATAATAGGAAAACGGGTTTACTTTTAATCAAAAAAGTAAGGCTCTTCACGTTTTCCTTGGGATTGAGATAGAGTCGCAGATTGCGGAGTTAGTCTGCGCACGCAGACAAAAGCTCAAACTAATGCGCTCAAGTTGCACAGTTAGTCTGCGCACGCAGACAAAAGCTCAAACTAACGTGCTCAAGTTGCACAGTTAGTCTGCACACGCAGACAAACACTCAAACTAACGAGCTCAAGTTGCACAGTTAGTCTGCGGCATGAGAGTCAGGCAACGAATAGTGTGATGAGTCCTCTATTCATGGACATGACAGCCTCTTGCTCTTCACATTTCGATAGGCACATCTTCAAGTGCTTTGGCCGTTAGTCGCTGTCAGCTTCCTTGTACCTGTCTTGAATATACAGGTGCTTCTTAAGGTACATCCCAAGGAAAACGTGAAGATCCAAAAGTAAACCCGATCAGTCCTATTTTTCGATTTGGGTTTACGTGTGGAGTCATTCCCACACAAAACGAGAAGAAACAAAAAGAGTCTCAATTATACCTCAGTGCATCGATCGGCTTCATCTTGGCCGCCTTGTGCGCCGGGTACAATCCGAAGAGGATGCCGACGCCGCTGGAGAAGATGACCGAGACTATCATGACCGGTACGGACAGGCTGTAACTGACGTCGCCGATGATATTGATGATCTGCATCATGATCCAGGACAGTATGATGCCGATGAGGCACCCGACAATGCTCAGGGTGATCGCCTCTATGAGGAACTGCAGCTTGATGACCGAAGGACGGGCACCGATGGCTTTGCGGATACCGATCTCACGTGTTCTTTCGGTGACGGATACGAGCATGATGTTCATGATGCCGATACCTCCGACAAGGAGCGAGATGCCGGCAATTCCGCCTAAGAGAAGCGACAGTGTCCCCGTAACGCGGTCTAACGCTTCGCTTATCTCGGACTGGCTGAATACGAAGAACAGTTCATCATTCCCGCCGTACCTGTCCGTAAGATACTCCTTGATCTCATCTCTGGCGATGTCCGTCTCTCCCTGCCTGGATGCAAGATAGAATGAATCGACCGCAAGGGACATGGAGTTGGAGACTCTGACCAGGGAATAAAAAGGAACATAGATCGTGTACATTCCTCCGTTAAGGATCATGCTCATCATACCCATCGACTGCGATGAATCCCCTATGACACCGATGACCTTGAACGGGATATTGTTGATCTTAAGAGTCTCTCCCACACAGTCTTCCCTTCCGAAAAACTGTTTCGCCGTGGCATTGTCCAACACAGCAACGTTCGAATTGTTGTCGCAGTCGGGCTTCATGATGAACCTGCCATATGCAGTCTTGAGCCCCCTGATCTGCGAGTATAGCGGCGTTGTGCCATAGACCTGGACATTACTGCTCTTGAGCTTGGTGGAAACTTCAAAATTACCCATGGCCGAAGGCGCCGCAGCGACCACATGATCCAGTGTCTCAGTAAGGGAATCCACTTCTTCGACCGTCATCCTCTTATATGTGTGATCGTAGTCAAAAAGCATGACCGATACAAGATCAGTGCCCATGTCGCTTATGGAAGTAGTGATCTGGTTCGTAGCACCTGACACCAGCGATACCAATACGACCAGCGCGAAAACGCCGATGATGATACCCAGCATCGTGAGGATGGAACGGAGCTTATTAGTCCTGAGGGACTTCAAAGCCATCTTAACCGACTGCCATATCATGAAGTCTCCTCCCTGTTCTTCTCTTCCTCTACAACGCCGTCGTAGACCTTGCCGTCGAGGATCTGTATGCTCCTGTCTGCCTGCTGTGCCACATGCTCATCGTGGGTGATGAGGACAATGGTATTGCCCTGTCCGTGCAGAGCTTTGAAGATCTCCATGATCTGTTTGCCCGTCGCAGAGTCCAGGTTGCCCGTCGGCTCATCTGCCAGGAAGATGGATGGTCTTGAGGCGACCGCCCTGGCGATCGCGACTCTCTGCTGCTGACCTCCCGACATCTGGTTGGGCGTGTGCTTGCGCCTCGGATAGAGATCCACCAGTTCCAGAGCTTCCTTGACCATCTGTTTGCGCCTACTCATCGATATGCCCTGATAGATCAGCGGGAGCTCCACGTTCTCTTCTGCCGTCATGGACGGTATGAGATTGAAGCTCTGGAAGACGAATCCGATCTTCTTGTTCCTTATGCCTGCAAGGGCTTTCTCAGAATATCTGCGGATAGGCATGCCCTCCAGCAGATACTCGCCGGAATCAGCCGTATCAAGACACCCGATTATGTTCATGAGCGTGGATTTACCGGAACCCGAAGGCCCGATTATACTTACAAACTCTCCTGATCTGATGTGGATGTTTGCGTTGTCGAGGGCTTTAACGACTTCGTCGCCCATGTGATATATTTTCGATACGTTCCTGAAGACGATCACTTATGTCAACCTTCCTGTGCCTGCATCATGTACTGGGCGAGGGGATTATTGGATGCATCTATATAGTAGACCTCATCACCCTCATTAAGGCCTTCCTTGATCTCCACCAGATCCTTGTTCGCGATGCCGGTAGTAACGACCTGCTCATCCTTAAGTGCCATCGTATCCTCATCGTAACCCCTGTATACAAACATCTGGTCACCTGTCTGCTGCATGGCATTGATCGGGAGCGTGAGTATGTTCTCTGCCGTCAGGATCACGATGGAGACAGATGCAGTCATGCCCATCCTCATCTGGGGATCCATGGGTATCTCGATCTCAGCTATGAACTTGGCAGTTCCGGCATTGGAGGAAGCTGTCTTTCCTATGCTCTTGATCGTTCCTTCAAACTCCTTGCCCTCGATGGCATCCAGCTTGACTGTCGCTTTCTGTCCCTCCGATACGGAGAGGATGTCGAGCTCATCAATGTAGATCTTGACTACTACCGTATCCATCTTGGCAAGTGTCAGGAGTTTTGTGTTGTTCATCTGGTTCTTGCCGGCGCCTCCTGCTCCATAAGCGGAAGCTATATCTCCATAGTCAACACCTGAAGGAAGCCCTCCGTTCAGTCCGAAGTTGAACTTGCTAGGGTCTATCCCTGATGCGCCCGTGCCTGACAATCCCTGAAGAGACTTCAGGAGTTTCTCGTAATCAAGTCCCGACGGCAGCGCCGGCATGGACGGTAGAGCAGGCTGCGTCGGTGTTGCAGGCTTGGTGGGCTTGGCAGGTTTTGTAGGATCTGCCGGCTTGGTAGGATCTGCAGGATCAGCTTCAGTCTTGGGATAATCCGCAAGGATGACCATAACGCCTTCTGTGATCGTGACGGTTGCCTCGCCCGTGATCCCTGTAAGAGACGGTACATGGTCCATGCTGAACACATATCCGTTCTTAGGAACGAGCATGATCATCGCACTGTACTTTGTGTCGGGTGCAAATTCGCTTATCGGCTGTCCGGAACCGGAACCGTCCGTCCAGATGATCTGTCCCGTATACTGTTCTGTCTCTGTCACTGTTGTCTGCGGCACGTTGCCCTTAACCGGAGCTTCGACCGTCAGAGATGTAAAGTCCGTGATCTCCTGATCACCGTCTGCCGCCTTTACGATCTGCATCCTTGTAGACTCTGCTGCCACAGTATCATCAGCAGACAGATACTGTGAGATCTGATCCTGTATGGATGACATGTCACTTCCCTGATCAGAAGATGATGTATCCTTGTTATATACCATACCGTCCATCGGAGCCTTGATAACGGGATCATCATGGTATTCCTTCATCATGGCAATGCGGTCCTTAAGCGCTGTCTTGCGTGCCTCAAGTTCCTCGATCTGGTATTCAGTGAGCTTATCCTTCTTTTTGTTCTTCAGGGATTCCTTAACGCTCTTGAGCTCAGACTGGAGACTTACGATGGCACTTGTTACCGAGTCCTTGTCGACAGTTGCTATGATATCTCCCTTCCTGACCTCATCACCGTCTTTGACCAGTGTCTCAACGATCTTGATCTCTGAGGGAACCTCTATATCTTCCGTATCGTTTACCATCAGGACACCTGAACCGTCGATGGTCCTGGAGATCGTCTGTCTCGTGACCGTAGCCGTCGACGGACGTGACAGCTGCTTTGCCATGTTCCTGGCACACCTGGCGAGCATAATGACTCCGGCCGCCAAAACTATCAGGATTATTCCCACGATGATAAGAACCTTACCGGCTTTACCCTGTTTATTATTCATATCTTTACCACCTGTTATCAAGATCTCATTCCACGCTTGTAAGCGCCGTTTATAAGCATGGAACCTGTTCCTTCCTGATTCCTCTTCTGCATCGAAACAAACTTATCCACCTTATTAATGACCGGCTTCTTCAACGCATCATAGTACTCCTCAACATGAGGCGGCGGATCGATAGGATTCTGCGATTCGTTACTGACCTTTATCCATCTTTTCCTGAATCTCGCAAATATGAACACGAACAATAATACTCCCGCAAATGACAGATACGGCGCGAGTTCCATGTAAACATCACCGGAACCCGATTTGAAGAAAGCCTTCGCATATCCGTTGGAATTTCTTGCTGTCGAGAGCATTATCAGCGAGATGAAGTAACTGAGGAACAATAAAAGTGCCGGTATCGTTGGAAGCACGAGATTAAGGAGTGTCGTCTTGATCAGGCTCTTCCTTCTCTTGGCCTTGCTGTACGGAAGGTCTCCGCACGCCTCACCCGTCTGACCGTTGATGGCAAATCCGTAATTGATGCCCTCATACTGATAGTTCATGAACCACACGGGGAGCAGCGCATAGCTGTGCTTAAACTCTGAAGCATTGGAGAATCCCGTATTGAACCTGACCTCATCATACTGGCCGCAACTCAATATCTTGACCGTCTCCTCGGCATAATTCTTCATCCTGTTGGACACGCCTTCACTAAGCTCGAGAGGTGTCTGATTGTATCTCTCTGCATAGAAACCGGGCAGATAGCTGTCCTTGTACTCGACCATCTCCGAATAATCGAACGGCTCCACCGCAGCCATCAGCCTGTTGCTGATCTCCTTAGACCCGTCGAAAGGAACCCTCTGCACATAGAACTCCACTTCCCTGTCCAGCGCGAAAACAGCCCTGCTGTCTCCCTGGTTGATATAACCTGTTCCGTAGAAATCAGCATAACACTTACAGTCTACCAGCCAGAACGGCACATACAGTCCCGTCAGCTTATTGATATTCTCTTCGCTGGTAAAATCGTCAGGAATGTACTTATTATTGGCTGCCCAATCGATGAACAGCTTCTTTGCCTCTTCCCTGGTCACCTTGAACGGTATCAGGTAATCCGGTCTGAACTCTTTGGTAAGTCTTCTCGGCGACAGAGCAGGAGATCCGCAGAAACAACAGATCGCCGATGCAGTATTCTCATCGGTTATGACCGTCGCGCCGCACGAACCGCATACGATCTCATGCTTGCCGTCATCCTCTGCCGCATCTGCCTCATGTTCCATCTTCTTGAAGGCTTCCAGGATCTCAAGCACATCAGGATTATAATCGCTTCCGCAGAATTTACACGACAGCTTGTTCAGATCGGCATTATAGAAAAGGTTGCCCGCACATCCGGGGCACTTATAAGTTACAGCAGAATTATCAAAGTCAGCCATTACCCACCTCCTGCATATGATCTATCCCTCGAAAAAGTATATCAAAAAAGAGTGATGAATTAAAGGGGGCTTGGAGGGGATGGGAATTGGGTTGGTATTGGGATTGGGAGTGGTGAATGATATCGTCCCTGTCCCTGTTGGCACATTATTGGTGATCAACTGCGCAGGAGTCATTAGCAGAATATACTCGCAGAGTATTGCTCAAGGTAGTGTGCATTACATTG
>DGUI01000025.1 GCA_002394605.1 Mageeibacillus sp. UBA4314 | reverse complement strand
GTGACTACATCTTCTCGACGGTAAACTGATATATGCGCAAGAATCTGCTTATCGTTCTGGAGGGAATCATAGCGGGGCTTCTGGTGTACCTGCTGACTGCGTTCAATCTGTTCAGTTCGCTGGACTATATCGCACGTGACAGGCTGTATCAGGTCCCCAGAGGCATCAAGAGTGATATCAAGATCATCGGTATCGATGCGAGGACCCTGGAGGAATACGGGCCGATACAGACATGGTCCAGGAGCAGATATGCCGATCTTATCAGGAAGCTCAATGTTGATGAGACAACAAAGCCCAGTGTGATCGGCTTCGATATCCTGTTCTCGGGGAATGTCGGCGAGGGCGATAAGGAACTCGTTGAAGCTGCGTCCGAATATGGCAACGTAGTCGTAGTAAGCCAGCTCAAATACAGCAAGAAATGGGAGACTGACCAGAACGGGATCATGTATTATCCCGTGACCGGAGTATTCACTCCCTATAAGGAACTGCTGGACGTATGTACCACCGGTTACAGCAACGTCGCACCGGATTCTGACGGAACGGTCAGAAGGATCATCCCCGTGGAGAATTACGACGGCAAGGAATACCGGACATTCTCTCTCGTGATATATCACAAATACTGCGAGATAACGGGAACAACGCCTCACGAGATCCCTACCGACCTCACAGGCAGATCGATCATCAACTATTCCGGAAAGCCGGGTGATTATGAGTTTATCTCTTTCGCGGACGTGCTGGATGGCAAGATCGATCCAAGAGTGTTCGCGGACAGCGTTGTGATCATAGGTGCATATGATTCGGAGATGCAGGATATCTTTATCGTTCCGAACGGCGGAAGCGAGCAGATGTACGGTATCGAGATCCACGCGAACATCTTCCAGTCGCTCCTTCAGGGGCGTTTTGCCATCAACGGCAACCCTTATGTCTTGGGCCTTATCACGGCGCTCATTACAGTTGGTCTCCATTTCCTCTTCCGCAGGCTCAAGGTATGGCAGTCAGTATTGATCCTCGTTGCCTCGGTCGGAGCAGAATTATGGATCCTTACGATGCTCAACGAGAATGGTTACGCCTACAGCGTCATTTATTTCCCGATAGTCATCACACTGTCGTTTGTCTATTCGCTGGGCGTCCACTACCTTGTTGAATCCCTCAAGAAGAAGAAGGTGCTCAACGCCTTCAGTAAATACGTTGCTCCGCAGATCGTCGAAGAGATCGCCAAGAAAGGTGATTTTGAGATCAAGCTCGGCGGTGAGAACAGAGACATCGCGGTGCTCTTCGTTGATATCAGAGGATTTACGACGATGTCCGAGGCTTTAGAGCCTGAGCAGGTCGTGGAGATCCTTAACGAGTACTTAAGCCTCACCACGAAATCGATCTTCGACAACAGCGGTACGCTCGATAAGTTCGTCGGTGATGCAACGATGGCCGTGTTCAATTCTCCTTTCGATCTGGAGGATTATGAGTACAAGGCCGTATGTGCCGCAATGGATATCGTCAAGGGCGGCAATGACATCGAAGAGAAGTTCATGAAGAGGTTTGGCAGGAGTGTCGGATTCGGTGTCGGTGTCAACTGCGGACCTGCCGTTGTCGGCAACGTCGGATGCGAGTTCAGGATGGACTTCACGGCGATCGGCGATACGGTCAACACTGCTGCAAGGCTTGAAGCCAATGCGAAGAAGGGACAGGTCCTGATAAGCGACGAGCTCTATGAGAGGCTCAAGGACAGGATCGAAGTAAATGAAGTCGGTGAGATCCCGCTCAAGGGTAAGACGAAGGGCGTATTCGTCTATCAGGTCACAAAGATAATCGGAAGGGATTAAGCCGGTTTAAGCAGCTTCTTAACCAGTGAATGATCCAGACTGATCAGATACATCAGTTTTTTTGCCGTAGGAGTTGGAGTTGAACGGCCTGTTTCCCAAGCTTCAACCGTCCTGGTTGAGACGCCGAGCACGATCGCGAAATCCTTCTGAGTCATGCACAGATCTCTCCTCAACTGTACACTGTCAACATCAGGCAGACTTCTCTTCCGGGCATAGGTAGCTAATCTTGCAGCTCCCTTCTCGTATGCCCGGGCTTCTTCGAGGCCTGACATTACTCCTTCGAAAAAGTCGGTATCTTCGAAGTTCTTGTTTATCTCTTCTTGTGATAGTTTGCTAGTGTTATAATCAAATGTATGGCAACCACTGACAACTACAAAGTCCTTATGATCGACGATGACGAAGTGATCGCGCAGACGACTGCGGAATACTTCAACATGTTCGATGTCAGGACAGCGTATGTCACGTGCTATGATGATGCCGTAAGCTTCCTGGAAAGCCACACCGCAGACCTTCTGCTCCTTGATATCAATCTCGGTGACAGATCCGGTTTTGACCTGTGCAGGAAGGTCAGGGAGGATTACGACATGCCGATCTTCTTTATCAGTGCGAGGACGAGCGACGACGATGTGCTGATCGCACTTAACATCGGCGGTGACGACTATATCAAGAAGCCATACACGCTTAATGTCCTGTTAGCCAAGGTCAAGGCTGTCCTGGCGCGCTATGAGAGAGCAGGATCAGGCTTCGTTCAGGCTGCTGCAGTTCCGTTTACGGGAACTATCACAGAAGACATAAGACTTGATACAAATACCCATAAACTTGATGTCAGGGGCGAACTTGTAAGCCTTAAGGCAATGGAATATAAGATGCTCTTATACCTCCTGGAGAACAGAGGCAGGGTAGTGACCAAAGATGAACTCCTGAAGAATGTCTGGGGTGATGAATTTGTCGGCGAAGGGACACTTGCGGTCCATATCAGGCACCTCAGGGAGAAGATCGAGACCGATCCCAAGAACCCTGAAGTGATCAAGACGATATGGGGTGTAGGTTATATGGTCGAGGAGCTGTAAGTGAAGCATTATTACAAACTCCTGATAGCCTTATCGCTTATCTTTGCAGCCGTGATAGCAGCGGTTATCTATTCCGCATACAGGTTCCCTTCAGGTTCAGGAACGGACAGTAATCCGGTCATTAAGCTGAACGACATCGTGTACGATTCCAAGGAACACTGGGATGATCTCTCATCTCTTGATAAGGATAAATATGGTGTTGATTTTGTGATCCTCGACAACAACAGCAATGTCAGGTTTGATTCGCGTGCGGGCGGTGGTGAACCGGTCACGGTCGAGAAAGCAGTTAAGGCAAGATATCCTTATCAATACATCCTGACTGACAGCAGAGTCTTAGGTTCGGTGATCATCCTTGACGATAACCTGAATCCTTACAGGGCACTGAGAACAGGTCTGATCGTTGGCTTTGCTGCCATGGTCTTCGTCTTTATCGCCGGAGCCTTGATATACGGAGCATATGTGCGCAGGAATATCGTCAAGCCTTTTGAGAAGATGCAGAACTTCGCGGGCAAGATCGCTGAGGGCAAACTTGATGAACCGCTACTTATCGAGCAGAACAACATGTTCGGCTCCTTCACGGAGAGCTTCGACATCATGCGTGAGGAACTGAATGCATCCCGCAGGCGCGAGATCGAGCTTCAGAAAAAGGAGAAGGAACTCGTTGCCTCCTTAAGCCACGATCTTAAGACTCCGATCACCGGGATCAAGCTCACGGCGGAACTCCTCAAGGCAACGCATCCCGATATAAACGACAAGCTTGATAATATCTATAAGAAAGCGGATGAGATCGATGTACTCGTTACGGATCTGTTCGCTTCAACACTTGATGACCTCGGAGAATTCAGGGTAAACTGCCGTGAAGAGTCTTCTAAGGTCATCGCAGACATAATCTCACGCTATGATGACAAAGGTCTTGTAAGGCCTTCTGACATCCCCGGAGTCATAATCAATACCGATACAAAACGTTTAAGCCAGGTCATAGGTAACATAATCTACAATTCTTATAAATACGCCAATACACCCATAGATGTCAGCTACGATGTTTCCGAAGGGTTCCTGGAGATGCGTATCGCCGATCACGGTCCCGGCGTTCCCGAGGATGAACTTCCCCTGATCACGAACAAGTTTTACCGCGGCAAGTCTGATAAGATCAAGGCAGAGGACGGCAACGGACTAGGCCTGTACATAGCGAGCATGCTCATGGCGAAAATGAACGGCGAACTGATACCTTCAAATGACGGTGGCTTCTGCGTTACCCTGTTGATCCCGCTGGCATGAAATACTATTTGATAAATTCCTTTTATCCTGATGGCGAAACGACTGAATTCCGGAATACGGATCCGGAGCCATTTAAGAATTTGATAAGAATTTAATAGTCATTTGTTAAAGAACTCCTTTCTCATGATCTGTACAATAACGTCGTAAGCTACAGATCGTGTGCAGAAAAGGAGTTTTAAAATGGGTTCTATCTTAAAAACGGAAAAGCTTTGTAAATCTTTCTCGAACGGCGGCGTTCAGCAGCACGTTATCAAGAATCTGGATCTGGAGATCATGGAGGGCGATTTCACGGTCATCATGGGTGCTTCAGGATCGGGCAAGTCGACACTTCTATATGCACTGTCGGGGATGGATAAGCCTTCCATGGGTAAGATCAGTTTTGACGGAACTGAGATACAGGATCATTCCAATGATCAGCTGGCAGTATTCAGGAGGGGCAACTGCGGGTTTGTCTTCCAGAGCGTCTATCTCCTGGAGAATCAGACAGTTCTGGATAATGTCCTGACAGGGGCACTCATCGTGCAGAAGAATTCACCTGAACTTGTAAACAAGGCTAAGGATCTTCTGAATAAAGTCGGAATAAAGGAAGAGTTATGGAATAAGTATCCGAATCAGCTGTCAGGCGGTGAGGCACAGAGAGTAGGTATCGTGAGGGCGGCGATTAACGACCCTAAGATCCTGTTTGCAGACGAGCCCACCGGACAGCTCAATTCGGCATCGAGCAGCGATGTTCTTGATATCTTTACCGAGATCCACAAGAACGGTCAGAGCATCGTCATGGTAACCCATGATCTGAAGACGGCTCTGAGAGGTACAAGAGTGCTTTTCCTGAGAGACGGCAGTATCGCAGGAGAATACAGGATGAAGCCTTACGGAACGGACGATAATAAGACAAGAAGGACAGGGCTTCAGAACTTCCTTGACGAGATGGGCTGGTGATCAGGATGAAGATATTCAGATTATCATTATTTAATCTTAAGAAGAATAAGAAAGAGGCTCTGGCGATCATCTTTCTGACGTTTATAACGGTATTCACTCTTGGCATCGTGGCTGCCAATCTGGCGAAGGTCATGAATGTTTTCGATGAGTGCTTTGAGGCAACAGGAAGTGCAAAGACCATCATGGCGTTCAGGGGAGAGACCTACCGTGAGGAGTATAAGGATATCCTGGAGGATGAATACAATATCAGGGATATGAGACGCGGCAAGCTGCTGTTTGGGATCAATTCGGGACTAAGAGATCATGATGGTAATAAGCTCTCGGAAAACTTTGTTATGCTCACGGAAGATGAAGAGTTGAAGATCGATGACTTCGTCAAGGGTGATCATCTGTCTGATGAAGAGATAAAGAACATCAAACACCCTGTATGGGTCCCGCAGGTATATGAGATCACGAGAGGCTACAGACCCGGTGACACTTTAACTATCGTTGCAGGAGGACGGGATTATCCCTTCACGGTTGCCGGTATCTATGAGACAGGTATTTGCAACAATTCCAATGTTATGATCAAGCTCATCATAACGGAGAGCGACTATACTCTCCTGTCAGGAGTCTTTGAAGTGGCGGATTTCCTTGCTTTCGATAATGATGGTGAATTTCCCGTTATGGAATTCGCTGCCAAAGGAGAGGAAAAGACTTCGGAGAAGCTGACACAGTCACTTTTCATGCTCGACCATGATACTGAGAAATATGTCGAGACCCAGTTTCCGAACATGTTCATGATCATGGCAGCATGCCTTTCCGCTATAACCATGGTCGCTGCGATATTTCTGATCAGACATAAGATCGGCAACGATATTGAGGATCAGATGCAGCAGATCGGCGTTCTTGAGTCACTGGGATACAAGTCAGGAGAGATATCACAGTCATATATCTATGAGTACGTGATAACTGTAGGTATAGGAGCAGTGACCGGTGCAATAGCGGCTGTTGCCGTCACGCCTCTCATGAACAGCATGTTAAGATCCATGTTAGGCAGGGATGTCAAAGGCGCGGTCAATGTACTGATGGTTATAGCAGTTGCAATCATCCTTACGGGACTTATCACCATATTTGCACTCCTCAAGGCAAGGTCAGTTAAGAAGTATCCTCCTGTGGTGGCATTCCGCAGAGGGATCAGGACACATCATTTTGGAAGGAACGTCCTGCCCCTTACCAAGACGGGAAGAAGCATTAATGTAAGACTTGCAATGAAGAGCCTCATAAGAGATGTGAGACAGAATATCGGAACAGGCTTCTGTATTGCCATAGCATCCCTGGCATTCCTGTTCTGTGCTTACTCGTTTGATATCTTTAAGAACGGCTTTGATGTTCTGGTGTCAGTAATGGGGCTGGAAGTCTCAGACGAGACACTGACGGTCCTGAACGGAGTTGATGCTTATGCATTCAGTGAAGAGGTGGCAAAGCTTCCGGAAGTCGCGAAAGCAGTTCCCACATACAACTGGAAGTATGTGCACTGCAAAGGCTATGACGGGTCATCTTATGTGAACATATTTGATGACTTCAGCCTGACGGAGAATCTGTTTGCCGTGGAAGGGAGATTCCCGCAGCATGACAATGAGATCGCGATCTCTGTGCGCTCGAGCCGTGATAAAGAACTTTATGTCGGTGACAGTATAATCGTTGAAGGTGACAGCATAGAGAAGAGCTACGTTATAACAGGTGTAGTAGGAGCCATGAGCAACAGCGGCATCAACGTTTACATGACATGTGACGGCTACAGGAGGATCTGTCCCAATGAGCGTCCCGACGGTATATATGTTTACCTTAAGGACGGTTATGACAGGGATGAATTCGAGAAGAAGATCGCTTCCATATACGGTGCCAGTGCAGCTGACATGGCATCAGGATCGGTAAAAGGCGGCAGCTTGGAAGAGCGGATCAGGCGCAAGGCTGATGAGAAGATCGCCCTGCTGCTTACAAATTACGGTGTCACATCAGTGGATTATGCCGTTAAGACCGGTGACAAGATGATAACAGGAAGCAGCAGTAAGTTTGTGGTCAAGGATGTCAATTCTCTTTATGGCCTTGCCGAGTCACAGATGGGTGCCATTGCTGATGCCACAAGGACATTCACCTTTGCAGGGGCAGTATTCGTTGCAGTAGTTGTTGCAGTGATACTGTGGATAATCTCCTCGTCCAATGTCAGGAGGCAGAGGAAAGACCTGGGTATCATGAAGAGCATGGGTTACTCGTCCAAAGACCTTATGAAGCAGATGGCAATAAAGTCCATGCCGGTAACCATAATTGCGGTCATCATAGCATCGGCTTTGTCTTTCCCGCTTCAGTCGCAATTCTGGTTCAACCTGTTCTCGGCTGACATGGGAGTCAATATCCCGCTGATGATAGTACTGGATATCGCGATAATAATCTATTGCTATGCCGTTACTTACATCTGTGCCGGCAGGATCAAGAAGATCTCGGTAACTGAACTCATGACGGAATAACGGAGGATATGATGATGAATAAAAGATTGATAGGTTCTTTGCTGGCTGTAATGATGGCGGTGGCAGCTTTTCTGCCGTCGGGAAGCATGGCAGCAGATGCATCAGATGGCAATGATGCTACAGCTGATAACGGCAGTTCTGAAGAGAGATTATACTGTGTCGGATCAGTAAGCAAAGTGTATGTTACGGCAGCCGTCATGCAGCTGGCAGATAAGGGGCAGGTGGATATAGATGCACCACTTACTACATATATCCCGGAGTTCAGGATGGCTGATCCGAGATATGTTAAGATCACCGTCAGGATGCTGATGGACCATACATCGGGAATCATGGGTACAGAGTTTACTAATATGGAGCTCTATGGTGACAACGACATGGGATCATATGACGAACTTCTTGCAAGTCTGGCAACCCAGCGTCTCAAGGCAGATCCCGGTGAATACGCAGCCTACTGCAATGATGGATTCTGTCTCCTCGCCTTGGTCGTCGAGCGGGTATCCGGAATGAGCTACACGGATTATGTTGTGAAGAATATCGCCGGCAAGACCGGATGCGAAGATACCGGAACACCTGTAAACATGTACGGGTATGAGAATAAAGCGCCGGTCTATAAAGGCCGACTGCCCCATGATTATGAGTACTGCATGGCATTAGGCTCAGGAGGGATCTATGCGGCTGCATCCGATGTTGCCGAGTTCGGCAGCTCGTTCTGGACCGGTGATAACAGACTCCTGTCCGAGAACTCGAAGACCGCCATGGCAACACGCTGGAATGCATCCGGTTCTTCTGCTGACAGCAGTTATCAGGACGGCTCAGGCCTCGGCTGGGACTATGTGGAACAGGTCGCTTATGAGCGTGAGGGCGTGAAGGTGGAAGGCAAAGGCGGAGACATAACGAATATGCATGCACATCTTCTGGTGGCCCCTGATAACGACATAAGCGTAAGCGTGCTGTCAAGCGGCGGATCATCGACGCTGAATAGGCTCGTTGCCGAGGCGCTTCTGGACGTCGCGCTGGAGGAACAGGGGATAACAGTCGATCATTCTGCGGATGACATAGAACTCGCCGGCAGTATCCCTGAAGATCTTAAGAGGTATGCAGGGGCTTACGTTCTCTTTTCAATGGGCGGAACAAGCATAGCGGAGATATCTTTCCCTGACAGTTCATACATGCAGGTTGATATCGAAGGCCTGACGAGAACTGACACCCATAAGTACATGTACACGACGACCGGAGGCTTTGCAGAGGTAAACGATTACGGCATGGTAAAGAATAATGCCACGGTCGTGTTTTTCGAGGACGGGAAGGACGGCAGGACGTATATCAAGGGTTCGATGGATATGGAATATCCTGAACTCGGAACAACTACGATGAAGATGTACGTGGGTGAGAACCTGGAAGCTAATACTGTCAGTGATGACGTTATGGCTGCTTATGAGAACTACAGCGCCTGTCCCTGGGTACTTACAGGCGACACTTATTCTTCAGCAAGCTACGATTCACCGTTTATGTTCTTCAAGCCGTGCGAAAAGCACCCCGGCTATGTGACCGTGTATGTGATGGGGCAATCAAGGGTGCTTAAGATCGATGATGCCTTGACGGTATCCTCATTTACCACATTGCCGTCTTCCTCCAACAGGGATCTGGTAGACGGACATGTAACACCTGAAGGGTCCTTCGTATGCTCGAACGGATTGACGTTCAAGGCGCTGGCTGCCTTTCCTGAACTTACTGCTTCCGTAAAAGAGGTAGAGCTCACGGACGGTGCATCCTGGTACCGCATCGGCAGCGGCATGTCAAATGAAGTGATCACGGCAGAGCGGCCGGAGAACAGCACTGTGTGCGTATATAATAAGTACTTTGAACTGGTGTACACAACGCACGTAACTGACTGCAAGAACGAGATCGATCTGCCGGAGGACGGTTATATCATGTTCGCCGGACAGAAGGGAGGATCGGTCAAGATCGACAGCTGATAAGGACCCCGGGAAGACTATCTGGTCTTCCCGGCTTTCCATTCCACTATCTTATGATGCAGGGGACTGGTCAGTATGATGCCGATCACCAGCATACCGAGGGATACGCCGAGGGCCATGCCCTTAAGAAAGCCCCAAATGCCCGTATCGATGTCGGGAAGCGCAAAGACCGCGACAAGGTAGAGCACCATCGCTGCCGTCGCGAAAACGAACATGACGTTCATCCTCTTAGTGATCTTATTACTGACTTCCTGAGTATAATCTGCTGCCTGCAGGAGTGTATCTTTAAGTTCGTTATCCATGTTATCTTCTCTCCTTTGTCCATTGAAGATGTCTCTTAAGTCGACGTCATAAAAATCAGCAAGTTCGACGAGCACATCAAGGTCAGGCAGGTTGCTTCCTGTCTCCCATCTGGAGACTGTCCTTCTGGACACGTAAAACCTGTCAGCAAGCTGTTCCTGAGTGATGCCTTTGCCGTTCCTCAATTCCTTAAGGAATGTGCCGATCTTAACCTGGTCCATTGTCAGTCCTCCGTGTGGGTATGTTTATTAAAACAATTATACCCTTTGCAGCCTGTTATCCAATTGATAACGTGTGCAAACGCAACGAAGCACAGACCAAGTGTCAGATAAGCGTTCTGTCTGTCAGTGATCATGGAGATCACTAACAGGATGACTGCAGCTACTCCGAGAATTGTCCTAATGATCAACCAGAATGTCGGGATGTGTGAGTTGTTTGGGGTGTTTGAGTTGCTTGAGTTGTTCATGGTTGTTTCCTCCCTGTGATTTGGTTATGGCTCAACTGTACCTGCCCGAGGTGTAATGTGCCAGGACACAAACCGTCTCAAAGCCTGTAAATGCAGGATGGGACATGATGTGTCCCGTGGGGATGGGTTGGAGTTTGAGTCGCGGGTGGAAGATGGAATTTGGATCTTGCGCTGTTCAGCGGGCGTTCTCAGTCCGTGGCACACGGGTGTCCCCTTTGTCATTCTTTCTGGTTGCGCAGAGTAACTGTCAGTGTAAGTGATGTTACATTGAGTAATCTGCTGAATATTCAGAGTAACTGTCAGTATAAGTGGAGTTACATTGAGTGATCTGCTGAATGCGCAGAGTAACTGTCAGTATAAGTGGAGTTACATTGAGTGATCTGCTGAATGCGCAGAGTAACTGTCAGTGTAAGTGATGTTACATTGAGTGATCTGCTGAATGCGCAGACTAACCGTCAATCTAATCTGCTCTAGTTTGAGCTTTAGTCTGCCTGCGCAGACTAACCGTCAATCTAATCTGCTTTAGTTTGAGCTTTAGTCTGCCTACGCAGACTAACCGTCAATCTAACCTGTTCTAGTTTGAGCTTTAGTCTGCCTGCGCATTGAACATTAACCAGGTCCGTGCCAGATATGACAGCAGGGACACCTTTGCAACTACCTTTGCAACTGGCCCTCGCACTCGCCATTGCAACTCACTCCTGCAACTGCCCCTGCAACTACCCCTACGACTGTCCTTTTCAACTCCCCCTACAACTGCCCCTGCCGCTCTCTCCATCAGCCTCAGATCAGCCCCGAGACATAGTACCCCGCGAGCAGCAGCCCAAGCATGACAACATTAACTGCAGTAAATGCTGCGATGTATGAAGCGCTCCCTTTCTTGTGGTCACGGATATAGATCTTATATGTGATGAGGCTCGCCATGCTCGCGATCAGCGTTCCGAGCCCGCCTAAGTTGGTTCCGATCAGGAGCCCGTCGCCGTTAGAAGTAAAGGCGGACAGGAGCATCGCCGCAGGGACGTTGCTGATGATCTGCGATGACAATACAGCAGTGATGACCGTATGGCCGTCCACGAGCGATGACAGCGTGTTGTAGACGGGTTCTATGCGTCCGATATTCCCGATCAGTACGAAGAAAAATATGAACGTAACAAGCAGCGAATAATCGACCCTGGCATACGCCTTCCTGTCCAAAACGAAGATGACCGCGCACACGACAACGAGCATAATGAGATAATGCAGCAATCCGAGCACGGTGAGGAGCGCGACCGCGAACAATATTATGCATACTACTGTGGAGAACACGGGTGGCTTGGGCTTATTGCCTGCCTTTACATTGCCGTCGCTCTTTCGGACCATGAGGATGATCCCCAGGATCACCATGAGAAGTGAGGCTAACGTGTAGGGGAGCATCAGCAGGAGGAAATGCCCCGCATTCATTTCGTAATGTGAATATAGGTAGAGGTTCTGCGGGTTCCCGACAGGCGTCAGCATGCTGCCCAAGTTGGCGGCACAAGTCATGAATATCAGCGTGTACATGAGGTTCTTATCGTCCCCGAACGCCCCGATCGCCATCACGGCGAAAGGCACCAGCGTCACAAGGGTAACGTCATTTGTCATAAACATGCTCAAAACGAACGACAGGAGCACGAGGATAAGAGAGGCGCTCCTTCTGTTCCTGACCCTCCCGAGCATCTTGGATGTCAGGTAATCGAAGGTCCCGATGTCTGCAAGGGCGCCCACCACGAGCATGAGGGCCCCGAGTATCGCAAGTACTCTGAAGTTGATGTAATCAAGGTATCTTAAGTCCGGAGGCACTATAATGCATGAGATGACGGCAAGTATTCCGGATATCACGAGGACCGGGTCAGATTTAATTTTGTTTATCATATTCGTTCTTCATCTATTATTTTTATTATATTTTGGTAAAATTATAGCACTTGAGTGTAATTAAGGGATTATATGGACGGAAAGAAAAAGGTATTTTGGTCGATCTTCTCGCTCGTGCTCGCGGGACTGACTTTATGGGCTGTCTTAAGCCAGAGCGAGGGATTATCGATAAAGGAACTGATAAACGAAGCAGCGAACGGCAACAAGCTTTGGCTTGCCTGCGCCTGCATCTGCGTTGTCATCTACATCTTCCTGGAAGGTGTGGCGATCTGTTCCATCCTCAAGGGAGTCGGATATAAGAGGAGCCTGAAGCGCGGGCTTATCTACAGTACGGCAGATATCTATTTCTCGGCGATCACGCCCTCCGCCACAGGCGGCCAGCCTGCATCGGCATATTTCATGATCGCTGACGGCATCCCCGCAGGCGTTACGACGGCTGTCCTGATCCTGAACCTCATGATGTACACGATCTCGATCGTTGTGCTCGGGCTTATTTCCATAGCGATCAACTATAAGCTCTTCTTTGGCTTCAAAGTGCTCTCAAAGGTGCTCATAATCGCCGGAATAGTCATATTATCGCTGTTTTCGGCGGGATTTCTGTCGATCCTGCGCAAGGGTGACAAGGTCTTTAACCTTCTGGCTAAGCTTCTGAACTTCCTGCACAGGAAGCATCTCATACATAAATTTGATTCCAAGATGGCAAAGCTCGAGAAGACGAGGGTCGAATTCACCGATTGTTCGAAGATGGTCGCAGGCAAGACTGGCACGATGGTCAAGGCATTCATTTGGAACCTGCTCCAGAGGGCTTCCCAGATCGCCGTGCCTGCTTTCGTATCGTTAGCGTTCGGAAACACAGGTTCAACTGCCGTTAACATGTTCGCATCCCAGTGCCTGATCACGATAGGTTATAACTGCATCCCCGTGCCCGGAGCGATGGGCGTGGCCGATTACCTCATGGTAGACGGTTTTACGAGCCTGATCGGCAGGGCAGACGCATTCCGCGTGGACATGATGAGCAGGGGTCTCTCCTTCTATATTTGTGTAGCCGTTAGTGGAATTATTACATTGATTGGGTATATAATGTTAAGGAGGAGGAAGAAGAGAGCATGATCGGGGTTTATGACTACACAGTTATTCTCACATACCTGTCAATGGTTTCAGGTTGTACCGGTATCATCGTTGCCATGACCGGTATCGGTCATCCGTTTGTCGGCGCTCTTTTCCTTATGGTATCAGGTCTTTGCGATGCCTTTGACGGCAGGGTTGCAAGGCGTAAGAAGGACAGGACGAAGCTGGAGAAGGCTTTCGGAGTGCAGATCGACTCATTCTCCGATCTTATCGCTTTCGGCGTACTGCCTGCGGCAATAGGCGTTGCGATGCTGCGTTCCAGTGACAGATATACTGACAGGCCTCAGTGGCTCGAGAACGGCAAATATGAATGGTATCCGATCCTCCTGTGCGCGATAGGCGTTGTCTACGTGCTTGCGGGCATGATCAGGCTCGCGTACTTCAATGCGACTGAAGAGGAGCGTGAGGAAGAAGCCAAGGCAAAGGGCAATGCTTATTTTACCGGCCTTCCGATCACTACGGTATCGATAGTGACGCCGCTCGTTCTTATTCTGCACTACTACATCCAGTTTGATTTCTCGATCGTTTATTTCATAGTATTGTTCATACTTGCAGCGCTCTATCTCACCAAGTTCAAGCTGAGGAAGCCGGGAAGGCTCGGCATCCTCCTTCAGGTACTGGTGGGTGCGGGTGAGTTTATCGTGATCGCCTGTATCCTTCTGTCCAACTTTGTATGACGAGTCTCGAATTTCTTTATAAAACGGCGTTTGGCAGAGTCTTACTTAAGCCCCTGATAAGCCGTCCTGTGTCCAGGATCTGCGGTGCATACCTTGATACGAAGCTTAGCAAATGCCACATCAAGTCGTTCGCGAAGAACAACAATATCAATACTGACGACTATATCCTCGACGGGATAGGCAGCTTCAATGACTTTTTCTGCAGGAGGATCAAGGAGGGACTTAGGCCCGTTGATATGGCCGAGAATTCGTTTGTGGCGCCCTGCGACGGCCTTCTTACCGTATATCCCATAACCTCGGGGTCTGTAATCCCGGTCAAGCAGAGCGTATACACCATAAGCGAGCTCCTTGAAGATGAGATGCTTGCAGCAGACTTTAACGGCGGTTACTGCCTGGTGTACAGGCTCTGTGTGGACCACTATCACCGCTACGGCTATGTTGAGACAGGCTCGAAAGGCGCCAACAGGTTCATCAGCGGCAAGCTCCATACCGTAAGGCCAATCGCATTATCAGAATACCCGGTCTTTGTCCGCAACTGCCGCGAATACTGCACCATCGATACGGAAGCTCACGGCAAGCTCGTCCAGATGGAAGTGGGCGCCATGCTGGTGGGCAGGATCGTAAATGACATGGCTGACCCGTTCAATGTGGTCAGAGGCAAGGAGAAAGGGCATTTCGAGTATGGCGGATCGACCATAATCGTCCTCGCCCAGCGCGGCAGAGTGAAGATCAGGGAAGATATCATGTATTCCACAATGAACGGCGTTGAGACACCGGTCAAGTTCGGCGAGGCAGTGGGAGAATACTTATAATGGGCATGTGGTTCTTATTTCTGGCGTTTATGTTCATAGGCGGAACAGCCGCGATAATATATCTTGTGACGAGATTTCACAGGTTTTCCTTCATAAAGGGGATCAGGAACAGGTTCTGGTCCTGGCTGGCGGCAGCGATTCCCGTCCTTTTGGTCCTGTCGATCATTTTCTACGATATGTACTCAATGATCGTGGTCGCGCTCCACATGGCGCTGTTCTTCATACTGTCAGATATCGCCTCAGCGATATACCGCAAGAAGACCGGCAAGGAACGCGGGAAGCGTTACTGGGCAGGAGTGGTTGCTCTGTGCCTCACGGCTGTTGCAATGGCCTGGGCTTTCTTCAATGCATACCATGTATCGAGGACATATTACGAATTTAACACTGTTAAAAAGTGCGGAAACATTAGGGTTGCGCTGATCGCGGACTCTCATCTCGGCGTCACGCTGGACGGGAAGAGATTCGGTGAACAGATGGAGCGGATCGACGGTGAAGGAGCAGATCTTCTCATCATTGACGGCGATTTTGTGGACGATTCCTCATCCAATGATGACACCTATATAGCATGTCAGGCTCTGGGAAAGATGAAGACTCCCGTGTACTTCATCTACGGCAATCATGACAGGGGATATTACAACAAGAGGGATTTCGACGGGGATATGCTGAGGAAATGCCTGGAAGACAACGGCGTTAAGGTCCTTCAGGACGAGACGGAGCTTATTGAGGACAGGTTCTACATCGTAGGGCGCGAGGATAAGTCCAGGGGAAGACTGTCAGTAGCTGACATGTTGGATCCGCTCGATAAGAGCAAATACATAATCTCCTGCGACCACCAGCCTTCCGACTTTGAGGAGGAGAGCAGGCTTGGGGCGGATATGGTCCTGTCAGGCCACACCCACGGCGGGCATGTGTGGCCGTCGGGGTATTTCCCTTACTGGTTTGGCATCAATGACGGTATCTGGGGCCTGTATAAGCACGGCGATACGAACTGCATAGTCACATCGGGTATCTCAGGATGGGCGATCCCATTTAAGACGGGAACTCACTCAGAATATGTTATAATCGATATCCATGGAGAATAAGAAGAACATTTTTACAAGATTCCTGCCTGCGTACGGATGGGCGGCGGTCATCCTGATGAATGTCATCAATCTGATCGCATTTCAGGGAACGCGCCTTATCAACGGCACGTGGCATCACTATGATCTCTCGCTCCCGCTGGACAATATGATCCCGCTTGTCAAGGCTTTTGCCTTTATCTATCTGCCTGTAGCATACGCTCAGTGGATCTACGGTTTCTATCTTGCGGCACGTGAGAAGAAGAACATCTGCTTCAACATCTTTGGCGCGGAGATCATCGCCAAGCTCATTTGCATGATCTGTTTCCTCGTCATTCCAACAACTATGGTAAGGCATGATGTCACCGGCAATGATCCCCTGACGTTGATGCTGCGCTTTGTCTACTGGGTCGATTCACCGGATAATCTCTTTCCCTCGATCCACTGCCTCGAAAGCTATGTGCTCACCAGAGGTGCTTTCAAGATGGAGAGGTGTCCCGCGTGGTTCAAGTGGGGCTCGATCCCGGTCACGCTCCTGGTATTTGCTTCCACTCTGTTCACGAGACAGCACGTATTTGTCGACATAATAGCTGCGGTCACCGTTGTTGAGATAGGATACTTCATTTCCGGGAGGTTCTTCATATGTCCAAAGGTTTCCAAAAACTGACAACTGTCATCCTTTCCGCTTCGATCCTGTTGTCCCTTACCGGGTGCAGCAGGAATACTGACGTATCAGAGAGTTCTGCAGCGTCTTCATCAGGGGCGGCATCAGCGCCATCATCACTTGCAAACCATATGACTGCCAAAGAGCTTGAGAAGTCAGGCGAGACTGAGTTTATGCTCTTCGATAAACCCTGGGAGAAGACTGTTCCGGGAACGGGTGACGGCCAATATGACTATCTTAAGAATGCTGCTGCATATGAGGTCTGGTCTCATCAGGACTACATAGATGATGCCAGGGGGAATGCCGGTGCATACGGTTCGGAGGAGGAACTGCAGAAGCATATAGATGAGATCAGCAAGAACCCTTCCGGGTATGATAACGTGGTCAACGGCTTTGTCGTCAACGGCGTTCCCGGCTTCTATATCATCCCTCCTGCTGATTACGACGGAGGCGCAGGCAAGCTCGATGTCCTCCACTACGACCCCGAAACATATGAATCATCAACGGTAACGATAGAATTTTCTGACTATGATGACCTTAAGACAAAGCTCAAGGCGGACTTTGATGGCGCAAGTGAGCTCGACAGCACGGAGAAGGATAGAAGGTATAACGATTCCGTAAGGCTGCTCGATGCGATAATCGACGGTTCTGTCATCAGACTGGAGCGCGGTACGATGGAGAAATACATGAACTACTATGCCGAGCATAGCAAGGATCTCCTTCCCGCAGCTGACTCCATGTACTGGAGGTTTGACGAGCAGGCGATGATGTCTGTCAAAGACAACATCAGGGAATACCATTTTTATGATGAAGAGCTGGACCGGACGTTCATAATCCATGTCATGACGCCCCCTGATCACGACAATTCCGTGGTATGCCGCGCTCTTGTCATGAATGATGCAGTGTGGAGGGTGGATGACCTTCCGGGCCTGTATAAACTGATGGAGGAAGGCAAGGCAGAACCTGCGATCATTGTGACGATCGGCCAGGATTACACGCTCGACAACTGGGATAATGCAGTCCGTGCAGACATATTATGCATACATATGCGGGAGTTTCTGAACTTCATAACGGACAATCTGATGCCATACCTGTCGGATATCTACAAGCTCGACTGCGAACATTCCTGCCTCTTCGGCCACTCCCAGGCCGGCGTCTTCACGCACTATGCTGCTTTCCACGCTGATCAGTATGAGAATCAGCCTTTTGGCGACTATATCATTGCAAGCCCTGCGTTCTGGACGCCGTACTTTGTGGATCAGGATAATTTCGTGCAGGCAAAGAACGACTATGGTTACTTCGACAGTAACACCACTCTCAATAAGAGACTAATCCTTGTGGGCGGTGCCAATGAGGATCCTGACTACGCCGACTACTACGGCAGCAACGATTCAACTCTCCAGGGCCTGCTCCACCTGAAGGAGAGACTTGATGCACACGGCTTTACGTCCTATGCCTATAAACTCTACGACAGCAATCACTACATGTATGTGGGGGATATGCTGAAGGAGTATGTTGAGGGAAAGCTGATCTGAAGGTGGAAGAGCAGGAGCACTGGTATTTGTGCGCTGATGCCTGAGATGCGGATGACATGAGGGATGGGCTGCTATTTGCCCGTAGGGTGTTTTCACATTTTTTGCACAGCAACCTTCGAAAAAGGTGAGCGTTTCTGTGAGTATATAATCAGGGACCATAGCAGCAGGCACAAAAAAGGAGCTGCCTTGCGACAGCTCCCCGAGGTTAGTTAATTGTTAATGTTAAGCTCTATCCTGATCAGGAATCAGATGTCTTAAACTTAGCACTTACCTTCAATGTATCAACGTTGATACCGGAGATATTGCTTGACTTACACTCTGCATCCTCACCCTCGAAGTAGAGATACATCTCAACCTTGACAGCTCCATCGTTGGTAACGGGGATGCTTGTGATGTTGCTGCATTCGGAATCGTCAGTGGATTCTGCTGCTGTAACAGCCTCTGCATCCTGTGTAGTGCCCTTCCAGTTGTATGATAATGTTGCGCCACTAATCGGAGCATATACGAAAGCATTCTTATTGTTCCCAGAAGTTGCTACTACGAGGACTCTCAGCGACTTGTCAAGATTTCCAGATGCTGCTGCTGAACCGCCATCAACCTCTGCTGTAACCTCATCGATTACAAGCTTTGTAGCCCATGCCGTGTCACCGGTAGCCTTGATATAGAAAGTTCTCTTAAGGACATAGTTCCTTGTTACTGAGCCACTTGTGACAGATGCAATAGAACCGGAATCTGTTCCCTCAGCAGACCATGTGAGTGAGTCAAGATCAACATAATTTGAAGTCTGATCTGCTTGAGCATTATCAAAGTAAGCACTCTTGTTTGTAACAAATGTATCTGCTGCAGATGCTGCGTTAGCATAGTTACTTGTAGGAGCCAGAATTGCTGCTGTACTCATATTAACATCCCAGGATGTTGCCCAGTTTGTCTTTGTTGAATCTGAGATTACGAGACCGTCCTCAGCTGTTGCCTTCAACTTCATACCTGTTACTGATACGTCCTTGTTCATCGTGAACCACGCGTATGTTGCGCTCGAGAGTGTCATGATAGACACGAGAAGCATTGAGGCAGAAGCCATCAGCTTCCTGTTAGTTGTAAACTTTTTCTGTTTCATAATCTTATCCTCCTCAATAGATCGGTAAAATAAATAAGCTCGAAGCCATTCATATTCTTGTGTATGTGCTTATAAAATAACATGCCAAAGCGATTGTGTCAAAAAAAAGGAGTGTTTTTCAAAATTAATTCACATCTGTTTACAGGCTGTTTACAACTAGTTTCAAACTCGTAATAATTGGGATCAATTCTTAACCAAAATGTGAACGGGCAAAAGTTGAGAATCGGAAAAACCTATAATATAATTTAGTCAGTGGAAATATACCCTGCACCTGTTACTCAGGTATTTAAGGTATAGAAGGAGATATGCATTGACCGATAACATTGGGACAATCGATACCGGGAATGATCTTCAGACCGAGGTCGGAGGACTTAGGGCTGTAGAGATGTTCTACCGGGGGATCAGGGAGATCGAGACGGGCAGCCTCACGTTCTTCCAGTCCAGGACGAGGCTTAATACGCCGGGGCTTGGGATCCTGACGCCCGAGAACTTCCGCGATGTCGCGGAACTTACGAATCAGTGCATCGCTCTCTTCGATCTTGAATTCAGGCAGGCAAGGGAAGCCCTGAAGAGATTTATGGAGAGGGATTTCTTTTTCAGGTGGCTGTCGGTCTATATGCCGCCATCGTACCTGCTTGAGAGAGCTCTCGAGAATAAGCTCATGTCGATCCTGGACGAGGAGGAGATCGATTGCAACAGAGTCTGCTTCGAGCTTCCCCTGAAGATCCTTGTCGAAGGCAACATCAAGATGAGCCGTTCGATCGAGAATCTGAGGAATCGCGGGTTCCACTTCATGATAACCGGCTTCGGAGGCAACAACTCCCCTCTGATGAAGCTGTCGGAATACCCGGTGGACTTCGTCATGTTAAGTCAGGAGATTACTTCCTATATAGGGAAGAACCAGAGATCGAACGATGCAGTGAAGTCGATAATCGATTTCGTGGGGGGACTTGATACCGATCCGATCGCTGACGGGATATCGACGGCGAGCCAGGCGGAGACATTATTTGAATGTGACTGCAGATACATAGCAGGTTCGCTTGCCGGCAAATACACGGCAGAGCGCTACGTGCGCAAGAAGACTGAGACATAAGGAAGTAGAAGAGATTGGCTAAGAAGGATAAGAAGACAGTTGATCAGGAGAGGGGCGAGAAGTTAAGAGATGTCGCTACACTCCGCAGAACGGCAAAGGAAGTCAAGAAGCACGTCCTTCTTACACGTGTGATCTCTTTGCTGGTCGTTATCCTTATCGGGATCATCTCAATAGCCTATGCCGTCGCGTACTTTTACGATAAGTTTGGCAGCTTTACTGTAAGGGTTAATAAATATGATATGGTAAACCAGGGACTGTCCCTGTCGGAGACTCCCACGTACGACCATACCATCTCTGTGCTGCAGGCAGACATCCAGTATGACATGACC
Source organism: Mageeibacillus sp. UBA4314 (assembly GCA_002394605.1). GTDB lineage: Bacteria > Bacillota > Clostridia > Saccharofermentanales > Saccharofermentanaceae > Saccharofermentans. The sequence goes on along the minus strand of DGUI01000025.1, from coordinate 6,286 downwards.
AATATCAGCGGATCTGACCTTCCGGATAACATTGATATGGTGAATGGAAGTCATAATGGTAACAATTTCATTGCATATACGTTTTATTTAATTAATTCGGGCGATGATACTGTATCCTATGAGAGTCAGCTATATATAGAGAATGTATCCAAGAATGTGGACGAAGCGGTCAGAGTCGCTGTCTACAAGAATGGAGAGAGGACCATATATGGCAAGACGAAATCGAACGGACAGGGCAAAGAGAGCGACTGCGATCAGGAATTCCTGTCTTCTACTCTTGTCATGAGGGAGAAGAAGGAAGGCTTCGAGCCCGGAGATAAGGATAAATATACGATCGTCATATGGCTGGAGGGCAATGACCCCGACTGTATCGACGCTATCATAGGTGGAACGATCAAGTTCGGCATGGATTTCTCCATCGTCGAGACGACCTAAGGAGGGGAATATGAAGAAGGTTATTAAGATCATTGTCGATGTACTGGCGTGGATTGTGCTGATATGTGCATTTCTCATAACGATCCTTGTCTTCTCGGCATCAAAGAATAACGGCATTCCCCAGTTGTTCGGCATCATGCCCATGACCGTACAGTCCGACTCAATGGTTCCGACATTCAAGAAGGGTGACCTTCTGTTCGTCAAGGAATCTGACCTTATGGATCTCAAGAAGGATGATGTCATCTCCTTCTATATGATCGTTGACGGCAACAGGATCATCAACACCCACAGGATCGTCGAGGTTGAGGAATCAGGATCTTCGAAGAGCTTCATCACAAGAGGTGACAACAATCCTGCAAATGATCCTTCACCCGTATCTGCTTCAGACATCATTGGTGTATGGAGGGGCGGCAGGATCGCAGGCGGCGGAAATATCATCGATTTCCTCAGGACCAGGACAGGATTCTTCATCTTCATAGTCATACCTATGGCAATCTTCTTCCTGTTCGAACTCTATAAGTTCATCACGGTATTGATCGAGACGAAGAAGCCGAAGATCAGTGCTGCAGAAGAGGAAGAGATCAAAAAGAAGGCTATCGAGGAGTACCTCGCAAAGGAAAAGAAAGATACAGATCCGGATGATACCGGATCAGAAGATAACGGATAGGGACGTAGAGTATGAGTGCATTTTTGAAATGGTTTTTCGCTTTCATATCTGAGATCCTGAAGGGATTCGGGATGATCTTTGGCGGTCTGTTTGACGGTGTCGTGCAGATCTTTAACATCAAGAATTATGTCGATATCTTCAAGTCATACTCAGTTGAATTCGGAGCGGTCGGATGGATCCTGGCAATACTGTCCATCCTGATCGTTGTTGCCATCTTTGCACTCCTGTTCTTCCTTATCTTCCTCGGAATACGTAAGTATATAAGGTTCCGTCACTCGATAGTAAGCAACGAGGACCTCTTAGAAGAGATCTCGGTACTTCAGGCTAGAGTCATGAAGATGGCCAAGGAGAAGGACGAGATCATGGCCATGAAGGTCGCGCAGATCGGAATGCCTGCAGGCAGATCCATGGCACTGGCAGGTGCAGATGGCATGGCAATGACTTCCGCCGGAGAAGAAGGAGAGGAAGGTCAGGCTCCCGCAGAGGACGGCGTATTCGTTACGACGGATCACAGATTCTCCAAGCTGTTTGAGGTTGACAGTTTCTATAAGACGTACACACCTCCTGAATACGATAATGAGATCACGCTTGAAGAATTCTGCGACAGGTTCAGGAACTTCGCATGCTCGAGGATGCACCTGTATTATGAACCTAAGATAGTGAGACTCTTTGTCGCAGGCATGGCTTCAACAAAGCTCATCATCCTTCAGGGTATCTCCGGTACAGGTAAGACATCACTGCCTTATTCATTCGGTAAGTTCCTTGACGTGGATTCCACGATCGCATCAGTCCAGCCTTCATGGCGTGACAGGACGGAGCTCTTCGGATACTTCAACGAATTCACGAAGAACTTTAACGAGACGGAAGTCCTGAAGAGGATCTATTCAGCGAACTATAACGACGATGTAAACATCATCCTCCTCGACGAGATGAACATCGCGAGGATCGAGTATTATTTCGCGGAGATGCTGTCCATACTCGAAATGCCTAACTCAGATGAATGGCAGCTCGACCTTGTTCCGAGCGTATGGAGCACGGACCCTGAGAAGCTCGACAAGGGAAGGCTCAAGATACCGCAGAACATCTGGTACGTCGGTACAGCTAATAACGACGATTCGACATATGCCATCTCGGATAAGGTTTACGACCGTGCCCAGCCGATCAACCTTGATGCGAAGGGCGTCGCGTTCGAAGCACCTGATACGCCGCCCATCCATGTAAGCTTCTCGCACATGGAGCAGCTGTTCAATGAAGCATATGAGAAGTATCCGATATCTCAGGAGAACCTCAAGAAGATACACCAGCTTGACCTGTGGGTTATCGAGAAGCTGAGAGTTGCATTCGGTAACCGTATCATCAAGCAGATGAACCTGTTTGTGCCGGTTTATGTGGCCTGCGGCGGAGAAGAGCTTGACGGTATCGACTATGTCCTTGCCACCAAGATCTTCCGTAAGTTCGAGTCCCTGAACCTGGCTATGCTCCGTGACGAGCTGAAGGAGCTGGTTGTCTACATGAACAAGTCCTTCGGTAAGGGCCGCATGGCAGAGTCCATCGCTTACCTCGAGCGGCTGCAGAAATTGTTCTAGTACAGTTACTGCGACTGCTCCGAAACATAATTATAGTCAATCAAAAATAAGTCTGTCATTCTGAGCATACAGTCTGTAATACTGAGTATATAGTCTGTCATTCTGAGCGAAGCGAAGAATCCTGTGGAATTCTGGTGCATGAAGCGAAGAATCCCATGGTTCTCAAACGAAGGGATTCTTCGTCACTTCGTTCCTCAGAATGACGTAAACCACCCGAGGAATCACGTTTGAACGAAAAGTACGGCGAATGCTACCAGGAACTTCAAACAGCCCTGCAGACCATGCAGGAAAGTGATATCTATGGTGATATGAGCCGGCTTGTGGATGCCAGTCGAAAGACGGTATCCATGAACCGCAAGCTCATGGAGAAGAGTATCGACGTCTCCTGGGTAGAAGCCATAGAAGAAGGTCTGCTGCACGTGGACAACGTAGTCCGCAATCCAAGAAGAACCATCGTGGATGTGGAAGAGGTTGTCCCTATTGCGCTGTCCAAAAAGATCACCGTGGATTCCATCAAACATCTTGCACAGCACACGGACCTGATCCAGAGTATTGACGAGAAGAAGGGCACCATAACACCTTCCAAGATCCTGAACGTTCACAAGGAAGAAAGCCTGGAAACCTACGAAAACCGTTTCGTCAATACACTGATCGACCGTCTCTATATCTTCATCATGACCCGTTACGAGAAGCTCTCTCAGGTGGACAAGGATGAAGAGATCTTTGCCGTGGAAATGGAGTCGGACATCGACGACAAACAGGGAAATGAAACCACCATCCACATTTCCATCGCATCCAAGAAGAGTCTTGAAGCTACCAACGACAGCGGCTATACCATATGGCAGCGCGTGGAGAAGCTGAAGAAGACACTGGAGGGCTACAAGGGCTCCGAGCTCTGCCAGGCCCTCGGCAATAACTTCGTACATCCCCCGATCATGCGTACCAACGCCATCATGAAAAATGTGGATCTGAAGGCCTGTCTGGCTCTTTGGCAGTATATCCTCGGGTACGAGAAGATCGGTTATGAGATCAATATCGAGGACACGGCAGTTCAACCATCGGCAGAATATATGAGGGATCTGTCGCAGATGGTGGCCTGCAATCTGTTCCTGTTCCGCGGTTATACGGACCGGACCAGATCGAAATATGTTCCTCTGGGTAAAAGAAAATTCAAGGGTGTTCAACCCAAGGTGGTGAAACGCTACAAGGCAGAGCTTCTGTCCGGGCATTATGATGTGCACACGGAGGGGGCTGCAGGCTATATCCAGACGGAGGGCCTGGAACGATATGAGAACAGCGAGCTGCCGGAGAATATCGACAGCATCTTCGAACAGATCGAGCGTGTTATTCAGATCGAGCGGAATTATTACCGCGAGGAAGAGCGGAAGCTGAAGGAAGCACAGGCGCTGAAGGAGGAGCAGGAACGTCTGCAGCGGCAGCGTGAAGCCCGTCTGGAGGAGAAACGCCGGATCGAGGAAGCCAGGAAGGAAGAACGGGAACGGATCCAGCGGGAGAAGGAGGCCGAGGAGAAGCGTGTCCAGGAAATGTTGGAGCGCCGGAAGGCCGAGATCGAAGCCGAGGAACGGGAGCGTGCCCGCATAGAGGAAGAGCGTCGTGCGCGACTTGAAGAAGAGCGCAGACTTGCGGAAGAGATCGCAACCCAGAAGGCTGAGCAGGAGAAGCTGGATCAGGAGAAGAAGGCGATCCGTGGCGGTCTCGGTGAAGCGGAAGGCGTGGATATCGCCGTCTTCGACAAGAAGAAGGAAGAGGAAGAACGCTCTACAGCTCTTGGTTCTGTAACCGCAGACGATATCGAGGAAGCGGTAAACAAGATCGAAGAAACTGCGCAGAAGCAGGAAGAGATCCAGGCCATCGCAGAGGAACTGGGAGAAGAAGCTCCCGAGATCCCGCAGCCTGAGGTGAAATCCGAATACGAGGATCCGAAGGAGATCGCTGCCCGCATGAAGCTGGAGCAGCAGAAGGAAGAGAAGGCCAGGAAAGAGAAGGAACGCGCAGCGCGGCTTAAAGCGGAGCGTCAGGTCTACGAATCCAAGCCCTTCGATGAGATCCGTAAACAATACTCCAAGAATCCCATTTACGCCATTCCCCGGTTCTTCCGGTGGCTGTTCTTCGTCCTCTTCGGCATCATCCCGAAGGATACGGACAACCCGGATTGGAAGCGCATCCGCGCAGAACGGGAAGAAGCGATCCGGAAGGAAGAGTACGAGAGAGGCGAACGGGAGAAGTTCGAGGTATACTACAAGAAATACGCTACGAATTACCCTTACAATATAAGAAGGTTCTTCGAGGACCAGAAGTTCAAGAGGAAGCGGAAGAAGGCTGCAAAGAGCAAGCCGAAGCCAGTATGGAATCCGCCGAAGCGTACTGCAGAAGAGAACAAGGCAATCGAGATGCAGATGAAGAAGCTGTACAAGGATTACCATGTAAGCGTGATCGAACACATCCGCAGAAAGCTGCATGACTTTAAGCACAGAAACGACGACCAGGCGGCATAGTCTGTCCGTGTCATTCGGGTCTAGTCTGTCATTCTGAGCGAAGCGAAGAATCCCGTGGCCTGCATGCAGGTCGTGTAATCCTGAGCAAAACGAAGGATCTTAACGGAATTCAGTAAACTAACGAAAAGTGGAATTATAACGTGTCAGAAGAAGAATTCGAAACACCGGAAGTGATCAACATCATCATCGATGACGATGAGCCGGAACCGATCGTAATGTCGGAAACTGCGAAACCGGAAGAGGCGCCGAAAACGTCTGAAAATCCAGGAGCGTCGGAAACATCGGAAAGTGCAGAAGCGCCGGAAAAGCCGGAAGTATCAGAATCGCCGGATGAAAAAGAAGCAGTCGATGATGATGAAAATGAAATCGTTATAGAAAGTCTATTGGAGGAACCTTCTGTATCTGCGGGATCGCCCGAATCTGAAGGCAATCCCCCAAACGTAGACTCGAATCCTCCGAAGTCGGAAGACGAAAGCGGTGAAGCAGAATCTCCGAAGACAGAACAGGAAAACGACGACGCAGAATCCCCGAAACCGGAAGAGGAAAATGAAAGCGGAGAAGCTGAATCCTCGAATTCGGAAGAGGAAAGCAGTGATACAGAATCCTTGAATCCGGAAGAGGAAAGCAGTGATGCAGAATCTCCCAAAACAAATGGAGAGAATGAAAGCGACGAAGCAGAATCCCCCAAGCCGGATGGAGAGAATGAAGGTAGTGAAGCCAAAGCTCTGAATCCGGAAGACGAGAAAGAAAGCAAAGAATCAGAATCTTCAAACGCGGACGAAAAAAAAGAAAGCACCGATGCAGATTCCCCGGAGGAACAGCAGGAAGAACCCACCGGCAATAAGAAGAAGCGGGGCATTTTCGCCAGGATCATCAGTGTCATCGAATGGATCCTCCTTCTCGCTGCAGCGGGCCTTCTGGTCTACATTTTCGTCTGCACGGCAAGAGGAAAAGCGGCAACGGTATTTGGTTATAACGTCCTGCATGTCGTAACCGGAAGTATGGAGCCCACGATCTCCGAGGATGATTATATCCTGGTGCAGAAGACAGATATCGCCGGACTTAAGCCCGATGATATCATT
>DGUI01000054.1 GCA_002394605.1 Mageeibacillus sp. UBA4314 | reverse complement strand
GTGTCCTCCTGTTCTTCCAGTCTCGCTGCTTAGTCCGAGGCAGCTGCTTTTTGTATCAAAAAGCGCGCGTTTAAGAGCCCGGCGCATGCGGTCACCCGAATATATTACTCGGAAGGTCTTATAAAGTCAAGAAGAAATATACTATAGAAGCAATAATCCAAAGGATATTGCGTGAACGAGCCCTGCGAAAACAACATTTGCCGATATCCTCTTCACCGGAAGCGACAGGATATAAGGAATAACTACCAGAGCCAGTCCCTTTATTGCAGTAAAAGTGCTTCCCATTCCCATAAAGCTTATTACAAGTGCAGTTCCGGCAGGTATCAGCAGTTCAGGAAGATACAGGGGATTGGCGTAATAAGAACACCCGTTCTCTCCGCCTGCCCTGCTCTTCTTGTCGATATAGCCAAGTGCAGTTGCCAATATGAAGTCGAGCAGGAATACCCCGCAAAGTATAATGAGCTTACGTGTTCCGCAAGTTATATTGCCGCTTCTTACTAACAGCCACATCACAGTAAAGAATGCTGTCAGGATAAGAGCTGAGGCAAGTGTCCTTGGCAAGCCCCTGTGGTCTGCCTTAAAGACGATCTTGTTAGTGAAGATAAAACCGAGTCTCATGAGTACCATTACGAGTATCATGAACAGAGGCGCGAAGAAGATGACATATCTTACATACTCTCTTGTATAAGGGATGATAAAACCTGCAACTATGATAACCCCGAACCAGATGGCAAGTCCCAGGTTGACGATCGCCGCCATTCCGTCGTCACCGGTCTTCTCAGCCTTGATCGCACGGCGCTCCGGCACGGGAACAAAGAACAGGAACATGAATATTGAAGCCAATGCGAACAGGACCCCTGCAAACAGCAGTATGAACCAGGCATTGATGCTGCCAAAACTGACCTCATTCCCGTATGTCGTACCGAGGTATCCTGCAAGTTCACTCTGGAACGAAGGGGAATTCAGGAGCATCGTGTAAGGCATGTCGCCATACAGGGACAGATACCTTCTCTGGTTTGCGGAGACATATACCCTGCTTCCAAAGAGCACGCCTCTTTTTGCATAAGCACCGTAGACTGTGTCCACACCGCTCATGCGCTCAAAGATCCTCCTGGCATCTCCCATGGAAGACGTATCCTTTGCCTCCTTCCCGAAAGCGAACACCGCAACATCGCACGCCGGCTCATCAGTATCATAGTGTTCCATCGAGAGGTTGCCCGGATACTTGGGATCGAGCATTATATAGCCTTTGATATTGTTCTTACCGCTGTTGGCAGAACCGAGCTCATCTTCGTTGATGTCGCGCATCAGCGTCCATGAATCATGCCCTATACCCATGATGAACACATCACGGCCCTTGATGTCCTCAGGGATCTTGTTCTCCTTGTCCCTGACAAGTCTATGATCGAAGCCTGCAGCCTTGAGGCTGTGCGTCATGGCAGGTTCCATGACATACACTTCCCTCTCACTTCTCGTGTAGATCAGAAGGAGCGGACGCGAAGGATCAGCATTGCCCCCCGCCAGGAAGAACAGAATATAAAGTATCAGTATAAACAGGACTGCTGCGCCGCCGGTAATAAATGCAGTATTGGGAAGTCTTTGCAGCTTCCCTCTCTGATCACGATGTTTGACGGCACCGCTCGATCTCATTCCTTCAGGCCTCGCCGCAGAGTATGTCGCCAAGCTCCCTTATATCTTCGGGACCTAATATGAGGATAATGTCACCGGGCTTGATGAGCTCGTCGATCCTCGGGATGATATCCATCTTATCCGCGAAGAATTCAGCATCTCCGCCGCGCTTATTGATCTCGTCAGCGATATCCTTGCTCGATATTCCGAGGTTGTCAGACTCGCGGTCGGAGAAGATCTCACCGAAGAGGATCTTCTTACAAGGCAGCAATGAAGTCACATAGTCTTCGAAGAGCAATTTCGTGCGGTTAAAAGTAAGCGGCTGGAATACCACCAATATATCGCCGTGAGGCATGTTGGAAGCAGCCTCGATGGTAGCCCTTGCAGCCGTGGGATGATGAGCATAATCGACAACGACGTCACACCCCTTGTATTTGCCCTTGACCGTGTAACGCCCGTCAGCACCCGTGAACTCATTAAGCGCCTTGATGATCGAACGGGGTCCTGCACCGTTCAGATAAGCACAGGCGGATGCGATCAGAGCATTATCGATATTGTGCCTTCCGGGTACGCGCAGGTGCGCCCTTCCCAGAAACTCGCCCTTGAACTCGATATCGAAATGAGGGAGTCCGTCGATAAACTCTATGTTAAGCGCCTGGAAATCCGCAATGCTCCCGTCTGAGGAACATGTGATCACAGACGGCAAGCTGATGCCTTCCTTCTCCCTTTGGGCGGAAGCGATCTCCAAAGCCTTCCTTATATTCTTATCTGAACCCGTGACTACAATATATCCGTTATCATCGACTTTTTCCGTAAACTTCGCAAAAACGTCGATAACGTCCTGCAATGTAGGATAGCAGTCAACATGGTCATGATCGATATTCGTGATCGCTGCAGTAGTGGATCTGAACTGCAGGAAAGACTGCTTGAACTCGCATGCCTCGGATACAAGCAGGTTCCTGTTCCCTCCGAGCCTGACCGTACTTCCTCCGAACGCATCGAAAGGCGCACCAATATGGACCGTGGGATCCTTGCCTGCTTCGATCAGCATGAGCGATGTCATCGATGTCGTAGTCGTCTTGCCGTGAGTTCCCGAGATATTGATGACGCTTGCATAACTCTCGGTTATCAGGCCGAGGAACTCTGATCTGTCGAAGATCTTAAGTCCTCGCTTCATGGCCTCGGCAACCTCGGGATTGTGCGGCAGGATCGCTGCCGTCTTGACTATGTAATCCGGTCCGAAATCAATGATGTTATCTGCGATCTGTGAATTGTAGATCCTGATCCCCTTGCTCTCGAGCATCTTAGTCCTCTCGGAAGGGTTCATGTCTGAACCGCCTATGTTGAAGCCATATCCTTTGGCGAGCAGCGCCAAGCCGCTCATCGATATTCCGCCTATGCCTATGAAATAGATCTTTGCACCCTTTGTAAGCTGATCTATGCCGTTATGATCAAGATTGGACATTTTCCGTTACCTCTTTATTAGATTGATTCTTATCATTATACAGTACTTTCAAGAGGATCGGTGTAACAACGGAACTGACTATTATAAGAAGGATGACCGCAGTGGAATATGAGCTGTCCAATATACCCAGGGAGAAACCTCTCTGTGCAACGATAAGGGCGACCTCGCCCCTGGTCATCATGCCGCATCCGATCTTCAGTGCATCCATGCCCTTGAATCCTTCAAGCCTTGCGACCGTGCCGCACCCTATGACCTTTGATGCCATTCCGACCACAACGAAAGCCAGGGAGAACAGGATGATCGATGTATTGAAATTGGACAGGTCGTTCTGGATACCGATACTCGCGAAGAAGACCGGTCCGAAGATCATGTATGAGCTGATATCCATCTTCCTGGTGATATAAGCAGAATCCTTTAGGGAACTTAAGATGACACCGGCGATGTAAGCACCTGTGATATCAGCAACGCCGAAATACTTCTCTGCGACAAAAGACAGGGCAAAACACAGTGCCAGTCCGATTATCGGGATCCTTCTCGTATGGCGGTGCTTCCTGTCGTATATCTTAAACAGCTTGTATATTATGATACCGAATACTATGCAGAATACAAAGAACAGACCTGTCATGAGGAGCGTGTGGCCAACATCCTGTGTTGGATCCTTGAATCCGATAACGATGGTCAGGACGACGATGCCGATGACGTCATCTATTATCGCCGCGCTTACTATGGTCGTTCCGACCGTCTCCGATATCTTGCCAAGTTCCTTGAGAGCTTCGACCGTTATGCCAACGGATGTGGCAGTAAGGATAAGACCGATAAACACGGCTTTGTAGAAGTCGTCACTTCCAAACGGAGCTGCCCCGTAGAAAGCAAAATACAGAAGAGTTCCGAGGACGAGAGGTACGAACACGCCCGAACAGGCAATGAGCAGCGCCTTGATGCCCGTCTTCCTCAGTTCTGACAGCCTCGTCTCAAGACCGGCCGTAAACATGATGATGATGACACCGATCTCAGCCATCTGTCCAAGGAAGTCCGAATACTGGACAAGTCCTAAGAGACTCGGGCCGATCAGGATGCCTGCAAAGATCTCTCCTGCTACCTGGGGAACCTTTATCTTACGTGCGCCGAGGCCAAACAGTTTTGAAGCGATGATGATGATCGCCAGCGACTTAAAAATCAGAAACTTTTCCATATCAACAAGTAATGTCTCCTACAACTGCATCCGTATACTTAACGAGATCTTCCGCCTTCAGTCTTATCTGCACGCCTCTGACTCCGCCGGAGACTGATACTTCGTCTACCAGCTCGATCATCTCGTCAATGTATGTCGGGAACTTTTTCTTCATGCCAATGGGAGAGCATCCGCCTCTGATATAACCGGTCAGCGGGAGCAGTTCCTTGACGTGGATCAATTCCACCCTCTTCTGCTTCGCAAGCCTGGCAGCCTTCTTCAGATCCAGTTCGTCATCAACGGACAGACAGAAGACAACATAACCGTCATCTCCCTTGGCAACGATGGTCTTGAAGACTTCCTCATATGGGATATTCAGAAAATCGGCAACGTGATGACCATCCAGGTCGTTCTCATCGAACTCATACTCCTGGGTCTTATAGTCGATGCCCGCTGAATCGAGCATCCTCATCGCGTTTGTTTTCTTAATACCTGCCATGTAAGATTCCTCCCCCGAGTTATGTATTATACACCTTGCTCCATTTCGTTCAAATCAGATATAATTGATAAAGTAATCTTCAGGATCAAGAGGTTATTGGATATGTTAAACAAGGATTATCCCAAGCACGACATGAATGTCGTTTTCGATATGATGGAAGAGGTGCTCAAGGTTGGTGACTGCCATGAGAAAGCCATTGAGGAGATGAACCTCTTAAACCGCCTTATGGCGTCCCTCCCCGCACGGGCTGTGGAGTACGGAATGATGTTCCTGCACGGCAGCACAGATCTTCCACAGTCATGTGACGAGATCATGCCACTTTATGTGAGATTCTTAAGCCTCGCCGAATATTGCGAGAAAATCGAGTTTCTGAGGATCATTCCTGAGGATATGACTCACGGGGACATCATGAAGAGATCCGAGATGATGGAGTCGCTCGAGGAACACGAGAAGGCTTTCGGCAAGCCCCTCCTGGGATTCACCATGAAGGATGGCAAGGCTGAGCCGCAGCCTGAAGAAGGAACCGCGGAAGAAGACAACGCCCTGCATCTCCTGGAATATAACGCCTCAGTCTTCCCTTGTGCAGATCCTGTGAAGACCGCACTCTTCTATGAGAGCAAGATCGGCTTCAAGGCCGCTCACTTAGACGATGAGACTATGCCACACATCAAGCTGACAAGAGACAACACGGTTATCGTACTCGCAAAGGCGGATAAGGCTGTCAGGCCGGTGAGAGAACTGTGCGGCGTGCTCTATGACATGTATATCTACGTATCCGAACCCCTGCTGTTCTATAACGAGCTCAAGGGTTCAGGTGTCAGGATCGCCGAAGAACTTAAAGAAGCCGCCGAGTCCGTTAACATGAAGACAAACAGGCAGTTCGTCTTCGAGGACATCGACGGCAGATTTATCTGTGTAAGTCAGTTGTGATGATCTTATGAACCTGCGGGAAGAGTAACCCACATTGCAGGACGGATACCGTTGCTGTCAACACTGATGTAGCTTCCGTCCGTGTATACATATCCGTCAGCACCAACGCCTGCGGAACAGAGCGCCGTATATCCGGGTGAACGGAGCGTCCAGTTGCAGTAACCGCCCCTTACCTTAACGCCGTCCTTGTCAGCCTTCTCCGTAGCAGTTGCCTTACGGGCTTCCTCGGTCGTGAAGTACTTCTTAGCCTCATCGATGCTCAGAAGGAAGATGTAATCTTCAGTATCCTCACCACCGGGTGTATTGTAATCCGGGTTATCCTTGTTCTCTACCTTGGACAGGACGATCGCACTCTTCTCTGAAGATGAGAAAGCGCTGTTCATGAAGTCGTTGTTCAGCCAGGTCCTGAGCGTACAGAGATTCCACGTGATATCAACATAATCCTCGTTATATACCTTGGCATCCAAAGCCTTGGAAGCGATCACAAATGCCTTGCCGTCCTGGATATCAAGCACCTGCCACTCGATGGATCCGCCGTAGCTTCCATACTCGAAAACATCCCCGACCTTCAGTCCGGCAGGTATCTGCTTGGAAGAACACCCCGCAAAAACAGCAGCCATGATGGCAAACATCAAGACAGACGCCATTAACTTCTTAACTCTATTCATAGGATACCCCCTGCAAATTGCTATGCAGTAGTATATCAGATGAATTAGCAATAAACAACTCAAATGCTCGTTGGACACTAACTACCACACTCAAGTCGCCACCCCGATAGCGAAGGATCCTATTCCGGAGCGTCAATATCTCTTGATCTTCTTCGAAGTATTCTTCTCGAACTCTTCCTTACGCAGAACGACCTTCTTGATCCTCTTGTAGTTAGGAAGCTTCTCATTTACTTCTTCAGAGATCTCCTTGAGGAGCGCTTCCACCTTATCATCTGGTGCGTCCTCACCGAGCTTCTTGCCGACTTCTTCAAAGTTCGGGAAGATGGTAGCAGTGATGACTACGTCATCCTTTGCCTCATTATGAACGCCGGATACGACACTCTCTGCAACATAAGGTGACTGGGACAGGAGATACTCGATCTCCTCCGGGAAAACGTTCTTGCCGTTCTTGGCGATGATGACATTCTTCTTGCGTCCGGTAATGATACAGAATCCGTCCTTGTCGATATATCCAAGGTCTCCGGTATGGTAGTATCCGTCAGCATCAAGAGCTGCCGCAGTAGCCTCGGGATCCTTGTAGTAGCCGAGGAACACGTTGTCACCCTTGCCGATGAACTCACCGATACCATCCTCATCGGGGTTAAGGACCTTGACTTCACATCCCGGCAGAGGGAGTCCCGCAGCATTATTCTTAAAATCGACATCCCTGTTAAGAGCCAGGATCGGAGCACACTCAGTAAGGCCGTATCCCTGGATGCAGAGGAATCCGATATCCTGGAAGAACTGGAGCATATCAGGGTTGACCGGTGCACCGCCCAGGATGATGAGTCTCATCCTTCCCCCGAAGACCTCGTGGATGTCCTTGAACAGCTTCTTGCGGACATCGATATGGAGCTTCATGAGGAATCTCGACAGCTTGATGCCCGTCTTGAGCTTCTTTGCCTTCTTGGGATCCTCATTGACCTTCTTCATGATCGCCTTGTAAAACATTTCGAGCATTACGGGGACCATGAGAACACATGTGGGCTTAGCCTCCTTGATGTTGGAGGTTATGTACTTAAGGCCTTCGCAGATGGCATTCGTGGATCCTCTGTAGATCTGTCCCAGGAATCCGCATGTGCACTCATAAGTGTGATGCAGCGGCAATACTGAGAAGAATACGTCATCCTTGTAGATATATACCATCGAATACATGGCTTCGAGGTTCTTGCAGATATTCCTCTGGCAGAGCATAACTGCCTTGGACTTTGCCGTTGTACCGGATGTGAACAGGAGGATCGTCATCTCATCGGGATCGATGGGCGTATCCAGATAATCACGGTTGCCCTCTTCCATGAGCTTGGATCCCTTCTCAAGAAGATCTCCGAAGAAAAGGAATCTCTCATCGTCCAGCTTATCCATGCAGACATAATACTTGAGCTTGGGGAGACTTCCGTAGATCGCATTGATGACATTAAGCTTAGTCTTCGAGAAGATCAGGACATCGACTTCAGCCCTGTCAAGACAGTTCTGGATCTCCTCCTCATGCAGTTCCTTATCGATGGGGACTACACAGCCTACGCCGTTTGTTGTGCCCAGATATGATACATACCACTCGTACCTTGTCTCGGATACGATAGCAACGCGTGAACCCTTGGGAACCATTGTCATGAGCGCAGTACCGAGTGAATCCACGTCGTGATCATACTTCTCCGTAGATACTGCCACATAGGGTCCGCCCTTCACTTCCTTATGCAGGAATACGGGGTTCTCGGGAAATTCATTAACACGTCTCTTGAGCATCTCTCTCAAGTCTTTCATATGTGTTACTTCATAGAGCGGTATATTCTTCATCTGTTTGCCTCCGGCTCCTTCATGATAATGACAGAATGGACTGATCCGTCTGTTCTGTCTTTAATGATAACATAATAGTCTTCAAGATTTTTTGAATATTCGATTATCACCGTCTCACCCGGCTTTATCTCTTTCCTGTAGCAGACCTCGATATCATTGAAGAGGAGCTTGTCTATCCCTTCAGGGAGCACTTCCTCAGCAAGATCGATATATGATGCATTGTGAACATGACCGTTCATGTCGATCATTGACTTTATCACCTTGAACTCGATCCTATTGAGCACAGTCATCTCCGGAACCTGCTTGCTGAACCTAAAGTCCGGGAAATTGACCCTTCCTTCCTCCATCTGATACCCTTCTATCTGCTCGGGCTTAAGCTTTATCGGACGGCCCGTATCCGGATTTATGGCCACCCATTCGGATGTCGCCTTTCCGATCACTTTGCCTTTGCTGTCCGTTATCTCATAATCTCTTCCGGCTACCAGGCCCTTATATGAGCGTCCCCACGTTGCAACTTCGATGATCTCACATGCACCGGGCCTGTCCGTGACCTTGAGCTTCCAGTTCAGCACTACCCAGGACAGGTGGGAGATGTCTTTCTCCCCCGTGCTCTGTCCGACCATCAGCCCATGAACGTTCGCCGCATTGGACAGCGCCTCGATCAGCGCCTTGTTACTGATCCTGTTGCCTTCCCCGACATCCTGTAACCCTACGAAAAACTTCTGCTTTGCCAGCATCTTTCTCCTCCGTTATAAACCACGGTCCTTAAGACCTTTTACTATCTGGACATAAGTCTCGCGCACATCAAATCCGTCGATGTTTTCGCGGTTGAGATCGATTATGTCTCCGTGCGTGATCCCCCGCTTCTTGCGCGGTTCCACCACTATAAAGTTCTCTCCCCACTGCATCGAAGACAGCGCTACAAGTCCGTCATTCGGCCCGTCAAACTTCTTGACGAAGATGTAGGAGAGATTAAGAGGGAACCTCCCCCCGACTGCATTTACGGACTTCGATCCGATGCTCTGGTAATATACGCCCGGAGCATCAGGACATGACTCGTTGAACTTCTCACATTCCTCATTTGTCAGGCTGTAGACGGCAGACAGGAAATCAGAGTCCTTCTCTCCTGTCCTGATCATCGCGGCGTTGTAGCTCGCCGCAACAGACCTCTTGAGCTTCTCGGGAGCCTTGCCAAGTAGATAATCCGCAAACAGACACCCTCTGTGCGGGGTGTTTACAGTCGTGAGAGATGCTACATACGGAGCCATTTTGTGCAGCGTTATGGCGGCTCTCGAATCAAGCCCGCCCTTGCTGTGCGCGATGATGTTCACCTTGCCGCATCCCGTGCCTTCGACTATCTGCCTGATCCTCTGGGCAAGCTGTCTTCCGCACTCCTCTACTGACCTTGCAGATTCCTGCTGGCCGTAGAACAGAGTCGCGCCGTTCTTCTCGAGATCCTTGGGAATCCTTCCCCAATACTTGAAGTACTTGATATCCCTGAAGAAGACTCCGTGAACCATAAGGATCGGATAACGTGTCTTGCAGACCTGGTCATCAGCTCTCGATACGTTAAGGACAAACCTTGCCGTCTCTTCCGTATATTCCCTGTATGAGATCTTTATGATGATCCCAAGAACGATAAGGTGTGCTATGGGGATCATGCCGCACAGGATGCCTATCACGCGCCACTTGACGCCTAACTGGGCTGAAGTGACATACACCCTTATTATGCCGTTCCAGAAGATGACGACGCCCGCCAGGAACGCGATGACTGAATTAGCAACGATCGTGGCCGTGCTAAGTGTACAGAATTCACTGTCCCTGAACACAAGTGATACAACAAGGACTGCAACATCAACGACGCAGGTGATGAGGAACTCTATCAGCAGCGCCACGCCTCTTTGAAGGTTCTTAAGTCTTGTTACAGGGAACTGCTTAAAAGACGGGAAGATATTGCAGAGGATAAAAAGCGTTGTCGCAGTCATCCAGATCATCCATGATCCGCCTATGCCAGACACCTGCAGGATAACTGCAAGATTGGATACCAGAATAAAAACGATCGCTGCGATTACCATTATCTGCCACCGTACTCTTCAATATCCCTGATCACTTCGTCGATAGATACAGGCATATTACCATGGCATTCTGGTTCGACATGGTATATTGTTCCCTTATCCATGTCACAGAACCTGTCCCCGGTATGGACATGCCCGCAGACGCAGTAGACACGTTTGCCGCTCTGCCTGTCATCATCAAAGTTCTTCGTGATCGCAGGATAATGGCACAGGAACAGGTTCCTGCCGGCATGTTTGAGAAGATAAGCATATCCCAGGATCATCGTATTATCACATCTTCCAAGAAGACCGATACGGGTGTCGGAATCATGGTTGCCTATAACTATCATCTTGCTGCCTTTAAGCATGTTCCAGCACCTGATCCCGTTGTCATTGTCCTTGAGCATAATATCCCCAAGCACATATACGGTATCTTCATCTGATACTATACTGTTCCAGTTATCGATTAATGCACGGTCGTGCTCTTCTATGTTCTCAAACCCTCTGTCTCCATAAATAAAGGGCTTGTCATGCCCGAAATGCAGGTCTGACGTTATATAGATCATTGAATATTCCTTGCGAAAAAGTTTTCCTATATTATAATGACTGTATGGGCAAAAGGGAAGTTTTCGACAAGATTTTCATAGGTATCCTCGGATTGGCATTAGTGTCAGTCTTTATTCCGTGCAACCAGATCGACGCCGTGTCCACTACCGGCATAACAAAGTCACAATATTATGCGATCCTTGATTCGCGGATTGGGATCATGCACATCGTCTTCCCGATCGTCGTTGCCTTCGTTCTGATATGGGGCAAGTATAAGGCCGCATCCGTCCTGGGGATACTCCTGTCAGGGCTTCATTTCATCATCTTATTCTATTATCTGCAGCAGGGTGATTATCTGCATGAGATCGCAGCAAGTGACAGTCCTTTCTCCATCTTCATGAAGATGAGCGACATAGAGAGTGTCAACAACGTGCATCCTTTTGGCTATTACCTGGCTATCGGTGCTGCGGGATTGCTCCTAATCACTTCGATCATCGGATTCTTCATAAAAGAAGACGAATACTGATCAGCCCTTTTTGAACAGGCTCGCAATGAATTCAATGAACTGGAAGGGTGTCATGTCACCTATCCTTCTGTGTCCGCCGTCAGTATTGAGATACATGTCCACCCTGCTCGACAGTGCCTTGATCATGGCAAAGAGGATGATGCAGACCACCCCGAGGAATACAAAAAGATGCGGTGGGAACATCAATCCGTCGACAAAGAACCTGGCAACGATATTAAGCGCCCATATGCCTATATAAGTCATACCCAGCCATCTCATCTCGTAAGATCCGCTCTGCGTGAAGAGATCATCGATGTTATGCACCCTGAAGTAGAATGTGAACGTAGCTGCACAGAACATGGCATTTGTGATCCCCCTCTGGGTACAATACCTGATGAACCCCTTCATGAATCCTTCTGACAGGAAGCTTCCGGAGGGAACAGTCTGCGTTAACGTGCAGTAGAGGCCAAAAACGAACATTATGGAAAAAAGTATGGTCAGGACGATCATAAAAGTCATCGCCTTGACATTGAACTTTGTTCTCGCCGTTCTGTTGTAATCCTTCATCTCAGTAATCTCCATCCACATGATCAGGATATGAAGGGATAGCTCCCTTGTGCTTTATGCTCTCGGCGCAGAATGCCGCAGAGAATCCAAGGATCCTCTTAAGATCCGGAGAGGTTATGTCTTCGATGTTACCTGCCCCATATCCCATACTGTTAAGCTTCCAGAGGAACGATCCTATCGAAGCGTCGCCTGCTCCAGTCGTATCGACAGCTTCAGCCTCAGGAGCCTCTACGGATGCTTCAGCCTTTCCGGTATAAGCGCTCATTCCGTCAGAGCCCCTGGTGAACAGTACGAGCCTGACGCCCTTATTCCACAGATAAGGAAGGGCATCCGTGATATTATCCTTGCCCGTTATGAACAGGAGCTCATCGTCTGATATCTTAACGATATCAGAATACTGCAGGAAATCATCAACAGTCTCCCTGAGCTTATCGTGATCATCCCAGAGCATGAACCTCAGGTTCGGGTCAAAACTGATCAGGGCGCCGGATGCCTTTGCATACTCTATGGCCTTAAGGTGCGCTTCCTTCATCGGGAAATCCCCAAGAGACACACTGCAGAAATGAAGTGCAAAAATCTCCTCGAAAGCTTCAGCAGGCACTTCGCTCCCCCTGTAGAGCATATCCGCTGACGGATTCCTGTAAAAAGAGAAAGTCCTGTTGCCGTCAGGTGCAAGGCTGACAAATGCAAGAGCAGTATTCGCCTCGTCAGTCTGTAGGATATATGAAGTATCAATGCCCGCATTCCCGAGTTCTTTTATTATCTTGTTTCCAAACGGATCATTGCCGAGCTTTGTGAGCAGGACGGATCTTCCGCCCAAGGCGGCATATGCGCCGGCAACATTAGCGGGAGCGCCTCCCGTAGCAGGAAGGAATGAATCGACCTCATCAAATTCAACCCCCTTCACAGAAGGAATAAAGTCTATGAGAGCTTCTCCTATGGCAACGAGCCTGTCACCGGTCATTTTTGTTCACCTCCGTCTGATCCCGTTACAACTTATATTAACATTACTGCTGTCAGGATAAAACCTTGAAGTCATGACAATGCGCCCGTCATTGATGAATATCTCCAGCGATGAACTGTCGCACACGATCTTGAGGGATAAGACTTTATCAACCTTTGCCCTTCTGATGTCCCTTCCCTTGCCGATGTCATTTCGCGTCAGGTCGAGGATGAACTCTCCCTCCGAGAATGATAGCCTTGCATCAGAGATCAATATCGTAAAACTGTCTGATATGTCAGTAAACTCAATGACGTTCTCTTCTTCGGTAAATGGTTCCTGAAGGATGTACCCGTCTTCATCGACTGACAGCCTTCTGGGGATCGTAAGACAATTCTGGCGGCCGAACCCGGTCGTCGGATTGTCAAAGGGATTGTCGCTCATTCCCATCCATCCGATAAGTATCACATCACCTTCCGGAGAAGTAAATGTCTGCGGAGCATAAAGATCAAAACCGTAGTCAAGCTCTTCAAGATCGCCGGGTTCTTCACCCAAAAGGCGGAAGTATCCGCAGCTGTATACATTTTGGAATCTGTATCTCTCATGGGCAAGTCCCTGGGGACAGGTCATGAGGAACTTATGTCCGCCGATGCTGATCATGTCAGGACACTCCCACATATAGCCGTATCCGGGTCTGTAATACGCCCTGACAAAGTGCCATTCATACGGATCATCTGCCTCATAATACAGGACCTTGCCGTGATCATCCTTATCCCTTGCTCCTAACACCATATGCCAGGTCCCGTCATACCAGACCTTGGGATCCCTGACATCAAATGTTATGTCCGAAGGATAATCAGGAGCACTAAGAATTGTCTTCTTAGCGCCAAACACAAAACCGTCATTGGAAGTTGTCAGTATCTGGTTGGACGACCTTATGCCGTTATCATCAACATTTCCGGTATAGAACACGTAAAGGGTATCATTGAAGACTACTGCGCTTCCGGACCAGCAGCCATCCCTGTCCTGTTCGCTGTCAGGCCTTACGGGCATTCCGCAGAACCTGAGATCAAATAGGCTCTCACCCGCGAAATGCCCCCACCCGCGCTCACCGCCGCCAAAACAGTCAGAGGGGCTGTATTGGAAAAACACATGATACAGACCCTTGTAAAAACACAATCCGTTAGGATCATTGAGCCAGCCTTCATCCGGTTCCGGATGAAATCTCTGCTTCCAGTTATCTGTTGCGCTGATCATTCTCTGTATTGTCTTCAGACTCGACGATCTCTGTAAGGTAGTTAACTTCGGCAAGGCCGCACAGTTCATTCTTCTCCCAGCGCTCCATGATCCTCTCGATCACGGCATTGATATGCTGATCGTTAAGTTCCGGCAGCAGCAGGAAATACTGGTTCTGCTTGGACTGCATCATGATGTCGCTCTTCCTCAGTGAAGCATTGAGGATGTCACCAAACTGCTTGGTAAGGACTGCATATGTTGCAGCATCGATGTTCTTATCGTGCGGCGTGATCGTAAAGAGGACCTTATATGCCACGCCATGATAGCTGTTGATATGCCTGATCATGAATCTGTACACATAGCTGAAAGCATCCTGTCCGAGCCAGAAAGCACAATTCGAAGTACTGCGCTCCTCCAGGATCTTCGTGAGCTGATTCATCTCAAAGGATGAATCCCTGACCTTGGCAAAATCATTGTCTTCGGGATTACCGTACATGGAATAACCGTGTTTGCCGTTCTGCTTTACGAAATAAAGTGCCTTGTCAGCCTTGGAAAACAGTTCATCAAAATCGGTTCCTTCCTCAGGAACAAAGACTCCGCCGATCGATACACCGAGCGGAATGGTAAAGTCCTCTCCCAGGAGTTTCTTTGCTTCCCTGTACAGCTGCTTGTTGATCCTTGCGGTGATCCTTGCAACAGTCTCCTCATCGATGATATTCCTTCCGAAAGCGATGAACTCGTCGCCGCCCTGACGTCCCAGGATATCGTCCGATCTCGTATTGTTGCGGACGACATCCGCGAAGAGCCTCAATATATCATCACCCTTCTCATGTCCGTATATGTCGTTAACGAGCTTGAAGCTGTCAAGGTCGATCATCATCAGAACGCCGCGTTCCTTCTTGACGGTCTCCCTCAATGCATCGGTCGATGCAGCCTTGTTAAGGAATCCGGTCAGCCTGTCGATCGTAGCCTCCTCCGTAAGATCATTGATGATCTCTATATTGCCAAGGATGTTGCTTACGCGCCTTAGAAGGACATCCGGCCTGAAGGGCTTCCTGATAAAGTCCTTTGCTCCCCTGTCAAAACCTTTGCCCTCGATATCGTCCGCATCATCAGCTGTCATGTACATGATCGGGATATCATCGCCGTATCTCTTCTGGAGTTCCTCATGCATCTCAAATCCGTTCATTCCGGGCATGAGAAAATCAGACAGGACCAGATCAGGCTTCTCTTCCCCATACACCCTGATCGCCTCTTCACCTGACGATGCCGTTACTATCTCGTATTGCTCGGATAGTATCCTCTTGGTAACCTTGATCATCATATCTTCATCATCAACGATCAATATCTTGCGCATATGTCAGTCCTCTCTTAATGCTTTCTTAAGATCATCAACTCTGGAACGGTACAGTTCCATCAATCCGTCAAAACTCTCTTCGATCTCATCCGTTCTACCTTCCCTTGCAGCATTCTCATGCTTCAATGCCAGATCGGCAAGGTCATTGATGCCTATCATCCTCGAAGTGCTCTTGAGTGCATGGACCCTTGTCTGATAATCATGCCAGTTCTTATCTTCGTGATCCTTAATGATCTCCCCGGATTTCTCCTCATACTCTTCGACAAAAGACCCGAGCATCTCGAAATAGAATTCTTTGCTACCGGCAGTATAAGTGATACCTGAAGAAGTATCAATACCGACTGAATCGAGATACTTGACCGGATCAGTGATATCTTCTGATGTTTTACCGGTATCTTCAGTCACGACCTCTGCCTTGACATGCTTCAGCTTATCTTCAGGCAGCCAGGCGGTAAGTATCGCCTCGAGCGCCTTCATATCGATAGGCTTTGCCAGATAATCATTAAAGCCCTCCTCGATGTACTTCTCCTTGATGCCTGATACGGCATTTGCCGTCAGGCAGATAACTGGGGTATCGTAAACAAGGTCTTCCCTGACAAGCTCCCTGAAAGTTTCTATACCGTCCCTGCCCGGCATCATATGATCAAGGAATATGAGATCATACCTCTTCGCTCTCACCATCCTTATGCACTCATCCCCGCTTGTTGCCAGGTCAGGAATGATCCCGTAGAACTTCAACAGTCCCTTGGCAACCTTAAGGTTCATGTCGTTATCGTCGACCACGAGGACATCGCAGTTCTCTGCGAGCAGGATCTCTTTTGCACCTGCCATTCCGGAGATCACACTGCTGTTGAACTCACCCATGGGGGTCCTGTCGATGATCTTCTGCTCAAGATCGAAGTAGAACTCCGATCCCTTACCGTATTCACTTATCACCTTAAGTTCGCTGTTCATCCTCGTAAGGAGTCCCTGGATGATGGATATGCCAAGACCTGTTCCCTCGATATTCCTGTTGCGGACGACATCAAGCCTCTGGAACGAAGTGAAGAGCTTATCAAGATCATCGCTCTTGATACCAATTCCCGTATCCTTCACGCTGACGTGGAGCAGGCAGGAATCTCCTTCGGTCGTACCTGAGATCTTAAGCGTTACGCATCCCTCATCAGTATATTTTACTGCGTTTGTCAGCATGTTGATTATTATCTGCTTGACCTTGACATCATCTCCGAAGAGACTCGTAGGAAGCGTCGGGTCGATGTCGAAAGTCATTTCGAGCTTCTTCTTCTCGGCCTTGCCGGAGATCATGTTATAGAGTTCTCCGATGAGAGACGCAACATCGTATTTCACGGGGACGATCTCCATCTTGCCTTCCTCGATCTTCGAGAAATCAAGTATCCCGTTAACGAGTTCGAGAAGCGTCTTGCCGGCTACCTGGATATTCTCCGCGTATTCCCTGATGGACGGGTCTTTGGACTCCCTGAGGATAATCTCATCCATACCTATTACCGCATTGATAGGAGTCCTTATCTCGTGGCTCATTTGTGCCAGGAACTGTGACTTCGCCTTGCCGGCGGCAGCCGCCTCCTGAACAGACTGGGCAAGTTTGTCATTAACATCATGCTGCCATGTGATGATCCTGTTGATCATGACTATTACCATTACCGTGCAAAGGAGCAGCATAAACAATGTAAAAGCCATCAGCGATATGCTGCTGCCGAATACGTCCCACCAGTCCCTTACCACATATATCGTGAATCCGGAACCCTCATGGTGCATCTTCGTACCGGTAGAGAATCTGCCGTCATAATCATTGAACCCGATATGTGCAAAACCTGATTCAAAATCCTCATACTCGGTATATGCGACTTCGGTGAACTGCGATGAAGTCATCTGATAATCTTCGTTCGGGTGATTAAGGATCCTGCCCTCGTTGTCAACAAGGAAAGCATATTTCTCCGAAGCATTCTCCTCACCGAATATCTCGATCAGCTTATCCATGAAGAAATCTATGCCGAATACTCCGAGGAACTCTCCGGACGGTTTAAAGATCGACTGTGAGAAAGTAACACAGTACTCACCTGTCTGATCATCATAATAAGGGCTGGATATGCTGTATCCCGTCGTCGAGGAGATCGTATCCTTATACCACTGCCTGTCTTCAACATGCCAGTCATCATCAGGTTCCCACCCGTTATTCATAATGACCGTATGTTCCTTGTAGGGGTTAGCGATATAGCAGACTGATATCTCCGGATAATTTGAAGCGATCCTGTTGAGCCATGCGACGCAGGCATCATAATCCTTCAGGATGGACGGATCCGCATCGATGAAGTTCGTGAACATGTCGAGTATGTTATTCTGCTGATTCGTCCAGTTAGTGAGCTTGATGTAGTAGATATCATTATCGAGAGTCAGATCCATCGTCCCCGTAAAATATCCGGAGATGGCAGATATAACCATCGTGACTACCATGGTCAGCGCGAAAAGCCACACGATGGCATTCCTGGTCCTCCTGATCATCTTGGACACATCACGCTTATTCTTCTTTGCGATCTTATTATTCTTGGCCTCTTCGGCGATCATGTACGAATAGGACGAGATATTATCTATCTTCTGCGACAGCACAAGACCGGATTCCCTGATCGATTCGATATCATCCTTCACGTCTATGCTGTGGCTGATCCTCTCGGAATCGCTTAGCTTCATGATGCTCGAGATTGGCTTCCTTAGCTCATCGGACAGTCCGCTGATAAATTTGTTGCGGCTCTCCAATATGTTCTCGCTCTCGATCCTCTTACGGGCATTGACTACATAGATCACCAGGATCGTTATCAGGATCGCCAGGAATATGAGTACAGTTATTGCTATCTCGTCATAAGTCTCGCCGTAAAGCGCATCGTCATAAGCGATCAGGACCATATACCATTGGTTATTCGTTTCGGTACTGAATACGGTGACTTTCTCATTATTAACTGTATCTGAGAAACTTACATTGCTGGAAGTCGATATTACCCTGTTAAGGACGGAGTAATACTGCGGCAGAGAATCATAAACATCCGTACCGACAATATCCATATCAGGATAACCTACGACAAGAAGGTCTTTGGATACGATAATGGCCGTGAACTCTCCCGCGCCCATCCTGTTGACCGACTTCTGGACATCAGATAACGTAAAGTCCATAGCCACGACAGTCTTACCGTCAGAGAGGACTTTTGACATTGTATAGCAGAGTTCCTTCGTCATGCTGTCAAGATAGGGCTCCGATACAAAGAGATCACCCTTCTTATCGATCGCGCCGACATACCAGACCCTCTCCGTTGCATGGTAATCATCCGGCTTATCAAAATCAGGGATTATCTCCCATCCCGGTCCTGCTATATACGCGTTGAAATTTACTCCGTCAGTCTTAAGGAGCTGTGTCTGCTTGATCTCCCTGACGTTCTTCCCGATGAGTTCCTGCGAAGCCTTTGCCGATACAAGCTTGTCAGCCTGCAGCGCATAATTGTTCAGTGCATTAGCCGCTGTGTTCAGCGTATCCTGGAAATCGATCCTGATCCTCTCAAGGCTTATCGAACTTACCTGATCGATCTCATCCACCGTTGACCTGAACATTTTTGCCGAGGTAAATACCGATACGAAAACAAATACCGCTATAAGAACGATAATAACGATGATATCAGTTGTCTTAAGCCTGATCTTCAAATGCGTTTACCTCGGAATGCAAAAATCGTCTGTATTTTAACATAAAATAAGAAGAACTGGGGATTGCTAACCATCAAATAATAATGCTCTGTACATGTTTTTGTACATGTTGCGGGCGTTACATGTACATTTACATATACAAACTAATGAGGTGCCTCAAAAGATCACTTCTGAGACACCTCATTTTACTCGTTAATTGCACTCAGTATTACGGATTCTTACAGACGCCCTTTGAATCAAACTTGTAGGTCTTCTTGCCGATCTTCAGCGACTTGCCTTTGACCATCTTGCCGTTACTTCCAAAGTAATACCATTTTCCGCTTTTCTTCGCCCATTTCTTTGTGTAAGCCTTTCCGTCCTTCTTCAGATAATATGTATTACCATTCGAGTCTTTCTTCCACCCTGACTTGAGCATTACTCCCTTGTCGTTAAACAGATAATAATACTTACCGATCTTCTTGACGCCGGTCGTCATGACCCCGGACTTGGAATTGAAGTAATACCACTTCTTGCTTATCTTCTTCCAGCCCTTGGCAAGTTTGCCCTTTGCGTCCATGTAGTACCAGTTACCACCGATCTCACACCATTGAGCGGATTTACTGTATTTGATCTTACATGTCTTACTGATATATATGTAGGAATCACCAGAACGATAGCCTTCCGCCTCGGAATCCTTGGGAAAGTAATAGTGATAGATCCTGCTTTTAACAATTTTCTTATTATTGCGGTATGTTGTATTGAGGGCCGGACAATTGCTGATATCAAGTGTGGTAAGAGTGTCATCCCCACAAGCAAGTCTCTGCATCTTTTTATTAAGAATAAGTGTCTTAAGCTTGTTACCTCCACACCACAGCGTAGTAAGATTCTTACATCGTGAGACATCAAGTTTTGTTATGGGATTGCCTTCACATTGTATAAAGTCCAATTTGGTATTTTTACTGACATCGAGACTCGTAAGCTTGTTATTCGGACAATAGAGATATGTCAATTTCCCATTATTCTTCAAATTGAGGCTCGTAAGCGAACATGCCTCACAGTGGAGTTCATTGAGTTTTGTATTATTACTGACATTCAATGTTGTGCAATGAGTGTCGCAGCAATGCAAATATCTCAGTTCAGGATTTCCGCTTAAGTCCAAACCATTAAGTGGGTTGCTGCCGCAGTAAAGATATCTCAGTTCAGGATTTCCGCTTAAGTCTAAACCATTTAGATCATTCATCCCGCAGCTAAGAGTTTCCAACGCTGAGAAATACCCAATTCCCTCTAAAGACCCGATATCCCGGTAATTGCAGTTGATTTCCTTAGTGTTGCTTATCTCCTCATCACTAAGAACACCATCGCCATCATCTATCTCAGTACTGACATATTGTCTGAATGCCTCATCCGGGAAACTGTTCTCATCTATCAAGATCCCCTCGCCATCAGCTATAACAGTGCTATTGACGGCAAAGACCAAAGAAGAAACTACTACTGTAGCGAAAAAAACGGAAGTTAATCTACTCAACTTCATACTACTGACCTCCTTGTGGAACGGAATCTAGGTATCATTATTACTTACGCAGCAAGAAATCACCTGATAAGAATAGTATATCAACTCATTACTTGCACGGCAAGAAATTACCTGATAAGCGTGCTATATACGGAAGAATCAAAAAAAGACTGTTTCTTTTGAATTGAAACAGTCTCGTCTGATCATTGTTATCTACCTCTCAGGCACCTTCAGCAAGTTCTCTGACTTTCTCCACCGGAAGGTCCGTAACTTCTGCTATCTCGTCAACTGAATACTTTCCCTTGGCAAGCATTCTCTTAGCCGTGGCGAGGGAACTTTCTGTTTTGCCCTCAAGCATACCTTCGATCTTACCTTCGATCTTACCTTCAATCTTACCTTTCTCGATACCTTCTTCCTCAGCTTTTGCCATCAACCTGTCAAAATGTGTCTCTACCATTTTCTTGCCTCCCTTTCTTTCCCTCTCGGAGTTCTTTATCTCTGTCACCTGTCTTGACAGGATACTGTTCTTTATCTTGTCCGGATCAGTCTCCTTCAGATCTCTAACGAGATCGCCAATATCATCATTCCCAGCATAAGATCCGTTAACGAAGATTATGTTGGAGCCGTCACCTAATTCTTCCCCGTTATCAAGGCATTTACGCCTGTACCACTTCATCGCTGTATCTGCGCTCATTATATCATAGCTGCATATGAAGATAATAAATGAATCAGGCAACCTGTCAAAGGTTTCATTCTTTTTCAGAGACGTTCTAGCATCAAGAACAGACGAGTAGTATCTTGCCCTTTGCGGCAATTCACCTGCCTTACCTTAAAAACCGTATCGATCCGTATTAATATTAAGAGGCCGTCCCATTACAATGAAACGGCCTCTATTGACTCAAATCAAATCTATTTCCTGAGCTTACTTACCTTCCCAGAGCTTGTGGACAAATGCAGCCATTCCGCCACCGCAGAGAGGTGCTACAACGAATACCCACAAAGTCCTGATCGGCTCAAAGTTTCCGTCGAATGTTGCAAATACTGCAGGTGCAATACTTCTTGCAGGGTTAACGGATGTGCCTGTGAGGCCGATGCCGAGGATGTGAACCATAACGAGCGAGAATCCGATGATGATCCCGCCGAATGAACCGTGATTGCCTTTCTCAGATGTTACGCCAAGGATAACGAGAACGAAGATGAATGTCAGAAGGAATTCAACGATGATACCGACAAAATTGCTGTTGTTAACACCCTTCAGTCCGTTTGCTCCATATCCGCCTGTCTTGTCCTCAATGCCTGCACCCTTGAAGATCAGCCAAAGGAATGCTGTTCCGACGAATGCACCACAGATCTGTGCTACGCAATAAGCAAAGAACTCCTTGAGCTTCATCCTTCCGTCGATAAAGCAAGCGAGCGATACAGCCGGATTGATGTGACAACCGGATACATTACCTACGCAATAAGCCATTCCGACGATAACGAGGCCGAAAGCGAAAGCCGTGAGGATATAACCGCAGCCTGATGCCGCATCACATCCTACGAGCATGGCAGTTCCGCATCCGACGAGCACGAGAGTCATCGTTCCGACGAACTCGGCAGTCAGTTTCTTCATGTCCATAAGTAAGTTCCTCTTTTCATAATATTTCTGTTTATAGAAACAGCTATTTAGATTTTACTCCAAAATCCGCAATAGTAAATTACACACCCGTTACATTTGACAGGAAACTCTTTACCGCTCCGGCAAAACGGACGGGATCATCGTTATGGACGTAGTGGCCGCACCCTTCCAGTAGCTTATACTCCGCCCCCGTCTGCTTAGCATATTCGGTCATTACTATGTACGAACAGTTCCAGTCACAGTCACCTGATATGAAGAACACCGGAACCTTGTATCCCGGCTGCGATACCCTCAGATCCACATGCATGAGCAACGGTACAAGATCACCTGACAGCCTGATAAAATCATTGATGTCAGTCATTTTCGTGTACCACACTGCATCATCAGATCCAAGATAGGGTGACACTAGTGCAGACATTATCGTATTACGCGATGCAGGTGCCTTATGATACCTTGCCGTCAGATCTGATACCCTGGAACTGTTTATCATGGAAGGGTCTTGCTGATAGGCATTGTATGCCTCCACAAGAGATGAAGGATCGTCTCCTGCCGCATTTGCCTTAACGAGAGCATCCCCGTAATCGTATTTCAGGGAAGCAGCATCATTAATGAATTGACCGATGCCGATAAAAGCTGAGACTTTATCAGGGTGATCATATACATACCTGCTTCCCAGGAGCGATCCGTACGAGTGACCCATAATGACGATCCTGTCCTGAGAGAACCTGTCAGACAGGTAGTCCACGAGCACATCAGTATCTGACAGAGCCTGATCAAAGCTGACAGTCCGGTTCAAAGGATCATCGTTCTTAACGAAAGTCCTGCCGCAGCCCCTCTGATCCCAGCATACAAAAATGTAATCATCAAGCAGATACCTGCTGAAATCATATGCTATCATGCTGTCGGGACTGCCGGGTCCGCCATGAAGATACAGTATGACGGGAGCATCCTTCTTCTGTCCCCTTATCGTTACATACTGGCTCTGCCCGTTGATATCAAGATAGAAGGACTCATCTATCCCGTCCTTAAGATCAAGCTTGCAGATCAGTCCGTTATAGTTACGGACGGCAATGATCACCGTGACAACGCATATCACAAGAACGGCCGGCACAAGGAAGATGTATTTGACAACCTTCAATACCACTTTCGCAGGGGTAAGCTTTTTCTTCTCAACGCACTCCCTGCGGTGTGCCAGATGGATCCCTATGTGACCGATCCCGAGGATGATCGTTGCTGTTATCAGCAGTATGTTGCTGCCGTATATTCCGAGGAAGAGAAATGCAAAGACCGGAAGGGATGCCCCTGCCACGGGAAAGCCAAAGAAAGACGAATACTGATCAGCCATCGTCTTGCTGCTCCTGAAGTACCTGATCCAATAGAGCTCATATAATACCATCATCGCAAACGAACAGATGAGCCAGCCCAGCCATATCGAGTCAGGTCTGATATTCGTACCGGGAAAGATCAGTGCCATGGTACTGACAAGGACTTCACCGGTCCTCTCAAAGAACAGCAATACCTTGCTCTCCCTTCCTGCCGCCTCGTCATATCCGGAAGGCTTGTTATGAGCCCAGATGATATTAGGCGTAAAGAGCATGACAAGATATATAAGACCTACATAAGAAAAACCAAATTCGATCATGTTCCGATCAGCCTTCCTGCCTTTCCCACTTGTCAACCTCCAGGATCTTCTCCAGCTCTTCTCTTACTTCTCTAAAGTTCCGCGGAAATGCTGCATACCCGTGGGCATATACCTCACTGCCGTCAGCCATCTTTACCTGAAAGCTGAACGACCTGCCGTCAAGCACATATTTATCCGATCTGTTAAAACCGTTCCACTTGCCTGCCTTGTAGCGGTTGAGCATATCTTCTATCTCCACTTCCTTACCATGTGTCACGGGAAAACGCACACTCTCATCCTCACTCTTATCGCGGAGTTTCAGGACAGCAGAATAACCGTCTTCATCCTTCAAGACCCGATAGTGAACAAATGCATTCATATAGTTCCCGTACTGATAGATCAGATCGAGGAGGACTATGTCTGATACGGGCTTACCAAACAGCATAGCCCGGTATCAGTATCTGAACTCTTCGCCGTTGTACCTGATAACGACTTCGTTGGAATCTGTTCCTGTACTCTCAGTATGGCCGACTATGCGCGCATCGATGTTGAAGGATCCGGCAATGGCAATAATTCCTTCTGCAGCCTCTTCCGAATCACAATAGAACTCAATACGGTGTCCGCAGTTGAATACCTGGAACATCTCTTTCATGGGGATCTCACCGGATCCGTAGATAGCCTTGAAGATGGGCGGAAGTTCGAAAAGGTTATCCTTAACATATCTGATCCCCTTACCGAAATCCTTGCACTTTGCCTGTCCGCCTCCGGTACAGTGGATAATGCCGTTAATAGATCCACGGAATTTATCAAGTACTCCGGCGATAACTGGAAGGAACGTTCTTGTAGGAGACAAGATCGCCTCACCTACAGTCTGGGACGACCCGGGGAGTTCATCCGTAAGTCTGAACTTACCGCAATATGCCTTGTCCTCGCCTACCGTCTCGGAGAAAGACTCCTTGTAATTCTCAAAGTAATACTTGGACAGGAGCATATGCCTTGCAGCCGTAAGACCATTGGAAGAGATACCGGAATTATAGCTTGTCTCATATGATGCCTGACCGAATGATGCAAGGCCTACGATAATATCGCCGGGCTTTATATTGGCAGCGTTTACGATGTCTTCCCTCTTAGCTCTTGCTACGATAGTTGAGTCAACGATAAGCGTCCTGACAAGATCTCCAACGTCAGCAGTCTCGCCGCCGCACATCGTGATGTTGATGCCGAGGTCAGCAAGCTTACCTATCATCTCATCATAACCTTCGATGATCTTGGCAATGGCCTTGCCGTCGACTCTGTGGGCATTGCGTCCGATCGTGTTGGACAATGACATGTTCTTATATGCTCCGACACAGGCAAGGTCGTCTGTGTTCATGACAAGAGAATCCTGAGCAAGGCCTTTGAACCAGTCGTAATTGCCTGTCTCCTTGAACATGAGATAAGCAACTGAAGACTTCGTTCCTGCTCCGTCTGCATGGATCGCCGTACAATAATCCGGATCCCCTGCAATGTCAGGGATCAATTTCGCGAAGGCTCCCGGGAATACTCCCTTATCCTGATTCTTAACTGCTGCTTTTACATCATCCTTTGTGGGTGATACACCTCTGCTCAAATAAGATTCTGCTGACATATTAGCCTCCTTGACATTAGTGTTCCGGATAAGAAGCAGGCCGGTAAGCCGGGTTCTGTATGTGACGATCATCTATCCAGATCTATAGTTACCTGTAGATTCCAGCCGTCTCCTCATGGCCCGCGGACAGCGGTATATGCCATTCCACGACGTTGCTCCGGGTGGGGTTTACAAGGCCGGTATGTCTCCATACCGCCGGTGAGCTCTTACCTCGCCTTTTCATCCTTACCGCTCCCGAGGGAGAGGCGGTTTCCTTTTCTGTTGCACTTTCCTTAAAGTTACCTTCACCGGACGTTATCCGGCACCCTTGTCCTTGGAGCCCGGACTTTCCTCACGCACCGGGTGTTACCCATTGGTGCCCGCGATCGTCTCGACCTGCTTCACGGAAACAGGTTTTATTTTAATAAAATATAAGCATAAAGTAAAGAATGTGACTGTCAGGCTTTCTTGATATGCGTCTCGTCGTTGAAATTGATCATGAATTCGACAGTCGGGAACTGCTCTTCGAGAGTCTTCTTGAGCTTAGGCAGATACGCCTGCTCCGTTGCACTGTGGCCCGCAATGATCGTCGAGATGCCGAGTTCGTCAAGCAGAACGCATATGTGGTGCTTGATCTCACCGGAGATCACGGTATCCACATCAGAATCTATGATCGCAGGGATCGCACTCTCATCGAAAGCGCCGCCCTGGCAGAACACCTTGCCAACCTTCCTCTCATGGCTGCAGATCGAGATACATCCACTCGCATTAAGGCCGTTCTCGACATACTTCATGAAGTGGCCGAGGTTCATGTAGTCGATGTATCCGGGTTCAAAGACAACCCCGCAATTGGCACCTTCGAGAGGCATGATGTTAACGCCGCACAGGGCTGTAGCGATGGCGTAGTTGCCGTAGTTATTGGTCATGTCGAGATTTGTGTGGCAGGCATAGTTTGCGATATCGCACTGGATCATGGACCTCAGGAGCCTTCCCTTGTAATCGTCTTCAGTAATCGATAACATGCCTACAAAGATAAGCGGATGATGAGAGATGATCATCTCAGCCTTATTGCTGATGGCATATTCCACGGCCTTCCCGGTCGTATCAAGAGACAAGACACATCTCTTAACGATAGCCTCTCTGTCACCGGCGATCAGCCCGCAGTTATCGTAATCCTCTGCATTCTCCAGAGGAAACACTGACTCCAGGAACATTGCGATATCATCAACTGTTACTTTGTTGCTCATTTTCCATCCTCCTCATGAGCTCAGCAAGGCGGCCGTCGCCCCTCGCCCTGACTTTGTAGACGCGGTCGAGGAACTCCTTATACTCCGGATACCTGTCAAACTTCTTCAGCATGACCGGACCATAGTAGATCTCCTCATCGCTCAGATCAGCAGCTCCACCCTTATATTTTACACATAAAGCACAATAATAAAAACCGGCTTCATTCACATACTCTTCGTCAATGATCACAAACCCACGGCCCGCAAGCCACTCGCGCAGTTCCGGAAGTGATTTCTGCGGCTGCAGGTAAAATGTAACGTCCAAAGCCCCGTCAAACCTGCGGTCACAGGCTCTCCCGACGATATCCATTATATTGTTCCCGCCCATGCCCGCGATCACCACGATATCGCCGTCTTTGAGCACGACATTATCAAGGCCGTCTGTCAGCAGCACGTCAGCCCTGTCCGCAATATTATTATCAGATATGGCCTGTCTTGACTTCTCCAATGGGCCTTCGTTGATGTCTGTCAGAAGCGCCGTCTTTGCTATTCCGTGCTTTATACACCATACGGACAGGAGTCCATGATCGGAACCGACATCTATCAGCCTCTCCGCATTGGGCGAGTTGACGGATGCCATATCTATGATCATCTTAAGCCTTGAATTAATATTGTTCATTACAGTCTGTCGTACTTCTTCCTGACGTTCTGTGAATAATAGTCGAGCTTATCAAGCTCCAGCTTGATCTCCTGCCGCTGTTCCCCCTTGGCAGAACCCAATATCTCGTACAGTTCCTTGGATCTCTTGCTGCAGAAATCAAGCCTCAGCTTGTAGAGAGTCTTGAGGTAGACATCCGTTACGACATTTATGTCACGCATCTGCTCAGCTTTTCCGTAGAAACTGAAGAACACATTTTCGGCAGGGACACCGCGCAAAGTATATTTCTTAAGCACCTCTATCATCTTAGCCGGTGTGACGCCCTTCCCTTCCACAAAATTCTCAAGGAAGAACTTGCAGATGGCCTTCATGTTACTCCCGCGAAAATCACCTGGTCTCAATATGTCTTCTTTGGGTATCCTGTTAATGTCAAGGAGCGCTCCTTCCATATAGCATGCATATGTAAGTATGACAAGCTCCGCATCCGTTGCAGCATCAGCACCGGGATCAGAGGTCACTTCATTCCGCACATTCATCTCTTCCTGTGCCTGCCTCTTATTGTCCCTCTCGCTCATTCTCTTTTCCTGTTCGATCTCGTTCTTCGCCAGGTCGTTCATCTTGGCAAGGATAAGTTCCGGATTGGCCTTCAGATAAACAGATGCATTCGCAGCCATCTTGGAGCGCTTGATCTCATCATTGAGCAGCGATCCGTAAAGGCAGATATCATCCTGGTAACGTTCCGTATCAAGCCCCATGCCGTCAGTATAATTATCGTCATAGGCCCTGTCTGTCAGGTACTGGTCAACATACTTGGCATTCGTGATCACTTTGACGAATTCCTCTGCTCCGTACATCTTGATGTACTCGTCCGGGTCTTTGCCTCCCGGAACCCTGGCAATCTTAATCTTGATCGCCAGCCCCGTCATCTTACGCAGATATCCCAGCATCATCCTTATGGCACGGAGTGCAGCCATCTGACCGGCCTTATCCGAATCAAAGAAGAAAATGACTTCCTCAGCATATCTCGCGCACATCTTGAGCTGCGAATCGGTAAACGCCGTGCCAAGTGATGCCACGGTATTCTTAACACCAGCCTGGTGCATCGCGATCGCATCCATGTAACCTTCAACGATTATGAGTTGCTTTGACCTCTCCTTCTTCGCGAAATTCATTGCATAAAGGTGGCTCTGCTTCTTATACACGAGTGAGTCAGGAGAATTAATGTACTTGGGCATCTCGTCTCCGATCGCCCTACCGCCAAACGCAACGATATTTCCCATCTCATCCATGATTGGGAACATCAGTCTTCCCCTGAACAGATCAACCAGATTTCCTTTGCTCGTCTTTGTAAAGAGTCCCGATACCTGCATCTCCTCATCGGTGTAACCGAGTTCAGCCATGTGCTTATACAGGTTATCCCAGCCTTCCGGCGCATATCCTATCCCGAAATTGATCAACGTAGTCTTGGTAAGTTCTCTTTTACGTGCGTACTGCAGGGCCTTGCTTCCTGCTTCGCTGTAGAGGTTCTTATAGTAAAACCTTGCCGCTTCAGTGAGCAGATCCATTACCCTTTTCTTTTTCTCTTTTGTTCCGTCATCACGGTGGGAATAGTCATCCTCGGGAACGTCTACACCATAAGCCTTACCGAGAAACCTTATAGCCTCAGGATAATTAAGGTGCTCCATGTCCATAAT
Source organism: Mageeibacillus sp. UBA4314 (assembly GCA_002394605.1). Lineage (GTDB taxonomy): Bacteria > Bacillota > Clostridia > Saccharofermentanales > Saccharofermentanaceae > Saccharofermentans. Next base: position 866 of record DGUI01000054.1, on the reverse strand, counting down.
GAACGAGACGGCATTACCGGTCTTGTTACAGACAAAACATGTATAGATATTCTTGCTTACCGACACGCAGAAAGAAGGATTGGAATCAGCATGGAAGGGACAAAGTCCCCACCTGTTAGTCCCGCTTCTCTTTGTAAGGGAAACATAACGGCTTACGACTGACTCGATGTCAGCCTTATCAAGTATCTCGTTGATCACACTTTCCGGAATCCTAGCCATAGAGATATTATATCACGCGCCCTTTGCCAATTCTTTTATCTTCTCAACAGGCAGATCTGAATACTCTGCTATCTCTTCCAGCGAAAGCTTCCCCTTCGCCAGCATGCGTCTTGCAGTGTCGATCGAGCCCTCCTCGAGTCCTGCTTCTCTTTCCTTCATCATCAGCTTATCAAAATGTGTAACTATCATCTTATCCTTGTCTCCTTTCTTTCCGCGTCTGGCTTCCTCTTCTTCCCTTGCCTCTGCTACCCTTCCGGCTAATATGCTGTTATTCATCTTACCGACATCAGTCTCCACAAAGTCGCTCATCAGCTTCCCGATGTCGTCATCGCCTTCGTAAGACCCGTTTACAAATATGATGTTCGTTCCGTCTTCAAGTTCGACGCTTTTATCGGTCCTTCGCTTAAAGTGATATACCGCCTCATTACTCTTGATTATATCATCTCTGCATATGAAGATTACATAAGATTCGGGCAGCTTGTTGAAGTCATCGTTCTTGCCGATGGTCGTTCTCGCATCGATCATGGACGAATTATACCGTGACCTCTTGCGCAGATTATGCGTATCCGTCTTCTGGATCTCAATGTTATATACAGTACTGTTATCCTCACCGACAGCATATACATCGAGCCTGACACCCCTCTTAT
>DGUI01000004.1 GCA_002394605.1 Mageeibacillus sp. UBA4314 | reverse complement strand
GTTCCTGCTCACGTTGAGATGATGGGTCTCATCGGTGCCGGCAACAACCCCATGGTTGGTATGACAGTATCTACAGCAGTTTCCATCGAAGAGGCTGCAAAGGCAGGCAAGTTCTGATCTGAACTGCAGTAAGCTGTTAGAATAACGAGAGGCAACGGGAAGTGATCCGTTGCCTCTTTTATTTGGGCGCTCTGATCGAAAGGGGGTGTGTGTCATCACCCCGCACCCCCGTAAACCCGGATCCCGAGGATCGCCTTTGTTGGGTTTACGGAAAGATGCGGCCTGATCCTGACAGAATGTGACAAATTGTATAATTATGATAAAACCTCGGAGTGACGGGGAAAATATGATATAATAACCCGAAATATTAAAAATCATTGACATCGGCACTTGGTTATTGGAGGATCGGATATGGATAAATACGAAGAACTGGAGATGGAAGTAGTACTCTTCGGCGAAGAGGACATCGTTACGGCAAGTGCGTGTACAGGTTCTGATGAGACTGCTTTTGTTCTTCAAAACGGTTGATTTTTGAATTTGCTATTTGCTCCAGGAGCTGCCAGTCGGCAGCTCCTTTGTTTATCATGCCCGCCCCGTCGGGGGCGGGGGAGTGTTCGGAATCTTACTCACCGCAAAAACGGGTTTTACTCATCAAAAAAAGTAGAGTAAATGCTTATTTGTGATGAGTCACCGCAAAAACGGGGGTAACTCTACAATTAAAGTAGAGTAAATCCTAAATATCGGTGAGTTAGTCACGGCTAACAATAATAAAAGCCGCTACATACCAGGCGTGTCACTAAAAACGCATAGTCGTGTCATTTTAAATGACAAAACTCAGAAAAAGTGACAATGTCACTAAAACAGCCCATTTGTGTCATCAAAAATGACACAAACCCCTCAAAAAAGGTTCTTCACGGAATCCTTGGGACAGAAGGGACCGGTTCGTTATGAAGTTGCTTATCGCCAGAAGAGAAGCCATTCTGCAAATTGTTCTATGTAATGATCACTGCATAGAGTGTTATATAGAATGACCTGCTCATTCAGACTAAGTGTCAGACTAACGGCTTTTAGCCCTCCAGTCTGAATGGATCGTTCAAACAATCAAATTAGCCACCGCGGACACGTTCAGACCGGCTGGCAACACTTGGTACACTATACATCATTCTGCCTTTTGTAATTACTCCCAAGTATTCAGTGAAGAACCTCAAAAAAGTGACAAGCCATTGATTTAATCCACCGGAGACACCTTCGACAGCGGTCGCCGAAGCCGCCCCAGCCGCCAACTCGCCAAACTCGCCCCACTCGCCGAAGCCGCCAACTCGCCAAACTCGCTCCCTCCCACAACAAAAACAACCCGGCCATCCGGCCGGGTCGCTCTGCTTTACAAACTCAATTAACTATTTCAGCTTAAATATACTTCTTAACTCCCTCAGGCAGTGTGTCGATGTTAGCTGTCAGGTTGATCGTAACCGTAATGCCCTTGTCTGCCATAAATGTGTCGAGCTTAGCGAGGAATGCGCTGAGGTCATCCATATTGTCATTGCCGGATACCTTCTTGATAGCGTCAACATATACATGAGTGAGGTCGTAATCCTTGGAGCAGATGCCGCCGAGGAATGCGAGGAGCTGGTCGTAACCTGTTACGGGATATTCAGTGATATTGATGAGACGTACACTATACTTAAGAAGCTGGTCGAGCCTGTTGCCCTTCTCGATGCAAACTACGTTGCTGTCTGTTGATGCGACCTGGTTGATGTCGTCGACCAGTCTTGCTGTCTTACCTGTACCCTTCTCACCTGAAATAATCTTGATCATATATAAATCTCCTTCACCAATAAGATTTGGATATAATCATTGTACTAGAAAACCGCCTCAAAATGAATATCAAATTGTGCAAATACCACAAAATTAATTCGTGTTGAACAAATACTGTTAATATGCTAAAATAATCAGGAATTTAGATTTACTTAACCAAGGTAAACGGACTCGTAAGCGTCCGTTTTTTTATGTTTAAGGAGAGGCAAAACATGGCAAAGAGATCTAAGATCGCTCAACAGGCGTACGACATCGCACTCCCGGTCGCAAAGGAGCAGGGTGTTGATCTGATCGACTGCGAGTACAAGAAGGAAGGGACGAAGCTCTTTTTGAGGCTCTATATCGACAAGAGGGGCGGAGTTACTTTGGACGACTGCGAGAAGTTTCATAATGCGGTGGAGCCTCTGATCGATGAGGGTACGGATGCGGATGAGGACTTTTTCGAGGTGAGTTCGCCGGGACTGACGAGGCCTTTGACGGAATTGTCGGACTACGTGAGGTACGAGGGCGAACAGCTCGATGTGACGAGGTATGTGGAGCCGAAGAAGTTTACGGCCGGATACAAGGTCACGGGGGATAAGATCGAGTTCGACAACGGCGTGACATGCGGGCTCGAGGACATCGCGAAAGCGGTAAGGCATTTGGATTATTAATTTAGGAGGAACATAAAATGGCAAAGAAGAAAGAACCTGAGATTGAGATAATCAATATCATGGAGGCGATCCGTGACCTCGCTAAGGAGCGTGGTATCGCCGAGGACGAGATCTTCGGTGCGATCGAGGACGGTATCGTAGCTGCTTTCAAGCGTGAGTTTGGCGGCGCAAATAAGCAGGACATCACAAACGTATCTGCTGAGATCGACAGGGAGACAGGTGAGATCTCCGTCTATAAGACAGTTGAGGTCGTTGAGGAAGTATGGGATGAGGACAATGAGATCTCCCTCGAGGACGCCAAGTCCATGGACGAGGACCTCGAAATCGGCGATATGATCGACCTCACGATCGAGGTCGAGAACCTCGGAAGACTTGCTGCAGGCGCTGCGAAGAGCTCCATCTCACAGAAGCTCCGCGAGGCTGAGAGCCGCAAGATCCAGAAGGAATTCAAGGATAAGATGGGTGACATCACGTCAGGTGTTATCCTGCGTAAGGACAACAGCGGCGTATATGTTGATATCGACAGGGCTGAGGCCATCCTCAAGAGGAACGGCCAGATCAAGAACGAGAGATATGACTCCGGCAAGATCATGAAGTTCCTCGTAATGGGCGTTGAAGAGCAGAACGGAAGACCTTCCGTAATCCTGTCAAGAACGGCTCCCGAGCTCGTTAAGAAGCTCTTCGAGCTGGAAGTTCCCGAACTCAAGGACGGCGAGGTTGAGATCATCAGCATCGCAAGAGAGCCCGGCTCAAGGTCCAAGGTTGCAGTTGCATCAAGGAATCCCGATGTTGACGCTAAGGGTTCTTTCGTTGGTCCCAGGGGAACGAGGGTACAGAATGTCATGAACGCCATCAACGGCGAGAAGATCGACATCATCGAGTACAATCCCGAGCCCGGCATCTTTATCAGCGAGGCACTCCAGCCTGCTAAGGTAGTAAGAGTCGAGATGGAGGAAGTAGTCGGAGATGACGGCAAGGTGGAGAAGAAGGCCATCGTCGTAGTACCTGATGACCAGTTCACACTGGCTATCGGCAGATCCGGCCAGAACGTACGTCTGGCTGCAAGACTCACTGGCTACAAGATCGATATCAAGAAGGAATCCGACGACATCAATGAATCCTCCCAGAAGGTTATCGGGCAGTTCACTGCTTACGATGAAGAAGGAAATGTGATCGAGGACAATTGATAAATGGCAGCACCGATAAAGAAGAAACCGCAGAGAACCTGTGTGGTCTGCAAGACCAAGAGAGATAAGAAGGACCTCATGAGGGTTGTCTTAACGCCGGAAGGGGAGATACTCTTCGACCCGACGGGAAGGGCAGCCGGAAGGGGCGCTTATCTGTGCCGCAACGAGGAATGCATCACGGCTGAACTCAAAAAGAGCGGCAAGATTGCCAAGGGCTTGAGGCACCAGGTGACCAAAGAGGAATTATCGGCGCTGGCGGAAGAGATCCTCAGTCAGGCGGCAGAGGAATAAATATGGCAAATAAGGAATCTATCCTCGGTTTTATAGGACTGGCCCGCAAGGCAGGCAAGGTTGCATCCGGTACGGACAGCGTCATCAAGGCGCTTACGAACGGATCAGCCAAGCTCCTGATAGTTGCCGAGGATGTATCATCCAACACAGTATCCAAGATACTGGACAACGTAACATATGAGATCGGAATGTACAGGTTCGCCACCATGGACGAACTGGGCGCAGCGATCAACTCCGCTCCCAAAGGGGTGATCGCGATCACGGACGAAGGCTTTGCCGCAGGAATTGATAAGAAACTTGCAAGTGTGAGGAGGAAGATGAATGAGTGAGAACACAAACAAAAGCGGACTGACTCTCGGAGGCGTATCCGGAAGCAAGAAGCTCAAGCTCGGAAGAGTACATAAGAAGAAAGACGATAAGCCGAAGGAAGAACAGGCCGTAACTGCAGCAGAGGAGAAGGCAGCAGAAGTTCCCGCAGCTGAGGAAGTGAAGGAAGAGAAGGCAACAAAGGCGCCTGCCAAGAAGACAACGGCAAAGAAGACCGCTGATACTGATGCTGAGCCTAAGGCTGAGAAGAAGACAACAGCTAAGAAGACAACAGCCAAGAAGGCTGCTGATGCTGAGTCCAAAGAAGAAGAACCCAAGGCTGAGACTAAGGCAGCAAAGACTAAGAAGAAGGCTGAAGAGGCTGCAAAAGAGCCTGCCAAGGAAGAACCCAAGACAGCTGAAACCAAGGAAGAGAAGAAGGCTGAAGAGCATGTTAAGGAAGCTCCCAAGGCAGAAGAGCCTGCTAAGGAGGAGAAGAAGGCTGAGCCTGAGGCAAAGCCCGAGCCCCCGAAGCCGAGGCTGTCTTCAGCTGTTATCGCTCCCCCGGAGAAAGTAGTCAAGAGGACTACTTACGTTCCCAGGGACAACAAGGACAGGAGACCTCCTTACGGCGGTGGCGCAGGCAGGCCCGGACAGGGCGGTGCAGGCGGTCCCAGACCTGACAGAAGGGGAGGCGGAATGCCTTTCGCCAAGGATAAGGACGACGAGGACGGTCCTTCAAGGCCGATGCCCAGGAGGGCGAGCAAGCCCAAGTCTGATGAGCCCATCGAGGAGATCAAGAAGAGCAGGGCTAACTTTGCCGACCGTGCAGCGCAGGAGAAGAAGCGCTCCAACAACGACGAAAGACGTGACGGCGGCAAGAACGACAAGAGGAAGAATAACAACAATAACAGTAAGTACAGCGGCAGGATGTCTGACGGTGATTACGACGATGAGTATTCATACAGGAAGAAGAAAAAGAAGTCTTTCCAGCAGGCTGAAGAAGTCCAGACTTCTGTGATCACTGAGGTTCAGCTCCCTCCTTTCATCACCGTCAAGGAGTTCGCTGAAGGTATCGGCAAGAAGAGTTCAGACGTCATCATGGAGCTCATGAAGCTGGGAGTTATGGCGAACATCAACCAGGAGCTCGATTACGATACTGCGTTCATGCTGGCGGATGCTTTCGGTATCTCAGCTACACCTATCACTGAGGTCAATGAGGAAGAGATCCTCTTTGACGAGGGTGAGGAGAATGAGGAGGGCCTCAAGCCCAGGCCGCCTGTAGTTGTTGTCATGGGACACGTTGACCACGGTAAGACTTCACTCCTCGATAAGATCAGATCCTCATCAGTCGTTGCCGGTGAGGCAGGCGGTATCACGCAGCACATCGGTGCTTACACTGTAAGGACTAAGGGCAGACAGATCACATTCCTGGATACTCCGGGTCACGAGGCTTTCACGACGATGCGTGCGAGAGGTGCACAGTTTACTGATATCGCGATCCTTGTCGTAGCAGCCGATGACGGTGTTATGCCCCAGACGGTCGAGGCTATAAACCACGCCAAAGCAGCCGGCACCGAGATAATCGTTGCCATCAATAAGATGGATAAGCCGGGAGCTAACCCCGATAAGGTTAAGCAGGAACTGTCCAACTATGAACTTATCCCTGAGGAATGGGGCGGCTCCACGATCATGGTGCCTATCTCAGCAAAGCAGGGTACGGGTATCGATGACCTTCTCGACATGGTACTCCTGACAGCAGATGTCATGGAACTCAAGGCAGATCCCACAAGACAGGCAAAGGGTGCCGTCATTGAGGCACAGCTCGATAAGAACAGAGGTCCTGTAGCAACGATCCTCGTTCAGAGAGGCACATTGAGACAGGGCGATTCAGTAGTCTGCGGTGCCATGATCGGTAATGTCAGGGCTATGTACGACGATAAGGGCAATCAGATCAAGAAGGCAGGTCCTTCTATCCCTGTAGAGATCTTAGGTCTTCCTGAGGTTCCTGAGGCAGGTGAGACGCTCTACGCCGTAACAGATGATAAGATGGCCAGATCCCTCGTTGAGAAGAGGAAGATCAAGCAGAGAGAAGAGCACATCAGGAAGAGTTCCAAGATGTCTCTTGATACTCTGGCAGCTCAGATGGCAGCAGGTGATGTTAAGGATCTCAACCTCATCATCAAGGCTGACGTTCAGGGTTCCGTTGAGGCCGTTAAGCAGTCGATGGAGAAGCTTAGCAATGACGAAGTCAAGGTTAAGGTCATCCACGATGCAGTCGGTGCCATCAACGAGTCAGATATCTCTCTTGCTGATATCTCCAACGCGATCATCATTGGATTCAACGTGCGTCCGAACCAGATGATCCTGGACAAAGCAAAGGATGCAGGCGTAGACATCAGACTCTACTCCGTCATCTATAACGCCATCGAAGATGTTGAGAACGCTATGAAAGGCATGCTCGCACCTACCGAGGTCGAGGTCGTATTGGGCCATGTTGAGGTCAGAGAGCTCTTCAAAGTATCCGGCGTCGGAACCATCGGAGGCTGCTACGTCTTAGACGGTAAGATCGTCAGGAACTGCGGCGTTCGCGTTGTCCGTGATGACGTTGTCGTATACACAGGTAACCTGGGATCACTCCAGAGAATGAAAGACGCCGTCAAGGAAGTCAATGCCGGTTACGAGTGCGGTCTGTCGATCGAGAAGTTTAACGACATCAAGATCGGCGACATCATCGAGTCATTCGAGATCCAAGAGGTGGCAAGAACATGAGACGCAACCGTGCGCAGATAGTCGGAGACCAGATGCAGAAGGTCTTATCGGATATAATCCAGAACAGGGTCGGGGATCCGAGGATCCCTTTCATGACCACTGTTACCGGAGCAAAGATGAGCTCCGATCTGACCCACTGCACCGTCTTCATCTCCATCTTCGGCGACGATAAGACAAAGCAGGAAGCCATGCGTGCAATCGAGCACGCCAAGGGCTTCATACGCTGCGAAATGGTCAAGCAGATAAATCTCCGTGTCGCTCCGGAACTGCATTTCAAGCTGGACAACACGCTTGATGAGGCAGCAAGGATAGACGATGCCATAAGCAGGGCTCTGGCACGCGATGAAGAGATCAGGCGCGAGGCTGAAGAGAAAAGATCAGACAGGAATAACAATGAAGATCAAGAGTGAATACAGAGTAAACGCAGAGCGTATCGCAGATCAGATCGCCATCAGCATGGCAGAGAACAAGGAATTCTTTTTCTTTGTCCACAAGAGCGTTGACGGCGACTGCATCGGCTCGGCCTGCGGAACGGCAGAGGTATTGAGAAATCTCGGCGCGAGGGCCAGGGTACTGATAGGCGAGGAACTCCCTTACACGATGGAGTTCATGAAGCTTAACACACTGGTCTGCAACGCCAAAGACGTTGATCCGTCGATAGGTCCTGATGACTACATCCCCTTTGCGACAGACTGCTGCGAGTCCCACAGGATGGGCGAGGAGTGCGGCAGGTACTTTGACGAGGGTAAAAATCCGATCATCATCGACCACCACATCTCCGTAAACCTTAAGGGAGACAGGGTCTGGATCAACGGCGACAGCTCTTCTGCGAGCGAGCTCTGCTACTATGTCGCACTTATACTTGAGGAGAGGGCAGGAAGGCCGCTCATCGACGAGCGCGCCGCCGTCTGCTTCCTCACGGGCATCGTCACCGATACGGGACGATTCACATACACGAACACTGAGGCGGACACGCTGATCTGCGCAGGCGAGCTCATGCAGCTCGGCGGCAACATCAGCGAGATCTGCTACAACCTCTTTGACAGGCACACGAAAGAGAACTTTGACCTCATCACATACCTAAGGAGCAAGGCCGAGCTCTACGCGGACGGCAAGATCTCCATGGTGACGGTGGTAAGGTCTGACTTCGAGAAATACGGCGCAGACGACAACGCGATCGATGTCCTCCCGACGGCCCTCCGCAACATCGACGGCGTCGAACTCTCCATCGTTCTCCGCGAGAAAGAGGACGTCATCAGATGCAACCTCAGGTCCCAGGAGTACTTTGACTGCTCGATCTTTGCCATGAGCTTCGGCGGCGGCGGACACAAGAGAGCCGCAGGCTTCAGCCTTCCCCGCGACACCTACAAGATAGAGGACGTGGCACAGATGGTGGTAGAGCGCGCCAAGGGGTTTCTCAGATGAAAGGCGGGATCATCCTGATCGACAAGCCCAGGGGGCTCACATCTTTTGACTGTGACAAGATCGTCAGGCGCTCCACCGGCATCAAGAAAGTTGGCCACAGCGGTACATTAGATCCCTTTGCCACGGGCCTTTTGCCCGTGTTCGTGGGCGACGCTCTGAAATTCATGAGATATACGGATGGTTACGACAAGGCTTACGTGTGTAAGGCTCTTTTTGGCGCGACCTCTGATACGGGGGATTCGGAAGGGGAGATAAGGCCCGGGTGGATCAGCGAGTGTTCCTCCCGCGTGGGTGTCCCCACTGACACCGACTTCGGCAGGATCCGCGCAGCGCTGGAGGAAGTCGCATCCCGCAAGTTCCAGACCCCGCCGAAATACTCAGCCAAAAAGATCAACGGCAAGAAAGCATACGACCTCGCCCGCCAGGGCGTTGAATTCGAACTTCAGCCCGTCCCCGTCGAGATCTACTCGCTTGACATCATGGACATGACCTGCGTGGAGGAGGGCGTCGTAGTCGAGTTTAAGGTCCACTGCTCCAAAGGCACCTACATCCGCACCATCTGCACCGACGCCGGCGAGGTCTCAGGGTTCGGCGCATACGCGATGGAGCTTAGGAGAGTGAAGGTGGGGCCTTTCGATGTGGAGGGCGCTTATGACCCCGCAGACCTCGGAAAGTTCAAGTTCATCGACCCGATCGTCACTCTTAATGACATGCCTGAGGTGGTGCTGAACGGGCGCAACGCGGAGGCCATCCGAAACGGCAAGAAAGTGCCCGCGAAGTTCGTCGATGGGCTCGGGAGCGAAGCAAGCACGCCCAAAGACCCGGAGATAGCCCGCGCGGAACACACATTATACAAAGCAACTTTTGAAGGGCGGCTTATCGCCGTCATCTACGTCGACGAAGGAATCGTCAGGATCGACAGGGGGTTCGCCTGATGGAGTTCACGATCCGCTACTCGCTTGACACACTCCCGTTCAAGCCCCGCGGCCGCGTCGTTGCGCTCGGCCTTTTTGACGGCGTGCACAAGGGACACCTCGCGATCATAAGGGACGCTGTCCGCAAGGCCGCGGCCGAAGGACTTACTTCCTGCGTACAGACTTTTATCAACATACCCAAATCAGACGGCGGGGAGCTGACGACCCCCGAAGAAAGGCTCGCCATCTTGTCGGGCCTTGGCGTCGATGAACTGCTGGTCCTCGACTACAACGAGGTCTGCGGCATGGCGCCCGGAGACTTTGTCGCCGACTGCCTGCTCGTCAGGATGGGCGCCGCCGCCGTCGTTGTCGGCGACGACTACAGATTCGGATGCGGTGCTTCAGGCGACGTGGGGCTCTTGAAGTCGCTGTGCACACCCCTCGCGATCGACGTTAACGTTCACGATGCCCTGGTAACCGACGGGCGCAAGATCTCGTCGACGTGGCTCCGGGAACTTCTCACTTCCGGCCACCCGGACATGTACGCCGCCCTGTGCAGCGGCAGGTACTTCAGCTACACCGGCAAAGTCGTTACAGGCAAGCAGATGGGGCACCTCATGGGCTTTCCCACCGCCAATCTCGACATCCCCGGATCAAAGATCGTCATCCGCCGCGGGGTCTACGCGTCGCGCGTCACCCTCGGTAAGCGCATCCTCTACGGGGTCACGAATGTTGGGCTGAGGCCGACACTGGAGGACACTACGCGCGACGTCTGCGAGACGTTCATCTTCGATTTTGATGAAGACATCTATGGTGCCGTGATAACGGTCGAGCCGGTCGCTTTCGTCAGAGCGGAGACGAGGTTCGACTCCCGCGAGGCCCTCATGGCGCAAGTCGAGGCGGACAAAGTTCGGGCCAAGGAGATCATCGGCGAAGTTTTCGGGGAGTAGGCACTCACCGCAAAATCGGTGTTTACTCACCAAAAATAGTAGAGTAAATCAAATATAGCGGTGAGTCACCGCAAAATCGGGGGTAACTCTACAATTAAAGTAGAGTAAATCCAAAATAGCGGTGAGTTAGCAGGAACTAACACAAGCCGTGCGATCTGCGTCGCACACCCCCCCTCTCAAATATCAAGAGAATTTGATAAAAATGATCAAAAATCACCCCTTTTTTGACCCAAAAGTGGTCAAGTCCATATTAGTGTGTAA
>DGUI01000045.1 GCA_002394605.1 Mageeibacillus sp. UBA4314 | reverse complement strand
CCATTGCGATATCTCTGTCCTTAGGGAGAACGTCGTTGATGAGACGATCGTCGATGTAGATCTCACCCTCTGAGATATCTTCGAGACCTGCGAGCATACGCAGGGTTGTTGACTTACCGCATCCGGAAGGACCAACGAGGATAACGAACTCCTTGTCCGCTACTTCAAGATTGAAGTCTGATACAGCGATAACGCCGCCGTCATACTTCTTGTAAACATGCTGGAAAGATAAACTTGCCATATAATAAAACCTCCAAAACGCCGATAAGTCGGCTTTTTCCTACGCATATAGTAACAAACGAGTCTCATGTTCTCCATATGACAATGTTGACAAAAATAAAATGAGGTTTTTGTATCTGTTATTTTGTTTTTTTGTTTGATTTACACACAAATTAAAATCTTTTTTATACAAATTACTCAATTTTATACCGCAAATCTGTCTCATTTGGACTTTTACGGGCCAATAATCCGTATGTCAATTTGTACAAAGGGACAGATCAGACGATCTTACGCACCCATTTATATTTCTTATAATGATGATACACGACCGGCAGCTTGACCATCTCATCAAGGTTCAGGATAAAGTAAACCAGCAGTACGGGAAGCTCAAATACAAATGCGGCAAGAGCCCCCAGAGGGACTATGAACAGCCACATGGTTATCCCGTCACAGAACATGCCGAACTTCGTGTCACCTCCGGCAGAGAAGATACCGCCTATGGTCATGGTATTTATGTTGCGCCCGACAATGTAGTAAACACACATGATCATCATCCAGATGAGATAATGAGCTGCCGTATCCGTCAGATCGACGACAACCAAGACTCCGGGGATCATGGCAACGGCTAGGATGCCTGCTATGATGCCGCTCACTATGGCTATCTTGCATAGCCTGGCACCGTATGTTTTCGCCTTGTCCAGATTGCCCGCGCCCAGTTCATTTCCTACGATTATGCTTCCGCCGGCAGACAGCGCCCATCCGAAGCTGGATATCAGATCCTTAACGACTGCCACGACGGCATTTGCAGCGACAACATCTGAACCCATGTGGCCTACGATGATCGTGATCATGTTGAATCCGAGGCCCCAGCTCATTGAATTTGCAAAGATCGGCAGGGCATATTTGAAGAAAACCTTAAACACCTTTCCGGACGGATGGATGATATACCTGACCCGCAGCCTGATGACACATCTCTTGCCCCAGCATACGAGCATGATGAAGAATGCCACTGCACATGACAGTGAAGTACCGAGGGCCGCGCCGTTTGCTCCCATTGGAGTGATCCCGAAGAGTCCGTATATGAAGATTGCATTGAGCAGGATGTTCAGGAATACCATGATCCCGCTGATAACAGCGGTTGTCCTGACCATTCCGGAGTTCTTCATGATGATCTCAAAAGCCTGGGTAAGACCGTTTGCAAGGAAAGAGAATGACACTATCCTCAGATACCCTATGCCTATTTCGATAAGTGCAGCTTCATTAGTGTACATCTGCATGACAAGTCCGGGGGCAAACATCGCCACCCCGAAGAAAGCAAGGTTAACGGGGATCGTCAGAAGGAGGACTAGGCCGAAGAGTTTCTCGATTGAATCCCTGTCTCCGTCACCCCAGAGCTGTGCGGCATAAAGGCTCGTTCCCTGCACGACTGCTGACAGGAAGAGATTGAACAGGAAGAAGAACTGTCCTGCAAGGGATATCGAGGACATGGAATCCTGGCCTATGGTTCCGAGCATGACGATATCAGATACCGGCAGCAATGCGAACATAAAGTTCTGCAGAGTGATCGGTATCACCATCCTGACCAGTTTGCTTCTGAAGTCTCTCTTATCTGCTGCGAGCTGGTCCATATCTGTCAGATTATCGGATCCTTGGCGGGCTTTCCGGCCTGCCTCGGATAGCTTTTTGGGGTTTGCTTTACTTTCCTTATGACTACGATGGTCCTGTTAATGTCAGTACCGGGAAGCGTAAACTCCTTAACTTCCTCGATCTCACCTCCGAGAAGCGCGATCGCCTTCTTCCCGGACTCAAGCTCCTCTTCGAGCTTGCCCTTCATTGCGATAAAGCAACCGCCCTTCTTCACGAAAGGAAGGCAGTACTCGCAGAGCACCGGAAGATTTGCAACGGCTCTTGCCGTCGCCACGTCGAACTTCTCGCGGTATTTGGGATCCCTGCCGGCATCCTCGGCCCTTGAATGGACAAAATCCACTTTCTCAAGGCCAAGCTCCGCTGCAACATCCTTAAGGAAGTTGAGTCTCTTCGCCAGCGAATCAAGAAGTGTGAGCTTGATCGAACGGTCATTTATCTTAAGAGGTATTCCGGGGAATCCCGCACCTGTCCCTACATCGATCAGGGTGATGCCCATCTTCTGCTTTGCATCTCTCTCCTTCTCAATGATCGGGGCGATAGTCAGTGAATCAACGAAATGCTTCATCGCGATGCCTTCGTCGTCGGTTATCGAGGTAAGGTTCATGACCTTGTTCTTCTCTTTGAGCATCTCCGCATATTTCCTGAAGCTCATGATCGTCTCTCCGGACAGGGGCACACAGATCTCGTCCTTGTTCTGCTCGAGAACGAACTCTATCTCGGAATCCTTCTTATCGGACGGTCCGGACAGATCTATCATCTTGGGCAGGCTTGCCTTGATCCTCGCGATATCAGCCTTCGTCAGTCTCTTCGGATGTATTGTCCTGTCTTCATTATCTGTCATATCTTCACCATCATCTAAGTCTTCTCATCTGTTCAAGGTATACCATGAGGACTTCACAGTCAGCAGGCGATACGCCTGATATCCTCGATGCCCTGCCCACATTCTCAGGTCGCATCAAGGAGAGTTTCTGTGTTGCTTCTATGCGCAGTCCCTTGATGTCCGAATAATCAATGTCGTCCGGAATGATAACAGATTCAAGTTTACTGAATTTCTCTATTTTCTCAAGTTCAAGTTTGAGGTAACCCTCGTATTTCAGGTCAGTCTCAACAAGTTTCTTAACAGCTTCCGGGAGAGGCTTCCTGTCAGGATCCACCGGCATGAGCGCATCATATGTAATGCCCGGTCTCTTGATGAGATCAGCAAGTGATACCCCTGATCTGGGCATCTGGGAATTCAGTTCATCGAGTATCGCAGCAAGAGCATCTGAAGGGCCTATGTGGGTATTCTTGAGGCGCTCCTTCTCCTCATCTGCCATTCTTATCTTCTCTAAGAACCTGCCATAACGCTCATCGTCTATAAGTCCGATCTCATGCCCGATGGGTGTCAGCCTGCTGTCCGCATTGTCCTGTCTTAAGAACAGTCTGTATTCTGCTCTTGAAGTCATCATCCTGTATGGTTCGTTAGTTCCTTTGGTAACAAGGTCATCTATAAGGACGCCGATATAACCCTGGGACCTGTTGATCACGACGGGACTTAGCCCCTTGACCTTCCTGGCAGCATTTATCCCTGCCACGATCCCCTGACCTGCCGCTTCCTCATATCCCGAAGATCCGTTTATCTGACCTGCTGAAAATAATCCTTCGACGATCCTGGATTCCAAAGTAGGTCTTAACGTAGTCGGATCTATCAGATCGTATTCAATGGCATATGCACTTCTCTGGATAACGGCATCTGCAAGGCCCGGAAGGGATCTTACCATCTTCACCTGTACATCCTCCGGAAGGCTCGTAGAGAATCCCTGCAGATACATCTCAGACGTCATCTCACCCATCGGTTCGACAAAGATCTGATGTCTGTCCTTATCCGCAAACCTGGCAAACTTGTCTTCGATCGAAGGACAGTATCTGGGACCTATCCCCTTGATCACGCCGCTGTATAAAGGTGACCTGTGCATATTGTCTTTTATCACCTGCCTTGTCTCGTCGGTTGTCCATACCGACCAGCAGGGGATCTGCTCTTCCGGAAACTTAAACCCGTTCATCTCATCATCGAACGAGAAAGGGGGGCAATCCGCTTCCCCATCCTGCCTTGTCATCTGCGTGAGATCAACACTGTTGGAATTTACCCTTACCGGTGTTCCGGTCTTAAACCTCAACACGGGTATGCCAAGAGATCTGAGGGAATCTGACAGACCTTCCGATCTCGGAAGACCATCGGGGCCGGAGCTGATGATGACTTCACCTCTTATGGTCCTCGATTCCATGTAGGTGCCCGTGCAGAGCACGACCGCTTTGGCACTGTAGACTCCCCTTGCTTCAGTTATGACTCCGCAGACCTTCCTGCCCTCACTGTCGGTGAGGAGATCCGTGATGTGTGCCTGACGGATATCAAGGCCGGGAAGGCTTTCGAGATAAGACTTCATGACAACAGAATACCTGCTCCTGTCCATCTGCGCACGGGGAGAGTACACTGCAGGTCCTTTCGACCTGTTGAGCATCCTCATCTGAATGGCGCACTTATCCGCGATCTTACCCATGATGCCTCCCAAGGCATCGATCTCCCTTACTATCTGACCCTTTGCCGTACCTCCGATGCTCGGATTGCAGGGAAGGTTTGCAAGGCTGTCGAGATGGAGAGTAAAGAGGATCGTCTTAAGGCCCATGCGTGCAGCAGCATGACAGGCCTCACAGCCTGCATGACCTGCGCCGACCACGATAACATCGTAATCGCCTGCCTGATATGAATTAGTGAGCTTCAGTGCATCTTCATAGATCATTTATTTGCCTATACAGAATTTTTCAAAAATAGTCTTTGCAAGATCTGCTGACACAGTCTTGCCGGTTATCTCTCCGATGAGATCGAGGGCAGCTCTTGTTACGGAAGATACGACATCAAGACCTGCCATGTCTTCAAGTGCCTTCAATGCCTCACCGAGCTTGCCGCATGCCTCAGTCAAGACTTCGAAATGACGTCTTCCCGTTATTATCAGCCCGTCCTTGCCACATCCGTAATCATCATAATGAGCCTTGATCGCTTTCCTGACTTCATCAGTGTTCTCACCCGTTGAGGCAGAGATGCGGAAGAATTTGGAAACCCCGTAGCATGAAGCAGCATCTCTGATATCTCCCTCGTGGATATTGACACCCAGGTCAGATTTATTAAACAGGACTATAAGTTCTGATCCGGACGGTGCCATCGACCTGATGTCGTGGATCTGCTGCTTTGCCTCTTCAACTGTCGTATCAGGGGAAACCAGATAGAATATGACGTCTGACCTGGAGTATTCCTTCCTCGCGCGCTCAACGCCCATGGATTCGATCCTGTCATTTGTCTTGCGTATTCCTGCAGTGTCAGTCAGTATCACAGGTATACCTGAGATCTCCGTTACGACCTCTATGGTATCGGTCGTAGTCCCTGATATGTCGGTCACGATGGACCTCTCATATCCTGCGATCCTGTTGAGGAGAGAACTCTTGCCGCTGTTCGGTATTCCGGTGAAGGCAACTCTCATCTTATCCGACAGTATCCTTCCTTTGCGGTAGGTATCGGTAAGGGAGGTCAGATCTCTGACAGCATCCGTGAGAACAGCCCTGACCTTATCATTTGTACCTTCCGTATCAGAGTCATCGTCATCGAAGTCTACGGCCATCTCTATCGCTGCCATCATGTCGTAGAGTGATGTCTCCACACTGTCGAGTCTTTTTGCAAGCCCGTCAGATGCAATGATATTGGCTGCCCTCAGTCCTTCGGAAGAATCTGAATTGATTATGTCCATTACGGCTTCTGCTGAGCTGAGGCTCATCTTGCCGTTCATGAAGGCGGTCTTCGTGAACTCGCCCGGACCTGCAGATCTTATGCCGAGGCGGAGCAGGACATCCATTATCTCCTTGCGGACTTCCATCGAACCGTGACAGGAAATCTCGACCATCTCGTCTCCGGTATAGGAATAAGGTTCCTCAAAACGCGTGATCACCACCTTGTCGATCAGCTCACCGGTGTCAGGATCCCTAAATTCAGCGAAGCAGCAGGTATATCCCGGAAGGTCTGATACCTTGCCAAAACTACCGCTGCTTCGGATTATCTTTATTGCTTTATCGACTATCCCGGACGAACCGTGGCCTGATATACGGATCACAGCTATTCCGGAAGTGCCGGCCGGTGTTGAGACGGCACAGAAGATCCCGTCCGTATTACCGATCATCCCTCAGGAGTTACGACAACGTGTCTGTTGGGCTCGGTACCCTCGCTGTGGGTCGTAACGCCCTCGAAATCCTGCAGATAAGAATGGATAAGCCTTCTCTGTGCGGGATTCATGGGTTCCATATCGACCTTGCGGCCTGTACGAAGCGCTCTGCTTGCAGCCTTGCCTGCGAGGTTCCTCAATACCTGTTCTCTGTGCTTCTTATATCCGCCAACATCAAGATGAACGTGGACACGCTCCTCGCTGTGCTTGTTGGCAATGAGGTTTGTCATGTATGAGATCGCATCAAGTGTCTCGCCGTGACGGCCGATAGCTGATGCGCAGTCAGAACCGGTGACAGAGATATAGATCGTATCGTCTTCCCTGTATGAATCCATGTTGCCGTGGATGCCGATCCTTGACAGGACTTCAGCAACAAAGTTTACTGCAACATCCTCTGCCTCGGTTGCAGTGTCACCCTCAAAATTCTCATCGTCGCCGTAGTAAGTATCATCCTCGGGCTCATCATTGCTTGCGATGGGTGCATCGTCAGCAACGCTCTCCTCCTTCAATGTGACCTTTACTTCAGCTTCCTTCTTACCAACGCCGAGGAATCCTGCTGACTCCTCCCTGATAACCTCGATATCAACCTGGTTCTCTGTAGCTCCAAGTTCCTCTAATGCTGCCTTTACGGCTTCTTCAACGCTTGCTGCCGTCTTCGTTACTGTAGTCATATGATGTAAGCCTCCGTGCTTTTAAAGTCTTATTTCTTCTTGCTGTTCTTCTTGCCTTTTTTGTCTCCAGATGCATCTGTCTGAGCTTTCTTCTTGAAGATGGCTTCCTTCTTCGCCTCGATCTCAGCCTTCTTAAGCTCGTAAGGCTTTGTGAACATGTAGTATACGATGACCTGTGTGATGATACCCATGATGCCGCCGACGATCCAGTACAGACCCATTGCTGCAGGCATGATGAATGTCGTGTAGAGCATGATCAGGGGCATTGTCCAGTTCATGATCTTCATCGTGGTCTCAGCCTGTGTATTCTCCTGGACCTGGCCCTCTCTTGCAGGATTGTTCTTTGCTCTCTTCTTAGCTTCCTGCTCCTGCTTGTAGCCGGGCTTGAGGTGCTTTGCAAACTGCATTGAGAATACCTGCGTAAGAACGACAAGGATGGGGAATATCAGGAGCGGCAGGTATGTGCCGGGTTCCTTAAATATGGTTACGGGGTTGATGGAAGGTGTCATCGTGAGGTCGATCCCGAGGAAATGGAGATCGAGCATCTGGTCGAAAGCCATGTAACCCTTGGAGATACATTCATTCAGGAAACCGCCGTTGCTGCTGAGCGCACTGATAAGGCCGATGTGGTTGCTGACGACCACGTTGCCTCCGAGAACACCGAGGTTCTGGCCCAATGTGATCATTGCTTCGACATTCTCCTTTGTGACCTGTGAGAGATAGACGAGCGGTCCGCTTACGATCCTGAAGATAGGCCAGATGAAGAACAACTGGAGGATCGGAAGGAGACATCCCGACAAGCCCATGGCACCGTTCTCCTGCTGAAGCTTCACGAGTTCTTCCTGGTATTTCTGCTTGTCGTCTCCGTATTTGCGCTGGAGTTCAGCCTGCTTGCTGGACAGCGCCTGCATCTTGATCGATGCCTTCTGAGACTTGATGTTGAGAGGGATCAATAATCCCCTGATAAGGATGGTAAGTGCAATGATCGCAACGCCATAGTTCCCGAAGAAACCATAGAACATGCGGGTCAGCCATCCAAAAAGGTTATAAAGTGGTCCTAAAATAAAATCCATAATTGTCCAAATCCCTTAATGTTATTTGACAGGGTCATATCCGCCTTTTGAGAACGGATTACAACGGAGTATCCGCCAAAAACCCATCAGCAGCCCTCTGAACACGCCATACTTCTCCAGAGCATCGATAGTGTATTGCGAACAGGTCGGCAGATACTTACAATGATGCCCCAAACCCGGAGATATGTGCTTCTGGTATCCTCTGATCAATCTAATCAGAAACCTCTTTACCATTCATCAGACCTCTTCTGCAAGCAATCCGAGTCGTATCAGATCAGATATCATATCCTTGGAGATCTCGTCGAAAGTCGGAACCTTGTCTGTGTTCCTTAACGTGAAAATAAGATCATTACCTACAGGAATACCGTCTTCAATCAAACGGTACGACTCCCTCATGAGTCTTCTGGCTCTGTTGCGCCCTACGGCGCCGAGCTGTTTTTTGTTAGCACAGAATCCTACCCTGACCAGGTCATGCGGAACAGGAGTAAGATTGTGCCGAAGTCCCGCCGGACGATTGAAACAATGAACTGTAAGGTATCGTCCGATACAGAAACTCCCCCGTTTGTATACCCTGGAGAATTCGTAATTGTATTTGAGCGGAACAGACCTCAAGGGACAAACCCTTATGCAGCGAGCTGCTTTCTGCCCTTGAGTCTTCTCCTTGCAAGAACCTTCCTGCCGTTAGCAGTTCTCATTCTTGCACGGAAACCGTGAACCTTTGATCTCTGTCTCTTCTTAGGCTGAAATGTCATCTTCATAGCCTTTATCCTCCATTCACTTTATTGTCTTATTCATACTGCGGCCCCGCAAAAGGGCATAGTTATAAACATAATTAGCCTTGAGATTATATCCTCTCAGATGCAAAGTGTCAATAGTTTTGTGTTTGATCCCTTCAGTTACCCTTCGTATTAACGGGCAGTGATACCGTTACCGACAGGGATCTTTGCTTTCGCTTGCCATAAGAGATCCTGCCTCCGTTGGCATGCGCGATCGCAGTTGCCATCGACAGTCCGATCCCGTGGCCTCCTGTCTTGGAATTCCTGGATTTATCCGTTCTGTAGAATCTCTCTCCGAGATGTTTAAGATCATCCACCGGTATGTCTTCTTCCGTGTCATTTGTAATGTCGATCCTGGCATATTTAGGTCCTGAAGACAGCTTAAGATCGATATTTCCGCCCGCGGGACAGTATTTCACGGCATTGTCGAGCAGTATGCTGATGAGGCCTTCCACCGACTTCTTATCAGCCCTGATGTGAACATCACTCCTGATATCAGTCCCGAAGCCTATCTCTCCCGTTGCAGCTCTTGCCTTAAAAGATCCCGCCTGATTCTCCACGACATCAGACAGATC
Source organism: Mageeibacillus sp. UBA4314 (assembly GCA_002394605.1). Lineage (GTDB taxonomy): Bacteria > Bacillota > Clostridia > Saccharofermentanales > Saccharofermentanaceae > Saccharofermentans. The sequence goes on along the minus strand of DGUI01000045.1, from coordinate 28,096 downwards.
GATGTCCTCCATGTTGAGCGCGAAGCTTCCCTCTTCCATCTTGGACAGGTATATCAGATCATTGGTAAGCTCGGTAAGCCGTCTGGTCTGCTTCTTGATATCGGCAATCCATTCATTGCCTTCACCGATATCCATCTCCAGGACGTCCGTATCTGCATTTATGATCGCAAGCGGGGTCTTGATCTCATGTCCCGCATCAGTTATAAACCTCTTTTGCTTCTCATAGCTCTCGGCAACGGGCCGTATCACTTTCCCGGAAATGAAGAATATGATCATGCCCACGAGGAGTAGTCCAATGATCGATATGATCAGGCTTATCTTGAGAAAGCTCCTGAAGTTCATAAGTCCCGGTCCGCAGTCCAGGAAGACGACAAGGGTACTGCCGTCATCCATACCCCTTACTGCATACCTGTATTCACCGATAAATCCATGGTTCCTGCCGCCGCTCATCACCCGGGCTGCATATTCTTTGGCTTCATCTTCGGATACTGCCGATATCCTTCTCATATCGGTGATCCCTGCAGACCCGTCGATACCGGTGATAACGCTGAAATATCTCGATTCGAAAGCGAGTTCCGGGGAATCGATCCTCCTCATCCTGCGTTCATAGGGCGGGATCCCGTTATGGTCCCTGTCCTGGGACTCAGGGAAATGTCCCCCGTTATCAGTCAGGATCTGCAGCACTTCATCCGCATCAGATACAACATTTCTGTAATTGAAGATATTGATCCCGCCGATAAGCACGGCAAGAACGGCCAGCACGGAAAGGATGGCAGTTACAAAGAATCTTATCCTCAGTCTGTCTATCATTCTTCGATCTCCAGTGAATATCCCGCATTGCGGGTAGCCTTGATCTTGACATTGGCACCGATCCCGGTAAGCTTGCGTCTCAGATAAGACAGATTAGTCCAGACGACACTTATATCGCCTTCAAAATCAAGTCCCCACACCTTATCCATAAACCGGTCAGTCGAGATAAGGACGCCGGGATTGGACATAAGGTATTCCATCATCTGGAATTCCTTTGCTGCAAGCCTGATGCTCCCGCCAGGTGCGGACATCTCGAAATTAGCTCTGTTAAGTGATACGTTCCCGTATTTGAGGGTATTGTCAGCAACCGGGGTGATCGTTCTCGTGATCGCCCTTATCCTTGCAAGGAGCTCCCTGCTCTCAAAAGGCTTCGTAAGATAATCGTTTGCACCCAGGTCCAGGCCTTCCACCTTATCATCTATCTGTGACTTTGCAGTGAGCATCATCACGGGTATGGTCATCCCCTTCTTCCTGATCTCCTGAAGGACTTCAAGACCATCCATCTTGGGCATCATGATATCAAGGACTGCACAATCGTAATCCCCGGTCATGAGGTAGCTCAAAGCCTCCTCACCATCGTACACCGCATCAACTGAATAGTTGTTCTTTGTCAGTATGGCAACAAGTGCTTTGGACATTGATAATTCGTCTTCTGCAAGCAGTATTCTCATGCATATTATTATCTCACGACACTTTTGATTTTTGCAAATGCGAACTTTTTCGGAACCTTTAAGGTTCATTTAAGCTACGCCCTGTACGATATGGTCATGAAAGGAGAATGCGATCATGCAGGACATAAATGTTTTTAAGAGATATGAGATCAAATACATCCTTACATCCGCTCAGAGATCAAAGCTCATGGATGCGATGGACGGGATCATGGAGATAGACAGATACGGCAAGACTACGATCAGGAATATCTATTTCGATACGGATGACCACAGGATCATAAGGACGTCACTTGATAAGCCGGCATACAAGGAGAAGCTGAGAGTCAGGAGTTATCAGAGGATCCGAGATGACGATGACGTCTTTGTGGAACTCAAGAAGAAATACGAGTCGGTTGTCTACAAGAGAAGGATCCGCATCCCGGAATACCTGGCTATGGACTGGCTCGCTGCAGGAGGAGACAGACCGGTGGATTCACAGATCGCAAAGGAGATCGGATACTTTACGGAATTCTATGAAGGGATCTCACCCAAAGTGTTCCTGTCATATGAGAGAGAAGCCTATTATCCGGTGAACGGAACAGATACCAGGCTCACACTTGACTCGAATATCATCGCCAGGGATCACGATCTGTCACTCCGGAGCGGTGTTTACGGAAATAACGTCATAGACAGGGATCTCTCAGTACTTGAGATCAAAGTATCTGCTTCAATGCCGATGTGGATCATCAGGTTCCTGAGAGAGAACAATATAAACAGATCATCTTTTTCCAAATACGGGATGTACTACAGGAATATGATCTTACACCCCGCACAGGAAACAGAAAGAACAGGAGGACTTATCTATGCTTAATACAGCAACTTTATCAGTAACAGGTTTTTTGATCCCGATAGGAGCTTCTCTGCTCATTGGTCTGGTCCTTGCACTGATATACATGTTCAAGAACAGTTACAGCAAGAGTTTTGTGGGAACACTCGCCATCCTTCCGGCGATCGTCTGTGTCGTGATCATGGCAGTAAACGGCAACATCGGCGCAGGAGTCGCAGTCGCAGGAGCATTCAGCCTGGTAAGGTTCAGGTCGGCGCCGGGGACAGCAAAAGAGATCGGCGCCCTGTTCCTCGCGATGACAAACGGACTTCTCACAGGCATGGGATATCTCTTATACGCAGGAATATTCACGGCAGTGATAGGATGCGTGATCATGGTCTACCAGGCCATCGGACTTGGCGGCAATAACGATCAGGAACTCCATAAGAGCCTCAGGATCACAATTCCGGAAGACCTGGATTATACCGGCATATTTGATGAGATCTTCGATGAGTTCACGACAGAACACAGATTAGTATCATCAAAGACTTCCAACATGGGATCGATGTTCAGGCTGTCATATGACGTCAGGCTCGTTTCCAAGGAGATAGAGAAAGAATTCATCGACAGATTAAGATGCCGCAACGGCAATCTGGAAATAAGCATATCAACACTGATGCAGCATGAGGCTGCAGAGTTATGAGAAGAAAGAGAGGAGACACCATGAATATCACAAAAATGCATAACAGGCTTAAGATCTGCTTAGCATCGGCAATACTTGCTCTGGCAATGACAGGATGTTCTCAGGCAGCCGTTGCTTCCGTGAACCAGACGGTCGGGCAGGATAACACAATCACGATCAGTGATGCGGAAGAACTGAAAGTGACGGACAAAGATAATGATACGTCATATAACGAATCGGAAGCCGAACTCATCACGCTCACGGACGGCACGGGAACAGTAAGGATCACTGATGCGGGAACTTATATCATAACCGGGTCAACATCTGACGGAATGGTCATCGTCGAGACAGGAGAAGAGGATGATGTGCACCTTGTATTGAGAGATGCTTCGATAACCAGCAGCACATCTGCAGCTGTATACATAATCTCATGTGATGAGACGTACATCACTCTTGAAGGCAATAATACGCTTTCGAACAGGGGGACATTTAAGGCAATAGATGACAATGACATTGACTCTGTCATCTTCTCCAAGGATGATCTTACGATCAACGGCCAGGGAACACTTATCGTCACATCACCTGCCGGGCATGCAATAGTCTGCAAGGATGACATGGTGATAACAGGCGGAACATATGAACTCTCTGCAAAGGAAGACGGTATCAACACCAATGATTCACTTGTGATAACTGCAGGAACCTTCACAGTCAAGGTGAATGATGATGCCATCCATACAGACGGGATCCTCCGGATCGACGGCGGTACATTCAACATAACAGGGGCAGAAGGACTTGAAGGCACATATGTGCTGATCAATGAAGGTGATATCACCATATCTGCCTCGGACGACGGTATCAATGCGGGACAGAAATCCGATGCCTATACACCGACCATCGAGATCAATGGAGGAAACATAAAGATAACCATGGGCCAGGGTGACACCGACGGCATCGATTCCAACGGCAACCTTGTGATCAATGGCGGTACGATCGACATAACGGGGCAGTCTGCCTGTGATTATGACGGTACGGCACAGTTTAACGGCGGAACGCTGATCATCAACGGAGTTCAGACCGATACTCTCCCCAACCAGATGATGGGCGGCGGAAGAGGCGGCATGAACGGCGGATGGCGTAAAGGGAATAGAGACCAGATGTGATAACACATCAGAAAGATCAAAACACGGAGGTATTTACATGAACTACAAAAAGATCACAGCACTAATGACTGCAGCTGCACTTGCTTTGGGGATCGCAGGCTGCAGTCAGGCAGGAACGCAAACGGATGAGACCCAGGCATCCGCAGCAGAGCAGACAGAACAGACAGAACAGACGGAACAGTCAAAAAAGGATGGCGGGCATCAGGATAACAAGGATAACCGGAACGGCGGAAAAAAGCATAGTTCGGGAGATCACAAAGGTCACAGCTCTTCCAATAACAAAAAGAAACCGTCCGGTGATGAACAGAAGAAGTCTTCTCATGTAACAGGTCAGGTCAAGACCGTATCGGGAACCACCGTCACACTTGTCAAGGGAACACTAAAAAAGACTGCTTCCTCAGAGTCATCATCTGACAAAGTGTATGAGTTTACACCTGACAGTTCCGGCGAAGAGACCACTCTGGATCTCTCGCAGGTAAAGGACCTGAATACCGCGGACATAACCGAAGGCAAAGTCCTTGTCATCACATTGGACAAAGACGGTAAACCTTCCAAGGTCAAAGTAAGGACTCCGGGAGATGAGGTTACGCAGCCAAAGACTGCTGCGGCTACCACCTGAAACTGCTTTATTCCCTACCCAACTCCCCTTTATAACGGGGCTGTCATCACTATGATAAGTGAGGCAGCCCCTTATCACATCCTGCTCATAATATCGTCGATATTGCAGTCGGAATACTCAACATTGGACGAAAACTCGCGGACAATGTCAAATATATCAGCATCCTGCGAAGATACACAGCAGTCTGCCGTCATCATCAGGAGTTCACATGCAAGCCTTGAACCTTCCCACGGATATCTGAAGAGAAAATACACCAAAAGATTCTCGAACAGCAGTAACCTGTCAGGGTTATCGATATAACGGAAGGAATCATCATTACACATGGAGGGATCAACATCTTCAAGATACTTCACCCACGCGGATGACAGTGATTCAAGAGACCTGAATACGGCGGTCCTCTCCTCCGATGTCCATAGGTCCCCTGCAAGTCTCCTGACACGCTCGCTTAGAGGAATGCTTCGGTCTGATGCGGCTGATATGGCATTGTCCCTCGCCATATACACCTCTTCCTCCAGCTCATCAGGCTCATCTTCCGGTGCGGACATGAATTCGGCACCCATTGGAGATATATCCGTTATGTCGATCAGTTCAAAACCCTTTTGCCAGTTAAGGATAAGCGACAGGGCTGCCTCACAGCTCAGTCCGAGACCACACTCGATCGTATTGCTCCTGAAGTTAAAAAACCTGGGGTGTTCCGTACAGACCTTGCAAAGGGAGGATTCCCCCAGTTCGAGTATCAGATCACAAAGCCCGTCATCGCGCAGCATCGGACATCTTCCGTCCTTTCGCAGCACGAAATGGGATTCGCCGGCCGCTGAACCGTCATCTTCCGTAACTATAGAAGACCGGATGCGTTCTGCGAACGCTCCGGTCATGTTCATATATCTGTCGTAAGTCTCCGGGTCGATGTCGACCTCCCAATCAGCACAGCATGTATGCTTGCAGTCGCCTGCAATGCAGTGGAAGAGAGGATAATAAGAAGGAGCCGTTGCCCTCATATCTTACCCGTTGCCCTTAACTGCGGAGAGTGCCGCAATGCACTCATCTGCGAGATCTGCAGCAGTCAGCTTGTATTCTTCAAAGAGTGCATCTGGAGTTCCTGACCTGCCGAACACATCGTTTACGCCAAACCTCTTAACAACGCAAGGATAGTTCTCACAGACGACTTCCGTAACCGCTGAACCAAGACCGCCGTTTATGGTATGCTCCTCTGCAGTGATGATAAGACCTGTCTCAATGGAAGCCTTGATGACAGCCTCCTTGTCGATGGGCTTGATCGTATGCATATCGAGGATCCTTGCATTGATCCCCCTCTCTTTGAGGATATCATATGCCTTAAGCGCAGTATCGACCATCAGGCCGGTTGCAATGATCGTAAGGGCAGTACCTTCCTTAAGGGTATTGGCCTTGCCCAGCGTGAACGGGACATCGTCGCCGTACTCTCCGTAAACGGAAGGAACCTTGGATCGGCCGAGCCTGATGTAGAACGGACCGGGAGTCTCGATCGCAGTCTTGATGGCCATTCTCGTTGAAGCAGCGTCAGAGGGACATACAACTCTCATGTTCGGGATCGTACGCATTACCGCAAGATCTTCCAGACACTGGTGGGATGCACCGTCCTCACCTACGGACAGACCTGCGTGGGAAGCACATACCTTAACGTCAAGATTGGGGTAGCAGACCGAATTCCTGATCTGCTCACAGTTACGAAGCGAAGCAAAAGTCGCAAAAGATGAGACGAAAGCGATCTTGCCTGTAGAAGCAAGTCCTGCAGCAACTGCGGTCATGTTCGCTTCAGCGATACCCATATCGAAGAATCTCTCCGGATGAACTGCCTTGAACATCCCTGTGTTCGTGGATCCTGACAGATCCGCATCAAGAACGACGATCCTCTCATCATCACCAAATTCCACAAGGGCCTTACCATAGGCCTCTCTTGTTGCCATCATGCTCATCAGTTCACCTCCCCTGCTGCCTTCTCTATAGCGGCATCAAGCTCGGATACTGCTATCTTGTATTCTTCATCGTTCGGAGCCTTGCCGTGGAATCCCGGATTATCGTACATGAACGATACTCCCATTCCTTTATGCGTCTTGCAGATAACAAAGAAGGGCTTTCCTTCTCCTTTGTGAGCCTTAAAGCTCTCGACTGCCGCTTCGATCTGGTTAAGATCATGACCGTCGATGACCATCGTATTCCATCCGAAAGCCTTTGTCTTCGCTTCGATATCACCGAGGCTCATGACGTCATCGACCTTACCGTCGATCTGAAGTCCGTTATTATCAAGAAAAGCACAGAGATTATCAAGCTTGTAGTGCGCAGCGCTCATGAGGGCTTCCCAGACTTCGCCCTCCTGCATCTCACCATCGCCAAGAACGGAGAACACGTTGTAATCACGCTTGTCGATCTTGCCTGCGAGAGCCATGCCTACTGCGGCAGAGATCCCCTGTCCCAGAGAACCTGTTGACATATCGATACCGGGTGTCATCGCAATGCAGGGATGACCCTGGAGAAATGAATCTATCTTACGCAGGTTCTTCATCTCATTTACATCGAAGAAACCGCGGAGTCCCAAAGCCGCATAAAGCGCAGGGGCACAGTGACCTTTGGATAATACGAACCTGTCCCTGTCCGGATCCTTCTCGTTTGCAGGATCCACGCGCATTTCCGCACCATACAGATATGTGATGATGTCAGCACAAGAAAGCGATCCGCCGGGATGTCCGCTGTTTGCCCTGTAAACGCCTTCGATAACCCATCTGCGGACCTTGGCTGCCATCAGCTTCAGTTCTTTTTCCTGTTCCTGTCTCATGTCATACACCTTTCATCTTTCTTTAAAGATCCTCGGCACACGCTTGCCAATGATACATGTGATCTCATAGTTGATCGTTCCGAGATAACCGGCCAGTTCGTCAACGCTCCTGTTCTTGCCGAACACGACGACGAGCGACCTCACACCCACATATTCGTCAATATCCGTAGCATCGAGCATGCACATATCCATACAGACATTGCCTATGATCGGCGCACGTTTGCCAGCCACAACAAGTTCAAATCCGTTGGAATATCTCCTGGACAGACCATCAGCATAACCGATCGATACCGTAAGGACCTTTGTGGGACGCTGTGCCGTGAAATGCCTGCCGTAGCTTACGGAAGTTCCGACAGGGACCGTCTTCACATGGATGACTTTTGCATACCATGACATGACGGGTATGAGATCTATCTCCTTCTTCGGGGCAGGACATCCGGGCGGCATAAGACCGTACAGTATGATGCCCGCGCGCACCATGTCAAGGTGCATGCCCGGAAAGCGCATGATACCTGCACTGTTGCAGATATGACGCTTTGCAAATGTTATGCCTGCCTTCGCAAGTTCATCGAGCTCGCTCATGAAGCTCACAAACTGCTTCATCGTGTACTGGTCATCGTCCGTGTCTGCCACTGCGAAATGAGAGAATACGCCGTAATGATCAAGCCCGGGGAGCTCGCATATCCTCTTGATCTCCTCGGTGGAACTGCCGTCTGATATAAAACCCAGTCTTCCCATTCCCGTATCGAGCTTGATATGGATCCTGCATGTCTTCTTCTGCTTTACGGCTTCGCGGGACAGCACCTTCGCAGCCTCGTAGTCGTAGACAGCCTGATCGATGTCGTACTTAACGACATCATCGAAATTGATCGGGTCAGTATATCCAAGGATAAGGATCCTGTGGCTGATGCCTGCCTTACGGAGTTCAACCGCTTCCCCGATCGTCGCTACGCAGAGATAGGATGCACCGCAGTCAATAAGCGTCTTGGCGCATCTTACTGCTCCATGGCCATAAGCGTCTGCCTTGACCACTGCCATTATCTCCGTGTCAGGTGAAGTTATCCTTCTTATCTCGTTATAGTTGTGGCGAAGCGCCGCAAGATCGATCTCAACACAAGATCTGTCAAACTTATCAGATGTAATCTCAGTACTCATCTCTCTCCCAACCGCAGGCTTTAAAAGCTCTGCCCATTACAGCCGGCATATCCTGCGGAAGCATCGCTCTCTTCCCGCATTCATCTGCCAGGATCAGTCCGCACTCCGCGTGGATCCTGACAGCTGCAATGCTTGCCGATAAAGCATCGATCCCCTGAGACATGAGCCCTGTGATAAGGCCTGACAATACATCTCCGGAACCGCCTTTCGCAAGGCCGCTGTTACCTATATTATTAATATAGCATTTACCGTCGGTTGATGACACTATTGTATTATTACTTTTTAGTACCGTAACACATCCCGTATCTCGTGCAAACTGTACTAAACAGGACTGGTCCTGACCTCCGGTAAGCCTCCTGAACTCCCCTATGTGAGGCGTTAAGACGGCGGGTTCAAATCCCTCCTTGTCACATCTCGCCTTAAGCAGCGGGAAAAGCCTAATCCTGTCCCCGGCAAGGATGTTAAGAGCCCCCGCATCGATAACGAGTCTGGGAGATTCGTCTATAAGTGTCTCGAGAAGAGCTTTGGAGCGTCTGTCAGACTCATCTAATCCGGGACCTATGCCGCAGCATGATGCCTTGGCAAGATATCTTCTCAGTTCCCTGATGGCTGAGGCTTCAGTATCACCCCAGGCAGAAGTCAGAGCACACGGACAGTTGACCCTGGTGGATGCGAGACTTCCGTCAGGTGCATATACACGCACCATTCCGGCACCGCTCCTTAATGCCGAGGAAGTCATGAGCACCTGTGCTCCGGTCATATATTCAGATCCTGCAATGACAAGAGCCGTTCCAAACGTGCCCTTATGCCCGTCATCACTCCTTACGGGTGCCAGTCCGGCTACAAGTTCCGAAGTTATGGTCTCCATCATTCCTCACCATGCTTCATGTGTTCTATCGCAGTTATCTCGAAAGGAGTCTCCTGATATACATAGTAGTTAAGCCAGTTCGTGAACAGGAGCGTTGCCGATGAACGCCATCTGAGGATCGCAGGTTTCTTGGGATCGTTATCCTGGTAGTAATTGACCGGGATATCGATCGGAAGTCCTTCGCCTAAGTCCCTCTTATACTCGCTGTCGAGAGTATTGACATCGTATTCCGAATGCCCCGTGATGAAGATCTGCCTCCCCCTGAGATCAGATACGCAGTACACACCTGATTCATCCGATTCGGACAGGATCCTCAATGTCTTGATCTTCTCGATGTCCTCCCTGTGGAGCTCCGTGTGCCTCGAATGAGGAACATAGAATACATCGTCAAACCCCCTGAAGAGCTTGACCGGGTTGGAATAGGTCATCTTATGTTCGAAGATGCCAAAACACTTCTTGGGAAGCTTGTACTTGGGCACTCCGTAGTGATAATAAAGACCTGCCATCGCGCCCCAGCAGATATGAAGAGTGGAATATACATGCGTCTTGGACCATTCCATGATGGTACAGAGTTCCGGCCAGTAATCGACTTCTTCAAAATCGAGGAGCTCGACGGGAGCGCCGGTTATTATCATTCCGTCATAAAAATTATCTTTGATCTCATCGAAAGTCTCATAGAACTTTGTAAGGTGTTCTTCAGCAGTATGCTGGGATCTGTGCGTAGCCGTACGGATGAGATCGATATCGATCTGAATGGGCGTATTGGACAAAGCCCTCAGTATCTGTGTCTCAGTAACGACCTTATTCGGCATCAGATTGAGGATCACTATCTTAATGGGCCTTATATCCTGCGTAAGAGCCCTGGTTTCCTCCATTACGAAGATCCTTTCCTGCTCGAGGATCGCTCTCGCAGGAAGATTATTTGCTATTCTGATGGGCATTACAATGCCTCCTTCTACATATTATGAATTAATGAATTCGTTCAGGATGGACGCTTCAGGGACCCATGACTGGTTGATGACCGGGATAAGTTCCAGGTGTGCAAGAAGCTTCCTTGCCGTGGTAACCGCATCCGCGAGATTCGCGAAAGGCTTGTTGGTATCAGACCTCTCCATGAACACATTCGGTTCGATGGATCCGTCCGCAACGCTGGCAAGTGCCTCATTGATGTCATGAAGCGCCATCGGAGCTATGATAAGAGGCTCATAAGCAAGAAATGAATTGACATGATGCGTAGCTTCTCTCAGATAATCATCAAATACATCAGTCTCCGACCTTGCGATCATCGGCCAGTAGTCGATCGTTGACAGGGCATGGGCACTTCTGTGACGGTAATCCCTGACGATCCTCCTAAGCATCCTTATCTCGCGGCTTCCCATGAGCTTGGAATCATGGAAAATATTGCCGTAAGGCATTATGAATACCTTTGTACTTATATCGGAACTGAACTTGCCTGCGATCCTCGGTGACAGACCGTGAAGTCCCTCTACAACGAGAACGCCGTCATCCGGAAGCTGGATCGCCCTGCTGTCATCTCCCTCAAAGGATTTGCGCACCATAAAATCAAAATACGGGGGGATCACCTTCTCCCCTGCCAGGATCCTGGTGATATCCTTATAGATCCTGGGAACATCAAGTGCGTCTATAGTCTCAAAATCCGGTCTTCCTTCGTCATCGAACGTCAGGTCAGCCAGCTTGTAATAATCATCGAGTGACAGGAATGCTGCTGTCTTCCCGTTCTTGATAAAGCCCTGGGACAGTCTCATCGTGAAGGTCGTCTTGCCGGACGATGTAGGGCCTGATACGAAGATGACCTTCTTTGAACTGTTGTTCAATATCTCATCTACGATCTCATCGATCTGATGAAGGAACAGCTTCTCTGAATTCGTAATGAGTTCAGTAAGCTTCCTGGAGCCCAGACTCTCTTCCAATTCTTCTATTGTGATATCTACACGATTTCTAAGTACTGCCATTGTTGCCGGTCTCCTGCCTTTTGCTTAATGAGTTGGGAAAACCCTCTTGATAACGAATCTGCTTATAAGCCAGTCATATCCGCGCTGTAAGAATACGAAGAGCAGATAGATCACTCCCGGTATAACGATCGCTGCAATGATGACGAGAGCAAATACGAGGACCACGTGGATGCCGCCCGCAAGCACAGCAAGTACCGTGGCAAATGAGCCTGCGCTCGCTGCGAACTGTTCGGTATAGCTCTCCAAAGTGCTGTTGAGATAATTGATTATGTAATCCTGGAGACCCGCCTTCGGGATCCTGATGTATCTCATCATCTGTCCAACCGTAAAACTCATCACGAGATATGACTTGAATAATTTCTCGATAAGTATAATGATCTTGCCCGCCATGGGCATTCGGTAATATCTGAAACAGATAAAAGGGCATGCAAGGAATAGCAGCGCAAAGAGAACGATCTGCAGGACTCCAAAAGAACCTATCCCGAGGAGCATCCTTCCGAAGAAGAAGTTGAACACGACAACGCTGACAACAAGAAGGCCATAAAGAACAAACAAGCCCATATGACGCCTGTTCTCGAAATCCGTGTCACTCCACAACTTCCCAAGGAATAAACCTTCCAGATAATCCAAAGCCGCTTCTCCTATATATGATTAATTGAATTCTACCACAAAGCTGTTACTTTAGTGCAGACGGAAAGAACATTCTGTCGTGCTCTCCACTATGCTGCGCAGCTCTATCCACTCTGCCGGGAACTTCTCCTCATCCGAGTACTTTACCGTCTCATCCTCAAATTCGATCGTGACAGTCCATTTACCCGGACGCTTCAGGATATTCTTCTCCTTGTACTTCCCCTGACGGAAATCGTCGACCCACTCGAGGATCTTGCTGCCCGGAAGACATTTCGTGAGGATCTCCAACTTGGCATCCGTGATGGACTTCATGAAATTATTGTTCCACATATAGTAATCGCGCCATGAGATCAGCCTTCTGTCAAAATCATAGCGGACCTTATAACCTTCGTCCGCGTAGGAACGGAGTTCTATCTCAAGTATCTTGATCTGTCCATAAGCATGTCTTAGATCCATATCATCACCCCAAATCAATACCAAATACAGATCCGCCGGTGGTTCCGATGATCATACGGTTTCCATAGACAACGGGAGACGCCTCGAAATTAAGTCCTGATGTAGTTGCATTCTTTGTTCCGATGTTGCGTGAACACTGGAGATATGTAAGCCTCTTGCAGGCAGAAGAATCTGCGCTTACAAGGTGGATCTGTCCGATCGAGTCACCTATCACGATATAAGCCTGGCCGGACTTATCGTAACAGTCAACGGGAGAACTGTATGAATAGATGTTCATGTCATACTCCCATACCTTTGTTCCGCGGTCCTTGTCATAAGCTACGAGCTTGTTGCCGCTCATAAGGCCCTTGGTCATGCTGAACGGGAATATGACGAGGTTTGAGATCGAATTCTTGCCGATGATGGGGTTGCCGAAGCATCCGCCGTTCTGATCAGTCTCAGATGTCTCACCATTATATGTGTAGCACGGTTCGGATGTCTGCCATATGACCTCGCCCGTCAATCCGTTGACCTTATAGACATAGGCAGCACCGCAGTATTGGCCGGTACCGCTCTGGTTGTCGACCTCCGTGCCGACATAGACATAGGGAATGCCATTCTCTTCCGAGATGGCGGGAGTAACATCAGAATCATCTCCCAATACGACACACCATACCATCTTCATCGTGTTAAGATCAAGACAAACGAGATTGCTCGTATTATCAACATAGTAACCATAGTTGCCGTATACGGAGATGGAACTCTCAACACCCATATGGGAACCTGAATTATCATCGAAGATGTACTTATAACCGACGCGCTCAGGTTCAAGGGTTATATCATTGATACCCGGTGCATAGTTTGTATGCAGTTCAAATGTATAGATGATGCCGTTCTCACATGGCCAGATGAGAGTATCAGACTCCGCATCGATGATGGGTGAAGAGTCAAAAGCGCGCCAGTTCGCCCTGTATGCGGAATCATCACCACCGTCATAGTGATAGAGCTGCTTACCGTCGATAAGCGAATAGATATACATTCCGAATATGGCGCTTCCGCCGTTGTTGTCGCACTGTCCCACATAGAGGATGGGATATCCCCTGGGGTCTAATGCCGGCGTACCCTTGATGGATACGCCTACCTTGATCGGATCTCTTGTCTGTTCGCCCGTATCCATGTCAAGGAAATAGATCTTGCCGTCGCATGCAGCGATTATGACCTCGACCAGATCCTGCTTTGCCTTGGCATTGTCATAGAGGTTCATCGTATTCTTGATGGCCTGAGGCCACTTTATTACGATCGGCTGACCTGTCCAGCGCACGCCTGACCACTCGAAATTAAGCGTTGACGCCAAAAGCTTCCCTATGTCCTTGAATTCCCATACCTGCTTGATGGTTCCGTCAGATATCGTCGTATATCCGAATGAAGCGCAGTTACGGAAGTTATTTCCGCGGAAGGTGTATATTCCGGCATACATGCCGTAATTGATGGGGTCATCAAAATAAATGGGCGCAGCTCTCTTATAATCTGTCTGGAGACTCCTGTCTTCGCCTGCAAATACTGACTCGGTCAGATGTCTTGCTTCAGGCTTGGCCTTCGGATCGATCCCTTCATCAGTCTCCATGTTGATGGTAGCAGTTCCCGGATAAAGGACCGCATTCTGATCCTCCGTAAGAGGGGGAACGGGTGTCGGGGTGGGACTTGCGACGGAAATGACGGCACTCGGCTGGGAGACCTTCGCCTCATCGGGAGCCTTGCCGTCCTTGTGCTTCTTGAAGTAAACGACTGCCAGCACCGTTGTGAGCACAACAAACAGAACAGTCATTATCACGACTAACGCAACCGTACCTTCACCCGGATCGCGAGAAGGCTTGTAATAACTGTTATCGGGCTCAATATACTGTTCCCTGTCGTTCATTCATACACCCTATATTAAAATAATTAGGGAATATTTTAACACATATGCACCAATTCCTCAATAAAACGCCAAAATGCCGCTTATCCAAGGCCTTCAGCTATCGCAATGAGCTTGTTGATACGGTGGTTCATGCCGGATTTATGTATGGGCGGATCCATCATGGCCGCAAGTTCCGCGATCGATGCCTCGGGATTGCTGTAATGGGCATCCAAAGTGTCCGCCAACTCCTTGGGAAGCGTCCCCTTGACCCCTGCCTTCGTTATCTTATCGAAAGCGATGCTCCGCTTAGCACTTGCACCCGCTGTTCTCTTGAGATTGCCCGAATCACAGTTGACCGCCCTTACGACCGACCCGTTCAGTTCGCGTGAAGCCCTGTAATTCTCGAATTCCATGACTGCTCCGGTCGCACCTATCACGCCGAGGAAATCAGATACCATGTCACCGTTCTTAAAGTAGATGAGCTCATATGAGTCTCTCTGTGCAACGATCGGGCTTATGTCGACGGACCTGAGCATTGCAACGATAAGTGAAGCGATCTGACTGTTGCTGATCCTAAATTCTATCCTGTATGATTTCGAAGGGTTTGCACAGTATCCTTCTGACAGAAATGCACCCCTTAGAAAGCACCTGGTAAATGTCCTGTTCATCGTCAGCTGTTCCACTGCATTCTCCATGAAACATGCGCTCAGAAGGTTCGTAAATGCGACGAAGGACTGTTCCAGCACCATGAGCTTACTGCCGCGGACAAGGTGGACAAACCCATCCTGAGCAAGAAGACCTGCAAGGCTTAAGCACGCCTGCGGGGTCGTTCTTATCGAAGTAGCCGGAAGTGACAGCATCTCCGGAGATGCTGCGCAAAAAGCCCCTGCGATGACCGCCTGGCGCTCTGAGATCGTCCTCCACCTTACCTGGGACGATTCATTCTTAACTTTCTCCGAGAAAGTCCTGCCTTGATCATCACTGCTCATCAGATGTATCCTTCAGTATGTCCCTGTGGACTACCTCGGTCCGATACCCCATGTCAGCCAGGATCGACGCCAGCCTGACAGCACAGTAAACAGATCTGTGATGACCTCCCGTACAGCCTACGGCGATGTTGAACCCGCTGTTATTCCTCTGCCTGAGCGCGTGAACAGACTCTTCCCTGAATCCGCATATCAGGCTCTCAGTCTCTTCAAAACTCTCTATGTAATCGATTATCGGCTGATCCAGTCCGGATAAAGGACGGAGTTCCTCCACCCAGTACGGATTCTTAAGGCTCCTTGCATCAAGGATGAGATCCGCATCCTCCGGAACGCCATACTTAAACCCGAAAGACATTACCCTGATCTTCCTTGCGAAGAATCCGACTATCCTTACCTCAGGCTCGAGCCTTACTCCAAACTTATCAAAGACCTTGTCCGACACATCGCATATTAGGTCATATACATCCTGGGCTGACGCCTCACCGCCGTTATTGACGACAAATCCGCAATGCTTCGGAGATACCTGTGCGGCCGAGCCGTCGATCGAATAGCCCCGAAGGCCCGCGTCATCGATAAGCTTCCCCGCGAAATATCCTTCAGGACGCTTAAACGTCGAGCCCGCAGACGGAACGTCAAGGGGCTGTGATGAAGTCCTCTTGCTGCTAAATTCTTCGATCTTCCCGCTGATCTGCGCCGGATCGCCTTTATGTACTTCAAGAGTAACGGAGGTGATCACGAAGGTCTTCCCGTTCTTAGCCATCTGAGAGAAGATGCTCGTCCTGTATCCCAGCTTCAGGGCATCACCTGTCACCTCACACGGTTCGCCCTTATCATTGATATACCTGACACTCTTTACGATGTCCTTCATCTCTCCGCCGTAAGCCCCGGCATTCATGAATACGCCGCCGCCGACAGTTCCGGGTATCCCGCATGCGAATTCCGTCCCTTCATAGCCCTGTGATGCCAGAGTTGTGGCAAGACCGCGCAGGAGCATGCCTGCACCTGCCGTGACAGTTGCGGTATCACCGTTTGTCTTTATGCCGATATCTGACAGACCCTTGCCGATCCTGATGACAAGGCCATCAAATCCCCTGTCGGAGATCAGGCAGTTCGCACCGCCTCCCAATATAAATACGGGGATCTTCCTCTCATTTGCAAATCTCAGATCTGATATTATTTCTTCTTCACTTTGAGGTTCGTCGAAGAATCTTGCCGGGCCTCCACACTTAAATGTAGTGTAATTCTTCAGGAGTACGGATTCTCTCATGCCTGTCCTCCGGGGAAAACACGTGATACAAGATCCTTTGCAGCATTGTAACCCATCTTCTTGACCCTGAAGTTGATAGCTGCAACTTCAACGATGATCGCCAGGTTCCTTCCGGGCGCTACAGGGATCGTGATGGAAGGGACTTTGATCCCCAGGATCTCCGTTGTCTCATCAGACAGACCAAGTCTGTCGTATGTCTTGTTGTCATCCCACCTCTCGAGATTGATGACAAAATCGATATTCTCTGAAGCCTTGACTGATGATACGCCGTAGAGTTCCTTAACATCAAGGATGCCGATACCCCTTATCTCGATAAGGTGCCTTATGACATCAGGTGCGCTTCCGACGAGAGTTGTATCAGATACTTTCCTGATATCCACCTGATCGTCTGCTATCAGTCTGTGACCACGCTTTACTATCTCGAGGGCCGTCTCGGATTTACCGACACCGCTTTCCCCGAGGATGAGGATACCTTCACCGTTGACCTCGACCAAAACGCCGTGCATCGATATCCTTGGCGCAAGTTCCGACCTGAGATATGCGACGATCTCCGTGATGATGTCCGAAGTGGCATCACTCGTTCTCAGCACGGGTGTGTTATACTCTTTGGCTGATTCCAGGAGTTCCCTGTGGATCTCGTGGTTACGCGTGATGAGGATCGCCGGAATGTTCTTCTCAAAAAGCGCATCCATGGATCTGCGTCTCTCTTCAGAAGTAAGATTATCGAGATAACCGTGTTCCATGTTGCCGATGACCTGGATCCTGTCCGGTCCGAAATGATCATAATATCCTGCGAGCGGAAGTCCCGGTCTCGTACAGTCAGCAACACATATCCTGCGTGATTCAATATCACCGGGATCGTATACGACTTCCATATCGAAATCTTCGATTATCTTAGACAGTAATACACTTGAGTACGGCATATCGGACTTCCTCCTCCGATTGATTTTACCATACTTAAGGCCATAAAGAGTAATCCTCTATGATTTCCTCCAGTGATCTGCCGCTTCTTACCGCCTCCAGCATATTGATCGCAGGATTTCTCCTCCTGTTGATGCGCTCGAAGAGAGGATCAAGATATATCTCTTCACCAAAGCCGCGGTCTCTTAATCCTTCACGGGCCAGTTTCAGGATGTCTTCCGCAAGTCCGGCAAGTTTCTCAAGTTCCAGGTAAGCAGGATACTTCCTCCTGACAAACAGGTGCCGTAATTCATTTGGCGTATACCCGTGATGATAGAGTATGTTGTCATTCTCCAGCAGTTCATCAAGTTCGTCCAGCTTTTGCTGAAGTCCCAGGTGGAATGCCCCGACGGTCATGGTATCCCTCAGTGGCTGGGCACAGCAGCTCCTGAATTCGATCGTCCCCCTGAACGTAAGGTCCTCGAACTTAAATGTCCTCAGGTAATTTATGTCGCCCGGCTCAGGCGTTACCTCTATACGCTTATATGCACCTTCTTCATTGTCATAATACTCACCCGTTACCTCGTCCCTGTTAAAGTATTCCAGTATCTGGACCGGTTCGAAATTAATATATCTGTTTCCGCGTTCAACACAGTAGATACTCGTTGATGCAATATAATCTATCAGTTCGCTCTCACTATACAGATCACATTCGAACATGCCGACATTGTGCGGATTGATCCCGTGCGTACTGTTCTCCCAGAACATATCACGCGCGCAGATCATATCCTCCATTTCGCCGAGGAGAACGGAATTAGAGAACAGCAGTGCCTTGACCGGTTCTGTCCTTGTGAACGCCCTGATGGTCTTAAGGATCTCGTCGCGCGACACATCGAGCTGCACCTGGGAGGCACTTGAGAATGTTCCGAATGCCGGATAGTGATGGAAATGCATGGGGACTTTCTGATACAGGGGATAGGAATGGAGATGGTGATAGAGCATCCTGTATCTCCCTGTCGGTATCGGTACGTTATTGTTGTAGTCCCTGTACGGATTTACGCCCATGCCTGTAAGCATGTGGTCCCCGCGCATGAGCGATCCTGTCAGCTGGGTATAATACAGGCCGAACCTGTCCCTGATCTCATGCAGGTCTCTCCCGCATCCCATCGACAGCTCGATATTGTTATAAGAGCAGTCAAACGACAATGAGTCTCCCGTACTTTTCTCCTCGTACAGATACACATCACCGTTATCGTCTCTTCTGACCGCTGTAAAGCCGAACTTACCTGCAAACTCCTCCGCAGCCCTGTGCACAAATGCAGTGTCAACAGGTGCCCTCTTAAGGTTCAGGATGGGCAGTTCCAGCTCGATGCCGACCATCTTTGTTTTCTTGCCGTCAGTTGGGCTTATGTATCTCTCACTTATCAACTTATAGATCTCTTTTGTATCCATAACTCCTCCGATCCGGTCACAGGCAAGAATACTCGCCGTACAGATACTTCATGTCTTCACTGTTCACCTTGTATTCGTTCTTATGCTTTGGTCCTTCAGCAACCATCCTGCCGTTCCTGAACGCTATGAGCCTGTTGAGCGGCATCTTCTTCCACCGTTCATCTGTCAGCGGCTGAGTAGCGATCATGGTGGTGCCTTCTTCCTCCCGGTAGTACAGGGAATCCCTGTAGTTTGAGTGCGCATACATTGCATCCCCGTCGTAGAAGATGAGATTCAGCTTGTTACCCGGTGTGATCTCACCGATGATCCTCCCGTACAGATCAAACCTCTCATCGAAAGTGAGTTCTCTCCTCACATCCCTCTCACCGTTATTTACTTCCTCTGCGAAATAAAGAAGCACCCTCTCACTGTCCGTATCTCCCTTCTGCTTGTTGATGTACTTATTCATCTGATCCGAATGAAAGATCGTTCCGTTGTGTATAAGCGTAAACCTCCTGCCGTTTCTTGTAGAGGCAAAGAAGGGATGGCAGTTAACGTATTCCACATGTCCGATAGTCGCATAACGGATGTGTGCCAGATAAGTGCACGTTATTACGGGTTCTTCGAGCAGCATCCTGACTAATTCACTCTTTGCGGCATTTTCAGGCTCCTTGATTATCTTCACATGGGAATTATCGATATCGGCGACACCCCACCCGTGAGGATGGTTTATCCCCCTCGCAAAAAAGGTCCTGAGAAACGGGTTGATCTCTACACGGTGATCCGAACAGAGTCCGAATAATTCGCACATGTTGCCCCCTCCTTCGAAGATGTGACTCCGAAGCAGTATCTGCCGCCGTATCTGAGCAGTTTGCTTCTCTGATAACCGATGATACTGCTGATATCATGACCATCTATCCCGTCAAATGCGTATTCCATCATGGCCAGCTCCATTAGGGCCGCCTCGCGGATCGGGATCCTGATGTTACCTGATTCAATAAAAACTGAAGTGTCATCGAGCAAAGCAGCCTGCTTCATATTCCTGACGGCGCCTTCCTGAACATCCTTATCTGCCTTGACCGGATCAGTCATAAGGAAGTAGATAAGAAGGAGCTGTGCAAACTTAAGATCCTCAATACGTATACCTGCTTCATCCGCAGGATTAATGTCAAACATGCGCAGTTCGATATGGCTTATGCCATTCTTAAGGTTATCAAGTGTATTCTTCCCGTACGGCTTTAACCTGACGGGTATGTAGAGTTCCCACGGATTATAGATCTGCCCGGTTTTCTCATAATGCCTTATCGAATCAACATAACCATCCAGCGATGAATAGTCGAGTATAGGGGTAAAATCATTCCAATACCCGTCGCTGCTGCACCTTACCGATGCCTTATCCCCCTTGGGACTGGCAGCCGTAAGATATGTGATTAACCAGCTGTACTTAAGTGTTTTTAAAGCGACATCAAGATATATCCCGTCCCTGTCCTGGCCCTTCAATTCACTTAACTCAAACACAGCTTCATCAAAGGACATATTGAAATGGATCCCGGACAGCAGCATCCTGTGTTTGCCGTATTTACCGCAAAGGTATCTGCGGTACTCCGTCTTGATGCTGTCTTCACCTTCAAAGACGGCGATCCGTGCCTCATCAGGATCAACAGACGGCGGAGGATTGGAAGAATCATTGAGTATCTCCCCCCGCCTATGCAGGATCACGTTTGCTTCCCTCCTGAGAGTCTTTATGTCACTGTAGAGCTCCTCTATGCCCGTATGCGGGTCAGTAATGATCTCGAGCTGGCTCTCGCAAAAATCCTTGGACATATGTACGGCATCTTCGAAAGGATGGTCGCTTGAAGCGAGGTGTCCTGACAGAGTCAGCCTCAAAGACTCCTCCTCGAGTCCGAACTTGCCGGAGAATAAGATATCTGCGATGTCACGCCTCGGTTCGATACGCATCTCCGGCACCTCCCTGCTTATTGTTAATAAAGTCTATATGTTTGATAGGTTTTGTATATTTTACTTGGTTTGCGCTGCGAAGTCAATATGAAGGAGTCATGTGATCCTACCGGGCCAGATATCTATAGAACAATGAGTCTTCCGGATCGTATGTGAAATAGTTATACACCAGATCAATCTTCTCATCTGATGTCCTGTCGGTAAACCTTTCGAAGGTCTTAAAATTGTCCTCGATACCGCCGCCTATCGATGTGAGATAAAACGATTCCCTGAATTCCTGTACCGGATACCATGCGCCTATGAGAAGGAATAATACGATCAGCGCGCACCTTGCCTTTGCACCCTTCCTTTTACCGTCAGCATTCAGCGTCTCCATAACGAACACCATTACAAAGAACAATGCAGGGACAGACATTCCAATGACAAGGTCATTGTAATCACCCATCTTGAAGAAAGGTAGAAATGCAAGGAAGATGAAAGTGCAGTAGAACAGGACATCCCTCTTGTGCTCAGCGAAAGTAAGCATCACATATATTCCGAACATAAACACGTCAAACACGAGGATCAAAACGATATTCGATGCACTGATACTGATCAGGGAGAATCCCAGGCTCTGCGGCTTCGGAGTCAGGAGAAAACCAAGCAGATAGAATACCAGTATGATACCAAGGCTTAGGGTCATCCCGATATTGCTAAGTGAGAATATCTCCTTAACGGTCTGCTTCCGTGAGTTAGACCTGATAAGTTCAGCCACTGCCAAAACGATTGCTGATCCGGCAAGAAAGACTGTTGAAAACGCTCCGAACAGAAGGGATGGGATAAGGAGAATGACGTAGTATCTGATATCTCTCCTGTGCTCATAGAACATGAGACATATGAGCCATATGGTTATTATCTGCGGATATACCCACCTGAGCATCACGGCATTGCTCCTGTATTGAAGGCTCATTTCACCTGCCATCAGCCATTTCTGGGAGAAAGGGACCAGACGGTCGCTGAAGATCAGTGCTGCCGTACCCTGGGCTAGTATGAGGGCACCGCTGAACATAATGAGTATTACGAGGCAGCATATCTGTTTGAGAGTCGTGTCCGCCTTAACTATACGGACCAGATTGATGTAGACGAGGATAAGACCTGCGATGCCCCATAATGCCATGACAAGGTTGCCAGCCCCAAAGCCTGCGATCTTGCCTGCGACCGCCGGAACAAGATACTGCCCAACGTAATATGTGAGCATTGCACTTTCCTTCGATGTGTACATTACAGGCCAGTCTTTTTCGATGAGATCGTGAAGAAGAGCATTATGTTTGTTCCAGTCGTCTGCCTGTCCCATGAGTCCGCCAAATCCGAGCATGACAGCAACTACGGTTATCAGCAGTATGAGCAGGATCAGGACAGGACGCGATATGACTGCCGCACCGCTTTGACGGGCGGAATCAAGATCCTTCATCATTTTGTAAAAAGAGATCCCTGTTATCACCAAAGCAACGGAACTCACATACCAGGCCGTCATTCCCGCGACAAATATCACGACGGGAACATAGATATACAGCAGTGTAACAAGCCTTAAGGCATTACCGTCAGTCCGCATCTTACAACTGTTCTAACATCTTCTCCGGATCTTCTGCAGCCTTAACCTTATCGTTTGCACGGAGTATCACTCCGTCCTCGCTGATCAGGTATGTCGTCCGTACGACTCCCATTGAGACCTTGCCGTAGTTCTTCTTCTCCTTCCAGACATCATAGAGCATATGTACGCTCTTATCAGGATCTGAAAGCAACGTGAACGGGAGGTTGTATTTCTCTTCGAACTTCTTAAGAGATGCGGGCAGATCCCTGCTGACGCCGAGTACTACCGCTCCTTTCTCGATAAAAGAAGGATAGTGTTCACCGTAACCGCAGGCCTGCTTCGTACAGCCTGAAGTCATCGCCTTGGGATAGAAGTACAGAATGACTCTCTTCCCAAGGTAATCTTCAAGTTTGTGCATTTCCCCGTTCTGATCAGGGAGTTCAAAAGACGGAGCTTTTGTGCCGGCTTCCAGCATCAGAATCTGACCTCGACTTTGTGTACGCCGCCGTCAGTAAATACGGGAACTGAAGTTCCTGTAACCTCCTTGCCGTCGCAGATAACAGTGACGCCTTCCTTTGTTCTCTTGAAGCCTTCAGGCTTGCTGATCTTAATCTCATATACAGCGCCTACTGCCTGCAGTCTGACCTTCATCGTCGTCTCGTTCTCACGGAGGAGAGGTTCAACAACAAGAGCATCAGCAGTGGGCTGGATGCCGAAGCAGGAGAACAGGCAGAGCAGGAGCCATGTGGAAGTACCTGACAAGGTAGGTCCGATGTTCTCGCCTGAATCGCTGTTGTTATACTGTGTGCACCACCTGGGGTTGCCGCAGGTCGTGAAAGGTGACTTCAATGTGCGGAACGGGAGGATAACGTCAATGATCCAGTATGCCGTATCAGCAAGACGCTTTGCAAGAGCAATATCATCCACGCTCTTGGCTGCCTTGAGCATAGCTGCTGCAGCCATCATATTGGCATGCTTGAATACACCGCCGTTCTCACGGTCTCCGGGATAGTAGAGAGCTACGTCGATCTTAGGCGCGATCTTGGGATAATCAACTGTGGAACAAAGTCTGTATCCATAAGGTGACTTAAGGTAATTATCCATGGAATCGAGCATCGAAGTGATCTGTGACTCGCTTGCACATTCTGCAAGAAGTGACCATGAGAATGTGTTGAGGAAGTATGATCCCGGAGCATCCTCAACCTGGAGATTATCGCCTGCAGCACCGAGATACTCGAGCTCGGGCTTATCCTTCCTGTTGAAGAGGACTCTTGCAAAGAAGTCATTCTTCCATGCATAGTCATTGAGTTCCTTCTTGAGCTTTGCTGACAGTTCTGTCAGCTCTGTCACATAAGCATCATCACCGAAATGCCTGAACATGCCGATCGCTGCATCCACTGCAACCTTCAGCAGGAATCCGTTCATGACGGATTCTGAATATTCAGATTCAAAAGGAACCTCGCCATAGGCCTTGCCGGACTTGGCAAGCTGCTCCTTGTATGCGGCGATCTTATCTGCACCTCCGATACAATCGGGATCCACACGGAGACAGTCATTCCAGTCTGCCCTGTCGATCAGCGGTATGCCGTGCTTACCTACGGATATCTTTGCAGAATATGTAATGATGGCCTTGATCGTCTCAAGGAGCGTTCTTGTCCTGGAACCGTCATTCTCGCCGGGAGCTCTTCCTTCCCTGATCTCGACCGTACCTGTACCGGCGATCTTAAACTGCTCTGTCAGGAAGTCATAATCACCTGTAAGGCCAACATATCTGTCGAGTGCCTGAAGCAGCCAGAGTGCATCATCTGACCACCAGCCGGGCTCCTTGCCTACCCAGTAGAAGTTATGATTGGCATAACCATCCTCAAAGACATTCTCACTCCACTCTCTCAGGAGTTTCTTGACGAAATCCGTCTGGTTCATGCCGGCCATATAATACATGGATGCAAAGATATCCTGGATCTCACGGAATCCGATCTCCCTGTAGCCCTTCTGTGTCCAGTCAAGAGACCTGGAAACGAATGTCTGGTAGAAGACCTGGAAAGGCAGGTTGTTGTTAACATATGCCTCAAAATCCTTGTCCTCATGTTCGATCTGCATATAACCGGAATAATTCCTTGCAAACTCGATCACCTTTGTAAGATCTTCTTCGATGGCGTTGATATCAGAGTATCTGTCGATGACTCTTGCAAGTTCTTCCTGCATTGTGACATCCACTTCATAATCATCATTAACAGCATCAGAAGACAGACATGTAAGATCGTCTGCTCTTACCTTGCCGCCTGCCTTTACCGTAAACTCAGTAGCGAGGGCAAAGAATCCGGGGCCCTTGCGTGAAGGCTTGTTTGCAAGGTGGCTGATGTATTCGGGGTTATCCAGCGTTCCGGATCCTACGAAATCACTATATCTTGCACAGTACTCCTGCGGCATGATGACCTTGCCGTCTTCATGAACGAGGAGAACGTTATATCTGATATTACCCTTCTGCCACTTGGGGTTAGGATTGAATCCGATGGCAAGAAGTCCGTCATTCTCATCAAAGAACACTTCACTCTGTGTGATAACCGTCGTGAAGATAACGTCTTCCCTGAGGGCATGAGGAGCTGATGTTCCGAACATGCCTGTATATACGATCCTCAGCTTCCTGTCAGCAGAACCGGTGTTCTCGATGTCGATCTTCTGTGCCTCCATTGCCAGAGGGAGACCTTCATGCTGGGGAACGATAAAGATGGTCCTCCTGATCTTAAGACCGTCTTCCATCTCGTATTCGATGATGGTCCTGTTCTGCGAATGAGTCGTCTGTATCTTCTTCAGACCTGCTGCCTTGGCGTCACCGGAATAGAAGATCTTCTTGCCGTTCTCAGTAAGATAGAACTGCCTGTTGGCGGGGAAACCATTCTCCTCTGGCAGATAATCCCATCTTGTACCAAGCACCTGAGTATCGGCGTGAGCTCTGAAGCATCCGCCACCCAATGCGTTAACGGCACTCTTAGGCGTACTCTGCAAAGGCTTCCTATATCCCATTCTGTTACCTATGAGCATATTCGTATAGTAATGGGGACCCGGAACAGGTGATGCAGGGTCTGCGATAAGTTCACCCTTCTCATTGAGGATACCGCCCCAATACTTAGCCTTAGCTATCTCGTCACTGATGACAGCCTTATAGCTGTCAGCTCCGGTGATCTCGGAAGACTTGCCATCCTTATCAGTGAAGATCCTGATGGCTCCGTCAGTCGTAATAAGTATATTATGTCCGGGAAGGTACTCATCCCATAAGCCGGCAAGAGCCTCATTATCCAGCAGTACGGATACGAACGGGGAATCATAATCTAGACCCGTCACACCGATAACCGTAGGTTTCCCGGCAAAACCCGCATACTGTGCGGAAATGCCTCCATTCAACTTAATATCAGGGAAAACGGATGCCAGATAATCCTGGGCACTAACCTTCTGTCCTCTTGCAAGTTCACTTCTGATGACCATATGAATACCTCCGAGGGAAATGTTCCTTCATTATATTATATAAATATGGTTTGTGAAAGGTGGACAGGGCTCATCTCCGAGATTTCTTGTAATTCCTCTTATTCACATACATTCTCTCATCGGCAACCTGCATGCATGCAAAGATATGCTTGGTATCTCCACCCTTGAGATCGCATACGCCGATGCTCGCATGTACCTGGTACGGCAGAGAATTCATCACCGCCAAACCTGGCGCAGATCTCATCCTCGTTGAGGCACGATTCAAGTACACCGGACAACGTCTTCAGCGCATGATCTCTGGAAGTACTGCGTGATCTCGCTCATGAACAGTCCGATCTTCTTACGTGCCATAATTTGATCCTCCCCCTAATTAGATACCCAACAATTATATCACATTGTTTAAATATCGGACATAATTATTTCACATTTCCTCCACATTTCGCATTGTTTTCTTGCACGAAAAAGGAGACTGCCCGGGGGCAGTCTCCTAACGGTCTTAATTCTATAAGATCAGCCGAGAGTTACTTCGACCTTATGTGTCTTGCCGTCGCCTGCAACAGGAACGATACAGCCGTCAACAGCAACACCATCAACGGTAAGGCTCTTAACACCCTTGTTGACATGATCAGGGTTCTTGATGACGATCTCATAGGTATCGCCTCTGAACTGACGAGTAGCTGTGAAGCCGTCCCATGCAGCAGGGATGGAAGGATCTACTCTCAGACCGTCAAACTCAGGCTTAACGCCGAGGATGTACTGTGAGATAGCAACCATGTTCCATGCAGCCGTACCTGTGAGCCAGCTGTTCTTGCCCTGACCGAAGTTCTTGGCATCCTTGCCGCCGATCATCTGACCATAGACATACGGCTCAGTCTTATGGATATCGGATGTCTCCTCTGTGAATGCAGGAGCGATCTTGGAATAGTACTCGAAGGCCTTCTCACCTCTTCCGGCATAAGCCTCAGCACAGATGATCCACGCATTGTTGTGAGTGAAGATACCTGCGTTCTCCTTGTATCCGCCCGGATATGTGGAGATCTCACCATACTGGATGTAGTACTTTGTGAATGCAGGGTTATTGAGGACAAGACCGAACTCACAGTTGAGGTACTTGTCGATGGAGTTAAGTGTCTTGATATCAGCTCCGACATCCTTACCGATCTCGGACATAACAGCGAAACCCTGAGGTTCGATGAAGATCTTACCTTCTTCACACTCATGTGAACCCATCTTCTCACCGTTTGCATCGTAAGCTCTGAGGAACCACTCGCCGTCGAAAGCGGACTCCATGACATTCTTCTTCATCTTGTCGATCTCAGCCTGAGCCTTAGCAGCTTCTTCAGTCTTGCCAAGATGCTCGAGGATACCGACATAAGCAGGTCCCGTGTATGTGAAGAGAGTTGCTACGAATACAGACTCAGCGATCTTTGAGTAGCCGCCTTCAGCCTTGAACTTGGGATTCGTGTATGTCTGGAATGATTCACCGGGTGTATCCGAGAAGCATGACAGGTTGATGCAGTCGTTCCAGTCAGCTCTCATTGCAAGAGGCAGCCCGTGAGGACCAAGGTTGTTGACGATATGATAGAACGATACTGTAAGGTGATCGAGCATCGGCTTAGCGAGTGACTCGTCGTTATCATAAGGAACCTGTACATCGAGGATCGACCAGTCGCCTGTCTCCTTGATGTATGCTGCAACGGAGAGGATCATCCAGAGCGGGTCATCAGAGAAGTCACCACCGATATCGGAGTTACCCTTCTTTGTAAGGGGCTGATACTGGTGATAGCATCCGCCGTCAGGCATCTGTGTGGAAGCGATATCGATAAGTCTCTGTCTTGCACGGTCAGGGATCTGATGAACGAATCCCAATACATCCTGGTTGGAATCTCTGAAGCCCATGCCACGACCGATGCCGGACTCGAAGTAAGAAGCTGAACGTGAGAGGTTGAACGTAACCATACACTGATACTGGTTCCAGATGTT
>DGUI01000017.1 GCA_002394605.1 Mageeibacillus sp. UBA4314 | reverse complement strand
CTGAAAATCCCCGTGTCGGTGGTTCGATTCCGCCTCTGGGCACCAGAACAGCCACTCAGATGAGTGGCTTTTTGTCTTTTTGCCTGACCGTAGTATAATTTGCACGTATGGCTATAAATATAATAATTAACAGGATGGGTGATAGCGATGGAAGCAGGTCACATTAAGGACAGTTTCTGCAGAGATGTCGATTCAGTTATTGCTGAGTTGGAAACAGATAAGACAAAAGGCTTGAGCGCGGCTGAAGCGGAGGAGAGGCTCGTCAGGTTCGGGCAGAACTCTCTTGGAGAAGAGAAGAAGGTTCCCCTGTGGAAGAAGTTCCTGTCGCAGTTTGCTGATGCGATGGTCATCATCCTCATTGTTGCTGCAGGTCTTTCTGCGTTCATGGCGTACAGGGAAGGTGAGCCTGAAGGCTGGATCGATGTCGGGGTTATCCTTGCCATCATCATCCTGAACGCTGTGCTCGGCGTGTATCAGGAAGGCAAGGCTGATCAGGCACTTGCAGCGCTTAAGAAGATGAGCAGTCCCAAGGCAAAGGTCATAAGGGATGGCGAAGTTACCGTTGTCGATTCGGCTAACATCGTTCCCGGTGACATCCTGTCCATCGATGCCGGCGATTCGATACCTGCTGACGTCAGGCTCATCACATCATCATCACTTAAAGCTGAAGAATCATCACTTACCGGTGAATCGGTTCCCGTTGATAAGAATGCGGATTCTGTTCTGCCTCAGGAATGCCCGATCGGAGACAGATCCAATATGCTGTTCATGGGTACTGCCGTTACTTACGGAAGGGCAACCGGTGTCGTTATCGGAACGGCAAGGGATACGGAACTCGGTAAGATCGCAAATAAGCTGACGAATATGCAGGATGAGGCAACGCCTCTGAAGAAGAGCCTCGACAAGCTCGGAAAGATACTCGCAGTAGTATGCATCATCGTCTGCATCATAGTTTTTGTCGTAGGTGTATTCCTGCAGAACGTTGAATGGAACGAGGCCCTCATGACTGCCGTATCTCTTGCAGTCGCAGCTATCCCTGAAGGTCTTGCTGCAGTCGTAACGATCGTATTGTCGATCGGCATGACGAGGATGGCAAAGAACCGTGCAGTCGTTAAGAGACTCCTTGCCGTTGAGACATTAGGATGTGTTGACGTTATCTGCTCAGACAAGACGGGTACTCTCACACAGAACCAGATGACGGTCAAGGCACTCTTTGACGGAAGCGATATGTACAGCGTTACGGGAAACGGATATGCTCCCGAGGGTGCCGTGGTTAATGCGGACGGTGTGGAACAGAAGCCTGAGGGCGTACTTGAATCACTGATCAGAGCTGCAGTGCTCTGTAACGATGCATCGATCAACAAGTCTGAGGACGGTGAATACTCATGCATCGGAGATCCTACGGAAGGTTCGCTCACGACACTCGGCAATAAGACCGGCTACACAAGGGAAGAGATGAACAGGAAGTATGAGCGTGTGGCAGAGCTTCCTTTCGATTCAGACCGTAAGATGATGACAACTTATCACACCGGAATAAGAGAAGGTAAGATCGTCAGCTACACCAAGGGTGCACCTGACATCATCTTCTCAAGGTGCACGAAGTACCTCCATGACGGTGAGGTCAGGGATATGACTCCTGAAGTCCTCAAGAGGATCAGCAAGGTCAATAACGATTATGCGTCGGGTGCGATCAGAGTGCTCGCTTTCGCATGCAGGGAATTTGAGTCAGGGCATGAGTCCTCACCTGATTTTGAGGATGAGACGGACATGATCTTCATAGGTCTCATCGGCATGATCGATCCCGCGAGGGAAGAGGCGAAGGATGCCATAGCAGTCTGCAAGAAGGCAGGCATCAGAACGGTAATGATCACGGGTGACTACAAGCTGTCTGCCGCTGCGATCGCCGATAACCTCGGAATGCTCACTGACGAAATGAAGGAGAAGGGAACAGGTGCCCTGAGCGGTGAGGAATTGGATCAGGTTACTGATGAGGAACTCACGAACGTTGTTGAACAGACAAACGTATATGCGAGAGTATCTCCTGAACATAAGGTAAGGATCGTGGAGGGACTGAAGAAGAATGGCCACATCGCTTCAATGACTGGAGACGGCGTCAACGATGCAATGGCTCTGAAGGCTGCAGACATCGGCGTTGCCATGGGTATTACCGGAACTGATGTATCGAAGAATGCAGCAGACATGATCCTCATGGATGATAACTTTGCAACCATAGTCAAGGCGGTCGAAGAAGGACGTATCATCTATTCGAACATCCGTAAGTTTATCGGCTTCCTCCTGTCATGTAATGTCGGTGAGATCCTAATAATCTTCCTTCTCTCTCTCATCCCGGGTTCTGTCATCTCCGGCATCGCAGCACCACTTACTGCTATCCAGCTCCTGCTGCTCAACCTCGTAACTGACAGTTTCCCTGCACTGGCACTTGGCCGTGAGGCAGGAGAACCTGACATCATGAACCTTCCTCCGAGAAGATCTGATGAACCGATCATCAACGGCAAGATGAAGGCGAACATCGCCGTACAGGCTCTTGCGATCTTTGCTGCAGTAGGCGGCGCGTTCCTTCTTACGCTCACCGGCTGCCTCGGTTTTATCAGCGTTGAGGGTGCAAAGCCCATAGCCGTAGCAAGAACGGTCGCACTTGCAACTCTCGTATGTGCGGAACTCTTCAGGGCGTATGCTGCAAGGTCGGAACGCGTGTCAGTGTTCAAGCTCGGACTCTTCTCGAACAAGATGATGAACTGGGCTACGCTTGCATCGATGCTCATACTTATGGCAGTTATATACATCCCCGGTGTTAACAGTGCTTTTGACAATGTTGCACTGCCGCCCATGGCATGGCTGTTCATCCTGCCTGTAGCTCTTCTGCCGTTCATCGCAGGCGAAATCCACAAATTCATATCTTCCCGTTTGCATAAGTGAGATGTGTGTGGTATTATCTAACGGCTAAATTATAAGAAATAACGGAATGGAGGCAGCATAATGAGTGCTCTGCAGATTATTCTTTCAGTAATAGACGCGATCCTGGCTATCGCGATCATCATCCTCTTCCTCGTTCAGGAAGGTAATGACAGAGGTATGGGTATCGTTGCAGGTGCCTCATCCGATTCTTACTACAGCAAGGCAAAGGGACGTTCACTCGAGGAACAGCTCAAGAAGTGGACAGCAATCTGTGCCATACTGTTCGCCATTGTATCCATACTCCTCTACCTGGCAGTTGCAAAGGCCTGGTAAAGGATCTTAAGAAGATTTTATCGGACGGCGCTCATCACAGGCGCCGTTTTTATTTGGCTCTTCACGGAATCCATGGGACAGAATGGACAGAGTCGTTAAGAAGTTGATGATCGCCAGAAGAGAAGCCATTCTACAAATCGTTTTATGTAATGGTCACTACATAGAGTGTTATATAGATAATGACCTGCTCATTCAGACTTCTTAGAAGGCAAACGGCACTTAGCCCTACAGTTGGTCTGAACGGTAATAATAAAAGCTGCCGGGGACATGGCAATATCATGACTAAGGAAAATCACCTCAATAAAATTCTCTACCTTCCTGCACGAATAACGACTTTCAAGCACGAAACTAGAGAATTCCAATCAAGATTCTCTACCTTCCTGCACAAATAACAACTTTCAAGCACAAAATAAGAGAATCTGATTGACCGATCATCCCAGCCACTAGGGACACGTTCAGACCAGCTGGCAACACTTGGTACACTATACATCATTGTATTCCGTGAAGAGCCTTTTATTTGCTCATGTTCTGTTATAATCTAAGTATGAGGTGACTGCCATGGAACGTAAACTTGATCAATATAATGAACCGTCATGTTATGCAGATGTTGCGCCGAGAGGTCCCGCCGGTGTGAAGAACCGTGTCGTTGGTGTCCTGAGGGAACTCGGGGAAGGCGGTGTGATCAAGCCGGATGCCGCTTTCAAGGAGGGCGACTTCGGCATCGTAAGGATCGGAAGGAATGATCTGAACGGAGCACCATACGACATGCTCGTAGTGGCAGAGATATTAAATCCGGATAATACATCTGGCGAATACCGCGGCAGGGTCATTGAAGTCATAGGAAATCCTGACAAAAGTGACGTCAAGATCGAGGCTGTCATGCGACAGTATGGTCTGCCTCAGGAGTTCCCCGAACAGGTGCTTAAGGAGATATCATCTCTTCCCAATGATCCTGAGGGATCGAAGATTGACGAAGAGATAGCGAGAGGCAGGAGGGATCTGAGGGATCTTCTGACGATCACGATCGACGGTGAGGAAGCAAAGGATCTTGATGACGCCATATCGCTCGAACGTATCGATAACCGGTATATGAGACTATATGTCCATATCGCGGATGTATCCAATTATGTCAGGGAGAATACTGCACTTGATAATGAAGCTTTGAGAAGGGCTACTTCAGTCTATCTGTCTGACAGGGTCATCCCTATGCTCCCTCCGAAGCTCAGCAACGGACTGTGCAGCCTTAATCCTGACAGGCCGCGTCTTACCCTTACTGCCGAGATGAAGGTCGACGTTGAGACAGGCCTTACGGAAGAAGGCGAGGTATATGAGAGCGTCATAAAAAGTGACCGCAGGATGAGCTATAACGAGTGTTACCGTATCCTGACAGATCCTAAACCGGGTGACGGCTTAGACTACGGACCCATAATAGGCATGCTCGAACAGATGAGGACACTTTCTGATTCCCTTGCGAGGATGAGGGCGAGGAGGGGCGCCATCGATTTCGAGACGAAGGAGACCAAGGTCATACTTGATGAAGACGGGAAGCCTGTTGAGATCATGGAGTATCCGATCAATTTCTGTCACGGGATAATCGAGTCGTTCATGATCTGTGCAAACGAATTCATCGCCGAGAAGTTTTGCAAGATGAACTATCCGTTCGTATACAGGGTCCACGAGGATCCTGATCCCATCAAGATCACGAGGTTTACGAATGTTGCCAGATACTATGGCGCGGTGGGAACGCTCCGCGGCAAGATAACGCCGCTGATGATCTCGAACTACATGGATACGATCGCTGATGAAGGTGCAAAACCGGCACTTGATACCCTCCTTTTGAGGTCCATGGCAAAGGCAAGATATACTTCCAATAACTTAGGCCACTTCGGATTGGCATCTGAGTTCTACTGCCATTTCACCAGTCCCATCAGAAGATATCCGGATCTTTACATACACAGGATCATAAAGACATATCTGCATGGCGAAGATAAGAGGAAGCATTTCGCACCGCTCGTTGAACAGGTGTCCGCGATAAGCTCTGACATGGAACGCAATTCCGTTGAGGCGGAGAGGGCGTCCATCGATGTCAAGGTCTGTGAGTATATGAAGGACAGGATCGGCGAGGAGTTTGACGGGATCATTACCGGGATAATCGATGCAGGCCTTTTTGTCATGCTGGAGTCAACGGCGGAAGGCTTTGTTGCTTTCAGGACGATGAGAGATCATTATCTGTTCGACGAGAGGAGATACAGGGCGATCGGTGCAAGGTCGGGAAACCAGCTCTATATCGGTCAGAAAGTAAGGGTAATGCTGTCTTCCGTGGATGAGGACAGGCGTCATATCGATTTCGTGATGGCGCAGGAGGAACAGAATAACAGTAAGAGAGATAAGGGGGATCATAAGACCCCCGGAAGGCGCAAGCAGAAGACCGCCGCGAGGATAAGGAAAAAGGGCAGGAGAAGGCATTGATTATTGACTTTTACGGATAATTTATGTACTATCTGCAAAGAACAGGCGAAGACGAAGAGAAGTACCCCGTAATATCGCCACAGAGAGCACCGCGTCTAAGGCTGGAAGCGCGGGCGGAGCAGAGGACGGGGGAATAACACTTCATCAGCCGCGATCTGAAAGCTTATGCGGCAAGTAGGTGAGCCGACTTACCCCCGCGTTAAGGGAGTTTATAAGAGACCGCAGATAAGCGGTAATTCAGGTGGCACCGCGGATTATTGATTCGTCCTGAACGAGGATTTCGTTCGGGATTTTTTATTTGCAGATCAAACGGGAGGAACGTAAAATGGCGAATATTTACAGAGACAGGCTTATCAATGAGATAAGTGAGGCAGATGTAGGCAAGACTTTAAGAGTCGCAGGATGGATCGAGAATATCAGAGACCACGGCGGCGTATCTTTCATCGATCTGAGGGACATGTACGGAGTTCTCCAGGTCGTCATGCGTGATACATCACTTCTTGACGGACTCGTTAAGGAGGAGTGCATCAGCATCGAGGGTGTCATAGAGCACCGTGATGAAGAGACATATAATCCCAAGATCGCATCAGGTACGATCGAGCTCGAGGCGCATAAGGTCGATGTGCTGGGCAAGGTCTACAGCCAGCTTCCTTTCGAGGTCATGACATCCAAGGAGATCAGGGAGGATGTGCGTCTCAAGTACAGATATCTTGACCTCAGGAACAAGAAGGTCAAAGACAATATCGTGTTCAGATCACAGGTCATCTCTTTCCTCAGACAGAAGATGACCGAGATGGGATTTCTCGAGATCCAGACGCCTATCCTTACATCATCTTCACCTGAAGGTGCAAGAGACTACATCGTTCCTTCCAGAAAATACAAGGGCAAGTTCTATGCTCTTCCCCAGGCTCCCCAGCAGTTCAAGCAGCTCCTGATGGTATCCGGTTTTGACAAGTATTTCCAGATCGCTCCCTGCTTCCGTGATGAGGATGCAAGGGCAGACAGATCCCCCGGAGAGTTCTACCAGCTTGATTTCGAGATGAGCTTTGCAACTCAGGAGGATGTGTTCAGGGCAGGCGAGGAGATCCTTACGGCTGCTTTTGAGAAGTTCGCTCCTGAGGGTGCCAAGGTTACTGCAGCACCTTATCCCGTATATTCATATAAGCAGGCAATGCTCGAGTTCGGTTCAGATAAGCCCGATCTGCGCAATCCTCTCCGCATCATCGATGTGACGGATTTCTTCCAGCGCTGCACATTTAAGCCTTTCATCGGTCAGACTGTAAGGGCGATCAAGGTCCACGCTGAGATGAGCAAGGGCTTCCACGAGAAGCTTCTCAAGTTTGCCCAGGAGATCGGCATGGGCGGTCTCGGATATCTTGAAGTCCTTGAAGACGGAACATATAAGGGACCTATCGACAAGTTCATTCCCGATGACATGAAGGATGAGATCAGGACTCTCGGTTCACTTGAGTCCGGCGATACGATCTTCTTCATTGCTGCCAATGAAGTCAAGGCTGCTGAGTTCGCAGGACAGATCAGGAACGAGCTCGGCAAGAGGCTCGGCCTCATCGAGGAGAATGCGTTCAGGTTCTGCTACGTAAATGATTTCCCGATGTATGAATATGACAACGAGACCAAGAAGTATATCTTCACGCATAATCCTTTCTCAATGCCTCAGGGCGGACTTGAAGCGCTTGAGACAAAGAAGCCTGAAGACATCCTCGCTTACCAGTACGATATCGTATGTAACGGCGTAGAACTCTCATCAGGTGCCGTACGTAACCATGACCTCGACATCATGAAGAAGGCATTCGAGATCGCAGGATACTCGGAAGAAGAACTTCAGACAAGGTTCGGCGCTCTCTACAGCGCATTCAAGTTCGGTGCACCGCCGCATGCCGGAATGGCTCCCGGTGTTGACCGTATGATCATGCTCCTCAGAGGTGAAGAGTCGATCCGTGAAGTCATCGCGTTCCCCATGAACGGTAATGCACAGGATCTGCTCTGCGGTGCTCCCGGCGAAGTCACCGAGCAGCAGCTTCGGGAAGTACACATCAAAGTCCGCGCATAATGTTAGTCTATTTCCTGACATTAGGATGCCGTGTCAACCAGTATGAGACGGACGCAATAAGGAATCTTTTTATCGAGAAGGGGCATCAGATAACTGATGACCCTTCTTGTGCTGATTGCTGTATCGTAAATACGTGCACCGTTACGCAGGAGGCTGACCGCAAATCACGTCAGAGCCTCCGCAAAATGGCGCGGGCAAATCCGTCCGCAGTCGTAGTGGCGATGGGATGCGCATCCGAGATGGCAGGCGGCGTTCTCGACGCTGATATCGTGCTCGGGACAAGAGATAAGAATACGGTGGTCGACCGTGTCGAAAGCTTTATCCGGGAACATGCTGATGCCACTCTCGATCACGCCTGCTCACATGTAAGGCCTGACGTATCAAAGAGTGATGTCTATCACGATTTCGGCACTGTCTTGTCACCCGAAGGAACCCGCGCTTACATCAAGATCGAAGACGGATGCAACATGTTCTGCACTTACTGCATCATTCCTTTCGCGAGGGGGAGAGTTGCTTCGCGTCCGTTTGATGACATAATCGCCGAGGCAAGGTCGCTTGCTTCATCCGGATATAAAGAGGTCGTCATTACGGGGATCCACACTTGTTCCTACGGCAGGGACAGGGGCGAGGACATCATGAGCCTGTACCGCGTCCTTATGGCCATAAATGGCATCGAAGGGATCACGAACATCCGTCTTGCTTCACTGGAACCGCTGTCCCTGACAGACGAGTTTATCGGGGCGCTTTCTGAGGTTACAAAGCTCTGTCCGCAGTTCCACTTATCACTTCAGAGCGGCTGCGATACCGTCCTTAAGAGGATGGGCAGAAGATACGATACGGCGCAGTATGAGGAGCGCGTTAGTAAGCTCCGCGAAATATTCCCTGACATGGCACTTACAACGGATGTGATCGCCGGCTTCCCGGGTGAGACGGAAGAGGAATTCAAGGTCACCTGTGAGTTTGTTAAGAGGCTTAAGTTTGCAAAGCTCCATGTATTCCCTTATTCGGTAAGGGAGGGTACTGCAGCTGCCGGCATGAAGGATCAGCTTACCCAGGCTGTGAAGAAGGCAAGGGCCAATGAGCTTATCAGGATCTCAACGGGACTGGAGGAAGAGTTTGCCTCATCACTTAAGGGCAGGACGTGTAAAGTCATCGTCGAGCAGATAAGGAATGGTGAAGCTGAAGGATACACACCCTGGCATGTCAGATGCAAAGTATCATGCGATACGGATAATGTTGATAACGGCGATGTCATTACCTGCCATATCGACAGATCAGAAGGGGCTGGTGTTGTTGGAAGCATGCCCGGATGACGTCATAATACGACAAGAACTTATGTTCGCTTTCGATTGATATTTTGGCTTTGCCATAGTATAATCAACTAAGAAAAGTTTTCCGGAGTCAGGAATGGATTTTTGTCATCTTCATCTGCATACAGAGTACAGTCTTCTTGACGGTGCTATCCGTATCAAGGACCTTGCCAAGCGCATCAAGGCGATGGGTATGACTTCATGCGCCATAACTGATCACGGCAACATGTTCGGAGCGGTAGCTTTCTTCAAGGCGATGAAGGCCGAGGGGATCCACCCGGTGATCGGATGCGAGGTCTATGTTGCACCGGGATCGAGACACATCAAGAGCAGCATCAACGCAGCAGGACAGCAGGTAAGAGCATATTACCACCTTATCCTGCTCGCCAGGGATAATACCGGACTTGCCAATCTCAACAGGCTTGTGTCGAAGGGTTATACCGAAGGTTTTTACAGAAAGCCCAGGATCGATGAGGAACTCCTTGAACAGTACCATGAAGGTCTCATCTGTCTGTCTGCCTGCATGGCAGGCAAAGTTGCTTCACAGGTCCTCTCAGGCAACGAGGATGAAGCGGAGCAGACAGCTCTCAGATACCGGGATATATTCGGTGAAGGGAATTATTATCTCGAGGTTCAGGCTAATACTACTCCCGAACAGGCGAAGGTCAATGCAGCTCTCGTCAGGATCAGCAATAAGACCGGCATCCCTCTTGCCGCTACTAATGACTGCCACTATCTGACGCAGGCTGATTACGAGACTCATGATGTCCTGCTCTGCATGCAGACAGGAGCCAAGCTTGCGGATAAGGACCGCATGCACATGAGCACCAATGACTACTATGTTAAGTCCGAGACTGAGATGAGAAGGTTCTTCTCATCTCTTCCAGAAGCTGTTGAGAATACAGGGAAGATCGCAGCGATGTGTACGGCAGAGTATGATTTCGATACGATCCATCTTCCGAAGTATGATGTGCCTGAAGGCTTTGGATCAACATCGCAGTATCTGACTTATCTGGCATATGAAGGCCTTAAGAAGAGGTTTGAGATAACCCCGCCTGCTGTTGATTCGGAAGAGTATGTCAAGAGGCTTGATTATGAGCTTGACGTCATCAATACGATGGGATATACGGATTATTACCTGATCGTCTGGGATTTTATCAATTACTCCAAGACCCATGGCGTGGTAGTCGGACCTGGAAGAGGTTCAGGCGCAGGTTCACTCGTTGCATATGCGGTCGGGATAACAGATCTCGATCCGATAAAGTACGGTCTCGTGTTTGAGAGATTCCTTAACATCGAACGTGTGTCGATGCCGGATTTTGATGTTGATTTTGCTGATGAGACCAGACAGATCGCGATAGACTATGTTACCGCGAAGTACGGGAGCGAGAGGGTGGCGCAGGTCATCACTTTCGGTACGCTTGCTGCCAAGTCATGTATCCATGATGTTGTAAGGGTTTTGGATCTGCCATATTCCACAGGGGATAAGATCGCTAAGATGATCCCGTTCAAGCCGGGCATCACTCTTGCCGATGCACTGGAAGTCAATCCTGAACTGAAGACTCTCTATGACAACGATGCTGATACGAAGAAGATCGTTGATATGGCCATGAAGCTCGAAGGGCTTCCGAGGAATTCTTCAACGCATGCTGCGGGAGTCATAATCTCCGGCATTCCGATCACTGACATCGCACCTCTTGCAACCAACGATGAGACTCCCGTCGTCCAGTTCTCCAAGTATGATGTCGAGAGCGTCGGACTTCTCAAGTTCGATTTCCTCGGCCTTCGGACTCTAACCGTGCTTCAGGATGCGGTAGAACTGGTTAAGCAGAATTACGGCAAGCAGATATCGCTAGAGACGATACCGCTGGATGACAAGAACATCTACGACATGATCGGGCGCGGTGAGACCACCGGCGTGTTCCAGCTTGAGAGCCGCGGCATGACTTCGTTCATGAAGCAGCTCCAGCCGCAGAGTCTTGAGGACATCATCGCGGGCATCGCTCTCTACAGGCCGGGACCCATGGACCAGATACCGAAGTATGTTGAATGCCGTCATGATTCTTCCAAGATCAAGTACGACCACCCTCTCCTCGAACCCATCCTGAAGGTTACTTACGGGTGTGCGATATATCAGGAACAGGTCATGCAGATTGTAAGGGATCTTGCAGGGTTCTCGATGGGACAGAGCGACAACATCAGGCGTGCCATGAGCAAGAAGAAGAAGGAGATCATGGAGGAGTACAGGAACCTCTTCATCTACGGCGGTGAGGATGACTCCGGCAAAAAGATAGACGGAGCCATCAAGCGCGGTGTTCCCGGAGATGTTGCATCGAAGATATTTGATGATGTCGCGGGTTTTGCAGGTTATGCATTCAACAAGGCGCATGCGGCATGTTACGCAGTCGTAGGTTATTGGACTGCTTATATCAAATACTACTATCCCGTGGAGTTCATGACGGCTACGCTTAATTCCTTCAGGACTGAACTTGCGAAGGCGTCAGGCTATATAACAGCTTCTGAACAGATGGGGATCCCTGTCTTAAGGCCCGATATCAATAAGAGCAGGGCGAGGTTTACTACGGAGAAGACTGAAGACGGCAAGTTCGGCATCAGGATCGGACTTACTGTCATCAAAGGCGTCGGCGAAGGACAGGTCCGGCAGATCGAGGAAGACCGTGAGAAGAATGGCAGATATAAGTCATTTGAGGATTTCCTTGTCCGCGGTGCGGAACTCGGCATAAAGCGGAATACGATGGAGTATCTGATCTGGTCTTCTGCTCTTGATGATCTCGGATACAACAGGGCTACGATGGTTAGGACGTGCCAGACTGAACTCGAAGGCCTTGCATTGAGACACAGCAGGCAGATGAATGGACAGCTGAGCATCTTCGATGCGATGGAGCAGACGGGCGCAGACAAGAGCGACAGTGATCTTGTCCATGTCTATGATACTGAGGAATATCCGTCTGAAGTGAAGCTCGGATACGAGAAGGAATCCGTTGGTCTCTATCTGTCGGGACATCCGCTCGCTGCCTATAAGGGCATCATTGAGACGAAGACTGATTTTACGAGTGCTGATGCGCAGGAGATGATCGCAGCAGGGCTTAAGGATATGCTCGATGACGACAGGATAGTCGTAATGGCGGGAATAATAAACAGTGTGAACATCAGGTACACGAAGTCGAGGACACCGATGGTCACTCTTGCTCTTGAGGACATGACGGGACCTTATGAGGCTGTTGCTTTCGGGAAGACGGTTGATTACATAAGGCCTTACCTGATCCAGGGGAAATGTTATCTGTTCGTCGGAAGACGCCACTTGAGAGGTGACGATTTCTCGATATTCATAGACAAGATGTTCCAGATCGACAAGGCACCTAGAGATCTCGGAAGGCTGCAAAGATCGTCGGAACGTTACACGCCCGAGCCGAAGCCCGCCGATGAATCCAAGTCCTCGGGCGCCATGGCCGGCGGGGGAGTCCTCAGGATAAAGTTCAATAAGCTCCCCAGCTCCAAAGAGTACAATATGCTCTTGAACCTCCTCATATATTTCCACGGCAATTGTCCGGTGGATGTCGTCTTTACGAAGGACAACAGTCTGTTAAGGCTCGATCCGGTCTGCAATGTGGATCTTAATCCTGATACCCTGAGGGTCATCGGAGATGCAGCAGGTCACGATAATGTGGAGTATTTGCCAAATTCCGCACCTGATGGTGTATAATCTCACTATTAAGATATTAAAATAACCGGAGGTAACGTATGCCACTGTTATATGACGAATCCAATCTGCCCGATATCAGCACTTTGAGGGCGAAGAATTATGATAATGTCAATCCCGATGAAGTTGCACCCGTCAAAAGGATAGGTGTTCTCACCAGTGGTGGCGATGCGCCCGGAATGAATGCTGCCATCAGATCAGTTGTCAGAGCCGGATGGAATGCCGGGATCGAAGTATACGGCGTACAGCGCGGCTATCACGGATTGTGGAAGGGTGAGATAAGAGAACTTACCAGGAACGATGTTTCCGAGACTCTCCAGAGAGGCGGAACATTCCTTATGACAGCAAGATCCAAGACTTTCCAGACTGATCAGGGCGTACTTAAGGGTGCCAGGATGATGGAAGCTTATGAACTTGACGGTCTTGTTGTTATCGGCGGTGACGGATCATATAAGGGTGCCAGGGCTCTTGCCAGGATCGGAATGAATGTCATCGGAATGCCGGGTACTATCGATAATGATATCGCTTCAACCGAGTATACGATAGGTTACGATACTTCAATGAATACAGCCATGGAAGCTATTGACAAACTGAGGGACACGGCAAGCTCACACGAGAGATGCAGCGTTATCGAGGTAATGGGTAGAAGAGCGGGATACATTGCTCTTAATGTCGGTATCGCAACAGGTGCTGAAGCTATCCTTATTCCCGAGGTTCCTTATGATTTCAATAAGGATGTATTAAGGATCATCCTTGACGGACGCAACAGAGGCAAGAAGCACTACATTGTCATCGTTGCAGAGGGGGCAGGCAATGCAACTGAGATCGCTAAGCAGATCGAGGATGCAACAGAGATAGAATCAAGACCTACTATTTTGGGACATCTGCAGAGGGGCGGTTCACCGACTCTGCGTGACAGGACTACAGCTAGTCTTATGGGTATCCATGCGATCGACTGTCTGATGGCCAAGAGATATAACCGTCTTATCATCGAGAAGGACGGGAAGATCTCTGATGTGGACATTGAAGCAGGTCTTGAGATGACGAAGACTATTCCTGAGCAGGATATCATCAACGCTAAGAGGTTGTCTTAACTTAATATATGTACCAGAGGACAAGTTTCGAAGAGATAAGAGCCCGTAAGCAGATCAAAGGGCGCGTGTTGTCTACGCTCGAATTTGACAAGATCATCGCCAAGCTCAATGACAAGGCTCATACCGTATACGGACATGAGCTCTGCAAGGAACTGTTACCGATAGCTGATCCTGATGAAGTCGACGGAATGCTCTCTGAGACAGAAGAAGTATGTTCATATATCAACAGGCACGGTCTGCTTCCGCTCGGCGGTTTTGCTGATCTGAGGCCTGCGCTCAAGTATGCGCATGCCGGTGGAACGCTGACGATGCGGCAGCTCCTTGATGTGGCAATGTTCCTGAGGTCCGCGGAACAGCTCAGGAAGGTTATGAAGGATATCGGATCCGACATGTCAGATTCGATCCTCTACGGAAGGCTCGGCAAGATAGTTACGATCCCGACGCTGGAGAATGAGATCTCATCTTCGATCGTAAGCGAGGATGAGATGAATGATCATGCGAGCAAGACTCTTTATGACATAAGACGCAGCAAGCGTGAACTGGCCGGAAGTGTCAGGGCCATATTGGACCGCGTGATCAGTGCCAATGAAGACATCCTTCAGGAGAAGGTCATAACGATAAGGAATGACCGTTACTGTGTTCCCGTTATTGCAGACTTCAAGGGAAGGATCAACGGCATAGTTCATGATACTTCTTCAACGGGGCAGACTGTCTTCATCGAACCGATGGCTGTTGTTGAGACCAATAACAAGCTCCGTGAACTTGCCGCAATGGAGCAGGCGGAGATAGACAGGATCCTCGGCGAGCTTACAGACAGCGTTCTGGGAAGCAGTGATTCCATCAAGACTGACATGAGCATCGTCTCACAGATCGATTTCTGCTCGGCGAAAGCGGAACTTGCAATTGAGATGGAGGCGGTAAGACCTTCTTTGAACAAGGACGGAACCGTCGATCTGATCAAGGCGAGGCATCCTCTCATCCCTTCAAAAGAAGTAGTCCCCGTCGACATAAAGATCGGTGACAAGTACTCAACTCTCGTCATCACCGGTCCGAATACCGGCGGTAAGACAGTATCCCTTAAGACAGCGGGACTTCTGACGCTCATGGTGATGTCAGGGCTCCTGATCCCTGTGGCCACAGGAAGCACTGCTTCTGTCTTTGACAGGGTGCTTGCAGACATCGGTGACGAACAGAGTATTGAACAGAGCCTGTCAACGTTCTCGGCTCATATGTCCAATATCGTTTACATACTGAAGAACATCAAAGGCAAATGTCTCATAATCCTTGATGAATTGGGATCCGGTACTGATCCTGATGAGGGCGCTGCACTTGCCATAGCGATCCTTGAATACTTGAGGGGCAAGGGATGCATTACTCTTGCGACAACTCATTACAAGGAACTTAAGGCATATGCCGTATCGACCGAAGGAGTCATGAACGGCGCTTTCGAGTTTGATAATGAGACACTGATGCCGACATACAGGCTGGTAATAGGACGTCCCGGTTCTTCGAATGCGTTCATCATCTCCAAAAAGCTCGGGCTTCCGGATAATGTCATTTCGGATGCGAAGAAGAGGATGACGGGCGACGAGATCAAGCTCGGAAGGCTGATAGAGGTATCTGAGCGTGATGCAAGGAAAGCCCAGTCGTTAATGGACAGCAACAGTGCCCTTAAGGCAAAGCTCGAAGAGCAGATCGCAGCACTTGAAGAAGAACGCAAGGCGCTCAAGCAGTCGAAGACCAGGATACTGAACGAATCCAGGCAGGAACAGAAGGAACTTCTCAGGGAGAGGGAAGAAGAGATAACAAAGATGATGAAGAAGCTCCGCAAGGATTCTTCGAAGTCTACTGCTGAT
Source organism: Mageeibacillus sp. UBA4314 (assembly GCA_002394605.1). Lineage (GTDB taxonomy): Bacteria > Bacillota > Clostridia > Saccharofermentanales > Saccharofermentanaceae > Saccharofermentans. Next base: position 56,630 of record DGUI01000017.1, on the reverse strand, counting down.
GAACAGCTCAAGGAGCTCGACAAGATAAGAAGAAGGCTCCGTGCAGGCATTGAGGATCTTACAGACGATTCGATGGATGAGGAGCTCGAAGGCGCAGGTCTTCCCGGTGAGGAACCGCAGACCGTGGAAGTCGGCAAGGAATACTACGTCCCGTCGCTTGATCTTACGGGAACAGCCGTATCAGGTGTGTCCAGGAGCGGAGATGTGCAGATAAAGTCAGGACTTGTAAAGGTTACAGTCAAGAAGGACCAGCTCAGGGTCATAACGGCAGAGCAGATGAAGGCTGAAAACAAGACTGAAAAGAAGCGCCGGACCAGAGAACCCGTTAAGGACAATAACAGCAAGATCAGGCAGCTGAGATTTGATTCGGCATCGAGGACTTCATCCGAGCTGATGCTGATAGGGATGCGCGGCGACGAGGCACTCTCCAGGCTTGAGAGATATATCGATGACTGCAGTCTCGGAGGCATCAAGGACATCAGGATAGTACATGGCAAGGGGACAGGTGTGTTGCGCAGCATAGTAACGGATTGCCTTGCAAGGGATATGAGAGTCGAGTCTTACCGTGCAGGACTTCCGGGTGAAGGTGATGACGGAGTTACGATAGCGAGGCTTGTATGACGGTTATAACAGAGAAAGGTCAACCATTGAGATGGCTTCTCATAGTCTTATCTGTAATCTATTTCCTGCTCGTTCCGGTGTGGGTAATACTTTTTAAATCAAGTCCGGAGATCTTCTACATCGGACAGTGGTATGGTAACGGCATTGCAACGCCTGAAATGTACAGACACTTCACCGATTATGCAAACCTTAATCCCCTGTGGATATTCTGGGATGACATGATACTGAATGTCGTTGCTTTCATCCCGTTCGGCATCTATCTTGAACTGCTGTTCCATGACAGGCGGTCATGGGGGAAAGTCCTGGCGGTATTCCTTACTTCCCTGGCGATCGAGATGACGCAGTTCATCCTCATAATCGGCAGAACTGATATCGTGGATCTTATTGCCAATACTTTGGGAGGAGTTCTCGGAATCATCATCATGAAACTCCTATATCACGATAAGATCGTAAAGGTCATACTTGTACTGGCAGTCATATTCACGGCTGTAGTGATGATCAATACGGGAATAGATACATACAGGAACTACATCGATGTACGTGATTTCTACGCGGATGAAGATTATGTGTGGGATGAGAGTGCGTACGAAGATGCGTACGGAGAAGACTCAGAAGAGGTTCAATACCAAGGTTGACATCAGATGGGAGCGTTCTCAGGATCCCAGTACTTGTCTTCCATCTCGTGCATCCATCTGGACAGCTCGTCTGTCATCTTGTGGGCATCGTTATCATAATCAGCAGGCATAAGAGGCTCGCCGACAAAGATCCTGACCTTCTTGCGCTTCATGAACCCCTTGAAAGGGTGAGGGTGCTTATCGTGCCTTGACCAGACCTGATATGCTCCTGCGATGTAAACGGGTACGAGAGGTGTCCCGGCCTTGATGGCCAGATAACATGCACCGTCTTTGAGTTCGCCCAGCTTGCCCGTTGCCGTTCTGGTGCCCTCAGGGAAAACGAAACAGATATTGCCTAATTCAACTTCCTTCTTGGCTTTGATCAGGCCCCTTACCGGATTGCCGTAGCGGTCGACGGCGATACCGCGTCCCACACGCATGATGAGCCTTCCGAGCTTGCCGTGATTAGTCTCCAGATCGGCGCCCGCAAGACAGCACATCCATTTGAAGTGTCCCTTGGGAAGATAATCTATGATAAGAACGCCGTCTACATATGACTGGTGATTGGAGGCAACAACGTAAGGATTGTTCTTGGGGAAATTCTCCTTGCCGATGCACTTCATATTACAACAGATATGAGTTAATACCAAAAAACAGCTCTTCGCGACTTTATCCCAAAATCCCCTTTTGGTAGGGTATTTCTCGTCAAGATGCTTATGCTTGTCTGCGCCTGCCATATGAGCCTCCGAGTTATTACTGATAAATAAACTTATGAAATGATAACCGATATTTGGGCGAAGGTCAAAGTTTTTCGCGTTATATTATAATAATTATGCAAAAAATAACTTTAGTGGTATTATATCCTAACGAAGGTATGCTCGTTTGAAGGAGAATGTTTGATGAAACCAGTGAGCGGTAAGGCTCTTTATGAGTCCAGGAAGTATGATAATCTGAGAGATCTCGTTATGAGTGGCTGTGAGGAACACAGTGCCCGTGACGCTTTCATATTCAGACGCAACCCGCAGCAATCTGAGATACACAGGACATTTTTTGAGTTTGGTGAAGACATCAAGGCTTTTGGTACATATATCCTGAACAGTGAATTTGCAGGTGACAAGCTGGCAGTTGTCGGTGAGAACAGTTACGAATGGTTTGTTGCATATAACGCGATACTGTCGACGAACAGCATCGGCGTCCCGCTCGACAGGGCTCTTCCCGAGGATGAGCTTGTTGCACTCCTCAAGAGGAGCGAGAGCAAGATGATCGTTTATCATCACAAGCATCACAAGATGATGATGGATATCGCTTCAAGGATGGACAGCGGGGAAGAAGGCATCCTGATACGTAAGTTCATCGTCATGTTCAGGGAGGGAGTAAAGGACAGTGAATGGCCTGATGATGACCGCTTTGAAGACTTTTATGATCTTGTGGCTCAGGGAAAGGAGAAGATCGGACAGGGAGACAACAAGTTCCTTACAAATCCGATCGACGAAGATGAAGCCAGGATAATCCTATTCACTTCCGGTACCACTTCGATGAGCAAGGGTGTTCTCTTAAGCCACCGCAATATCACATCGAATGTCCATTCGATAAACCAGACTCTTGATGTAAGGCCTGGTGACAGGGCGTTCTCGATCCTGCCCCTTCATCATACATTTGAGAATACATGTGATTTCTTCATACTGAGGTCAGGCGGATGTCTGTGCCTGTCAGACGGATTGAGATACATTACCAAGAACCTGCAGGAATGGAGACCTACGGTCTGCATATCGGTCCCGATCCTCTTCGAGAACATCTACTCCAAGATAGAGGATGTACTCATTAAAACGGGGAAGGATAAGATCATATCCGTGATGAGACCGGTAACAAGATTCCTGAGGAAGTGCGGACTTGATATCCGCAAGAACGTATATAAGCAGATCCTCGATAATCTCGGAGGCAATTTCAGGTTTGTAGTTATCGGCGGTGCCGGGATCGATAAGAAATACATTGAAGCATTTACTGATTTCGGTATCGATATGTACATGGGTTACGGACTTACGGAGACATCTCCCGTCATATCGGTTACCAATGAGCTCTGCAATGTTAAGGGCAGCGTCGGAAGACCGATGGCGGGGATCACTGCTGCAGTCGATGCTGACGGCATCGGGCCCAAGGCAGTAGGTGAGATCCTGACAAGATCTGACAGTGTCATGTTGGGATACTACAGGAACGACGAAGCTACCAGGGAAGCGATCGATGATGAAGGCTGGTTCCATACCGGAGACATGGGTTATATCGATAAGACGGGCAGCATCCATATTACCGGCAGAGTTAAGTCCATGATCGTTCTTACGAACGGCAAGAAGGCATTCCCTGAGGAGATCGAATCGGTAATTGCCGAGATCAAGGGCGTCAATGAAGTGTTCGTCTGGGGCAACAGGAATGACAAGGAAGCTATCGATATCTGTGCCAAGATCCTTATCAACAGGGCTGACATTGGGCGTGAGTTGGGACTCAACGTCGAGCCTGATGACGGGCAGGTCGAAGCATATCTTAACGATAAGATGCATGAGGCTAATCATACTATGCCTGCATACAAGATCGTAAGGAATTTTGTCTTCTCGGAAGAAGATATGATCAAGACTACAACGCTCAAGATCAAGAGACCTAAGGAGCAGGAGCACATCGAGGGCAAGCTTGCAGAGTTAGGTCTGACGATGAGGGAAGTCAACGGGAAGAATTTTGATAAGTTGATCAAGTCGTAAATCTATAAACCGGGGATCAGGGAGACATGGGAAAACTATCCAAGAGCAGATTTTCATTTTTAGACGGCCTTACGGGCTGGAAGGCATATGCATTATACCTGCTGATCTATACCGCGGTATTTGTGGTACTTCAGCATTTTGTGTTTCTTAACATAACCGAGACGGGGATGAGCTTTGTGTGGTCGACGGACGGTTCTGACCAGCATTTCGCAAGGCTCCTTTACATAAGCGATAACTTCAGGGACCTCTGGGACGGTCTGTGGGCCGGCAAGGGCATCGTATGGCCGATGTATGATTTCAGGACCGGATTTGTCGCACACGATCTACAGGTCGGACTGCCTCATCTTCTGGCGATCTTCTTCAATGAAGACAACATGGACCTGTTCTATACGATCCTCGTCATAGGGAACTATTATATGGCAGGCATCGCATTCTCGATCTGCGGGTTCTACTTCAAGCAGAAGCCTCTTCCCGTTCTCATGGGATCTTTTGCTTACATATTCAGCGGCTATGCGATCTATTCGGGTGTAAGACATCCTCATTTTATCGTCCCGCTCATCATCCTGCCGCTCATCATCCTGGCAACTGAACGCGCTCTCAGGGGTGAGAGATCCATACTACTGTCGGTCCTGGTATTTATGTCACTCGTATCACAGTGGGGGTTGTATTTCTCGTGCCTTCAGGCATTGTTCGTGGTTCTTTATGCATTTGCAAGGCTCATATTCATGGGGAAAGAGGTTCCCGTCAGGGACAGGTTCAAAAAACTCCTTAACCTTGCTCTGTGGGGATTCCTTGGAGTCCTTCTGGCAGGCGTAGTGCTGCTGCCTTCAATGATAAGCATGACAGGCAACGGAAGAGTCCGTCCTGATGCCGTATCGCAGCTTGACATGTGGCGGTACAACGAGAAATATCTCAGGTATTTCCTGATCAACTATTCGGTCAATCATACATATCATTCCATGTGGATGTTCATGAGCTACACGGTTCTCATCATCCCCGGACTTCTTATGTTTTTTACTGACAGGAACAAGAAGATCAGGCACCTCAAGGCATTGTGGATCGTGCTGACCATCATGCATCTTATTCCGCTGTTCGGATTTGTATTCTCCGGATTCAGCAACATTACGAACAGGTTCTGCTTCGGTTATATGTTCCTTAACATCATGATCACAGTTTATGAGCTCCCGAGGATAAAGGAGCTGGGCAAGATAAGGGCGGGGATCGTTATTGGCGGCACGCTGCTCTATTGCACTGCTTCATATTTTGCAAGGGCTGAAGATGAGACAAATATCATCCCGTACATCTTTATCGCAGGAACACTTGCCGTTATTACGGTCATATGGTTTATCTTCCATAAGATGGACAAGGCGAGGGATATCATCATGTCCGTGTTCTGCATCGCTGTCACATGTGTCTCGGTAGCTTATACGGCGAGCCTTATCTACAACAAATCTTATCTGTCACAGTTCTTCAGCGGCGGTATGGATTCGATCAGGAGTGAATATCTCTATTCGGCAAGTCTTACTGACACCGTAAAGAATGATGATTCCTTCTTCAGGATAGACGGCAATGCCGTTCCTTACAAAGGCTCGGCTTCAGGATTCCATTTCGGGCTGAACACCCTTACGGGATATCCTTACTTCGGCTGGAGCAAGGAGTATGAGGACTGGATAGTCGAAATGGAACTTGCAAGGCAGCACAACAAGCACAGATTCCTCGGAGTCAATGCGAGGGCAGAGATGCTGTCACTGTCTTCGATCAAGTACTTTGTCGACAGGAGAACTGATTTCTCCGTCAGGCCGTACGGATTCAAGGACGATGAGACCGTTCAGAGGGATACATATACTGATGTCCTGATGGAAAACGAATACGCGCTCCCCATCGGATATACATATGACACTTATATGCTGAGGAGCGATTACGACAAGCTCTGGGCACTTGATAAGCAGACGGCTCAGACACAGGCAGTCATCATCGAAGATGAACCTGCAAAGACTGAGCTTAAGAAGGTTAATGAGATCCCTGCAACTGCAGTCAAGGTCGACAGCCAGATAGTCGGAATGCCGGGCATCAGGCTCGAGGGCAAAAAGCATATCATGGACAACAAGAGCGCCATGATGCTCGTGTCTTTCGAGGGGCTGCCCCATACGAATACATATGTCAGGATCAAGAACATGGTATTCGATTATGTAAAGAATAACTACATCCTTCTCAATGTCAGTTCCGGAAGTTCCACTACGGTGTGCACATATACTGACAGCAGTTATACTTATTACACCGGTCAGGATACGATGCTGCTCGATCTCGGATATACTGATGAAGGCTTTAACAGGGTTGCCATCACCTTTGATACGTTGGGTTCATTTACCGTGGATGATATCGAGATCTGGTGTGATCCCATGACAGGTTACGGCGAGCGCATGGATGCTCTTAAGGAAGTTGTCCTTGAAGATCCGCAGTTCGGCAACAGGTCGCTTACCGGCACTGTTACGACGGATAAAGACAGATTCCTCGTTGTAACAATCCCTTACATGGACGGATGGACATGTTATCTTGATGGCAGTGAAGCAAAGCTCTATAAGGCTAATACGGCGTTTATGGGTCTTGAGATCCCCAAGGGAACTCACACTGTAGAGTTCAGATACTGGCTGCCGGGATTTACTCCGGGCATCATCACGAGCGCGGCAGGTGTTGTACTATTTGCGGCGACTGTTGTAATATGGAATAGGAAGACTCGCAAGGGCAAAAAAGAGGAGGGTAAGACTAATGAGCAAATCAACCTTTGATGAAGCGTATGAGAGCGAAGCGAAGCGGTATCCGCCTTTCTTGAGGATGACACCTCTTAATCTCAAGATCCTGATCGGTTTTGTAGCGGTCTATTCAGTTGCATGTATCGCGTTGGGATTTATCTCTATGATAGCTGCCAAGAAGGCGATGGAAGCACTTGATGCTTATGGCTCATCAGGAATGTTTTCATCCATGACGAGCAGGATGCCGGGAATGGTGCTCTTCTATGCAGTGTTCTCTGTTATCGTCAACGTAATCATCTTCATATTCGTTGTTAACTCTTTGCTCGGCAATATCGGAGATCAGTTCCAGGCTTACTGTATGGTAGCGATACCTATCTGGACTGTTGCGATCCTCATCTGGTTCAGGACCATCGCGAATCTTGCATTTATCATTCCTCTTGCATGGCTCGAGATCATGATCATCGTCGAGAAGAGGATACACACGGCAGCACAAAGACGTGCCAATACGCTAAGCGAACTCGAACGGGAACACAAAAAGCGCAATCCCTATGATATGTCAGATATCAAGGATATCCCGGAACCTTCCTATGCTCCTATCAAGGGACGCGATGCAAGGTACTGTCCCATATGCGGCATCGAACTGGGCCCTGATGACAAAGAGTGCCCGATGTGCGGACCTGCTCAGCAGTAATGTGGAAGAAGCTCCTCAAGAACACGGTATTTACGGCGGCTGCCATTGTGCTGTCTGCGGTGACGGGTGCATGCCTGCTCTTTGCAGTGTATCTGATCCCTGAGGAACGTATAAGAGCAAATGTTGATTCGTCAGCTCCGGTCTACGACAGTGAGGGGCTGACGAATCTTTATATTCCGTGGCTCATGAGCACCAGGATGGATAATTACACGGATTCCATCATGCTCAGTGAAGCTGCATACAAAGGCGATAGGTCCGCCATGTCAGAAGCCCTTACGAGCAATTACGTTTATGTGACTGATATCAATTCATACTATGAACCGGGTTATCTCCGGAAGATGCTGGATCCTTCTCCTGACAATTCTTCCATTACAGTCAGTTATGCAAGATACTGGCATGGGTATCTGATCCTGCTGAAGCCGATCCTCCTTGTCACGGGAATATGGGGTATAAGGATGATCAATGCGGTATTCCAGGTCGTAATGCTCGCACTTGTCATGATCGGGCTTTATAAGAACAAAGACGGCAGGAAACTGATGATCCCGCTTATCTTATCCGTATTGCTGATCAATCCGGTAAGTACGGTGCTCAATATGCAGTTTGCATGCGTGTATAACCTGATGCTAACAGGGACCTTCATCATGCTGAAGACGGGGCTCTACAGATCCCGGCATTACTGGAGATTCTTCCTGTTTATGGGGATCGCGGTTGCTTATTTTGACTTCCTTACATATCCTCTGGTGAGCATCGGGATCCCCATTATCATCATGACCGTACTGGGAAATGAGGAGTCCGTTGTCAATATCAGAAAGACGATCTTCTCATTTATGTCCTGGGGTATCGGTTACGTCTTTATGTGGGCTTCCAAATGGGTTATCTGTGATATCGTAACAGGCAGCAGCATAGTAAAGGATGCTTTCGGCCAGATATTGGTGAGGACCGTCACGAACGCTTATGAGGAGACGGGGATAGAATCCGGGAATGTGATCAATGTGATAGGTTATAACCTGAACTGCCTGGCTGACCCACTGTCGCTTGCGGTGATATTCATTGCAATAGCAGGTTTTGTGATCTATCTCTTATTCACGCACAGGAAGTTCAAGGCTGATGACAGATTCGTGATCCCACTCCTTCTGACCGCAATTGTCCCTTTTGTCTGGTACATGGTATTATCCAACCATTCCGCCATCCATTTCTGGATGACATATCGAAATCTGGCACTGACTTCAATGGCTTTTGCCACTGTCTGCGCTACTGCTGCGGTAAAAAAGAAAAGTCAGGCCCGTTAATTAATAGTATTAAATTTTTTTGGTATATTGTATAATCTTTATATGTCTTTATAAAATCGGAGGTAGCATTATGACTTTTGAAGAATTGATGGATTACGCCATAGAGCATGAGTGTTCCGATGTACATATTACTGTCGGTACTAATCTCGCAGTCCGTAGATACGGTGTTCTGCACATCCTGGACGAGCGTCCTTCAGCCGAAGAATCACTCAACATGATCTATACGATCCTCTCACCTGCTGAGATCGAGCGTGTAGAAGCCGGTGAAGACCTTGATATCGGTCTGTTTATCGATAACGAAGTCCGTATCAGAGCTAATATCTATCATCAGAGGAATAACCTGGCTTGCAGCATCCGTCTTCTCATGGCTCAGATCCCTGAGATCGACGATCTGGGACTGCCTGAGGTTGTAAAGACTCTTGCTACACTCCCTAACGGCCTGCTCCTCGTTACAGGTCCTACAGGTTCCGGTAAGACAACAACAATGGCTGCTATCGTTGACTATATCAACAAGAATGAGGCAAGACACGTAATCACGATCGAGGATCCTATCGAGTATATCTATCCTCATAACAGAGCCATGATCCACCAGAGAGAGCTCTATCGTGATACACCTTCATTCGCAGATGCTCTCCATTCTTCACTCCGTGAGGACCCTGATATCGTTCTCGTTGGTGAGATGCGTGACTTCGAGACGATCCAGGCTGCTATCACAGCTGCTGAGACAGGTCACCTCGTGCTCTCAACACTTCATACGATGAGTGCTGCACAGACCATCGACAGGATCATCGATGCAAGCCCTAAGGAACTCCAGACATCTATCAGATCACAGTTTGCTACATGTCTGCGTGGTGTTATCAGCCAGCAGCTCCTTCCTACAATGGACGGTAACGGCCGTGCACTCGTAACAGAGATCATGGTTGGCAACAACGCTATCACAAACCTCATCCGTGAGGATAAGATCGTTATGATCCCCGGTGCTATCCAGTCCGGACACAAGGAAGGCATGCACACATTGAACGAAGACCTCGTTGGTCTCTTCCGTGACGGTAAGATCAGCAAGAAGACAGCTACTCTTGCTACATATGACGTTCAGGATCTCGAGAAGCAGCTTGGCAACTCGAACGCATTTGCTTTCTGATATCCCTTGATCAATGTGATCCACACTGCCCCGCCGGCGATGAGCTTGCCGGTGGGGCAGTTCTTTTGTGTATAAGTGATTTTTATGTTATTATCTTTGAGATAAAATACTGGAGATCATATATGGAATATATTATTTCGTTTCTTTTGTCGATGGTGCCTCTCGTTGAACTAAGGGGGGCGCTGCCTTATGCGCTTACACAGGGTATTCCGACCTTCTGGGCATATGTCATCTGCATCATCGGAAATATGCTGCCGGTACCGGTCATCTTTTTCTTTGCCCGCAAGGTTCTGGAATGGGGCAAGGATAAGAGGTTCATCGGCAAGTTCTTTACATTCTGCATCGAGAAGGGGCACAGGGGCGGTGAGAAGCTCAAGGCCAAGGCAGGACGCGGGCTTTTTGTTGCACTCCTGCTTTTTGTTGGAATACCGATCCCCGGTACCGGTGCATGGACAGGCACGCTTGCTGCAAGCTTCCTTGACATGGACTTCAAGTCGAGTGTCACTGCCGTCATGTTAGGCGTCGTCCTTGCCGGAGTCATCATGGGAACCGGCACCTATGTGATCATGTTTTTCGCGTCTCTTTTCTGATGAGGTAGTTTATGAAGAAAGTAGTAGTTTTCGGCGGGGGAACAGGAATATCAAATCTGCTGTCGGGCCTGAAGCTCTTTCCCATAGATGTTACGACGATCGTTGCCGTCAGTGATAACGGCAGCAGCACGGGTGTCCTCAAGGAGGAACTCGATATCCCTGCGGTAGGCGATATCGGCAAGGTACTGCTGTCAATGGCAAATGTCGACCAGGAATTTACAGACCTTCTGAGATACAGGTTCTCCAAGGAAGGAACGCTCCATAATCACCCCGTAAGGAATATAATGCTCGCAGCTCTCATAGATACTCAGGGAAGCCTTACGGAAGCTGCCAAGTACATGGCTAAGATCCTTAATGTAAAGGGCACGGTCCTGCCTCTGACCGAGGACAGGGTCGAACTTGTCGGAATGACGAAGAGGGGTGTTGATGAGTTCTACGGTGAGGAAGACGTAAGCCTCAACGTTAAGAAGATCGCCAGACTCCACTACGATAAGGAAGTTCATATCAGCTCTGAGATCAAGAAGAAGATCAAGGAGGCGGATCTCATCATATTCAGTCCCGGAAGCCTTTATACGAGTATCCTTCCGCATCTCCTGTCATGTGAGATCGTAAGTTCTCTTAAGAAGGCGAAAGCTCCGCTGATGTATGTATCCAATCTTGTTACACAACCCGGCGAGACAGACGGATACAGTGTCAGGGATCATGTCGATGTTCTCAATTCCTATCTGGAAGGCAGGAAGATCGATGTCGTAGTGGCTAACAGCGGTGAGGTCGACAAGAGGATCAAGAAGAAATATCTTGATACTGAGAATAAGTTAACGGTAGGCCTTGAGGATATCGAAGAGACAGGCGCTGAAGTCATCACGGGAGACATCTTCTCCATCGAGAATGAGAAGATAAGACACGATTCCCTGAAGACAGCCTATCTGATATTCTCATATCTTATGAATAGCGAAGAAAAGGATTCCTGATCATGAAAGTATTATACGAAGGAAGTGAACGGATCAAGAAGATCACGGGTAAGAGGCCCGCGGAGGGTGATTACCGCCTGTCAGGATTTGTTTATCTCTACGGTAAAGATGATGTCTACAGGATAAAGAACATCCTGACCTGCGAGATAGTAGGCCTTACAAAGGATGAGTTTGAGTTTGTATCATCACTTAAGGAGAAGACGGCAACGCTCCGGGAGATAACGGATCGTGGCCTGGAACACCTTGTTAAGACACGTATCTTTGTTGACAAGTCATATGATGAGATCAAGCAATACAGGGATGTGGTGTTCATACTTAAGACGATGCAGAAGAAAGTAAAGGGGTATTCCAAGTTTACCATCCTTCCCACGACAGGCTGCAACGCAAGATGCGTGTACTGTTTCGAGGCAGGTTTTAAGCCTGAGACGATGACAAGGGAGACAGCTGATCACCTGATAAGGTTCATCACTGAGACGAAGAGGGAAGGCAAGCTCAAGCTGGAGTGGTTCGGAGGTGAGCCTTTCTCGGCGCGGGATATCATCACGCATATCTGCAAGGGACTGACGGATAAGGGAATAGAGTTTGAATCCACGATAGTAACGAACGGAAGCCTGATGACGCCTGAAGTGATCAGGGAAGCCGTGGATGTCTGGCACCTCAAGAGCGCTCAGGTATCACTGGATGGTAAGCGCAAGTATTACGAGGAGCGCAAGGATTACTACGATAAGGCCAGGTTCACATATGATCTTGTCCTGAACAATATCGGCGAGCTCGCCAGGGCAGGCGTCAGGATCAACCTGCGCTGCAACATGGACGATGAGAACATCTCCGACATCGATGAATTCCTTGATGACATGTATGAGAACTTTGGCAAGTATGAGAACGTGAGCATGTATCTGGCGCCTCTCCATCAGGAGATGAAGCGCGGGACGATAGTAACGCTCATGAAGAAGATACAGGACACATATGCATACATCAAGGATTCCGGAAGGGGTAGCTTGATCAAGAAGTTCGGAGTACCCAGACCGTTCCGTTTGAACTACTGTCTCGGTGACTCGATGGATAATGTCGTCGTGGTAATGCCGGACGGTTCTTTCACAAACTGCGAAAATCTTCCGGAAGGCCGTAACTGGGGTAATGTCCGCGAAGGCATCACTGACATGGAACTCTACAATAAGCTCAAGGCTGAGCAGGAAGTAGATGATATGTGCAGGAACTGTCCGTTCATTCCCGAATGCACTCCGTACAGGAAAAAGCAGTGCCCGGTCAAAAACGATCTATGCCGCGAGTGCAAGGAACTAGATCTGGATCATGAACTGTTAAATCTTGCAGTAAAGGAAGAGGGCGATCCGGACGATCCGGACGACAACTGCTGAAGTCATAGAGATGATTACCGGATACTATAAGATCGCAGACAGGATCATAAAGATCACTTCGTTTTATGAGAGCGTTCACAAGCTCTGCAGTGAGTACCGCGTTGACGGTGATGTCTACTGTGACATCGAAGTCGAAGTTACGAGGGCTGACATCGACAATGAGATCGCCAGATCAGAGAACGGTGACAGGTATCAGGAAGGCTATCTTGAAGAACTTGCAGTCTACCGCAAGATCGCGACTGAGATGCTCAGATACGATACTTTCCTCATGCACGGTTCCGTCGTTTCTGTCGACGGTCAGGCATATATGTTCACTGCCAAGAGCGGAACGGGCAAATCGACCCATGCGAAGCTGTGGTGCGACCTATTGGGGGAGAAGGCTGTCATGGTCAATGATGACAAACCCCTCATAAGGGTTGGCAGTAACAAAACTACTGTCTACGGTACGCCATATAACGGCAAGCACAGGAGAGGCAATAACATGGCCGTCCCCCTCAAAGCCATCTGCTATCTGACCAGGAGCGAGACGAATTCCATTGAGGAGGTCAGTTCCAAAGACCTCTACCACATTCTCCTTCAGCAGATATATAGGCCGGGTGACAAGGAGCTTCTTATTAAGACGGTAAGCCTTATAGATAAATTGACTAAAGAAGTTAAATTCTATATTCTGAAATGTAATATGGACATAAGCGCTGCCAAGACCAGCTACAATGCGATGAAAGGATAACAGCTATGAAGATCAGATCATCTTTTATCAGACATGACAGTGACGGAGAGAGCATGCTCATCCCTACGGGCGATGCATCTTTTTCCGGTATCGTGAAGGGCAATTCCACATTAGGTGCGATCATTGATCTCATGAGCGAAGACACCACTGAAGAGGAAGTCGTTGCAAAGATGAGAGAGAAGTACAATGCCCCTGAAGGCGTTATAGAACGTGATGTAAGTCTCGTTATTGAGAAACTCAGATCGATAGGAGCACTTGATGAGTGACATATCCTCCATGATCGATGAGCTTGAGCAGAATGGCAGGCTCATTTATTCCAATCATGGAACGAGCATGATGCCCCTTATCAAACAAGGACGCGACCTTGTCGTGATCGAGAAGGCGAAGGGCAGGCTCAGGAAATATGACGTACCGCTCTATAAGGTGGGTACAAGCCACAGATATGTCCTGCACAGGATAATCAAAGTGCGTGACAATGATTATGTGATAAGAGGCGACAACTGCCTCAACAGGGAATACGGTATAACCGATGATGATATCTTGGGAGTCCTTGTGGCGGTGATCAGGAACGGCAGGGAAGTATCGGTGGAGAGCACAGGATTTAAGATCTACTCCAGGATCTGGCATTTTATCTTTCCTGTCAGGTTCCTTTACATGAAGGCAAGGAGAACAGGCGGGAAGATACTGAGGAAACTCGGATTAAGGAAATGAGTTTGGACGGTAAGAGCAACAAAGGCGCGATAAGATGGATCTATGCTGTTCCCGGGAGGAGCAGGCTCTATGTTGCGCTCTTATGCGTGCTTCAGACCATATACGGCGGTACGGGCGTTTTCTATGCGCTCTTCATGAAGGATATCGTAGACAGCGCCGTTCAGGGCGATAAGGGTTCATTCATTAAGAATATCATAATGATCCTGTCACTTATAGGCATCCAGATCGCACTGCACCTGCTCATCAATTATTTCTCCGAACTCGCGAAAGCAACACTCGAGAACAGGTTTAAGGGAAGGCTTTTTGACAATATATTGAAGCGCGATTATTCACGGGTCACGGCGATCCATTCAGGCGAATGGATCAACCGCATGACTAACGATGCCGTTGTCGTGGCATCCGGCGCGGTCGAAGTTATCCCGTCGCTATGCGGCATGGTGGTAAGGATGATATGCGCCATCGTCATGATAATCATAATCGACTGGCGCATCGCCGTTGTCATGGTGCCTGCCGGAATAGTGCTGGGACTCATAGCTTATGCTTTTCGCAAGCGCCTCAAGAGGCTCCACAAGGATGTTCAGGAGAAGGACGGAAACTTCCGCGTATTCATGCAGGAGAACATATCGAGTCTCATCATGATCCGTTCTTTTGCAGCAGAGGCGCAGGCTGCAGCTGAAGCCGAAGAATGCATGGATGACCACAAGAAGACAAGGATGAAGAGGATCAGGTTCTCCAACATCACGAATGCCGGGTTCAGCATTGCGATGAACGGAATGTATTTCCTCGGAATACTCTACGGCGGCTGGGGCATCCTCAACGGGACGATCACATACGGTACCCTCATGGCGCTCACACAGCTCATAAACCAGATACAGGGTCCGATCGTTAACATCACCGGACTTATCCCGAGGTTCTTTACGATCACGGCAAGCGCCGAGAGGATGATGGAGATAGAGACGCTTGATTCCAATGAACAGGTAGTAAGGTCTGCTGATGAGATCGAGAGATACTACAATGACGTATTCGGAGGGATCGGGCTTAAGGACGCAAAGTTCACATATTATTCTGCCAATGATGAGGAGATGCCCCTGGTATTGGATGGCATATCCGTCGAGGTGGATAAGGGGGACTATGTTGCTTTCACGGGCCACTCCGGCTGTGGTAAATCGACGGTCCTTAAGCTCCTCATGGGGATATATAAGCTCGATTCGGGAGATGTGTACATAAAAGATAAAGATGGCGGGATAAGGGAACCCGATCCTGAAGCAAGGAACCTCTTTGCATATGTGCCGCAGGGCAATCTCCTGATGAGCGGAACGATAAGGGATGTCGTATGCTTTGCCGACAAGTCTTCTTCTTCGGATCAGGATAAGATCGACAGGGCGCTTAAGATAGCATGTGCCGACGGATTTGTATCTGAACTCGATGACGGACTTGATACTCTGTTAGGAGAGAGGGGAACGGGCCTGTCTGAAGGTCAGATGCAGCGTCTTGCCATCGCCAGGGCAGTATTCTCCGGAAGACCGGTATTACTTCTCGATGAGGCCACAAGTGCACTTGATTCCAATACCGAGCGCGAGGTTCTCCTGAATCTGCGCAATATGACGGATAAGACGGTCATAATCGTAACACACAGGCCTGCCGCGCTTGAGATCTGCGACAGGGTTATCAAGTTTGCTGAAGGGGAGATAGTTGAAGATCAGTAATCTGCTATCGACTTCGTATCGGGAACGATGATGATATATGCACCGTCTCTCAGGTTCTTCATCATGTAGAGCATATCCTTCTCATACACACTGACGCATCCTGCCGTACCCCAGGTGTTCTTGCTCTTGCAGTGGAGGAAGATGGCATTGCCGAGACCATAGACTGTCGGATCCATGTTAAAGCCGATCGACATTGCATATTTGTACTGGTAGTAGTCGATCAGGTGCTCGCCTTTGATCCTGGTCTTGCTCTCGACCCATGTGTTGTGTGTCTCGTCTCTTACGGCAGACCAGTAGGAGTACTTTGTGATCTTGCGGTACGTCATGGGGAAGCCTTTCCCGGATGTCGTCCCGAAAGCGAGCGTCAGGGGGAAAGATCCGATAGGTGTAGTCTGATTCCCTTCTTTACGTTCGGAAGCCAGCATCATACCTTTCCTGCCATATCCGCAGTATACGTCAAGAGACTTGTACCATAGTCCGTCCTCATCTTTCTCCCAGAGCGTGAGGTTGTGGCCGACGACAAGCACGATCTGATCGCTGATCTTCGATGTCTCTGTCTTCATGAGCTTCTTCTGCTTGGAATCGATCCAGCGTCCCTTGGCATCGAACTTGTAGTTCTTGCCGTCGATAAGCGAAGTGGTATCCTTGAGCATCTTGCCGTTCTTGCCGGCGTAATACCACTGGAGCCCGTCCTGGAGCCAGCAGTTTTTCTCCAGGGCACCGGAGCTCTTGAAATGATATCGCTCTCCTTTGATCGTTCTCCATCCCGTTACCATGGCGCCCGACGACTTGAGGTAATACTTCTTCTTGCCGTCCTTGATCCATCCTGTCTGCATGACGCCCTCTTCGTTCATGAAATACCACTTCGATGAGACCTTGACCCATCCTGTGACAGGCTTGCCGTTCTTGCCGTAGTAATACCAGTCGTCACCGACCTGGCGCCAGCCTGTTGAAGCAGCATTGACGGTGGACGGACAAAGCGACATCGTCAGAAAGGATGCTGATAAGATGATGCCGGCTCCCAAAACAGAATATAGCGATCTAACGGACATTTATTACCTCGCAAACTCGTTATTTTCAGATAATTATACATATAGACTGTCATCTTTGCAAAAATCCTTGACATTACGCAGGATCAGTTATATGCTTATCACAACTTTGACAATCAAATAGTTATAAACCGTTGAAGCGGAAGTAAAGATGGATATGATCCCACAGAGAGCCTGCGACGCTGAGAATCAGGCGGAATCCCAGTTCATCATAATGGACCGCCGAGGGCACAGCCAAAGGGATGGACTCCCGAGTATCTGTGACGTTACGCACACGTCAGTTGCGGGGGATATGATAGTATCCTGCTAAGTAGCGCGAATCATCGTGAATCAAGGTGGCACCGCGGATTAAGACAGTTAATTCGTCCTTGAACAAGAAGAGTATTCTTGTTCGGGGACTTTTTTATTGCTCAGAGTTCAAAACAAAAAGAAGGAGGAAAGTAACAATGATCGTAAGACCTCAGCTTGATGAGATCAGGGAGATCAACAAAGACGGCAAGTACAAAGTATGCCCCGTGTCCTGCGAGATACTCTCTGATATCAGAACACCTATTGAAGTCCTTAAGATCCTCAAGGCAAATTCAACGCATGCGTACATGCTCGAATCAGTGGAGGACAGCAAGAAGTGGGGAAGATATACTTTCCTCGGTTTTGAACCCAAACTCGAGATAACATGCTTTGACGGACAGATGCATGTGGGGGATAAGGTCATCAGCACAGATGAACCCGGCAAGTACTTAAGAGAGATAATGAAGGAATATGTAAGCCCCAGGCTTGATTATCTTCCCACTTTTACGGGCGGACTTGTCGGATATTTCGCATACGATTATATCAAGTATGCAGAACCTTCCCTAAAGCTCAATGCAAACGACAGCGAGCACTTCAAGGACTGTGACCTGATGCTGTTCGACAAGGTCATAGCTTTCGATAACCAGAGACAGAAGATCGTTATCATAGCCAATATTAAGCTTGATGATCTTGAGAATGAATATGAGCGCGCCACACGTGATCTGACGGCGCTTCAGGATCTTATCGTTAAGAGTAAGCCGGTAAATGAACACTCCGGCAGGCTTAAATCTGAGATCAGGCCGCTCTTTGACAAGGACAGGTTCTGCAGCATGGTCGAGAAGGCCAAGTATCACATCAAGGAAGGCGATATCTTCCAGATCGTTCTGAGCAACAGGCTCGAAGCTGATTATGAGGGAAGCCTGCTCAATGTGTACAGGGTATTGAGGACACTTAATCCTTCTCCTTACATGTTCTATTTCTCAGGAACGGACGTTGAGGTCGCAGGCGCTTCTCCTGAGACTCTCGTTAAGCTTACTGACGGAGTGTTATACACATTCCCCCTGGCAGGAACGAGACCGAGAGGAGCAACTGAAGAAGAGGACCTGGCACTTGAGAAGGATCTTCTTGCAGATGAGAAGGAACTTGCCGAGCATAACATGCTAGTTGACCTCGGACGCAATGATATTGGTAAGATCAGCAGATACGGAACGGTATCCGTTGAGAAGTATCATGCGATCGAGAGGTTCTCACACGTAATGCACATCGGTTCCACAGTAAGAGGTGAGATCAGGGAAGGGCTGGATGCTTTCGATGCGGTGGATTCGATCCTTCCTGCAGGAACTTTGTCCGGTGCCCCCAAGATCAGGGCATGCCAGCTCATAAATGATCTTGAGGACAACAAGCGCGGCATCTACGGCGGTGCGATAGGATACATCGATTTCACGGGCAATCTTGATACATGCATTGCGATAAGGCTTGCATACAAGAAGGGCGGTAAGGTATTCATCAGGAGCGGAGCAGGCATCGTATATGATTCCGTACCGGAGAAGGAATACCAGGAGTGCATCAACAAGGCCAAGGCGGTAGTAAGAGCGATAGAGGAGGCGGAAGAATGTTACTGATAATAGATAATTACGACAGTTTCTCCTACAACCTGTTTCAGCTCATAGGGGGGATCTATCCCGATATCAAAGTCATTCGAAATGATGCAATGACAGTATCTGAGATAGAGGCTTTTAACCCTGAAGCGATCGTCATATCACCAGGTCCGGGAAGACCTTCAGATGCAGGCGTATGCATAGATGTGATAAAGGAATTAGGACCCAAGATCCCTATGCTCGGGGTATGTCTGGGACATCAGGCGATCTGCGAGGCATACGGAGCTACGATCACTTATGCCAAAGAACTCATGCACGGCAAGCAGTCAATAGCGACAGCAGACCCCACATGTCAGCTGTACAGCGGTCTGTCCAATAAGTTCAGTGTTGCAAGATATCACTCTCTTGCAGCTGACCCTGACACGATACCTGAATGCCTTAAGGTTACTGCAAGGACTGATGACGGCGAGATAATGGGCATCAAGCATAAGGCGTATGACATATACGGGGTTCAGTTCCATCCTGAATCGATCCTGACACCGGATGGTAAAGTGATCCTTAAGAACTTTATTGATATAGCAATGAACAAAAAGAAATAAACAAAGGAGATTAAGACAATGATCAAAGAAGCAATCATCAAGATCGTAAACAAAGAGGATCTGACATACGATGAAGCGTATGCGGTAATGAACGAGATCATGAACGGCGAGACGACACAGACACAGAATGCTGCATTCCTCGCAGCACTCTCCACAAAGAGTGCAAAGGCGGAGACCATTGATGAGATCTCCGGTTGTGCCCAGGCCATGAGAGAACATGCTGAGGCAGTTCCCCATCCCGGTATGGAAGTTCTTGAGATCGTGGGAACAGGCGGCGACAAGGCAGGAAGCTTTAATATATCCACAACGTCCGCTTTTGTAATTGCTGCTGCAGGTGTTAAGGTAGCTAAGCACGGCAACAGGGCGGCATCGTCCAAGAGCGGTACAGCTGATTGCTTAGAGGCTTTGGGTGCTAACATCAACCTCTCCCCGGAACAGTGTCTGAAGCTTCTCAACGAAGTCGGATTCTGCTTTTTCTTTGCGCAGAGATATCACACATCAATGAAGTATGTAGGCGCGATCCGTAAGGAATTGGGATTCAGGACAGTATTTAACATCTTAGGCCCCCTTACAAATCCTTCCAAGCCTGAGTATTTCCTCCTTGGTGTCTATGATGAGTACTTGGTCGAGGTAGTAGCTCATGTTCTCGGTTCACTCGGCGTTAAGCGCGCCCTTGTAGTCCACGGCATGGATAAGCTCGATGAGATATCTGCGAGCGAAGAGACTTTCGTATGTGAGCTTAACAACGGTGAGTATAAGAAGTACCATATCAAGCCTGAAGAGTTTGGTCTTCCCCGCGGTAAGAAGGAAGACATACTCGGCGGTTCACCAGAAGAGAATGCGCAGGTTACAAGAGATATCCTGAGCGGTAAGATCACTGATTCAAGAAGAGTCACAGTCCTCATGAATGCCGGTGCTGCCATCTACGCAGGAGGTGCTGCTTCTTCTATCGCCGAAGGTGTTAAGAAAGCAGCTGAACTTATCGACAATGGTGAGGCTTTAGCAAGACTTGATAAGTTTATCAAGTTGTCAAAAGAGGATTGACTATGGCAGATATTCTTGAGACGATAGCTGAAGCAACAAGGGCGAGAGTTGCAATATCCAAGGAGACTATATCCGATACAGCAATAAGAGATCTTGCCTATGCCTCCGGAAAGGGTGACTTCTCCTTCGAGAAAGCACTTAAGAATGAAGGCATGAGCTTTATCTGCGAGTGTAAGAAAGCATCTCCTTCCAAGGGAATAATAGCAGAGGATTTCCCGTACATCGATATCGCAAAGGATTATGAAGCTTCCGGAGCAGCGGCCATATCTGTCCTTACCGAACCCATGTGGTTCAGGGGAGATATCAAATATCTTCAGGAGATATCCTCGGCAGTATCGATCCCATGCCTGCGCAAGGATTTCACGATCGATGAATACATGATCTATGAGGCCAAGTCGAAAGGTGCATCAGCAGTTCTTATAATCTGTTCCATCCTCACATCACGGGAGATCGGAAGGTATATTGAGATCGCTGATGAGCTTGGATTATCATCTCTTGTTGAGGTGCACGACCACAACGAAGCTCAGATCGCTCTTGGGGAAGGCGCGAGGATAATAGGCGTTAATAACAGAAATCTTCGTGATTTCTCAGTTGATCCGCTCAATTGCTTAAGACTAAGGAAATATGTTCCCGAAGACGTTGTTTTCGTGGCGGAGAGTGGGATCAAGACGCATGAAGACATTACCAGGCTTCTTATGAATAAGGTTGATGCTGTGCTTATCGGGGAGTCCGTTATGAGGGCTCCCGATAAGAAGGCATTCATCGCACAGCTGAGGGATGGTGTATCATGACCCCCAGGATCAAGATCTGCGGATTGATGAAGATCGAGGATATCCTTACCGTAAATGAAGCAAAGCCGGATTATGCAGGTTTTATGTTTTACGAGAAAAGCAAGAGGTACATAACACCCGACACCGCGAAAGTATTCTACGAGAGACTGGACAGGTCTATAAAAGCAGTAGGCGTCTTTGTTGATAAGGAGATTTCTGATATTGCAAAGATCGCAGAAGAAGGTATTATTGATATCGTGCAACTTCACGGACATGAGTCGGAGGAATATATAAGAGAACTTCGAATGCATGTATCGCTTCCGGTTATCAAGGCATTCTCCGTAACAGGACCTGTAGTGGCGGAAGAGGCGAACAGATCACCTGCTGACATGGTTCTTCTGGATTCCGGAGCAGGAGGTACCGGGACAAGATTTAACTGGGACCTTATAAGCAAAGTCAGAAGAGATTACTTTCTGGCGGGGGGACTTGATCCTGACAATGCAGGAGAAGCTGCAAAACTCGGATCATATGCACTTGATGTAAGTTCAGGAGTTGAGACGGACGGACATAAAGATGCGGACAAGATAAGAAGATTTATTGAAGAAGTCCGCGGGAGGAGTATATAAGATGAGTGATTCAAGAGGACGCTTTGGAATACATGGCGGTCAGTACATTCCGGAGACACTGATGAATGCAGTGATCGAACTGGAAAAGGCGTACAATTTCTATAAAAATGATGATGAGTTCAACAGGGAACTTACTGATCTTTTTAATAATTATGCGGGCAGGCCTTCGCTTCTTTATTATGCAGAGAAGATGACGAAGGATCTTGGCGGTGCAAAGATCTATCTCAAGAGGGAGGACCTCAACCACACCGGTTCTCACAAGATCAACAATGTATTGGGACAGGCACTCCTCGCAAAGAAGATGGGCAAGACGCGTCTCATCGCTGAGACTGGAGCAGGCCAGCATGGTGTTGCAACCGCTACGGCAGCTGCTCTCATGGGCATGGAATGCGTAGTGTTCATGGGTGAGGAAGATACCAAGAGGCAGGCTCTTAATGTGTACAGGATGAAGCTGCTCGGTGCAACGGTGATACCCGTTAAGTCTGGTACTGCGACACTGAAGGATGCCGTATCTGAAGCGATGAGGGAGTGGACATCAAGGATCGATGATACACATTACTGCCTGGGATCTGTCATGGGACCTCATCCTTTCCCGACTATCGTCAGGGATTTCCAGGCGGTTATCTCCAGGGAGATCAAACAGCAGGTCAAAGATGCTGAGGGAAGGCTTCCTGATGCCGTCATCGCATGCTGCGGCGGAGGCTCGAATGCGATCGGATCATTCTATAATTTCATTGAGGATAAGAGTGTCAGACTGATCGGATGCGAAGCCGCAGGCAGAGGCATAGATACATTTGAGACTGCTGCTACGATCAATACCGGAAGGCTCGGCATCTTCCATGGAATGAAGTCTTATTTCTGTCAGGATGAATACGGTCAGATAGCACCCGTATATTCGATCTCGGCTGGACTTGATTATCCCGGCATCGGACCTGAACATGCGATGCTCCACGATACGGGAAGGGCGGAATATGTGGCGGTAACTGACGATGAGGCAGTGGAGGCTTTCGAATACCTGTCTAAGGTCGAAGGGATAATCCCCGCCATCGAATCGGCACACGCGGTTGCGTATGCGCGCAAGTATGCTCCTAAGCTCGGTAAGGACAAGGTAGTCGTTATCACCATTTCGGGAAGGGGAGACAAGGACTGCGCAGCTATCGCAAGATACAGAGGAGAGAATATCTATGAGTAACATAAAGAGAGCTTTTGAGAGCGGTAAGGCGTTCATTCCGTTTATAACATGCGGTGATCCGGATCTTGATACGACGGCAAAGATCGTCCGCGCAATGGAGAAGAACGGAGCAGACCTGATAGAACTCGGGATCCCTTTCTCTGATCCTACTGCGGAGGGACCTGTTATCCAGGAAGCCAATATTAGGGCATTGTCAGCAGGCACGACGACGGACAAGGTCTTTGACATGGTAAGACAGCTCCGCTCCGGCAGCGATGCCATTAAGGTGCCCATGGTCTTCATGACATATGCTAACGTCGTATTCTCATATGGCGCAGAGAAGTTTATCTCGACCTGCGCAAATATCGGGATCGACGGACTGATACTGCCGGATATCCCCTACGAGGAGAAAGGCGAATTCGTTGACATAACGCGCCGTTACGGTCTGGATCTGGTATCGCTCATCGCTCCCACATCGGAGGGAAGGATCACTAAGATCGCATCAGAAGCGGAAGGATTCATTTATGTTGTTTCCAGTCTTGGCGTAACAGGTGTCAGGAGCAGGATCACGACCGATATAGGTTCGGTTTGCAGCGCGATCAAGACATCTTCTTCTGTTCCGTGCGCCATCGGATTCGGAATATCCACCCCGGAACAGGCAAGAGACATGGCACAGTATGCTGACGGAGTGATCGTGGGATCAGCCATAGTAAAGCTCATTGCGGCTAATGGCAGGGATAGTGCTCCCGTCGTTGGCGAATATGTAAAAAAGATGAAGGTAGCCATATCGTGACGGTATTGCCGTCTGAATGATAAGGCTTTGTACCATTACCACAAGTCATTAGTAGCTTTGTACTGATAATTAATACAATGATACGATTTTCTGCAGGGGCGCTTTGGCGCCTCTGTTTTTTAGTTGGATTTATAGTAAAATAAGTATTGCGGTATATCATTTCGGAGGTCTTTAGTATGAAGAATTATTTCGACCTTAAAGGTCAGG
The DNA here is from genome assembly GCA_002394605.1 of Mageeibacillus sp. UBA4314. Taxonomy (GTDB): domain Bacteria; phylum Bacillota; class Clostridia; order Saccharofermentanales; family Saccharofermentanaceae; genus Saccharofermentans. The sequence continues at coordinate 32,551 of DGUI01000017.1, read as the reverse complement.
TAGCTATTGTAACAGGTTGTTCCACAGGACTTGGTGTACAGATGGCGAAGGCGCTTGCGAACCAGGGCTGCAACATCGTTGCCGTTGCCCGCCGTAAGAACCTTATTGATGAGGTTTCTGCTGACATCAGCTCAACATACGGTGTTGAAGCTGTCGGCATCGCTTGCGACATCACTGATACAGACAGCGTAGATGCAATGGTACAACAGGTCTATGACAAGTTTGGCAGGATCGATATCCTTATCAATAATGCAGGAACAGGCGCGGTTGCACCTGCTGTAGACATTACTGACGAGCAGTTCTATAACGAACTGAACATCGATCTCTTCGGCTCATTCCGCGTGGCAAGGGCTGTTGCAAAGGTTGCAATGCTCCCCGCAGGATACGGAAGGATCATCAACATCGCTTCTATGTACGGTCTTGTCGGTAACAAGGCTGCTACATGCGCACCTTATCACGCAGCAAAGGGCGGCGTTGTCAACATGACGAGAGCGCTCGCTGCTGAGTGGGCAAACAAGGGCATTACGGTCAACTCGATCTGCCCCGGATATTTCTGGACACCTCTTACGGCTGATACGCTTGATTCAGATTTCTTCCAGGCTTACATGAAGTCAGCAGTTCCAGTAGAGCGTTACGGTAAGGAAGGAGAGCTCGATACATGTACTCTGTTCCTTGCTTCTCCCGAATCCGCTTACGTTACAGGACAGAATATCGCTGTAGACGGCGGATATACTGCTATCTGATCATCAGGTTTGATAATAAAAGATCGGGGGCTGTCTCAAGTCATGAGGCAGCCCCTGTTGCATATGTCTGAAGAGCCCTTTTATTTCATCTTAAAATCATAGTCATTTATCGTGATCTTCTCTATATTTGATGTGTCAACCAGACGGTTGAAGAGAGTAATAAGTCCATTATCGATTCCACAGAGGTATCCTACATTCTCCGTCTCAGTGTTTGCCTTGTAGTTCATGAATTCATTTGTGTGATCGATTACCTGATATGTGGAGCCGTCCTTATATGTGATGACTATCCTGCAAAGCCTGTCGATGGATTCTCCCTTAGGCTCCTTACCTCCGGTGGAATCCCACTGCATAGCGATGGGGGATACATAGATAACGCCTCCGTCATTGCTCTTAAGAGTGATCGAATCCAGCTTCTCTGATACAGGGATCTCGAATGACTTCTCTTCGATGACATAATTAACGCTGTCCTTGGTGGTGCTCTGTTCTCTCTTTGCTGTATCGATCCTGCGTGCATTCAAGGTGATGTGATCAGTGACCGGAGCAAATTGTGACGGCCATACCACACTACTGTCACACATATATTCATTGCAATATATCTTATCAGGTGTGGAACGTGTGAGATCCACATAGATCTTGCCGCTGCCCTCATCAAATCCGAACAGCAGGTCGCTGTCTTCTCTGAACCATGCACCCTTGGCATCATTATCATCCTTGCTGTACTTAAGACACTTGACTCCTCCGGGCTGTTCGACAGTATAAGACGTCACGATCCCTGCTCTGTCACGCACCACTGATTCAACCGTTATGGTGGTGTCTCCGATCTTACATACCACGGGTTCTGTCATCATATTATTGCCTATTAGTCCGGATGCTGTATCCGGATCGACCTCGGTATACTCTACCTTGGGCATTGTAACTTCGTACGTTACAGGGTTGCCGTTCTCATCGATCTTGCCGGTCTCGACCATTGTCTCTACATGCACTTCAGAATTCTCCTTGCCGGTATTACCCCACAGCCTGTCGAAAAACTCACCGTCCGTTGCGGCATTAACCGCGAAAGGTGCTGCGATGACGAGCGCAGCTGCAGCGACCAGCAGACTCTTAGTATATCTGCCGCCCATATTCTTACGGACTCTTGTCTTATAATCCTTCATCATTAATTCCTTTCTCTTGTTATATCTGTCCGAGAAAACATGTTCTCCGGAAGATACGTCTATCCTGTCAAATTCCTCTACACTGATGTTAAACCTATCGTTCATAGTCTTGTCTCCCTGTTAAATATTGAAAGATGCATCGGCATTCATATGTTTCCTCAGTATCCCCTTGGCACGCTCGAACCTTTTGCGCACGCTTGCCTCGGTGATACCAAGTTCTTCCGCGGTCTGCCTTGTTGACATATCCCTTACAACAAGGCAATAAACAACATCGTAGTATTTCCTGCCAAGGCATCCCATCATCTGTTCTATCTGCAGATCAGACTCAGAGTCCGAATCGGGAAGAACGGTTGACTGAGATTCCATGATCTCAATATTATCGGTCAGATAAGTGACCTCACAATCTCTCTTATTCCTGTTATAGATGTTGATCGCGGCATTACGAATGACCGTTATTATGTATCTTTTGCAGTCATCTGATTCCGGACTGTCAAACTTAACCCTATGCTTCATCAACTTCAGAAAAGCATCCTGTACCGCATCTTCCGCCTGCTCTTCATTATGCAGGATGGCAAATGCGACATAATACATCTTCTGTTCATAAAGCCTGTAGCAGTCTTCTATGAAAGAGATCTGTTTATCAGCCAAAGTCATCAAGTCTTCTCCTTCGATTGTTTTGTGTTAACCGGTTAACTTCGGTATTCCGTACGGGAATTCCATGAGAGCCGTGATCATCAGCTCTCACCTACAATAACAAAAGCAGCGGATGTTTTGTGACAAGTTTTTTTGTTTGCCACAATTATCACGCAAATGATGGATGTGGCAAATGGCCAGCCTGTCACGGGAACGTGACAGATTTGAGTTGACTCATTTAGTGCACGATGATAGAATAAACAAAGGAAGAGGCGCTGCCAGTAGACGGTTGTCCTCAAGTTTTTTTGGAAAATACCGCTCTAACTTGTCAGGCTACGGGCGGTATTATTTATCTCTTGTTCTTAACGAACAATGGAGCACTTCATTAAGTGAGTTATCCCGCGTTCTTGAGCAGAAATGACACCCCAACTTTCACCGGCAATAAGAACGCCGCCCCGACCCGGGACGGCACTCTTATGATATTACAAGGGAGGTTAGTTATTCCACATCCTGTAATGCTGCGAAGTTCTCTTCGCCTGTTCTGATCTTGACGACCTGAGTTACGTTATATACGAAGATCTTGCCGTCACCGATGTGACCTGTATAGAGTGCCTTCTTGGCTGCCTCGATGACATGATCGACAGGGATCTTGGATACGACGACCTCGACCTTGATCTTAGGGAGCAATGTCGCGTCGATCTCGACTCCACGGTATCTCTCGCCGGCGCCTTTCTGGATGCCGCAGCCCATTACCTGGGTTACTGTCATGCCGGTAACGCCGAGGTCGTTCATCGCACGTCTTAATGCATCGTAGCGGGAGAGCTTAGCGACTATTACAACCTTATGGATACCCGTATCGAATTCGGGGACCGTGTTGTTGACAACAGGTACTGAAGCGTTCTTGACAGCTTCTGATGCATCTGTGAATTCAGGAATGCCGAGGTCAGTATTATCATTTGTCTCCATGAGGTTAGCAGTAACATCCATGAGTGAGAAGCCTGCATAAGCTGAAGGGAGACCGTGCTCTGTAGCATCAAGACCGGTGATCTCTTCCTCTTCCGTAACACGGAGACCGAAGATCTTCTTGATGGCGAAGAATGTGATCGTGATCATTATCGCTGTCCAGCCTGCAGTGGCGAGCATACCGATCATCTGGATGCCGAGGAGCTTGAAGCCGCCGCCATAGAACAGACCTGTCATAACGTTGCCTGCACTGTCAACTACCGAGTAGCCGGGAACTGTATCCGTAGAGAAGAGACCTACTGCGATGGTACCCCAGATACCGTTCATCATGTGAACTGCGACTGCACCTACAGGGTCATCGATATGGAGCACATTATCGAGGAACCATACACCGAATACGACGAGCAGTCCTGATACGAGACCGATCATGATGGAACCGAATGCATCTGTAGTATCGCAAGGAGCCGTGATCGCAACGAGACCTGCAAGTGATGCGTTGAGACACATTGAGACATCGGGCTTGCCATACTTGATCCAGGTAAAGATCATACATGTAACTGTAGCGATCGCAGGTGCGATAGTAGTTGTTACGAATACGTCACCAAGCTGATCCAATGATGTACATGCCGCACCGTTAAATCCATACCAGCCGAGCCAGAGGATGAAAACACCTAAAGCACCGATGGGAAGATTATGGCCGGGGAAAGCGTTGACCTTTGTGACCTTGCCGTTCTTATCCTTAACGAACTTACCGATCCTCGGTCCTAAGATAGCTGCACCGATGAGGGCTGATATACCGCCTACCATATGGATGCAGTTTGACCCTGCGAAATCATGGAATCCGATCTGTGAGAGCCATCCGCCGCCCCAAGTCCAGTGTGCTTCTATGGGATAGATAACAGCTGAGATAACACCTGAATAAACACAGTAAGACAGGAACTTGGTCCTCTCTGCCATCGCACCCGATACGATCGTCGCTGTCGTTGCACAGAATACGAGATTGAACACGAATCCTGACCAGTCGAAAGTGGCGTAGTTCGTAAAGATATCAAAGTTCGGGATACCTACCAGGCCGAAGAGTGCATCCTCACCCAGGAATAATCCAAAACCAACAGCGATAAACACTACCGTTCCTATACAGAAATCCATCAGGTTCTTCATAATGATGTTTCCTGCATTCTTGGCTCTTGTGAAGCCGGTTTCCACCATGGCAAATCCTGCCTGCATCCAGAAGACCAGGGCAGCTCCGATGAGAAACCACACACCAAAGACCTGTTCGTTTACACTTTGTAAAACGTCTTCTAACATAACATGTTCCTCCTTCTTTTCCGTTGCAAAAGAAAAGAATCCGCCAAAGGGGATCACTCCATTGTGACGAATTCTTTTCTCTTGCAACGTTAAAATCAAAAAAGGTGCACCGGAAAACTACCGATGCACCCTTGCATATGGGGATATTATCACTCGGTCAGGATACTGTCAACCCTCGAAAACTGCATGTCGTTTTTTCTGCAAAATTCTTTTCAAAAACAGACATTTTTTGCCGGAGGGGGCGTGACTATTGACATTCACGACTTCAAGTAGCATAATCCACCTAATCAAATACTACGGGCAAAGACGCTTATCTGCAGAGATATCTCTGCAAGGTAAGCGTTTTTTATTTTGCAGAAATTTGAAGGGAGTATAAAGCGGTATGGACAATTACAGAGTTAACGAACCCTTTAAGGCTCAGGGATTATATGATCCCTCATTTGAACATGATAACTGCGGTATCGGAGCCGTGGTGAACATTAATGGTAAGCAGGAGAGAAGGGTTGTTGACAACGCGCTGAAGATAGTAGAGACATTAGAGCACCGTGCCGGTAAAGATGCAGAGGGCAAGACCGGTGACGGCGTCGGCATACTGCTTCAGATACCTCATGATTATTTTGTCAAGGAAGCTGCTAAGGAAGGTATTGCACTTGGCGGCAGAAGATCATTCGGACTGGGTATGTTCTTCATGCCTCAGACAGTATCTCTTTATGAGAGTGCGATGAAGGCTTTCGAGGAGATCATCGGGAAAGAAGGGATGAAGTTCCTTGGCTGGCGTAAAGTTCCGGTAGAGCCTGATGTGCTCGGAAGCAAGGCAAGGGACAGCATGCCGACGATCATGCAGGCGTTTGTAGCCAGGCCTGACGATGCAGAAGATGACCTCGCGTTCGACAGGAGATTATATGTTGCAAGAAGGCTCTTTGAGAAGGCGGATGAGAACACTTATGTGTGTTCACTGTCATGCCGTACAGTAGTCTATAAGGGTATGTTCCTTGTCGGGCAGCTGAGGTCTTTTTATAAGGACCTTAACAGGGACGATTTCGTGTCCGCGATCGGCATCGTACATTCAAGATTCTCGACTAATACGAACCCAAGCTGGCAGAAGTCACACCCCAACAGGATCATGGTCCATAACGGTGAGATCAATACGATCACGGGCAACATGAACAAGATGCTCAGCCGTGAGAACATCCTCCATTCCGAAGTCCTTGAGGATAGGCTTGATGATATCTATCCGCTCCTTGACGTAACAGGATCGGATTCTGCAAGGCTGGATAACACCCTGGAGTTCATGGAGATGTGCGGCATGCCGCTTCCACTGGCGATAGGAGTGCTGATCCCCGAACCGTGGCAGCACATAGAGACGATGAGCCGCAAGAGACGCGCTTTCTATCAGTACTATGCGACCATGGTGGAACCGTGGGACGGACCTGCTTCTATAATCTTCTCTGATGGTGATGTCCTCGGCGCCACACTTGACCGCAACGGACTGAGACCTTCAAGATATTACATTACCGAAGACGGACTGCTGATCATATCATCAGAGGTCGGGGCCCTGTCAGATCTTGATGAGAACACTGTGCTCAGGAAGGACCGTCTGCGTCCCGGCAAGATACTCGTGGCAGATACGAAGTCAGGGAGGCTCATAAGCGATGAGGAGCTGAAGACATCGTTTGAGAACAGACAGCCTTACGGTGAATGGCTCGATCAGATGCTCGTCAATTTAAGCGAGCTGCAGAAGGAGAACAAGAAGCCGATCCGCATCAGGGGCGAGGAGCTTAGAACTCTCCAGAAGGCATTCGGATACAGTTACGGCAACCTTAAGAACTCACTCATACCCATGTGTCTCAACGGCATTGAGGAGACAGCCGCGATGGGTGTCGATTCGCCCGTTCCGCCCCTGTCAGAGAAGGATCCGCCGCTGTTCGATTTCTTTAAGCAGAAGTTTGCTCAGGTAACCAACCCTCCAATCGATTCCATAAGGGAAGAGATCATCACGGACACTACCGTCTATCTCGGTATCGCAGGTAACATCCTTGAAGAGAAGGAGGAGAACTGCCGCGTACTGAAGATCAATAATCCCATACTCTCGAATATCGACCTCATGAAGATCAGGCACTCTGATCTTACGGGTCTCAAGACCAGGGACATCAGCATGCTCTATAAGCGTGGCACGGGTCTTAAAGAAGCGATAGATAATCTGTTCAGACAGGCTGACAAGGCACATGAGGAAGATGCCGAGATCCTTATCCTGACCGACCGTGGAGTTGACAGGGAGAATGTTGCGATCCCCTCGCTCCTTGCAGTTGCTGCTCTTGAGTCATATCTCGTAAGGACAAGGATGAACACTTCGATATCGATCATACTTGAATCAGGTGAGCCTTGTGAAGTGCATCATTTCGCGACGCTCATGGGATTTGGCGCGAGCGCGATCAATCCATACCTTGCATTTGATTCGATACATGAACTGATAAGCACCGGTATGATCGACAAGGACTACACCGAGGCAAGTCTGGCATATACATCTGCGATAGTACACGGCATCGTCAAGATCAGCGCCAAGATGGGCATATCGACGATCCAGTCGTACCAGGGATCCAAGATCTTCGAGGCTCTCGGCATCGGAAAGGAACTGATGGATAACTACTTCCCGGATACTGTCAGCAGGGTCGGCGGCATCACGCTCAAGAATATCGAGGATAGAACGATAAGGCTTCATGATAAGGCATACGACCCTGAGGATCTGACGATCCCGGATGCGCTGAGGATCTCAGGCTTCCATAAGGAGCGTTCGGGCAAGGAGGACCACCTCTACAATCCCGAGTCAATACTCCTTCTCCAGAAGGCAACGAGAACGGGTGATTACAGCCTGTTCAAGCAGTTCTCGGATGTGATCAACAGGGAAGACCGTCATATCACGCTGAGGAGCACGCTTGAATTTGTCTATCCTGAGAACGGTGCTGTCAGCATCGATGAGGTCGAGCCCGTCGAAAGCATTGTCAAGCGCTTCAAGACGGGTGCCATGTCGTACGGCTCCATCTCAAAGGAAGCCCACGAGTGCATGGCGATCGCGATGAACAGATTGGGCGGCAAGAGCAACAGCGGAGAAGGCGGTGAAGACCCCGAGAGGATGGCAACGAAAGGCAGCAGTGAAGACCGTTGCTCAGCCATCAAGCAGGTCGCATCAGGAAGGTTCGGTGTCACGTCAGAGTATCTCATCTCTGCAAGGGAGCTCCAGATCAAGATGGCTCAGGGTGCCAAGCCCGGCGAGGGCGGACACCTCCCGAGCAAGAAGGTCTATCCCTGGATCGCGAAGACACGTCATTCGACACCCGGCGTTGCGCTCATCTCGCCTCCGCCGCACCACGACATCTATTCCATCGAGGATCTCGCACAGCTCATCTACGACCTCAAGAATGCGAATAAGGATGCAAGGATCTCCGTCAAGCTCGTATCGGAATCCGGAGTCGGAACGATCGCATCGGGTGTCGCAAAGGCCGGTGCCGGAGTCGTCCTGATCTCCGGTTATGACGGCGGCACGGGAGCAGCTCCGGCAAGCTCCATCCATAACGCCGGGCTGCCGTGGGAGTTAGGTGTTGCAGAGACTCATCAGACACTGATCCAAAATGATCTGAGATCCAAGGTCGTGATCGAGGCAGACGGCAAGCTCCTGACGGGGCGCGACGTTGTCATCGCTGCGATGCTCGGTGCGGAGGAATTCGGTTTTGCAACTGCACCTCTCGTTACGATGGGCTGCGTCATGATGCGTGTATGTAACCTTGATACATGTCCCGTAGGCGTGGCAACGCAGAATCCCGAACTCCGCAAGAGGTTTAAGGGCAAGCCGGAATATGTTATCAACTTCATGAATTTCATAGCGCAGGAGACACGTGAGATCATGGCATCTCTTGGCATCAGGAGCATCGATGAACTGGTCGGAAGATCTGACCTCCTGAGGAAGAAGGCTTTCCCCGAAGGATCACATCCGGAGGGCATCGATATGAATATCGTCCTGGCTGATCCCTACAACAAGAGGACGGACGTCAAGAAGCATTTTGATCCTGCCGATGCATATGATTTCATGCTCGGAAAGACGATAGATGAACAGATCATCATTCCGTCATTTGAGGATGCTTTCAGAAACGGAACAAAGAAGAGCATCGATGTTAAGATAACAAATCTCAACAGGACGGTAGGCACGCTCTTCGGTGCTGAGATAACAAAGAGATATGGCAGCTCACTTGATGAGGATACGTTTGTGGTGAACTGCAAAGGCTCTGCAGGACAGAGCTTCGGCGCATTCATCCCCAGGGGTCTTACGATCAATGTGGAAGGTGATGCGAATGACTATTTCGGAAAGGGATTGTCAGGCGGCACGCTGAGCCTCAAGGCGCCTGAGCACTTCAGCCTCAAGGCAGATGAGAACATCATTGCCGGCAACGTTGCACTCTTCGGTGCGACATCAGGCAAGGCATTTATCAACGGTGTGGCAGGTGAGAGATTCTGTGTCAGGAACTCCGGTGCGACAGTCGTCTGCGAAGGTGTCGGAGATCACGGATGTGAATACATGACCGGCGGCGAAGCAGTGATCTTAGGCAAGGTTGGCAAGAACTTCGCAGCAGGTATGAGCGGCGGTATCGCTTATGTCCTTGATGAAGAGAACGATCTTTACACAAAGCTCAACAAATCACTTGTCGGATTCTCCAGGATCACGGAAGAAGATGACAGGAACAGGCTGCGCGCTCTGATCGAGGAACACGTCAGAAGGACTTCCTCACATTTGGGTTCGATCATCCTGAAGGACTTTGATGAATATGTCACGAAGTTTAAGAAGGTAGTCCCTCACGAGTACAAGGCAATGATGACCGCCATCAGCAAATACAAAGATATGGGATGTGATGATGACGAAGCAAAGATCAAAGCATTTCAGGAAAGGGTTAACGGGTGATCCATATGGGTAAGACAGGCGGTTTTATGGAGTATGGAAGAGTTGATGATCCTGCAATGGATCCGCTGGAGAGGATAAAGTCCTACAACGAGTTCCATACGCCCATCGATGAAGAAACCCGTAAGGAGCAGGCTGCAAGGTGCATGGACTGCGGGGTGCCTTTCTGTCAGTTCGGCAAGCCGATCTGCGGGATGGTGTCAGGCTGTCCTCTCAATAATCTCTGTCCGGACTGGAACGATCTGATCTACGGAGGGTTCTGGAATGAGGCATGTGACAGGCTTACCATGACAAATCCCTTTCCGGAGTTTACATCGAGAGTATGTCCGGCACTCTGTGAGAAGGCATGCACGTGCGGCCTAAACGGAGATGCTGTGACTGTAAGGGCAAATGAGTATGCGGTGATCGAGAGAGCTTTTGAGAGCGGTCACATGAAGCCGAAGGTTCCTGCTAAGAGGAGCGGTAAGAAGGTGGCGGTAATAGGTTCCGGACCTTCAGGTCTGTCGGCCGCCCACTGGCTCAACAGGAGAGGTCACAGCGTGACAGTGTTCGAGAAAGCGGACAGGGCAGGAGGTCTTCTCATGTACGGCATTCCGAACATGAAACTCGAGAAAAGGATCATTAGCAGAAGGATAGACCTCATGATGGAGGAAGGAGTCGAATTCAGATACAATACTGATGTCGGGCGTGATATCTCCGCTTCGGAGCTGACCGACTCATATGATGCGGTCATCCTGGCCTGCGGCAGCCGCAATCCGAGAGATATCAATGCTCCCGGAAGAGAGGGTGAAGGCATATACTTTGCTGTTGACTTCTTAACCTCAACGACTAAGATAGTATTGGAATCCAATATATCTGCTACGGACTATATCAGTTCCAAGTACAAGGATGTCGTGATAATCGGCGGAGGTGATACAGGTAATGACTGCGTAGGTACATGCATAAGGCACGGGTGCAAGTCTGTGACGCAGCTCGAGATGATGCCGGTGCCGCCCTTGACACGTGCCGCGAACAACCCGTGGCCTGAATGGCCGAAGGTCCTTAAGACTGATTACGGACAGGAGGAATCCATCGCCGTATTCGGGAAGGATCCAAGAGTCTATGAGACTACCGTTAAGAGTTTTGTCCGTGATGATGACGGAAAGCTTACGGGGGTTGAGACAGTAAAGATTGACTGGCAGAGAGGTGACGACGGAAGGATGAAGATGAACTTCATCGAGGGCTCGGAGAAGATCATTCCGGCTCAGATCGTTCTCATCGCAGCAGGTTTCCTTGGCCCGGAGAGCTACATAGCTGAATCTTTCGGGGTGGAGACTGATTCAAGGTCTAACATAAAGGCTTCAGAGAAGGATCACCGCACCTCCAGGGACAAGGTCTTTGCGGCAGGCGATGTCAGAAGAGGACAGTCGCTCGTGGTATGGGGCCTGAGAGAGGGCAGGGACTGCGCTGAAGAAGTAGATAAATATCTTATGGGTTATTCAAATATGTTGTGAGGTCGATAAATGAAGCGGTATTTGGTTTTGGAAAATGGTGATGTATTTGAGGGAGAGGCCTTTGGAAGCTCCGGAGAAGTCATTGCCGAGATAGTATTCACAACGGCTATGACCGGTTACCTTGAGACTCTGACTGACAAGAGTTATAAGGGACAGGCTGTCGTTCAGACATTCCCGCTGATCGGTAACTACGGTATCATACCGGAAGACCGCGAGGGAGAAGCCCCCAGCGTATCAGCTTACATCGTAAGGGAAGCGTGCGGAGAACCTTCGAACTTCAGGAGCAGCGGAACACTCGATGATTACCTCAGGGAGAACAATATCCCGGGACTTAAGGGGATAGATACGAGAGCCCTGACGAGGATACTCCGTGAGAGAGGTGTCATGAACGGACTCATAACCGATACGCTTCCTTCAGACATGGATAAGGCACTGGCTGATATCGCGGCTTACAAGATCAAGGATCCGGTCGCGGAAGTCAGTGTCACATCACCTCAGGTGTTCGATCCCGGCAACAGTATTTATACGGTCGCCATGATCGACTGCGGCATCAAGAACAATATCATAAGGTGCCTCAATGCACGTGGCTGCAAGGTCGTTCTGCTTCCATATGATTCAAGCGCTGATACCATCAGGGGATTGTCTCCTGACGGTATCTTCATAAGCAACGGTCCCGGTGATCCCGAGGACAACAAGGTTACCATAAAGACACTTCAGGAACTGGCAGGAGATAAGATCCCGACCATGGGCATCTGCCTTGGTCACCAGCTCCTGGCACTTGCAAACGGGTTTAAGACAAATAAGCTCAAGTATGGCCACAGGGGAACAAACCACCCGGTCAAGAACATGATCACGGGAAGGATATACATCTCCTCGCAGAACCACGGCTATGCGGTTCTTGAAGATTCCATAGACAGGAATGTTGCAGACGTTCTCTACACGAATGTCAACGACGGAACGAATGAGGGTATCATCTACAGGAACAGGCCCCAGTTCTCCGTCCAGTTCCATCCCGAAGCCTGCGGAGGTCCGAAGGATACGGAATTTCTGTTCGACGATTTCATTAAGATGATGGATGAGGGGAGGGATTGATCATGCCGTTAGATAAGAGTATCCGTAAGGTCTTAGTCATCGGTTCCGGTCCTATCGTAATAGGTCAGGCAGCCGAGTTTGACTATGCAGGCACGCAGGCATGCAGAGCACTTCGTGAGGATGGTATCGAGATCGTACTTATCAACTCCAATCCTGCTACGATAATGACCGATAAATCGATGGCGGACAAGATCTACATCGAACCGCTTACACTTAAGACAGTCAAGAGGGTAATAGAGACCGAGAGACCTGACGCGATCTTGTCAGGACTTGGCGGACAGACAGCACTGACGCTCTGCATGGAGCTTGCCAAGGACGGCTTCCTTGCGCGTAACGGCGTCAAGCTCCTGGGTTCTTCTCCGGAGTGCATAGACAAGGCGGAGGACCGTCAGATATTCAAGGATACCATGGAGAGCATTGGCCAGCCCTGCATTCCCTCCAAGGTCGTAAACGATGTTGATTCAGCTCTTGAATTCGCAAAGGAGATCGGTTATCCGGTCATCGTCAGACCTGCATTTACATTAGGCGGTTCGGGCGGCGGTATCGCTTCTGATGCCGGCGAGCTCCACGAGATCGCCAGGAATGGTCTTAACATGTCTCCGATCACGCAGGTGCTGATCGAGAAATGCATCTCCGGCTGGAAGGAGATCGAGTTCGAGGTCATCCGTGACAAAGCGGGCAATGTCATCACGGTCTGCTCGATGGAGAACCTTGATCCCGTAGGCGTCCACACGGGAGACAGCATCGTCATCGCGCCTGCTGTCACATTGTCGGACAAAGAGTATCAGATGCTCAGATCGGCATCACTTAACATAATCGAAGCGCTCGGTGTTGAAGGCGGCTGTAACTGCCAGTTCGCACTCCACCCGACATCTTTCGAATATGCCGTCATCGAGGTCAATCCGCGTGTATCCAGGTCGTCCGCACTCGCATCGAAGGCGACAGGCTACCCCATCGCGAAAGTAGCGACCAAGATTGCTCTCGGATACCGTCTCGATGAGATCAGGAATGCAGTCACGGGGAACACTTTCGCGGCGTTCGAGCCTGCGCTCGACTATGTTGCGGTAAAGTTCCCGAAGTGGCCTTTCGACAAGTTCGTGTATGCGAAGAGAGACCTCGGAACGCAGATGAAGGCGACGGGCGAAGTCATGTCCATATCAGACTCGTTCGAGAGCGCCCTGATGAAGGCCGTAAGAGGTGCGGAGATCTCTGCCGACACGCTCAGGATCAAGAAGCTTAAAGATATGACGGATGATGAGATAAGGAAGGGCATCGGTCATACGACGGATGAGAGGATCTTCTATGTTGCCGAGGGATTATACCGCGGATTTGACATGGATGAGATCCATAAGATCACAATGATCGACAACTGGTTCTTAAGCAAGATCAGGAATCTCGTATCTTACGAGAAGACGATCGAGGGCGGGCTTACTGATGAACTCTACATCAGGGGCAAGAAGTTAGGATTCACCGACAAGGCGATCTCCAGGATATCAGGGGAATCTGTCGAAGATAAGAAGCAGCTTGTCTCAGTTACCTATAAGATGGTCGATACGTGCGCAGGTGAGTTTGAAGCCGTAACGCCGTATTTCTATGCGACATACAACAGCAAGGCAGAAGGCGGTGAGAACGAGGCATCCATAGAGGATACGGGAGATGCAAAGACGGTCATCGTAATAGGTTCAGGCCCCATCAGGATCGGTCAGGGTATCGAGTTCGACTATGCTGCTGTCCACTGCGTACATGCCTTAAGGGGTCTTGGGTACCGCGTAGTCATAATCAACAATAACCCGGAGACGGTATCAACTGACTTTGATACGGGCGACAGGCTCTACTTCGAACCGCTCACACCGGAAGACGTGCTCAATATCATCGAACAGGAAAAGCCTGTCGGCGTCGTTGTTGCTTTCGGCGGACAGACTGCCATCAAGCTGACGAAGACATTGTCGGAGAACAACATAAACATCATCGGGACTTCTGCCGATTCGATCGACATGGCCGAAGACCGTGAGAGATTTGACGAACTCCTCGAGAGGCTCGGGATCGCAAGACCCAAGGGATTCTCCGTGCTGACGAAGGATGAGGCATTCGAGGCCGCCCATACTCTGGAATATCCGATCCTCCTGCGTCCTTCCTACGTGCTCGGCGGTCAGAACATGACGATCGCATTTCACGATGAGGACGTAAACGAATACATGGATATCATACTCTCGCAGGGCATCGAGAATCCGGTCCTGATCGATAAATACATCCAGGGCAGGGAGATCGAAGTCGATGCGATCTACGACGGTCATGACGTTCTCATTCCCGGTATCATGGAACATATCGAGAGAGCAGGCATCCACTCGGGCGACTCCATCGCAGTCTACCCTGCAAAACATATCTATGACCGCATGGCCAAGAGGCTCGTAGATACTACGAAAGCACTCTGCGAAGGCCTGGCATCGATCGGAATCGTAAACATCCAGTACATCGTTAAGGACGACCAGATCTATGTCATCGAGGTAAATCCCCGCGCGTCGAGAACGGTGCCCTACATGAGCAAGGTAACGGGAGTCATGATGGTGGACTGCGCTGTGAGGGTGTCCTTAGGCGAGAAGCTCGCTGACATGGATTACGGTGTCGGTTTCTACCGCCAGTCACCTTATACATGCGTTAAGGTTCCGGTATTCTCCTTTGAGAAACTTACCGATGTCGACACGCAGTTGGGACCTGAGATGAAGTCCACGGGTGAGGTGTTAGGCGTCGGCCGCAACCTCTCGGAAGCCCTGTACAAGGGCCTCGTTGCAGCAGGCTACAAGATGTATAAGAGCGGAGGTGTCCTCATATCGGTCCGCAATTCTGACAAGTCTGAGATCGTTGAAGTCGCCAAGAAGTTTGCTTCCCTCGGATTTGATCTTTATGCGACTGCGGGCAATTCCGTAGCACTCCGCGATGCCGGATTGACTGTTGAGACGGTTCACAAGATCCACGAATCTGACGAGAACAACACGATGACGCTCCTGGAGAGCGGCAAGGTCAATTACATCATTTCGACCTCCGCGAAAGGACGTCTCCCCGCGAGAGATTCAGTCAAGCTCCGCCGCCGCGCGGTAATGCTCGGTATCCCGTGCCTTACTGCGATCGATACGGCTGATGCGCTTGCCGACAGTCTCATGAGCAGATACAGTGAGATCAACACGGAACTTGTAGACATAAACAACATGCGTGAGAAGCGCAAGGTGATCAATTTCACAAAGATGCAGGGATGCGGCAATGACTACATCTACATCGACTGTCTTGAGAAGATGGTGGCATCTCCTGAATCGCTGTCTGTGTATATGTCCGACCGTCATTTCGGTGTCGGTGGTGACGGTATCGTTCTGATCGCACCTTCGCGTGTTGCTGACTGCCGCATGATCATGTATAACCTCGACGGTTCAGAAGGAAAGATGTGCGGTAATGCCATCCGCTGCGTCGGCAAGTACATGTACGACGTCGCAGGTCACAAGCGCAAGCACATGACAGTGGAGACGAAGAGCGGCATCAAGAAGCTGGAACTCATGACTCTGGGTGATGAAGTTGTCCGTGTCAAGGTGGACATGGGCAAGGCAGTGCTTGACCCCGCCCAGATCCCAGTAGCTCTTGACGGAGACATGATAGTAGACCGCCCCGTGACCATGGGAGGCAATCAGTACAACATTACCTGCGTATCGATGGGGAACCCGCATGCGGTAGTCTTCACGGATCTTGTCGATGCGTTGGAACTCGAGAAGATAGGACCTTCCTGCGAGACTGACAGGATCTTCCCGGAGAGGGTCAACACTGAGTTCGTCAAGGTCATCGACGAGCACACTCTCAAGATGCGTGTCTGGGAGCGTGGCTCAGGCGAGACGCTGGCTTGCGGAACAGGCGCCTGCGCAGCTGCAGTAGCGGCATGTCTTAACGGCTTCTGTCCCAAGGGCGAAGATATCCGCGTCATCCTCCGTGGCGGTGAGCTCGTCATCAACTATACTGATGACGGAGTATTCATGACAGGAAACTGCGAGAAGGTATTCACGGGCAGTATTGAGATATAAGTTGATTTAATGTGCGATGTATAGTAGAATTCGTATAATCGAATTCTACTGTTACGGGAGGCTGCCATGACGATCGGTGAACGTGTACTGAACCTTATCCATGATGCAGGAATGACACAGAAGGAGTTCTCTGACAAGACCGGGATCCCGCAGAGTACGATGAGCAGCTGGCGCGGGAAGAAGCAGAACCCTTCGATAGATAAACTTCAGGTAATCTGTGATACATTGAATGTGGATCCTTATTATGTTCTCTCAGGAACGAAGACCAACAGTATGCTTAATACTGATTATGTTGTTGTGTACCGTGATGATGATGAATATGAACTGTTGATGGAGTACCGGAAGATGGATGTCAGCCGGCGTGACAGGATCAAGGGTTATCTTCAAGCATTACAGGATCTTGATGATTAAAAACCAGAGGCGTGAATGATCACGCCTTTACATGGCGGCCCCAATTCGACAAAGCGTAGTATTCGTAAACGAATATTGGTTATGCAATGTAATTATGTTATAATTACATTGCATATACTCAGGAAGGAGTATTATGTACTGTTTTGATTGGGACGAGAACAAGAATAGAGCAAATCAGAAGAAGCACGGAGTGTCTTTCGAAGAGGCATCCACAGTGTTTTATGATGAAGCGGCATGGCTGGAATTTGATGCTGTTCATTCGGACGATGAAGACCGTTTCAGGATAATAGGCTGCATCAGTCAGAATAATGTTTTGCTGGTAGTATATTGTATGAGGAGTGAATCGATAATACGGATAATATCATCTAGGAAAGCAACATCAAATGAGATATGGAATTATGAGAGGAGAATGAATACATGAGTAAGACTTACGATGAAAACGAGATCCTGGAGAAGGAATTTGACTTCGGTAATGCCGTAAGGAATCCTTATGCCAAGGAACTCAAGAAGCAGATTACAATAAAAGTCGCTCCTTCAGTCATTGACTATTTTAAAGAAGAATCACAGCGGACGGGAATACCTTATCAGACATTGATAAACCTCTATCTGACTGATTGTGTCAGGAATAAGAAAAAGCTTGACATGAAGTGGGTAAGTTGATCAAAGATATAGTCTAATCCACATCACGCGTGGTATTATAATATCATATCAACCGTCGGAGGCCGGCATATGATCAACGGCAAGAAGCTGATCGCACTATGTACATCAAGAGTCTACGATCCGCAGATACACGGATATATCGTCAGGCTCAATGAACTCCTCAAGCGAGACGGTTTTGCACTGCTCATTTTCGCGATCAATTCGGATATATACTGGGAAGAAGACCGCCCGGCTTCAGAGCGGTATGTCTTCGACCTGATCCCGTACAGTTTTATCGATGCGGTCATCATAATGGATGAGAAGATCAAGAGCCAGAAGATCGCCAGGAAGATCATAGGACGGGCACAGGAATATGAAGTACCGGTAGTTATTGCGGACGGCCGTTATGACGGGGCATCATGCATCAATTACGACTATGAGGCAGGCTTTGAGAAGGTAGTCCGCCATATCATCGAGGATCACAGGATCAAGGATGTCCACATGATGGCAGGACATCCCAACAACAAGTTCTCAGACAGCAGGATCGCCGTATTCAAGAAGGTCCTGAGCGAGAACGGCATCCGCTTTGACAGGAACATGATAAGTTACGGTCATTTTTGGGCTGATCCGTGCAGAGTTGCAACCAGGGCGCTCGTATCCAGGGGAAGGCTTCCCAAGGCAATAATCTGTGCCAATGACATCATGGCTATAACCGTTACGGAGATCCTGAACGAAGAGGGTTACAGGGTTCCGGAGGATGTCATCGTCTCAGGCTTTGACGGATATGATGAGATCTATTTCACATCCCCTAAGATCACGACCGCATCATGCGACATCCTTAAGCTGGCTGAAGTGACTGCGCAGACAGTGGTGAAGGCCATTGATACAGGTGAGCTCTATGACGAACTGATCACGCCGAAGTTCATCGCGAATGAATCGTGCGGATGTCCGGAGCATTCGGAGCATCCCGAGATGCTGCGTGACTGGTTCAAGGAAAGCTTCGCGCGCAATAATGATGATAACCGCGTATTGCAGCTCATATCTGCATCCATGCAGACGAGCAACAGCCCTGGAGAGATGGTGCTCCCGTTAAGGTCCTATAAGACGGATAACCTGCTGGTCGTAGTCGACAGGAAGTGCTTTGATGAAGAGGCGAACTATTTTACTGATACGGGTAATACTGACAGCCCCAAGGAACTGATCATGATCTACGATGCCGACTATCCGGAGCAGTATAATACGGATACCCTTGATATCAAATGCGACAATGAGTTTTCAGAAGACGTATTGTCGCCTTCAGTCCGCAACAGGCTCCTGGAACTTACGGAGAGCGGTTATCCGCTGATATTCAATTCACTTGATTACATGAACAGGCCGTTTGGATTTGTCTGTTATTATTTCCGTGATTATTTCATCTCGAACTATACGAATACGATGGGTGCGACCAATGCGATAAGCATCGGCGTAGGCGGATACGTAGGAATACAGTATCAGCGCATGATCCTCTATAAGATGGATGAGATGTACCGTCACGATCCGCTCACGGGACTGTTTAACAGGATCGGGTTCCAGAACGAGTTCAAGAAGCTCAGGAAGCACCCCAGGCACTATAAGAAGACCGTCACGGTGATCATGTCAGACCTGGACGGACTTAAGTTCATCAACGATAATTTCGGGCATGCCGAAGGTGACAGGGCGATCATTGCGGTAGCTGAAGCATTGTTCAAGGCGGTGCCCGACAACAGCCTGTCAACGAGATTTGGCGGTGACGAAATGTTCTCCGTTATCTTCGGGGAATGTGATGCCGGCAGGATAATGGAGGACATCGACAGATATCTTGATGAGTACAATCGGGAAAACGACCTGCCTTATGAAGTCGCTACGAGCAGCGGCTTTATGACTGGCGTATTGGACGACGGTTTTGACATCGCCCAGGCGATCAAGAGCGCAGACGAACAGATGTACAGGGCCAAGAATCACAAGTACGGCGAACGCGGCAGGAGCGATCAGTGATCACTGTTCACTATTCAGCCCTCTCACTTAAGAGATGCTCTTACCAGCCCCATGAACAGAGGATGAGGCTTGTTCGGACGTGACTTGAATTCAGGGTGATACTGAACGCCGACAAAGAATCTGTTTTCCGGATATTCTACTGTCTCGACGAGAAGACCGTCAGGTGACAGGCCGCTTATCGTAAGACCTGCGGAAGTGAGTTCATCGCGGTAGTCATTATTGAATTCATATCTGTGTCTGTGACGCTCATTTATGGAATCAGTTCCATAGCATTCCTCCATCTTTGTTCCGGCAACGATGGAGCAGGGATAACTGCCGAGTCTCAGCGTTCCGCCCTTGGCGACTTCATCGCTCTGACCGGGCATGAAGTCGATGACCTTGTGATCGGAGTCTTTATCAAACTCATTGGAATTTGCATCGGAATATCCGAGGAGGTCACGTCCGGCTTCGATGACTGCGATCTGCATGCCGAGGCAGATCCCGAGATACGGAACATCATTCTCACGGCAGTACTGTGCAGTCAGGACCATGCCTTCGATACCTCTTCCGCCGAAGCCGCCGGGGACTACGATGCCGTCAACCGTTCCTAAGATCTCCTTATAGTTGTCGGCATTGACCGACTCGGAATCGATCCACTTGATGTTAACTGTTGCATCGCAGAAATATCCTGCATGATGGAGAGCTTCTGCAACAGACAGATATGCGTCGTGGAGCTGGACATACTTGCCGACCAGGCCTATCGTAACACTGCTGCTCGGTGAGATGATCCTGTTGATCAGCGATTCCCATTCCGTTACGTCAGGAGGTGGACATTCAAGACCCAATTCGCGGCATACGATATCTGACATTCCTGAACGCTCGAGCATGAGTGGAGCCTCATAGAGAATGGGAAGCGTCGTGTTCTCGATGACGCAGTCTTCCTTGACATTACAGAAGTGAGCGATCTTCTTGAATATGCTCATGTCTTCTATCTTCTCGTCAGTCCTCAAGACGATGATGTCGGGAGTGATGCCCATGCCCTGAAGTTCTTTTACCGAGTGCTGCGTGGGCTTTGTCTTATGTTCTCCGGATGCCTTAAGGTAGGGGAGTAGGCACACATGGATATAAAGGGAATTCTCTCTTCCGACTTCGTTGCCCACCTGCCTTATTGCCTCGATGAAAGGCTGTCCTTCGATATCGCCGATCGTTCCGCCAACTTCGGTGATGACCACATCGGCACTGCTCTGGCGTCCTACGTTATAGACAAATCTCTTGATCTCATCTGTGACATGCGGGATTATCTGGACCGTGGATCCCAGGTATTCCCCGCGGCGCTCCTTTGCAATGACATTGGAGTAGACCTTACCGGTCGTGAGGTTGGAGAACCTGTTGAGATCCTCATCGATAAAACGCTCGTAATGACCAAGGTCGAGGTCAGTCTCCGCACCGTCCTCGGTAACATAGACTTCACCGTGCTGGAACGGACTCATCGTACCGGGATCGACGTTGATGTACGGGTCGAGTTTCTGTGCTGCAACCTTAAGTCCGCGCATTTTGAGCAGTCTTCCGAGGGAGGCTGCCGTGATACCTTTGCCAAGGCCCGATACAACACCTCCCGTTACAAAGATGTACTTAGTCATAGTGGTTACTCCTTATATCTTGCTATTATTTCTTCAGCTACCTGACGTTTTGAACTGCGGGAATCCATGGCTGCCTTCTCGACGAGCCTGTGCGCCTGCTGTTCACTTATCCCTTCCTTCTCCATGAGAAGGAGCTTTGCCCTGTTGATCAGCTTTATCTCCTCGATCTTCTCTTCGAAAGAGGCTGTCTTCTTCTCCATCCTCTTAAGGCGGTTCCTCGTGGCGCAGAGGAGCTTGAGTGACTGCGTCACGGCCGGTCTGTTCGTCGGCTTGGACAATGTAAGTATCCCGTATTGTTCGGTCACGCTGCTGATCTCGTCAAAGCGCGACGCATCGACGAGGAGCATAACCCCGGTATTGGCATCATTTGCCGTCTCGATCGCAAGATCCGTTCCGTTCTCGTCCTTGAGCGGCGTATTCACGATCAGTATGTCATATGGCTGATCAGTAAGCTTGCGCCTCGCAAGCCCCGCGAAATCGCAGATATCCACAGGCCCGTAATCTTCAGCCGGAAGAAGGGATGTCAGGATCTGGTCAAACTTTGGGTTTGACGATGCAATAAGAACGCTGTATGTTGCTCTGTCGTGCATTCCATCCTCCTTGAAGATCATTCTGTCTTTGTATCTGTTATTACCTGCAGTAAGCCGTTACGAGTTCCTTTCCGAGCACGCCGTTGGCAAAACTGTCATTAAGTGCAAGAGATCTTGCTTCTTCGAGAGATGACGGCAGATCCGCGCGCGTTGTTCCTGCTTCCGGAAGCTCTGTCCTGCTTGCTATTCCGTCAAGACATTCGTAGATGATCATTGCCATGGCAAGGTATGGATTTGCATGTGCATCAGGTGACCTGAGCTGTGCATAATCCTTGGCAGTTGCACGGGAGCGGTGGATCCTTATGAGCTGCCCGCGGTTCTCGCCTGACCAGGATACCTTGCTGGGTGCACTGCCCTGTCCGAACCTCTTGTAGGACTGGACGGAATTATTGAAGAAGACGGTCGTATCCTTTATGTGATCCAAGATGCCTGCGATGGCATTTGTGAGGACATCGTCAGATGATCCCCTGCGCCTTGCGAGCACGTTGATATGGAATCCGTTGCCCGGCGCATCCTCGATGGGCTTGGGTGAGAAGTCAGCATAAAGACCATATCTTGCAGCGATGGTCCTGACAACGGACATGTATGTGATGACATTATCGGCAGCCTTGATAGGGTCGCTGCTCGTGAAGTCGATCTGATTCTGTCCGGGGCCTGCTTCATGGTGGGAATTGATCGGAAGGATACCCATGCGCTCTAACGTAAGGCATATGTCACGCCTGACGTTCTCGCCCTTATCGAGCGGGGCGATATCCATGTAGCCTGCATTATCATAAGGGATCTTGGTCGGGTTGCCTTCCTCATCTGTCTTGAACAGATAGAATTCGATCCTCGAACCGAACAGGAATTCGATCCCTGAATCATCAGCCTTCTTAACAGCCTGCTTAAGGACATTGCGCGTATCGATCGCGAACGGGGTGCCGTCCTGCAAAGTGATGTCGCAGAAGATCCTTACCACCTTGCCGTTCTCCGGTCTCCAGGGCAGAAGGGTCGTCGTCGTGATGTCGGGGTGCAGGTAGATATCGGGATAGATATCTTCGCCAAAACCCGGAATGAGCGAAGCATTGATCGGGATGCCGTTCGTTACCGCATCCTCCAGTTCATTAGGCATTATCGATATATTCTTGGGGATACCGTGGACGTCGCAGAAAGCAAGCTTGATAAACTTGATGTCTTCCTCTTCGATGTACTGCATAAATTCTTCCAGCGAACAATTCATATACCATTCCTCCATACCAAAATAAAAAGAGGCGTCATCGCTGTGAGTCATCAGACACACATCGATGAACGCCTTTGTTCCGAGTAAGATTCTGCCACTATTCCGAAATGTTGTCAACAAGTCGCTTGACAATCAATTGATGCAGGTGTATATTCACGCCATAATCGAAGACAAACGGCAAGGACGCCATGAACTTTTAGGAGTTCGTGGCGTCTTTTTTTGTTTTCAAGATCAAACGATAAGGAGAACGGAACATGAGAACGGTTGAAGATTATTTCGGTGAGAATGTTTTTAACGAGAGCGTGATGAAGTCGAGGCTTCCCAAGGAGATCTACAAGGCTGTAAAGCAGGCCATTGATTACGGTAAGAGACTTACTCCTGAAGCAGCCACCGTCATCGCAAACGAGATGAAGCAGTGGGCTGTTGAGAAGGGCGCGACACACTACACACACTGGTTCCAGCCTCTGACGGGGATCACGGCGGAAAAGCACGACAGCTTTATCTCACCTCAGGATGACGGCAAGGTAATAATGAATTTCTCCGGCAAGGAACTGATCCAGGGTGAGCCTGATGCATCATCTTTCCCTTCCGGCGGTATCAGAGCTACTTTTGAGGCAAGAGGATACACCGCATGGGATCCCACGTCATTCGCATTTATCAAGGACGGGGTACTCTGCATCCCCACGGCGTTCTGCTCATATAACGGAGAGGCTCTTGATAAGAAGACACCTTTGCTCCGCTCGATGGAAGCGATCAATAAGCAGGCGCTCCGCATCATGAAAGTTTTCGGCAAGGATGATGTAACATCCATCCGCACAACGGTAGGACCTGAGCAGGAGTACTTCCTCATCGACAAGAAGATGTACGATCAGCGCAAGGATCTTATCTACACCGGAAGGACATTGTTCGGTGCATTGCCTCCCAAGGGTCAGCAGATGGAGGATCATTACTTCGGCGTTATCAAGCCGAGGGTACAGGCCTTCATGAAGGATCTCAACGAAGAACTCTGGAAGCTCGGTATCCTTGCTACTACAGAGCATAATGAAGTTGCTCCAGCTCAGCACGAACTGGCGCCTATCTTTACTACGACAAATATCGCAGCTGATCATAACCAGCTCACTATGGAGATCATGCAGAAAGTCGCAAGAAAGCATAATCTTGTATGTCTCCTTCATGAGAAGCCTTTCGAGGGGGTAAACGGTTCAGGCAAGCACAATAACTGGTCTATCTCGACTGATACCGGCATCAACCTCCTGGATCCCGGTGAGACACCGCGCGATAACGCATCATTCCTGCTGTTCCTCACAGCTGTCATCTCTGCTGTGGATCAGTATCAGGATCTGCTGCGTCTGTCAGTTGCTTCAGCAGGTAACGACCACCGTCTCGGCGCCAATGAGGCACCTCCTGCGATCATCTCCGTATTTCTCGGTTCAGAGCTTACGGAGATCCTGGATTCCATAGTTGAGGACCGTCCTTACGGATCCAGGGAGAAGGAGATCATGAAGATCGGCGTTCACGTCCTGCCCAGGTTCCCCAAGGATACGACTGACCGTAACAGAACGAGCCCGTTCGCATTTACAGGCAATAAGTTCGAGTTCAGGATGCTAGGTTCCGCATCTTCGATCGCCATGGCAAATACAGTGCTCAACGCAGCTGTTGCTGAAGTGCTGGCCAACTATGCAGACACACTTGAGGGGGCAGCAGATTTTGAGAGCGCGCTGCACGATCTCATCAAGAGCGAGATATCTGCCCATAAGAGGATCCTCTTTAACGGAAACGGTTACGATGATTCATGGGTGGCAGAAGCAGAGAAGAGAGGACTGTCGAACTACAAGACACTGCCTGATGCAGTCAAGCACTATCTTGATCCCAAGAACGTCGAGCTGCTCACAAAGCACAACGTCTATTCCGAAGTCGAGATGAGATCACGTCACGAGATCTTCCTCGAGAAATACTGCAAGCTGTTAAACATCGAGTACCAGACGATGTCTGTAATGGCTAAGCAGGATATCCTCCCGGCAGTATCCGCATACGCAGCTGACCTTGCCTCCTCTATATCTGTCATCACGGCTGAAGGCGGATCTGCCGAGTTTGAGAAGGAGACCTTATCCGAGATCTCTTCAGACATGAGCGCTGCCTACAAGGCTCTTAAGGCATTGAACAGCCTCATCGCCGAGTGCGGCAAGATAGACGATTACGAAGTATTGGCTGACAAGATCAAGGACGAGATGATCCCTGCAATGGATGAACTGCGTGCTAACTGCGACAAGCTCGAACTTGAGACTGCAGCAGAGTATTGGCCTTTCCCGGCATATGGAGAACTCCTGTTCGGCGTAAGGTGATAAGAAAGCCCGTTCCATACCGCTTTGTGAGGACCTGTTTTCCTTCGGGAAGGCAGGTCCTCTATAGCAGTATCAACTTGACATCTCCGGAAAATAAGAGTATAAATCATTGACGTAAGCAATGGCGCTTGTCAGCGGCAGGGTAACCTGCCGTTGATGAGCGCTTTTTTATTTGCAAAGAAAGCGGTAAATGAGTATGAACATCAAGACTAACAGTAACTTTAAGAACATCAAGGAAACATATCTCTTCTCCGAGATCGCGTCCCGCGTGCGCAGGTATCAGGAGGAGAACCCCGGCGCAAAGCTCATCAGGCTCGGAATAGGTGATGTGACCCTTCCGCTGCCTGCTGTTGCCGTTGAAGCCATGGTCAGGGCAGCAAACGAGATGGGCAGGCAGGAGACATTCAGGGGCTACCCGCCCGAAAGCGGTCACGAGTTCCTCAAGAAGGCCATAGCAGACCATTATACGGCAGACATCAGACTGTCTGAGATCTTCATTTCGGACGGCGCCAAGAGCGACATCGGAAACCTCGTCGACATACTTGGGAACAACAAGATCATCATCCCCGATCCCGTATATCCGGTCTATGTCGATTCCAACCTCATGAGCGGCAATAAGATCTCATATATCAGCGGCAGCAGCGAGAACGGTTTTCTTCCAATGCCGGATCAGATAAGGGAAGATGGAGCTGCCGTGATATATCTGTGCTCACCGAATAATCCTACGGGTGCGGCATATGACAGGGCGCAGCTTACAAAGTGGGTGGAGTATGCTCTTAAGACGGGTTCGCTCATCATCTACGACTCTGCTTATGAGGCGTTCATCACAGGCGATCTTCCTCACTCGATATACGAGATAGAAGGCGCAAGGGAATGTGCCATTGAAGTATGCTCTTTCTCGAAGTTCGCGGGATTTACCGGAACGAGATGCGGATGGACAATAGTGCCTGAGGATCTTAAGGCGGATGATGGAACGAGCCTTAATAAGATGTGGTTCAGGAGGCAGGCAACAAAGTTCAACGGCGTATCTTATCCCGTTCAGTGTGCTGCTGAAGCCGTCCTGTCCGGTGAAGGCATCAGACAGTGCATGAGGAATATTGCTTACTATCAGGAGAATGCTGACATGATCGCAGCAGTCCTTGATGAGAAGGGGATCTATTACACGGGTGGAAAGGATTCGCCTTATATCTGGCTTAAGTGTCCCGGCGGCATGGACAGCTGGACGTTCTTCGATCACCTGCTTGGTAAAGCTCAGATCGTCGGAACGCCCGGTGAGGGATTCGGCGAGGCGGGAGAAGGTTACTTCAGGCTCACCGCTTTCGGGACGCATGAGAACACGAAGGAAGCCTGCAGCAGGCTCAGAGAACTGCTTTAAGGAGGCAATGATCATATGTGCGGTATAGTGGGTTATATAGGACCACGCAATACATTGGGTGTATTGCTCAACGGTCTGTCAACTCTGGAGTACAGGGGATACGATTCTGCGGGGGTGTCTTTCATCAAAGAAGGCAGGCTCGAGATCGTCAAGAAGAAGGGTTATGTCAAGGAACTTAGGCAGGCTGTTGCAGAGGCCGGATATACGCTCGATGACAAGCATACGAACAGGATCTCTGCAGGGATCGGACATACGAGGTGGGCAACACACGGAGCTCCCAGTGATGAGAACTCGCACCCTCACATGTCGATGAACGGCAAGATCTGCGTAGTCCATAACGGCATCATAGAGAACTATGCGGAACTGAGGAGCTTTCTGAAAAAGAAGGGATATAAGTTCGCATCAGAGACTGATACGGAAGTTGCTGCGCAGCTCATAGAGTATTACTACAGGCTGTATGACTGTACGGATATCAATGCGGCCGTAAGAAGGGCCCTCAAGGATATCGTCGGATCTTATGCCCTCTGCGTGCTCTGCGTTGACGCTCCTGACAGACTTATCTGCGCCAAGAAGGATAACCCTGTAGTAGTCGGCATCGGCAAGGGCGAGAACTTCATCGCATCTGACGTTACTGCCATGATCGAGTACACAAAGGATGTCGTATTCCTTGAGGATAACTGGATCCTTACGATGACCAAGGACAGGATCGATATCACTGACGTTTACGGTGAACCTGTTGAATACAGCGTCGATGCAGTGGAGTGGGATGCAGACTCTGTACAGAAAGGCGGATATGCGCACTTCATGATGAAGGAGATGCACGAGGAACCCAAGGTGTTCGAATCGACTGTCGAACCGAGGATCAAGGACGGGGACATATACCTTGAGCACATTAATATCGATAAGGAATATCTGGCAAACGTACACAACATAAACATCATCGCATGCGGCACGGCATACCATGCAGGGTGCGTAGGCAAATACCTCATCGAGAAGCTGTGCAGGATCCCGGTCGTATGCGGAGTGGCAAGTGAATTCATCTACTCAGATCCGATCATCGACGAGCACACGCTGACGCTCGTCATATCGCAGTCAGGTGAGACGCTCGATACCCGCAATGCGATGAAGAAAGCAAAGGAACTCGGAAGCAGGACACTTGC
This sequence comes from Mageeibacillus sp. UBA4314, assembly GCA_002394605.1. GTDB lineage: Bacteria > Bacillota > Clostridia > Saccharofermentanales > Saccharofermentanaceae > Saccharofermentans. Next base: position 4,794 of record DGUI01000017.1, on the reverse strand, counting down.
AATAGTCAATGTCATCGGAAGCACGATCGCGCGTGAAGCAGATGACGTTCTGTACACGGCTGCAGGACCCGAGATCTCCGTTGCTTCGACCAAGGCATATGTCGCACAGCTCGGATGCCTGTATCTGATCGCTCTGAAGTTCGCGAGCCTGCTCGGTAAGATAGATCAGGAGAAATACGGATACTACCAGGATGAGCTTCTTGCAATCCCGGATAAGCTTGCGAAGATACTCGATAAGCAGAAGGAGATACAGAGGTTTGCATCAACGCATTTCAATGTTGAGAGCACGTTCTTCATCGGAAGGGGACTTGATTACTATCTGTCCATGGAGACTTCCCTCAAGCTCAAGGAGATCTCCTACATCCATTCGGAGGCGTACGCCGGCGGCGAGCTCAAGCACGGCACCATAGCGCTGATCGAAGAAGGAACACTCGTCGTATGTCCCATCACTCAGGATGAGCTCGTATCCAAGATGGAGTCCAACATCAAGGAAGTTGCTACGAGGGGCGCAACGGTACTGGCGATCGTTCCCGAGAGACTTAAGGGAGTGAAGTTCTCATGCAACGAGAAGTTCATCATCCCCGACTGCGATGAACTCATGGCACCCATACTCGCAGTTTTGCCCTGCCAGTTGTTTGCGTACTACATGGCTGTGTACAAAGGATGCGATGTCGATAAGCCCAGGAACCTGGCAAAGAGCGTGACGGTAGAATGATATGAAGACACCATTTATAAACAAGGAACAGGCTGAAGAGATCATAAGGCAGTATCCCACGCCTTTTCACATCTACGATGAGAAGGGGATAAGGGAGAATGTCAGGGCGCTTAAGAAGGCTTTCGCATGGAACGAAGGGTATAAGGAGTATTTCGCGGTGAAGGCGACTCCGAACCCCACGATCCTCAAGATCCTTCATGAGGAGGGATGCGGTCTTGACTGCTCATCCATGGCGGAACTTATCCTCGCGGAAAGGTGCAATGTGAAGGGCGGTGACATCATGTTCTCATCCAATGTCACGCCTCCTCAGGAATTCGCGAAATGCAGGGACATAGGCGGAATAATTAACCTCGATGACATTACCCACATCGACCTTTGCCTGGAGGCATTAGGCGGAAAGCTCCCGGAGGTAATGTCATGCAGGTTTAATCCCGGTGGAGTGTTCACTTTAGGCGGTACCGGTGAGGGCTTCCAGGTCATGGATAATCCCGGACAGGCCAAGTACGGCATGACCGAACCGCAGATAATCGAAGCGTACAGAAGGCTTAGCAAACTGGGAGTAAAAAAGCTCGGGATACACGCTTTCCTGGCAAGTAATACCCTGTCAGATGACTACTATCCGACGCTTGCAAAGATCCTGTTCAGGCTCGCGCTCAAGATCAGGGAAGAAGCAGGAGTCACCCTGTCGTTCATCAATCTGTCCGGAGGCGTCGGGATCGCCTATAAGCCCGGCCAGAGGGCTAATGATATCGCCATCATCGGCAGCAAGGTCAGGGAAGCTTATGAAGAGGTGCTGACTGCAAACGGGATGGGTGACGTGGCGATCTTTACGGAGCTCGGACGGTTCATGATGGGTCCTTATGGCCACCTCGTGACAAGAGCTACCCACGAGAAACACATCTACAAGGAATACATTGGTGTTGATGCCTGTGCTTCTAACCTGATGCGTCCTGCGATGTACGGTTCATATCATCACATTACAGTCCTCGGCAAGGAAGATAAGCCCGTAGATCATGTCTATGACGTTACGGGGTGCCTCTGTGAGAATAACGATAAGTTCGCGATAGACAGGAAACTCCCGAAGATCGACAAGGGGGATATCCTGGTCATCCACGATACGGGAGCACACGGGTTCTCGATGGGGTATAACTATAACGGAAGGCTGTGGTCATCTGAGCTCCTCCTCAGGGAAGACGGATCTGTCAAGATGATCAGAAGGGCACAGACTTTGGACGATTATTTCGCGACGCTTGAAGGGTTCTGGGAATAAAGCGGCATTAATGGGGTATAATTGTTCTATCAAGTTTACGGAGGTTATTTCCCATGACTAAGAAAGTTGCACTCTTTATTGCTGACGGTTCGGAGGAAGTCGAGGCGATCACGCCCGTCGACCTTCTGCGCAGGGCGAAGATAGATGTTGATGTCGTATCCGTAATGGAGAGCAGGACGGTAACTGCTTCAAGGGGCGTAGTGATAACGGCTGACATGAAGATAGATGAGATCGTCTTCGATGATTACGATATGCTGATCCTTCCCGGCGGTGTCAAGGGAACAAACAATCTAAATGATTGTGACAAGCTCAAGGATAACATCAGGAAGTTCAACGATCAGGGCAAGGGCATCGCAGCCATCTGCGCCGCGCCTACGGTATTCTCAGGGATGGGGATACTGGGCGGAAAGAATGCGACATGTAACCCGGGATTCTGGGATAAGCTCACTGAAGGCGGCGCCATCCTCGACAAAGACAGCAAGGCCGTAACATGCGGCAATATCATCACGAGCCAGGCGATGGGTACTTCAGTTGACTTCGGACTGGCGATCGTAAGCTATCTGGCAGGAGAAGAAGCTGCTGCAGAACTCAAGTCCAACATCAGGTTCTGATAAGATCAGACAAGATCCTTCGACGGATCTATCATCAGAGATTCATCATAAAAGATCATTGATTCCCCGGTAGTTTCATACACTGGGGTCTTCTCATGTGACAAAGAGACAGTAACCCTTGTCATCCCGCAGTTGACCTGAAGGCCGGTCCCCCAGAATAAGCTTAAGTCCGAAGTACCGCGGATATGCATGAGAAGTCCGCGGTTCAGCGCCCCGTGGCCTGATACCAGGATCCGCTTGTTGGTAGCAGCATATGGTTCTATGACTTCCCGGAGAAAATCCGAAGTGCGCTCCAGGAGGCTTACGAGGGACTCGCCGCCTTCCTTCGGGATCTCCTCGTTGTACTTCACGGGATCCTTCTTGAAGAACCTGAACGGGCTGCTATCACTTTTAAGCATGTCATCTGTCACCTTGCCCTCACACTGCCCGAAAGACAGCTCCAACAACCTGTCATCCGTTGCTATGTTCGAGTCCGGCGCTATTAGATGCGCCGTCTCATACGCTCTTATCAGCGGGCTTGAGAACACGAGATCAAAGCGGACACCTTTCTCCTTCAGTGTCCGTCCTGTAAGCTCCGCCATAAGGACGCCCCTGTCATCCAGGGGTATGTCCGTTCTGCCCTGCAGTTTATGTTCCACGTTCCATGCCGTAGTTCCGTGTCTCAATATGTATAAATCCATGAGTAGGATGATATCACAATTTTGCCTTTATATTCACACTCTGTTTGCTTGATAATTAACGCCCGATATGGTAACTTTTTAGGTGATTTCTAATCCGTATTTTATTTTTTAGGAGGATAATATGATCTATTCAACAGAAGTCAAGAACATGTGCCCTGTAACACAGGGTGTACACCATGGCGCCGCTCCTATCCCGGAAGAGGCTAAGTGGGTACAGGCAAAGCAGATTACTGACATTTCCGGCTACACACACGGTATCGGCTGGTGTGCGCCTCAGCAGGGTGCTTGTAAGCTGTCTCTCAACGTTAAGGATGGTATCATCCAGGAAGCATTGGTCGAGACGATCGGCTGCTCCGGTATGACACACTCCGCAGCTATGGCAGCTGAGATCCTTCCCGGTCTCACACTCCTCGAGGCTCTTAATACTGACCTCGTATGCGACGCTATCAACACGGCAATGAGAGAGCTGTTCCTGCAGATCGTTTACGGCAGAACACAGAGTGCTTTCTCTGAGGACGGTCTCCAGATCGGTGCAGGTCTCGAGGACCTCGGTAAGGGTTCACGTTCAATGGTCGGTACAACATACGGCACACTTGACAAGGGTCCCAGATACCTCGAGCTCACAGACGGCTACATCACGGATGTTGCTCTTGACGAGAACGAAGAGATCATTGGCTATAAGTACGTTAACTTCGGTAAGATGATGGATTTCATCAAGGCCGGTGACGACGCTAACACAGCTTATGAGAAGGCTTGCGGTAAGTACGGCAGAGTTGCAGATGCAGCTAAGTTCATCGATCCCAGGAAGCAGTAAGGAACAGGAGGAGTAAAGAATATGGCATTATTTGAATCATATGAGAGAAGAGAACCCCAGATCCTTGCTTGCCTTAAGGAATATGGCATCTCATCTATCGAAGAGTGTAAAGAGATCACAGAAGCAGCAGGTCTTGATGTATATCACCTGATCGAGGGCATCCAGCCCATCTGTTTCGAGAACGCTAAGTGGGCTTACACGGTAGGCGCTGCTATCGCTATCAAGAAGGGCTGCCGCAAGGCATCTGAGGCTGCTGCCGCTATCGGTATCGGTCTCCAGGCTTTCTGTATCCCCGGTTCTGTTGCTGACAGACGTAAGGTTGGCTTAGGTCACGGCAACCTCGGCAAGATGCTCCTCGAAGAGGACACAGAGTGCTTCGCATTCCTCGCAGGTCACGAGTCTTTCGCAGCTGCAGAGGGTGCCATCGGTATCGCTGAGAAGGCTAACAAGGTCCGTCAGAAGCCTTTGAGAGTTATCCTCAACGGTCTTGGCAAGGATGCTGCACAGATCATTTCCAGGATCAACGGATTCACATTTGTTGAGACAAAGTACAACTACTTCACAGGTGAGGTAGAGGAAGTATCCAGGAAGTGCTACTCCAAGGATCCTTCATCCCCCCGTGCAAAGGTTAACTGCTACGGTGCAAACGATGTTCAGGAAGGCGTTGCCATCATGTGGAAGGAGAACGTTGACGTATCCATCAC
>DGUI01000047.1 GCA_002394605.1 Mageeibacillus sp. UBA4314 | reverse complement strand
GCGGAAAAGACTCTCGGCATCAGTGAAGAGAACATCTGCGAATTCTTCGGCGCGGTCGAACATCCGATCCTTTACTGCGACTGCAGTGCGCACCACTTTCATGTGCCCGTATACAGCAACGTTATCATAAGGGATCCCGACACTCTGGAGCCCGTTCCGAACGGTGTTACGGGCCTCGTAAACCTCATCTCGCCCTTGACGGGATCAACGCCGATCCTCTCTGTCATGACCGATGATCTCGGTGTCCTTCACGACGGTTCCAAGTGCCCTTGCGGTGTCAGATCACCTTATCTGGAGATCATCGGACGTGTGGCTCCGGAAGATATCAAGACCTGCGCTGCCGGTGCGGCAGACATCCTTGAGGGGGTGAAAGTATGACCCTCTTTGACGGAAAGATATATGAGAGCATAGAGCAGAACCGCCTCCTGGACGAGCTTAAGGAAAGGATCCCCGGAATACTTCAGAGGGAACCCCTGTCGCCGGAGATAATAATCGACGCGGTCGACAAGCTCCGCGTTGATACTCTCGCAGGCAGGTTCGACCAGCTCCTTACGTCTTTCCCCGCGGATACCGTCGCAACCTACAAGAGACAGGCGGAGACGCTCCTGTCCAAAGAGCATCTCCGGATGAAGGTCAGGACCGAACTTGGTAATACGGAAGAGTATGTAACTGACAGGCTGGAAGGCTTTTCCAGGATCAGGGTAAAGAAAGTCCCGCTCGGTGTCATCTTCCACATCGCCGCCGGGAACATGGATTTCCTTCCTGCATATTCGCTCGCGGAAGGGCTTCTGGCGGGCAACATAAACATTATCAAGCTCCCTTCGGCAGACAACGGCCTGTCGGTCAAACTGATAATGCAGTTTATCGAATACCAGCCTTTGCTGAAGGACTACATATATGTTTTCGACACCCCATCGACGGATATTCAGGGGATGCGCCAGATGGCCGGGCTCTGCAATGCGATCAGCATCTGGGGGTCAGATATGGCCATCGAGGCTGTAAGAGGTCTTGCGCCTCCGGGAGTAAAACTCATCGAATGGGGTCAGAAGCTCGGTTTCTGCTATATATCAGACGTTGACAACGCTGAGTCGGCAGACGGGCAGCTGGAGGGCCTCGCAGAGCACATCGCCACGACAAAGCAGCTCCTGTGCAGCAGCTGTCAGGTCATATATGTCGACACGGATAACATGGATAAGGTAAGGTCCTTTGCCGGGCGGTTTATGCCGTACCTGCAGAAGGCCGTGGAAGGCAATTCCCCGCAGGATGTCGGCATCAGGGCAAGAGATACCCTTGTGGCTTACACGGGGCGTCTTAAGAGCTATCTGGGCGATAAGGAGGTGTCTGACGACGTTATCCGCGGGAAAGGCATGAGCCTCATCATCAAGAGCGACAGCAGGCTCGAGCTGTCTCCGATGATGTGCAATGTCCTGGTAAAGCCCCTGCCCAGGGAGAACATCTCCAAGGTCCTTTACGAAGACAGAAACCACCTTCAGACAGCGGGTCTGATATGCCCGTCCTCCGAGCGCAAAGAACTCACGGATATCTTCGTGCGCTGCGGACTTGTTAGGGTAACTGGTCCTTCCGATATGAGTTCCTACTTCCCCGGGGAAGCACATGACGGCGATTATGCATTGGACAGATATGTGAGGATAGTAAACATCCAGGAAGAGGTAAAGTGATGAGAACATTTTTATTCATTCTGACACAGTGCACCTGGGGAATCCTTCAAACGCTTGTTGGCTTCGTCATCTTTATGATCAACGTCCGCAGAAAGCACTATCTATATCACGGTGCGATCGTCACCGAATGGAAGCTCAGGTCGAGCCTGTCGATGGGACTTTTCCTGTTCGTGGCTTCAGAAACCGGTGCCTGCGGGCAATATTCCAAAGAAGAAGTCGCCCAAAGACTCGTGGTCCATGAATACGGTCACTCTGTCCAGTCGCTGATCCTGGGTCCCATGTACATGTTTGCCATGGCCTTTCCGTCGATGATCTGGGCGGGCCTGCCGCTTTTTGAAAAGATGAGGCGCAAAAAGAACATCAAATACCACTGGCTCTATACCGAGCGGTGGGCAAATCACTTAGGTGAGAAAGTCTTAAAGGCAGATTCGCTGAGGGATTTTTACTGAGGGGATCACTTGCGGAGCTTCTTAAAAGTCGTAATGACCACGAAGATCACCACAACAGCAATGAACCCGGCGAAAACAAGGGATACCCAGCTCTTTTTCAGTTATGCCGATGAAGGCGAGGACTGCGATAAGTCCGCCGAAGACAATGATCAGGAATGCGGCAGCTATTTCCTCAGTGCCATGTGCGCCTCATTCCTTTGTTGTCTGTTTCCTGGCGAGAAGGCCTCTTACCAGCGCAAATAACATTACTATAGTCATCATAATACGTGAGATTATACCACGGGCACGCATTTGGCTGTTCAGGGTAGATTGTACATCATTTCGCGGTGTTTGAAAGAATTTCTTTGGCAATGTGCAGGTTTGACCCCAAATTTACCCTACAGCGTTTACATCGTATTCACAAAATGAACTCATTTAAATTGTAAAGTATAAGTGAGTTTTAGTGAGATATATGATTCCTTGGTAAAGGAGGACAAGAATATGAAAGCAAAGAGAGCTCAGACATATAACGCGTAACTCTCTCCCCATATGATATAATGTAAGCATTAATCAGAAAGGGAGTATGCACAATGGCTATTGCAGAGAAGATGATCAAAAGAGGCGAGATCATAATCAAGGAAGGCGACATCGGCAAAAGTTTCTTTCAGCTGATCGAAGGAAGAGCCGGTGTCTATGCTGATTACGATAAGAAGGAACCGTTCAGGCTTGCAATTCTCGAGGCTGGTGAATTCTTCGGCGAGATGGCCATCCTTGAGGCATACCCCAGGAGTGCTACCGTAGTGGCGGAGAGCAATTGCCAGGTGATCGAGATCCCGGAGAGCGACATGGAGAAGTACTTCCGTGAGAATCCCGATACCGTCATCCAGCTGATGAAGCATCTCGGCAGCAGGGTGCAGGCAATGGCAAATGATTATGCAGAAGCTGAGCAGCTCCTCAAGGAGATGCGCGAATCTGATGCAGGCAAGAACAAGTCATTGTTCTCCAAGATCAAGAAGCACATGAACATGTACCAGTCCAACAAGAATAAGATCACGGCACCGAGTGCCGAGGCACTTCGTGAGGAATTCGAGAAGATCAAGGGTCAGGAGACCGGCGAGATGAAGACCTACAGCAAGGGTATGATCATCTTCAAGGAAGGCAAGATCGATAACTGCATGTATATCCTGCATGAGGGAACCGTTGGCATGTACAACAACTACCGCAGCAGGGAAGAGGAGAAGATTGCGGAAGCTCAGGCCATCACTTTCTTCGGTGAGATGGGCATCATATCTGATGAACCCAGAGCAGTCTCTGCGGTCGCCGAAGCAGGCGGTGCAACAGTCGAGACAGTTCATCCCGAGGATCTTGAAGCAATGGCACGCAAGTGCCCTGTCAAGGCTGTCATGATACTCCGTCACCTGTCATATAAGTTAAGACGTCTCAACATCGACTTTATCGATGCATGCAAGGAGATCACAGAGACATACAACAAGAAGTGATCATAGAGAATTAATATGACTTCGATCAAACAGGAAGCTCAAAGATGCCTTAAGTGCAAGGTGCCACAGTGCGCGGCTCATTGTCCGGTAAGTACGGAGATACCGCGCGTTGTTGAGCTGTTCCTCAGCGGCGAGATCAAGAAGGCAGGGGAACTTCTGTTCATGAACAATCCGCTGTCTGCGGTCACGTCCGTCATATGCCCTCACGAGCGTAACTGCACCGGCCATTGCGTGCTTGGCAGGAAGGGCACATCCGTTGAATTCTACCGCATAGAAGAATACATCTCGAGATTCTATCTTGAGACATTGGAGATACCCGATATCCCCAAGAACGGGATCAAGATTGCCGTCGCGGGCGCCGGTCCCGCAGGGATAACCATGTCGCTCCTGCTCCTGCTCAAAGGTTACGACGTTACCCTGTTCGAGGCGCAGGACAACATCGGCGGCGTTCTGAGATACGGCATACCGCCGTTCCGTCTGCCGAGGGATCTGCTGGACATGTATAAAGACGTGATGCTCAGGATGGGCATCCATTTCAGGCCCAATACCAGGATCGGTGCGAACATCATGATTGAGGATCTGTTCCCCGACGGATATAAGGCCGTGTTCGTGTCGACCGGAACGGGAAGGCCGAACAAACTCGGTCTGCTCGGCGAGACGCTCGGTCATGTTCATTTCGCGGTGGACTATCTGAAGTCTCCTGAGGCTTTTGACCTGGGACATCAGGTTGCCATAGTAGGTGCCGGCAATGTTGCGATAGACGCAGCAAGGACTGCGATAAGGCGCGGCCACTCGCACGTTACGATCCTTCACTTCATGGGCGAGGAGAACATGACCGCTAACCGTGACGAGGTCGAAATGGCTGAGCTTGACGGCGTGGAGTTCGTCCACTATGCGCAGGTTATAAGGATCATGGAAGACCGTGTCAGGTGCGTGCGCGTCAGGAAGATAGAGAAAGAGGACGGGAGCGCTGAGTTTGAAGAAGACTATTCGGAGACATTCGACGTTCCCGCTGATTCAGTGATAATCGCCATCGGTCAGGGCCCCGGCGCTGATATCAGGTCAGCCGGCGTGAAGCTTACACAGAGGGGGCTGTTCGATGTTAATGAATGGGGCGAGACCGGGACGCCGGGAGTGTTCGCGGCCGGTGACATCGTCTCCGGGCCTAAGACCGTAGTTGATGCAGTGGCGTTCACGAAGAAAGTCTTCGCCAGGATGGAAGAGTACCTGAAGGGCTGCGGGCAGGCATAAAGTTACATTGATTTCATCAATCTTTGCATAAAAGTTAACACATTTGGCTCGGAGCATATTATAATATTGGATGGGCTCTCCCAACGGAGGGACCATCATCTTATACATCCGGGAGATAATCTATGACATTGGAATCACTTTTTGAAGGGTTGAATCAGCAGGACTATTATCTGGGCAAGGTTACCCAGGTCTACAGGAGCTGCTGTATCGCACAGATCGAGAACATGGCAGTCATGTCTGACAGGAGCAAGTTCAATAAATCCTTTCTGCCTAACACGATAAGCTATTTCGTACTGGTCGATTCGACTGAAGGCGTTTTCCTCGGAGAGGTTTTCGAGAATAAGGCATCGAGGAAGAATATCTTCGATCCCTCAGCAGGCGATGTTAAGCCCAGCGATTATCAGGAGATCAGTATCGATACGATCGCTATCATGACGACTGATGCCAATAAGTTCCAGCTGGCAGGCTTTAAGACTCTCGGTATCACTGACAAGGTGTACCTCGCTCCCGACAATGTGTATAAGCTCTTCGTCGCTTCACTGGAGTTCTCAGGCGAGAACGAAGAAGCGCTTCCCTCTTTTGCAACATTCCTTAACAGATCACAGGCAGGCGTTTGCCTCAAGCCGAGCACGCTGTTCAACCGTCACCTGATGTGCATCGGTGCGACCAACAGCGGTAAGTCAACAACGGCGCTGGCCATCCTCGACAAGGTCGTTTCAACGAAGAGGAAGGCACTCATCATCGACCCTACAGGTGAGTACAGGAACGCATTCACAAGTGATGAGATCACGAAGCTCACACTTGGCGTAGATACTTCGATCTCTCCCGGAAAGATCACGATGCAGCAGTGGGAGAAGCTGTTCGAGACAGAGAACAGTAGCCAGGGCGCAGTATTGTCCGAGGCCATCACTTCACTCCGCTACATGAAGAAGGTCGGAGATGAAGGCTACTATGCAAAGGTCGGTGAGAACATCGATATCGTCCAGGATAATCTCTCCAAGGTATCCAAGGATGACACTGATTTCAACATCGATCTCCTTCCCGAGCAGATCCAGGCTGAGTCGGTATGCGAGCCTGACATGGACAACAACTACAACTTCAGATACCGTTACGATTCACTGAAGGCAAACTCCAACGCTTCCCTCATCCAGAAGATCCAGTACCAGATGACGAACACGAAGTTCCTGTCATTCTTCTCTTCTGATCCCAACATGTACAACCTGCTCGACGTTATCGAGGAGTTCGTACATCTTCCCGAGGCAAGCCTCTACATCGATACATCTTCGCTCGGTGCAGCAGAAGGTATCGGTGGCATGGTCATCGACCTTGTAAGTAATTTTGTAATGTCACTTGACGATATCTGCCCGTTCGTATTCTTTATTGATGAGGTTCACAGATATGCCAAGTCCAGATACTCCGACAAGGAATTCCACGGCGGACTTACCCTCCTCGCCAGAGAGGGACGTAAGAAGGGTATCTTCCTCTATCTGACAACGCAGAGCCCTAAGGACGTATCACCTATCCTCTTCGGTCAGGTCGGTACGATGCTCATCCACAGGCTCATGCTCAACGACGAGATCAGGACAGTTGAGAGCCATCTTGACGATTATGCAATCAAGCACGTCAGGAAGCTCAATCAGGGCGAAGTCATCCTGACGAGCGTTAACCTGCTCCACAACATGTTCATCCACGTTAATAAGTGCGACAGGACACAGTACAACGATACTCCTACACTGTAAGTTTTAGCAGTTTATATGGGGGGCGCCTCGAAAGTGGTAAGACACTTTGGAGGCGTCTTTTTTTTGTGGGGGAGTGGGGCTTGGCGCGTCGAAAAGCGCGTGCGAAAGGCGCGTGCAGGCGCATGTAAAGCACGCGCAAAGGTGTCCCCGGTGGCTCAGCAAAAGGTCGGTGTGGCTATTCACAGCAAAAACACTCTTTTTTCACAGCAATGCTGTGAAAAAAGTTGATTTTGTTGTGATTCACAACAAAAATGGAAATTTTCACAGCATTGCTGTGAAAGAAACGGCCATTTTGCTGTGAAAGGAGTTGCGGGGCAACTATGCTGCCATGTCCCCGGGGCTCAGTTTATCTACTCATAGCAAAAACGGCGTTTCTCCAATCTGAGATTGGAGTAAATCGCAATATTGATAGGAGTGAATCTCCATCGAACGTGTCCCCGGTGGCATTTTAGTGACATTGTCACTTTTTCTGAGTGACACGCCGTCGTTAGTCAGCGTATAATATAACAAACAAAACCCAAGGATAAAACAATATGAGAAAACTGCTTTCGATACTCATCACGACAATCCTCTGCGCCGCAGTTTTCTGCGGATGCTTTCCAAGATCTAATATGCCTTTTAACGGAGACGTTGAATTCCACGGGATAGTGGTCACTGTCCCCAAGAGTTATGTCAGGGATTCGACGAAGAGCAGCGATGAGCTATGGGTCTTTGAACAGGGCAATTATGATAAGTACATCATGATCTCATGCAAGGCCGCCAAGAGCGAAGATGCGGTGAAGTCGTATGCAAGCTTTATCGAGAGTCAGGGCGGTTCGTCCGAAGATATCAAGCTGGCAGATCTTGATGCGGTCAAGCTGACTTATACGCAGGACAATAAAGATACAAGAGAGACAGTCTTTGTATTGAACGACTCCATCTATGCGATCGCACTCCGCGGCGGCGATGATGCCGAGTATCAGGAACTCCTGGATTCTTTCAAGATCAAGGCATCTGAAACAACAACTACCGATAACTAAACCACCTAAGGAGACCTGATACACCATATGGCACTCGCAACAGCTTTGTTCCTTGTAGCGATAATAATAGCAGTGATACTCGGTATCGTTTTTCTGATCGGACTGACGCTCCTGATCATCGGTATCGTCCGTAAATGCAAGCCGAAGAATGAGGGGAAGAAGTCGCCTCTTGCGCTGATAATCACAGGGGCGGTGCTGATGCTGCCGTCGCTCATTATACTGATCGTGATAGCAGTCAATGTCATATCATCCGAGATCAACAGGGCACATGTTGAGAGCCGGGCCGATAATGTCGTTGAGGTGTGGCAGAACACGCATGTCACTGACGATAAGGGGGCAGAGCAGGCGCTGTCGTATCTGCTGACTTATGCGGATAAGGGGGATAAGGATCTGTTCAGGAAGAATTTCGCGAAATCCATTCAGGAGGATCCGGATTTCAATAGGAAGATGGAAGCCTTTTTCGAGGAGTATCCGGGGGGACTTGCGGGGCTTGAGTTTAAGAACAGCGGTTCGTCCGGCGGCGGAAGTGCCAACAGGGGCGTAAGGGAGAGCCATTCGAACTATTCGTTTAATGTTAACCTGGGCGATGAGTCTTACTATCTGAAGCTGTCGTTCTGCTATGAGAACGACACCGACCCTGACGGGATCGGGGTCATGGGCTTTGAGGTCTATAACCTTGGCGGATATGTTGACTATTACCTGACGTCAAACGGCTCCGTGATCGATCACGGCGGAAATGATTATCTTGTCTGCAACATCTGCACTCCCGGCGAGGTCAGTGCCAGGAGGATCGGCGGCAAAGCTTACCGCTGGACGGAGTCATCGACAGAACCGATAACGGCTGACGAGATGGAACAGCTTCTGGCACAGTGCGTAACTCTTGATGATGCGATAGCGACGGGGAAGATCGGTCAGCCTAACGGCGAGTACCATCTGCCAAATTCGAACGGAACCGATTACTACTACGAGCTTAAGCCTGAGGACGGCGAAGCGAGGTATGTGAAGATCATTGTCTCATCCGACGGAAGGCTCCTTGACGCGTGGCTCAATTCGCCCGACAGGAACACTATCCGCAAACTGTTCTAAAGGAGTTCCCATGGTCATCTATTTCTCAGCAACGGGCAATACAGAATTCATCGCGCGCGAGATCGCATCGCGCATCGGTGACGAGTGCTTAAACCTCATCGACAGGATAAAGAACAATGACCTCTCGCCGCTATTAAGCGACAGGCCGTGGATAATCTGTTCTCCGGTATATGTATGTGAGATGCCGAGGTTCTTTACGGCGTTTCTGAGGGATCTCCCGCTCGAGGGGTGCAAGGATGTGTACTTCGTGTTCACGAGCGGCGGTTATGCCGGCAGTTCGGGACCGCTCGGCAAGTCATTGATGCGCAGGAAAGGGATGACTTTCAGGGGCTATACCGAGTTTGTCATGCCCAGGAATTATCCTGTCAGCAAGAAGTATGACATGCTCGGCAAGGAACAGACGGAGGAGAGGCTTAAGAACGCTTATCAGAGGATCGATGAGGTCGCGGATATCATAAGGGATGGCGGCAAGCTTCCGCACCGATATGTCTTCTTCCTCGAGAAAGTGGTCACGCTCCCGTTCAATCCCGTGTGGTGCAGCAAGGTGTTCAAGGCGGATGATTTCACTGTGTCTGACAGCTGTGTGGGGTGCGGACTTTGTGCTAAGCTGTGCCCCCTAAATAACATCAGGATCACGGACGGCAAGCCTTCCTGGGGCAGCACCTGTACGCACTGCATGGCGTGCCTGGGCAACTGCCCGAAGGAAGCCATCGAGTACGGCGAGCGGACCGTGAACAAAGGGAAGTATAATCTGAAGCGGTACAAATACTATGTTGATGAGTTGAAGGGGAAGTAAACCTCAAAAGAAAACCCTGTTTTTGCGTAAAATTTTCAACCTGCCCGTGTGTTAGAATGAACTGGTAGAACAACAGTTTATCTTTCACAGGAGGATTATCAAAATGACGGGTATTGCAAAGACTTTCTCAGAGAACATGCCGGAGATCAAGATGGGTATCATCGCAGTCAGCAGAGACTGTTTCCCGATGAGCTTGTCAGAGAGCAGGAGAGCTGCCGTTGTGGCTAGCTATAAGGCAAGGTACGGCGACATCTACGAGTGCAAGGTTACAGTCGAGAATGAAGTCGACATGGAGAAGGCTTTGGCAGACATAAAGGCGGCAGGATGTGATGCCCTGACTGTCTATCTCGGCAACTTCGGACCCGAGACTCCCGAGACGCTGCTCGTTAAGTATTTCGATGGTCCTTCGATGGTCATCGCAGCTGCTGAGGAAGCAGGCGATAAGCTCCTTGATGACAGGGGAGACGCATACTGCGGAATGCTCAATGCGAGCTACAATCTGAAGCTGCGCAACCTCAAGGCATATATCCCCGAATACCCTGTCGGCGATGCGGATGAATGCGCTGACATGATCGCTGATTTCCACACGATCGCCAAGACGGTCTCTGCAGTAAGGAACCTGAAGATAATCGGCTTCGGCCCCAGACCGCAGGACTTCCTCGCATGCAATGCTCCCATCAAGCAGCTCTACAACATCGGCGTTGAGATCGAAGAGAATTCAGAGCTCGACCTGTTCGAGGCTTTCAATAAGCATGAGGGCGATCCGAGGATCCCTTCCGTCGTTGACGACATGGCAGCAGAGCTCGGAGCAGGCAATAAGAAGCCTGAGATCCTCAGCAAGCTCGCTCAGTATGAGCTTACTCTCCTTGACTGGATCGACGCTCATAAGGGTAGCAGGAAGTACGTTACCATCGCAGGCAAGTGCTGGCCCGCATTCCAGACGCAGTTCGGATTTGTTCCGTGCTTTGTCAACAGCCGTCTTGCCAAGAGAGGCATCCCGGTATCATGCGAAGTCGATATCTACGGCGCGTTAAGTGAATACATCGGAAGCGTTGTAAGTAACGACATCGTTACGCTCCTCGACATCAACAATTCAGTCCCGAAGGATATGTATAACGAAGAGATCAAGGGTAAGTTTTGTTATGACTACAAGATCACTGATACGTTCATGGGATTCCACTGCGGCAATACTGCTTCAACGAAGCTCGCCTTCTGCGAAATGAAGAACCAGAAGATCATGGCAAGGTCACTTCCCGAGGAAGTTACGAACGGTACGCTCGAGGGCGATATCGCACCCGGCAAGGCAACCGTATACAGACTCCAGTCAACGGCTGATACAACACTCCGCGCTTACATCGCGCAGGGTGAGGTACTGCCCGTAAGGACAAGGTCATTCGGCGGCATCGGTATCTTCGCGATCCCTGAGATGGGAAGGTTCTACAGACACGTGCTCGTTGAGAAGAACTATCCTCATCATGCGGCAATTGCTTTCGGACATCACGGCAAGCTCCTCTATGAGGTATTCAAGATGCTCGGCGTTGACGTTGAAGAGATCGATTACAACAGACCTTCAGGAGTTCTCTACAGAACAGAGAATCCGTTCGCATGAAAACGTATATAGGCGTAGATCTCGGTACCAGCGGAGTCAAGCTCCTGCTGATGGATCAGGATGGCAACATCCTCAACAAGGTCACCAGGGAATACGGGCTGATGTTTCCCAATCCCGGGTGGTCTGAGCAGGATCCTCACGACTGGTATGATCACACGATAGAAGGCATAAGAGAACTGATAAGCGGCACCGATCCCTCTGATGTAAGAGGGATCGGTGTTGGCGGTCAGATGCACGGCCTCGTTATCCTCGATGAGGATGATGAGGTGATAAGGCCTGCCATACTCTGGAACGACGGCAGGACAACAAAAGAGACGGCTTATCTTAACGATGTCATCGGCAGGGATGAGCTCGTGAGGATGACGGGCAATATCGCGTTCGCGGGTTTTACTGCTCCGAAGATATTGTGGGTCAGGGAGAACGAACCTGATAACTTCAGAAGGATCAGGAAGATAATGCTTCCGAAGGATTATCTCATCTTCAGGCTCACGGGTGAATACAGCTGCGACTATTCTGATGCATCGGGCATGCTGCTACTCGATGTCGGTAACAAGTGCTGGTCATCCGGCATGCTGGACATCTGCGGCATAAGAGAAGACATGCTTCCCAAACTTCACGAAAGCAGTGACGTCGTCGGAACCGTCAAGGCAGACATTGGAGAAGACTTAGGTCTTGAAGGAGATGTCAAGGTATGTGCAGGCGCAGGCGATAATGCAGCGGCTGCGATCGGAACGGGCACTGTTGGCGCAGGCAGGTGCAATATATCACTCGGCACTTCTGGGACCATATTCATTACTTCGGATTCATATGCGGAGCTGGGTAATAATGCGCTGCACTTTTTCGCGCATGCGGATAAGAAATATCACATTATGGGATGCATGCTGTCGGCGGCTTCATGCAACAAGTGGTGGATGGATGAGATACTTGGCGACAGGGATTACAGTGCCGTTCAGAAAGGTATGACGGAGCTGGGCAGGAACAGTGTTTACTTCCTGCCGTACCTGATGGGTGAGAGATCGCCGCATAACGATCCGCTCGTCAGATCGATGTTTATCGGGATGAGCATGGACACAACGAGAACGCAGATGACGCAGGCTGTCCTCGAGGGCGTTGCTTACGGCATGAGGGACTGCCTCGAGGTAGCAAGATCGATGGGCATCGATGTAAAAGAGACATGCATCTGCGGCGGCGGAGCCAAGAGCCCCGTGTGGAGGAAGATAGTAGCTAACGTACTGAACATAAGGGTCAAGACGCTTAAGAACGATGAAGGTCCGGCGCTGGGCGGCGCCATCCTCGCAGCGGTTGGTGACGGCTGCTATAAGGATGTCGAAGAGGCATGTTCTAAGATCGTTAAATATGACGGATATGTCGATCCGGATGAGAAGATATCTTCTGACTACGACAAGGGTTATGAGTTCTTTGTAAAACTATATCCGCATATAAAAGACCTCTACTCATAATTGTGATATAATCATAAGCCGTTATTACGAATATCATTATGTCGGAGGTGGATATATATGTCATCAGCATGCGACAGTTGTCCTCATGCAAGCGGCTGCACGTCCCAGAATTCATGCCCTTCAGTCAAGGCGGAGATCAAGAACAGTGCGGTACCCGGGATCGAGCCTTTGGGCGGCGATTCGAAGATCACTACGGTCATTGGCGTAGCGAGCGGTAAGGGTGGAGTAGGCAAGTCCTTTGTGACGAGCATGCTCGCAGTGGAGCTCATGCGCAAAGGTTATAAGGTCGGCATCCTTGATGCTGACGTGACGGGACCTTCAATTCCGAGGGCTTTCGGGCTTACGGAAAGGCTCCTGTCCAATGAAGAGAACAGGATCATGCCCGTATCTACAAAGGGCGGCATCAAGGCAGTAAGCCTTAACCTCATCATGGACGATGAGGAAGCTCCCGTTGTATGGAGAGGACCTGTCATCTCAGGTCTGGTCAAGCAGTTCTGGACGGATGTGGATTGGGGTACATTAGATGTCCTCCTCATCGATATGCCTCCGGGCACCGGTGATGTTCCGCTCACTGTTTTCCAGTCCATCCCGATCGACGGACTCGTACTCGTATCCACACCTCAGGATCTCGTATCCATGATCGTGGGCAAGGCACGCAACATGGCGCGCATGATGAACATCAACGTGCTCGGCGTTGTCGAGAACATGAGTTACACGATCTGCCCTCACTGCGGCGAGAAGCTCCCGCTCTGGGGCAATGACGATACTCTCGCACAGTCTTCAGGCGAGGCGGGTCTTGTCATCCTTGATAAGCTCCCTCTCGATGCGAAGATAATGACACTTGTCGATTCAGGCAAGGCAGAGGACGTTAACGGAGATCTTCTGACGAACACGATCTCCAGGATCGAAGGATTGTTGACAAGCGGTAATAAGTAAGGTATTATCGCGTCAGAATAGATAACAGGAGGAACACCAATGAAGAAGACGATCTGCTGAAGTTTATAAACTGCCTCGCGGATAAGTCTTTTTATGTGTTCTTATATTGTATTGAATGTGTGATGATCAGCCGCGGCCGTCAAGTCGCGGCTGTTTGATTTATCCGGCGGAGGATTCTATTTAAGGAGGGATCTATATGCCATTGATAAACATTAATAATCTTACTTTCGGATACGACGGATCTGAATTTGAACTCTTCCATGACGTCACGGTCGGGATCGATACTTCGTGGCGTCTGGCGCTTGCCGGCCGCAACGGCAGGGGGAAGACGACTTTCCTCAGGATACTGAGGGGGGAACTGCCCTTTGAGGGAACGGTCACCGGTGTTCCTGAGACCATTGATTTTCCTCTCACGGAAGACCCTGATGTTGAGGAGTGGAAGGTGAGGAAGGAGCTTAATCTCCTGGGTGCTGACCCCGACATCATGTGGAGGCCTTATGAGACACTGTCGGGAGGCGAGAGGACGAAGCTGATGCTCGCGAAACTTTTCGCCGTGGAGGGTGCGTATCCGCTCATCGACGAGCCGACAAACCACCTTGATCTTCAGGGAAGGGAGAAGGTTGCAGAGTATCTGTCGGGCAAGGACGGATTCATACTAATTTCCCACGACCGCAGCTTCCTGGACATGTGCACGGATCACACGATGGTCATCACAAAAACGGGTATAGAACTGGTTGCGGCATCCTACTCCACATGGTGGGAGAATAACGAGCAGAGGATGGCAGGCGAGAGATCGCGTAATGACCAGCTCAATAAGGAGATCACATCGATCGAATCCGCCATGAAGAAGAATGCGCAGTGGTCCAACAAAGCGGAGAGCTACAAGAACAGATCGAAAGCCCCGTCCAAGGTCGCACAGAACCACTGGGCAAGGGCTTATGAGGGTTCAAAGGCAAAAAAGCTCATGTCGCTTTCCAAGAACCTGGAGCAGCGCAACGAGATAAAGCTCGAGGAGAAGAGGAGCCTTCTCAAGGACCTTGAGAAGACGGAAAAGCTCAAGATCTCAGGTACGGAGCACCACAACAGGACGCCCGTTTATTTCAGGAATGCCAGGCTCATGAGGTATGGCGAACAGGTGGCTGTGATAGATGATCTTACGGTCGAACGCGGAATGAAGATCTCGCTTCAGGGCGCCAACGGATGCGGCAAGAGCACTCTCATCAAATACATCGCAGGACGAGGTGACACTGAGGGCATAACAGTCGAAGGCGACAGTTATATCGCTCCGGGACTTAAGATATCCTATGTCGGTCAGAATACTTCTACACTTGAAGGTGACATCTACGGCATCGCTTCTGACAGGGGCGTTGACAAGACTCTCCTCAGTACGGTACTGGTCAAGATGGGATTTACAAAGGAGGCCCTGGAAAGAGATACGAACGATCTGTCGTTAGGCCAGAAGAAGTGTGTCATGATCGCCCTGAGCCTGTGTGAACATGCCGATCTATATCTGTGGGACGAGCCGCTGAACTACATCGACGTGTACATGAGGCAGGAGATCGAGAGGCTCGTTAAGGACAGCAATATCACCATGCTGTTCGTGGAGCATGACAGGACCTTCACGGAGAGTGTCTCTGACGGGGAATATTTATTTTGAAAATCAAACTTTAGTGTATAATCTAAAGTATCCTATGCACTTCGGAGGTGCCTATGTATTTGATCAAGCGTAAGAGGGTTTTCCATGAGACTATCTTTGAGATGGATATCGTGGCACCAAGGGTCGCTCAGTACTGTGAGCCCGGTCAGTTCGTCATCATCAGGATCGACAAGGACGGGGAGAGGATCCCGCTGACGATCTGTGATTACGACCGTGAGCTTGGCACCGTGACCATCGCTGTTCAGACGATGGGTGCCAGCACATATAAGCTGAAGGATCTTAATGAAGGCGAATACGTTCATGATTTTGTGGGACCTCTGGGACAGCCTTCCGAGCTCGTTACGGATGATATTGAAGAGGTCAGGAAGAAGAAGATCCTCTTCGTGGCAGGCGGTCTTGGAACGGCGCCCGTATATCCCCAGGTCAAGTGGCTTCATGAACACGGCATCGACGCCGACGTTATCGTAGGTGCGAAGAATAAGGATCTGATAATCCTTGAAGATGAGATGAAGGCCGTATGCGGCAATCTGTATATCACGACGGACGACGGTTCATATGTGCGCAAGGGACTTGTCACCGAAGTCATAGCAGACCTCATTGAGAAGGAAGGCAAGCACTATGATCTGTGCGTATCGATAGGACCGATGATCATGATGAAGTTCTGCGTCATGACGACTAAGAAATACAACATTCCCACGATAGTCAGCATGAACCCCATCATGGTCGATGGAACGGGCATGTGCGGCGCATGCCGTCTGACCGTGGGAGGCGAAGTGAAGTTCGCCTGCATAGACGGTCCGGAGTTCGACGGATTTGAAGTTGATTTCGATGAGGCCATGGAGAGGATGAAGCTCTACAGGACCGAAGAGGGAAGAGCGCTCCTTAAGTACAGGGAGGGCGATACACACCATGGCGGATGCGGTAATTGTGGAGGTGACAGGTAATGGCTGACGGATTTACAAGAGTACCGGTAAGTGAACAGGAGCCTCTGGTAAGAGCTAAGAATTTCGATGAGGTGTGTCTGGGATATACGGAGGAAGAGGCTGTTGCAGAAGCTAAGAGATGTCTTAACTGCAAGAAGCCGATGTGCGTTGAGGGTTGTCCCGTAAGGATCAACATTCCCGCGTTCATCCATGCCGTAGCTGAGAGGGATTTTGCAGGTGCATATGAGATCCTCAGCAAGTCGAGCGCACTCCCTGCCGTATGCGGACGCGTTTGTCCCCAGGAGACACAGTGCGAGAGCAAGTGTGTACGCGGCATCAAGGGCGACGCCGTAGCGATCGGAAAGCTTGAGAGATTTGTTGCCGACAGGGCAAGGACCGACGGGATCATGCCTCACCGCGACAACGAGCCCAACGGACACAAGGTGGCCATAATCGGATCAGGTCCTGCAGGCCTCACATGTGCGGGCGACCTGGCCAGGATGGGTTACGACGTTACGATCTTTGAGGCGCTCCACGAAGCAGGCGGAGTACTGACATACGGCATCCCGGAGTTCAGGCTCCCCAAGGAGAAAGTCGTTGCTCCCGAGATAGAGAACGTTAAGAGCCTCGGCGTAAAGATCGAGACGAACGTTGTCGTCGGCAAGTCCGTGAAGATCGATGACCTCATGGAGAAGGAAGGCTTTGAAGCGGTATTCATCGCTTCAGGCGCGGGACTTCCCATGTTCATGAAGATACCCGGCGAGAATGCCAAGGGCGTGTTCTCTGCCAACGAATACCTAACAAGATGCAACCTCATGAAAGCGTTCAGGGACGACTCCGCCACCCCCATCTTCAAGGCGGCTAAGGTCGCAGTCGTGGGCGGCGGCAACGTTGCGATGGATGCGGCGCGCATGGCATTGAGGCTCGGCGCTGAGGTTACGGTCGTGTACAGAAGAAGTGAAGCTGAACTTCCTGCAAGAGCAGAGGAAGTCCACCATGCCAAGGAAGAGGGCATCAAGTTCGAACTCCTCACAAATCCTGTTGAGATACTTGTGAACGATGAGCATTTCGTGCGTGCGCTGAAGTGCGTCAGGATGGAACTCGGCGAACCTGATGCGTCAGGAAGGAGAAGACCTGTTCCTGTCGAAGGTTCTGAATTTGAGATAGAGACGGACGCCGTCATCATGGCTCTGGGCACATCGCCCAATCCTCTTATCGCATCGACGACTGAAGGCCTTGAGACCAACAAGAGAAGATGCATTGATGCTGACGAAGTGGGACAGACTTCCAAGAAGGGAGTATTCGCAGGAGGAGACGCAGTCACCGGTGCAGCAACCGTCATCCTGGCAATGGGTGCCGGCAAGACAGCTGCAAGGGCGATCGATGAGTACATTAAGTCAAGAGATTGACATATGACTTTTGTCATCCGGCATGCTATAGTGGAATCATTAATGATAATGGGGGCATAGGCATGCGCATCGGGTTCTCAGTTTTTTGCTTTGTACTGATCGCCATACTCATCGTATGCGCTCATATAGCACGCAGATCGCGCAAGTCTGTCGGCAAGCCCTTATCACTGGCTCTTATTGCCATTTTGATCACTGTATTCGGCAACCTTGTCATCACCTTATCGAATGCGAAGCTGATGTCGTCCGTAGGGTATTATATCTATTACATCGGTATGGATGCGACAGTATTCCTGCTGCTTATCTACAGTCTTGCTTATTGTGATTTCAAGTGGCCGAACATTACGATCAGGATAGCTGTATATACCTTGCTCACCATCGATCTTGTTCAGTACATCTTAAACCCGTTCTTCAATCAGGCCTTTGATACTGAAGCGATAATCGTTGAGGATAATCTGTATTACAGGAGCATACCGTACATCGGACAGTATTATCACAGGATCGTGTGCTACGGCATACTGGCAGCGATGCTCATCATCCTGATCGTTAAGATGGTGAAGTCCACGAGGATCGACCTTGAGAAATATGCAGTTATCTTCGTGGCGATCGTGATCACGGCGTTGATAGAGACATATTACATATTCTCAAGAAGACCCATCGATACTTCGATGATCGGTTTTGCGTTATGCGGGGTGCTCCTGTTCTATCTGTCTTTGTACTACAGACCGCGGCGGCTTCTGGACAGGATGCTTGCCAGCATTACTTCCGAGATGCCTGAAGCCATGTTCTTCTTTGATCCCAACGGCAAGTGTGTCTGGGTCAACGGACCGGGAAGGAAGCTGGTCGGTGTCACGATCGGTAACTATGAGACGGTTAAGGATGATCTTACCTTCCTGTTCGGAGATATCGATTTTACGGCAAGCGGATGGAACAGACGAGTCACGCTGGGAACGGAAGATGATGTTAACTACACATACATCGCGATGAAATCTATAACTGACGACAGAGACCGCATCACCGGAACGATCCTGAGAGTCCGCGACATCACTGAGGACCAATTGGAACTCAAGCGCGAAATGTACAACTCCACCCACGATTCACTCACCGGCCTCTACATCAAGGAGTACCTCTACGAGAGCATCGACAAGAGACTTCGTGAGGACAAGGTGACCGACTACATGATCGGATATGTTGAGATCATGAACTTCAAGGTCATCAACGACGTATTCGGAAAGGAATTTGCCGAACTCACCATCAAGAAGGCTGCGCAGGCCATCGAGGGATACATCAGCGCCAAGAGCCTGTACGGCAAACTGTCGACGGAGTCTTTCGGCGTACTGATAAGCAAGAAGAATTTCGATGAGACGGCAGTGGAGAAAAACCTGGCGATTTTCTCAGTCAGTGACGGCAGCATGGACCACCGCATACTTGTGCACGTGGGCATCTATGACATTAACGAGGACGATGAGATCAATGTGCCTCTGTTCTTCGACAGCGCCCGTCTGGCAACGACAAAGATAAAGGATGATTACTCCAAGCTGATCGCATATTACGATGACGAGCTCAGGAATAAGATCATGTACGAACAGCTCCTGTCCAACCAGCTCCCGGGTGCGATCGAGTCAAGGCAGATAAGACCATACCTCCAGCCGATCGTTGACGAGAAGGGATTACTCTCGGGCGCCGAGGCTCTCGTCCGGTGGATCCACCCCGAACAGGGATTCCTGAACCCCGGCAAGTTCATCCCCGTATTCGAGAGCAACGGTCTGATCGCGGATGTTGACCGCTACATGTGGAGGTGCGCCTGCGAGATCCTGGCCGACTGGAAGAAACGCGGGATCGACAAATTCATCTCTATCAATATATCGCCGAAAGATTTCTATTTCATGGATGTTCCCGCTGAGATCAGGAAACTCGTGGAGGAGTTCGGCATCGATCCCGTCAAGCTCAGGATCGAGATCACCGAGACCGTCATGATGACCGATTCAGGCGACAGGCTCAAGATCATCGCCGATCTCCGCTCATCCGGCTTCCTCGTCGAAATGGACGATTTCGGCAGCGGCTACTCCTCCCTCAACCTCCTCAAGGACATGCCCGTCGACGTCCTCAAGATCGACATGCAGTTCCTCCGCGATTCCGAGCGCAACGCCCGCGCCGGCATGATCATAAAGAACATCATCAATATGTCCCAAGACCTCGACATCGACTCCCTCACCGAAGGCGTCGAGACCGCCGCCCAGTTCGAAAGGCTCTACGTCATGGGCTGCAAGCTCTACCAGGGATATTATTTCTCCAAGCCGGTTCCGCTGGAGGATTTTGAGAAGCAGTGGTTTGATTGAGAGAGTGTGTGGAGTAGAGTGCGTTGAGTAGAGTGTGTTGAGTAGAGAAGGGCTTTGACTTTATATCAACGATGTGTTATCATTTTTGTCGCTGCCGTAACTTAGGTGTATGGATCACTCCGACCGATACCTCAGTTACAGGTGAATACAAATAATAAGGAGGAAAGTACCATGGCAAAGGGCAGAGGTATTGATAAGGCTGAGATCATCAAGACTTATCAGCTCGCAGAAGGCGACACAGGATCCCCTGAGGTTCAGATCGCACTTCTCACAGCAAGGATCAACCACCTTACCGAACACCTGAAGACACACAAGGGTGACCACCACTCCAGAAGAGGTCTTCTGATGATGGTAGGTAAGAGAAGAGGACTTCTTGACTATCTTGCACAGATCGACATCGAGAGATACAGAGCGATCATTGCAAAGCTTGGAATCAGAAAGTAATCTTTGTATTGAAGATCATGAGAGGAGTTATCCCGTCGGGATGACTCCTTTTTTGGTTGGATTTGAGATGGGATTTGGGTTTGGTTGGTGGTTTGAGTCCGCCGTTTATAGAATGAGCTGATCCAGCGACCTTGATTGAAGGTGTCCCCGGTGGCATCCGGCGTTGTCAGTCGCAATAAGTGTACCGGGAAAGGAATGTCATTCAGACAAGCACTCAGACTAACCGCCTCCAGTCTGAACGATAGTCTGAATAGTCAGACAAGTCCTCAGACTAACGGCCTCCAGTCTGAACGATAGTCTGAATAGTCAGACAAGCACTCAGACTAACCGCCTCCAGTCTGAACGATAGTCTGAATAGTCAGACAACTGCTCACACCACACCCCCGTACCACATTTCTTATTTATTTATTCCCCAAAAACTTTTATAATTACATTACCGACAATAAAGGAAGTAATAATAATTGGGAAAGATTAGGACATATCTTAGCAACAGATGGGGAGCGTATACGATCGCTGCGGTTATCGGTGTCGTTACTTATCTTTTGCTGTCGAATATTTCGGGGGTTTTATCCTGGATATATAAGGCGGTCAATCTGATGTCGCCGATCATCATCGGACTGGTCATCGCTTATCTGGTAAATCTCATCGTTGTTTTCTTTGAGAGGAAGGTCTTCAAGAAGATCAAGAGGGCGAAGCTGAGGAGCGTGCTTTCGGTGAGCGTGTCGATCATCGTCGTGATCGTTTTGTTGAGTCTGTTCATGTGGCTCGTTTTGCCGGATGTCATCAAGAGTTCGAGCAACTTCGTTCATAATGCGAGACACTATTCTTCTTATCTTGAAGATACACTCATTAAGCTGGATGATTTCGCGTCGCAATACGGCATCGAACTTGGTGCGTCAACATGGACTTCTAACATGTATGCACAGGTCGATCTTTTTATCACTGATTTCACGCATAATATCGCACGTACGATGGGCACTGTAATGAGTGTCGGATCGACTGCGATCAACGTGTTGATCGGTGCGATACTTGCGGTGTATTTTCTCATTGGTAAGAAGAAGCTCTTTGCAGGCATCACGAGACTGAGACATGCGCTCCTGACTGACGAACAGTATAAGAGACATACATTATTTCTCAAGAGGAGTTCCAACATCTTCTCCAAGTACATCAGTTATACGATACTTGATGCGCTCGGTGTCGGCATCGTTAATGCGGTGTTCATGCTGATCGCCGGAATGCCTAACGTAACGCTCGTTTCCGTCGTTGTCGGAGTGACGAATATTCTTCCTACTTTCGGTCCGATCGTGGGTGGTGTTCTCGGTACTGTAGTGCTCCTTGTTGAGGATCCGGTGTCGGCTGTTATCTTCGTTATTTTTACACTCATACTGCAGCTGATCGACGGTTATGTCGTTAAGCCAAAACTGTTTGGCGATACACTCGGAATACCGTCTTTCCTCGCACTCATCGCGATCGTTTTGGGCGGCAAATTATTTGGTCCTGTCGGCATCCTTATATCGATACCTTTCACTGCGGTTTTGAGCATCATCTATCGCGAAAGTTTTGTGCCGTGGTTAGAGAAGAGGAAGAAGGAAGAACTTCCCGCTCCAAAAAAAGAAAAGAAATCGCATATTTAATGCACAATAACCTACAATTATATTTTTGTTGTAGTAGTTATTTGCACAAAAGAATTTCAATATTATTGACAGAAAACTAATAAAAGTATATCTTTCAGTTGTGTTTAAGATTTTTAGGTGAATAGGAGGAATATATTATGCCTAATACAACAAAGAAGACAGCAGATGTAAAGCCTGCTGACAAGACAGTTAAGACAGATGCACCTGCAGCTGTTGCCGCTCCCGCTGTAAAGGCTGCTCCTGCAGCTAAGAAGCCTGCTGCAAAGAAGGCTCCTGCTAAGAAGGCTGCTAAGAAGCCCGCTGCTAAGAAGGCACCCGCTGCTAAGAAGCCCGCTGCTAAGAAGACAGCTGCTAAGAAGCCCGCTGCTAAGAAGGCTGCTAAGAAGCTCGGCAAGATCATCTTCGAGTTCGATGGTCAGCAGATCGACTTCAAGGCAATCGAGAAGAAGGCTGCTAAGCTCGGTGGTGACGTTTATGTAGTTGCCGGCGAGAAGAAGATCTTCGATGCTGAGGGTAAGTCAGTAGATCTTTTCTGATCAGATAATAATCGAATCTTTTAATGAAGACTGTCGCTTGCGGCAGTCTTTATTTATTCACCGAATTACAGTATACTCATACCATAAAAAACGAGTGAGGTATCCGCTTTGGAAGACATGGAATTCAACAATAAGATCAAGGGGATCTCAGATAAGATACTTGATGATTATTCTAAGGGAAGAGTCATCGATGAATCGAAGAATTATGTGCATCCCGACAAGGCAGTTATAACCGACATTTTGGAGAAGCTGCAGAACATCGTTTTCGCAGGGTATTTCAGTAATGGTCCGGCGAAGTCATATACGCTTGAGAATAAGATCACGACACTTGTTGAAGATGTCGTATACAACCTGAGCAAGCAGATCTCCGTTGTGCTGTTGTACGATGTTGATTTCAGTGACAGGACCGTTAATGACATCAAGCCTGTCGCAGATCAGATGACTCTCGAATTCATGAAGCAGATACCGAAGATCAGGGATTACATCAACACAGATGTTGAAGCGACATACGAAGGTGATCCCGCATCTTCGAGCAGGGATGAGATCATATTCTCTTATCCCGGATTATATGCGATCTTCGTTTACAGAGTCGCGCACGAACTGTTCAAGCAGGGAGTGCCTCTGATCCCGAGGATCATGACGGAATATGCGCACAGTCTGACAGGTATCGACATCCATCCGGGTGCAACGATCGGGAAGTATTTCTTCATCGATCACGGAACGGGTATCGTAATCGGTGAGACGACGGTGATCGGCGAACACGTCAAGCTCTATCAGGGTGTAACATTAGGCGCGCTCTCTACAAGGGGCGGACAGAGTCTTAGGGGTTTGAGGAGGCATCCTACGATTGAGGATAACGTCACCATCTATTCCAACGCATCCATACTGGGCGGTGATACGGTCATCGGCAAGGGCGTTACGATCGGAGGCAACGCTTTCATAACAAAGTCCGTTCTGTCCGATGATAAAAGGCAATAGAACAATGTTAAATCCACTTTCTCCCGGGGAAATGACTCTAAATGTTTGAATTAGTATCCCAATACAAACCGTCCGGTGACCAGCCGGAGGCGATAGCAAAGCTCGTCGAAGGCGTCAGGGAAGGAAGCCGCGGACAGGTGCTGCTCGGCGTCACCGGTTCGGGCAAGACATACACGATGGCAAACGTCATCACGCAGATCGGGAGGCCGACTCTCGTGTTGGCGCATAACAAGACTCTCGCGGGCCAGCTCTATGCCGAGCTCAAGGAACTCTTTCCCAACAATGCTGTAGAATACTTCGTAAGTTACTACGACTACTACCAGCCGGAAGCTTACATCGCTTCAACGGATACGTACATCGAGAAAGACAGTTCCATCAACGACGACATCGACAGGATGCGCCACGAGGCCACCAGATCGCTCCTGACGCGCGACGACGTCATAGTCGTGGCATCGGTATCGTGCATCTACGGTATCGGCGACAAGGAAGACTACCAGTCGCTCGTCGTGAACCTTAAGGTCGGTCAGACGATCTCACCTGAGGAAGTCATGGCGCAGCTCGTGAACATACAATATGACCGCAATGATTTCGAGCCTGTCAGAGGTTCGTTCAGGGTGCGCGGCGATGTGATAGACATCTATACACCGGATTCGGAGAACACGCTGACAAGGATCAGCTTCTTTGATGATGAGATCGACAAGATCAGTTTTGTTGACAGGATCACCGGCAAGATGGAGTATTCAAAGAACTATGTCGAGATATTCCCGGCGTCGCACTATGCGACGGGAAGACAGAAGCTCCTGAGGGCACTAGAGTCGATTGAGGAGGAACTCGAGGACCGTCTTGCAGTGCTGCGTTCCGAGGGCAAGATCGTCGAGGCTTACAGGCTCGAGCAGAAGACGAGATACGATCTGGACATGCTCCGCGAGACAGGATTCTGCAAAGGGATCGAGAACTATTCAAGGCACATATCGGGACGCAGGGAAGGGGAAGCACCCTGTACGCTGATGGACTTTTTCCCGAAGGATTATCTGCTTTTGATCGATGAGTCACACCAGACGATCCCGCAGGTGGGGGCGATGTATAACGGCGACCGCGCGCGCAAGGAGATGCTCGTCCAGTACGGCTTCAGACTGCCTTCCGCGTTCGACAACAGGCCCTTGAAGTTTGCCGAGTTCGAAGAGCGGATGGGCCAGACGATCTTCGTATCCGCGACGCCCGCCGACTATGAGAAGGAACACAGCGACCGCGTCGTCGAGCAGGTGATAAGACCTACCGGACTATTGGATCCCGAGATCTTCATAAGGCCCGTCGAAGGCCAGATCGAAGACATCCTCGCCGAACTCGCCGAAAACAAGAAGCGCGGCGAGAAGTCCCTCATCATGACACTCACCAAGAAGATGTCGGAGGACCTGACCGAGTTCCTCGCAAACGAGAACATCAGAGTCGAATACCTGCACTCTGACATCAAGACAGTCGACCGCATGAGGATACTTAACAAACTGAGGTCGGATGAGATCGACGTCATCGTCGGCATCAACCTGCTAAGGGAGGGCATCGACCTTCCCGAGGTGTCGCTCCTCATGATCCTCGACGCGGACAAGGAAGGGTTCTTAAGGTCCACCAGATCGCTCATCCAGATCATCGGCAGATGCGCCCGCAACAGCAACGGCCGCGTCATACTCTACTGCGACGAGATAACCGATTCGATCATGGAGGCCGTAGGCGAGACAAACAGGCGCCGCACCATCCAGAAGGCATATAACGAAGAGCACGGCATCATCCCGAAGACCATCATCAAACCGGTCAAGGACGTCTTCGAGACGATAAGCGAAGCCGCGACCGAGACCCGCGCAACACACATCGACGTGGAATCCCTGATCAACGACGGCGTGGTCAAGGGCAAGCAGGATCCCAATGAACTGGAGAAGATGATCACAAAGCTCACCTCCGAAATGAAGAAGGCGGCCAAGGATCTTGATTTCGAGAGGGCGGCAGCGATCAGAGATGTAATAATTACACTAAAAGAATCGGCCGATTAGTGTTATTTTTTGTGAAAATGATGTATAATCCATTACAGTTACATTATCGGAGGTGACATGACATGGCATTATTTGACTCCAAGGCAAAGGTTATCCAGGGCTACGAGAAGTCCATTAGCGACAAGAATCTTTCCATTAAGAGATATTATGATGAGATCGGACGTCTGTACTATGGTCAGTACAAGGACAACAATGTAGACGTTACGAAAGATATCAATAACCGTTGTGAATCAGTCACAAAGCTCTACAGGGATATCGAAGAACTCAAGCACAAGATCCTGTTCGAGAAGGGTCTCAAGCTCTGTCCCTCATGTAAGCAGGAGAACAACCTCGAGTACGCTTTCTGTTTCAAGTGCGGCAACAAGTTCGACCCTGAGTCAGCTACGCGTGTCATCATGTTCGACGAAGAACCTAAGGCTGTTCCCGAAGAGCCTGCAGCAGAGGATGCCGCTGAGACAGCTGAAGAAGATAAGGCTGAGGAAGCTCCTGCTGAGGAGGAGAAGAAGGAGTCCACAGAAGAGTAATCCAATATTTGGGCAAATATTTATGGGCCATCCCGGAATGTGAATGAAGGGATGGCTTTTTTTGTTGTGGAGGGGAGGGGAGAGTTGTGATAGAAGGAGTTGTGCTAGATGGAGTGTGTTGAGTGGGGGTTGTGTTAAAGGAGTTGTGATAGAAGGAGTGTGTTGAGTGAGACTGGCAACGCCTGATGCCACCCGGGACACCGTAGATCTCAGTTACGGGATCAGCTCATTCTATAAATCACTCTATGTAAATTCATTACATAGAGCGTTACATAGAATATTCTATAAACCATTCTATGTATTTGCATTACATAGAGCAATTTATAGAATGGATCGTCAGGAATACTTTGATCAACTCAAATATGACACCGGGGACACCGCTGCAAAGCCTTTGCAATGCCGTTCAATGCCTTTGCAACTCCGTCTGGCATCAACCCAAGCAACCAAGGCAACCCAAAACAACCAAAGCCGCCCAAGTCACCACGACTATTTACAGTCAATCCCTCTTATCTTCCTCAGACACTGCACTTCCGGCGGCGCTCCCAACAACAAGGAAAACCCCGCCATGCAGATCTTTGATCTCATCAACTCCGCTCACAAGCTCGTCTCCACTAATACAACCGCAACCCACATACGCGCTTCCTTTCACAGGCGACTCAAGAGCTTTGATCTCACTTTCGGCGCTGTTCCAGGTTCCCTTGAACGTGCAGGTGGATGTGGTGTCGAGGTCGAGGATCTTGGCCACATCCTTGCGGACGGAGGCCATGGTCTTGCCGTATTTCTTGCTCCAGTGCTGGATGTCGCCGTGGTTGGAGCCGATGTTGTAGCTGTGGGCGCCTGTGTGGTCGGTGATGGTGGGGAGGATCTGGCCGTTGTATTCGATGGTGCCTTTGGGGTCGATGTCGAACATGCGGCAGAGGTAGGCTGTCATCTGGCAGGCCTCTTTGTAGCATGCATTGAAGTAGGACTTGCTCTTCAGTGCGTCCTCACAGATCTCGAACTGGATGTAGATGTCGTTGCCGCTGCCTTTGGTGCCGTAGCCGCAGCCCCAAGGACGGAAGTTCCAGGGCATGGTCTGGACGGCGGCGACTTTGCCGTTGGCGAGCTTGCCGATCCAGAAGTTGAGGCCGACCTGGCGGTCAATGTGGTTCCAGTCGTTCTTGTTGGTATTGGTGCCGAGCTTCTTCAGTAATTTCGCGCGGTCCGGGGCGTTGTCATCGGGCTGGACAAAGCGCTTGAGGTTCGGGTTGTTGACTCCGGTGGAGTGCCAGAGGATGCCCTTGGGGGTGAAGAGCCTCGTGCTCCTGTAGCAGGTGCTCTGTGTCATCATGCAGACGAGGGGCTCGTTGTCGTCGCTGTATTTCATCTTGACCTCGTCTTTGGGGGCCGTGGACTTGACGGTCGCCGTGACGGAGGTGAAGAAAGTGCCGTCTGAGGTGTAGACCTTGAACTTGTACTTACCCTTGGCCATAAAGTCGCCCTTGAATGTCGCGCCCTGGTCGGCGGTGAAGGGGAGGTCAACAGTCTCATCAGCAGCAAACGTGTCACTCGTGAACACGAGCTCGCCGTCCTTGTACACCTTGTAATATAGCTCCGCATCCTCACAGCCGCTAAGCTTAATGCTCAGCACGAGGTCGCTTATCTTGTTGAGCGTTCTGCTGTTGGACCCGTTGAACTGCAATGTCTCGAATCTCAGGGGGATCGTCGGATTGGACTCCGCCGCACCGGAAGAACCGTATCTGATGCCGTCGATGACTGCGTTTGCCGCCATCGCGCCGCTGCTCTTGAAGTAGTAGTACTTGCTGTCGACCTTGGTGACGCCGCGGTTCTCCATGATGCCGTTCTCATCGAACAGATACCACTTGCTGCTGATCTTCTTCCATGTGTCCTTGAGCGCGGCGCCGTCGGATCCGAGGTAGTACGTGTTGCCGTCCTCGTCCTTCTGCCAGCCCTTGAGCATCGCGCCCGTCTCGTCAAAGATGTATGTCTTGCCTTTGACCTCGTTAAGGCCCGTCAGGGGAGCGCCTTCCTCATCGAGGTAGTAGCTTATGCCGTCCTTGACGCCCCAGCCGTTCTTTATGATGCCCTTGGATGAGAAGAAGTACTTCGTCCCCTCAAACTTCTTAAAGCCTGTGTAGAGCGCACCCGTGGACTTGAAGTAATACTGCTTGTCTTCGATCTCCTGGAAACCCGTGGCCATCACGCCATACTTATCGAAAAAATACGTCTTCTTCTTCAGCGTGACCCACTTCTTCCTGTAAGCAGCGCCGGAACTCTTCAGATAATACCAGTTGCCGTCAGCATCCTGCTGCCAGCCTGTCTGCATGACACCCTTCTTGTCAAAGAAATAGATCTTGCCGTCTATCTTCTGTACGCCCTTGACCTTCTTGCCGTACTCGTCGTAGTAGTACCATTTGCCGGATTTCTGCTTCCATCCCTGCGATGCGGCCAGCGCTTCCGCGGGCACGAAAGTCAGTAATAAACAGCCTGTAAGGACCGCAGCTGCGGCCTTCCTGAATAGATTCATAGATGCCTCCCTATGTATTCCAAAAATTGTAACACAAATCTGTAAAATAAAGCAAATTACATGTTTGTAACGAAGCACCCTTTGTGATAATATATTTTGAAAATATTATGTTATGGGGGTACCTTATGGCTAAGATCTTCGAGCAGGAATCCAGAACATTCAGTGAGTATTTGCTGATCCCGAATCTAACAACAGAGAAGAACACACCCGACCAGGTTGACCTGTCGGCTCCGGTGTGCAAATACAGGAAGGGTAAGGAGGAATCGAAGCTCAAGATCAACATCCCCATGGTATCCGCTGTCATGCAGGCTGTATCTGACGACGGACTCGCAGTTGCCCTGGCAAGATGCGGCGGTATGTCCTTCATCTTCCAGTCACAGTCAGTCGAATCACAGTGTGAGATGATCAGGAAGGTCAAGAAGTACAAGGCCGGCATCGTTACATCCGATTCCAACGTATCTCCTGATGCTACACTGGCTGACATCTTAGCTCTCAGGGAGCAGAAGGGTCACGGCACTGTCGCTGTTACTGAGGACGGAACGGCGGAAGGCAAGCTCGTAGGTCTCGTTACGACGAGGGATTACAGGGTAAGCCGTATGACAATGGATGAGAAGGTATCCACCTTCATGACACCCATCGATAAGCTCGTTACGGCACCTGAGGGCACGACTCTCAAGGTTGCAAACGATATCATCTGGGAGAACAAGATCAACCAGCTTCCCATCGTCGATGACAACGGAAGGCTCGTAGGCCTCGTTTTCCGCAAGGACTATGAATTCCACAAGGCTAACCCTTATGAGCTCCTCGACAGCGAGAAGAAGCTCATCGTCGGTGCCGGTATCAATACAAGGGACTATGAGCAGCGTGTTCCCGCACTTATCGAAGCAGGCGCTGATGCTCTCTGCCTCGACTCATCCGACGGATTCTCCGTATGGCAGGAGAAGGCGCTGAAGTGGATCAAGGCCAACTACCCTGACATCCCCGTCGGCGCAGGCAACGTAGTAGATGCCGAGGGCTTCAGGTTCCTCGCAGACTGTGGCGCTGACTTCATCAAGATCGGTATCGGCGGCGGTTCCATCTGTATCACGAGAGAGCAGAAGGGTATCGGCTGCGGCCAGGCTTCTGCAGTGCTTGCAGTTGCTGAGGCAAGAGATAAGTATTTCGAAGAGACGGGAATGTACATCCCTCTGTGTTCTGACGGCGGTATCGTACACGATTACCACATGACGCTGGCACTGGCAATGGGCGCTGACTTCCTGATGCTCGGAAGGTATTTCGCGAGGTTCGATGAGTCTCCTACGAGGAAGCTGATCGTCAACGGCTCGTATGTTAAGGAGTACTGGGGCGAGGGTTCCAACAGGGCAAGGAACTGGCAGCGTTACGATGACGGCGGTGCAGGCGGCAAGATGGCTTTCGAGGAGGGCGTTGATTCATACGTACCTTATGCTGGCCACCTGAAGGATAATCTGGATCTGTCCCTGGCCAAGATCAAGGCTACGATGTGCTCATGCGGATCGTCTTCGATCGAGGAACTCCAGGAGAAGGCAAGGCTCGTTGTCGTATCGTCAACGTCCATCATCGAGGGCGGCGCGCACGACGTTATTCAGAAAGAGAATGACAGAACGGCCAGATAATGATAAAATGGGCGTTAGTTTATAATATTTAGCATCAAGACGAGAGGTTACTTAAGATGGCAGAAGAAAAGAAGAACAAGTTTACCCGTGCAGGTTTTGAAGAACTGCAGGAGGAATTGTCCGAGCGTAAGACTACCATTAAGGCTGAGATCGGCAAGAGGATCGAGGAAGCAAGAGCACAGGGTGACTTGTCGGAGAACTCTGAGTACGATGACGCCAGAGAGGCTCAGGCTAAGAACGAGGCACGTATCCACGAGATCGAGGAGCTCCTCAAGAATGCTGAGGTCAGCGAGGACGATGAAGTCCTTAAGACCGTCGTATCATTCGGTTCCACAGTTACACTGAAGGACCTTCAGACGAAGGAAGAGGATACATACACGATCGTAGGTCAGAACGAGGAGAACTATTTCGAGAACAGGATCTCAGAGGAATCTCCCGTTGGTGTTGCGATCATGGGCAAGAAGAAGGGCAACACCGTAGAGGTCGTTACCCCCAACGGCATCCTCAAATACAAGATCACCAAGATCGGTAAGTAATCCTCTTCAAGACAAGAGTTTTACCGGTCTTAAAGAAGCGCGAATTTGGATAACTCGCGCTTTTTCCATTTATAAACAAAGGAGAATGTTATGGCAGACGAGAATGTTCAGCAGAATGTGAACAATGCACCACAGGAGGATGTGGGCCAGCTTCTGAAGGTAAGAAGACAGAAACTTGCTGATCTTCAGGCGGCAGGGAAGGATCCCTTCGTCATCACCAAGTTCGATCAGAACTATCATACTGTCGATGCCGTGAAGGCATACGAGGAGCAGGAGAGAGAGATCCTTAAAGATTATGTCGAGCCTGTTATCGACAAGCCTGCAGACGATGCGGATAATGATACTGTCGCAGCATACCGGGCAGCAGTTAAGGAAGCTTATAACACACGCCGTGCTCTCCTTGATGCTCACCCCATCGAGGTTAAGATTGCCGGAAGAATGCTCTTCAAGCGTGTAATGGGAAAGGCATCTTTCGCAAATATTCAGGACCTGAAGGGCAGGATCCAGATCTACGTATCCAAGGATGGGATCGGTGAAGAGTCATATGCTGATTTTAAGAAGTCTGATATTGGTGATATCTTCGGTGTGGAGGGTTATGTATTCCGCACAATGACAGGTGAGGTATCTGTTCATGCCACTGCTATGACGCTGCTGTCCAAGTCACTCCAGATCCTTCCTGAGAAATTCCACGGACTTACAGATACTGATACAAGATACAGACAGAGATATACCGATCTCATTGTCAACCCGGAGGTTAGGGACACATTCGTTAAGAGATCGAAGATCATCAAGGAGATCCGTAATTTCCTTGACGGACGCGGCTTTATGGAAGTTGAGACGCCCATGCTGGTAAGCAACGCCGGCGGAGCAGCAGCAAGACCCTTCGAGACACACTACAATGCGCTCGATGAAGACGTTAAGCTCCGCATATCACTCGAACTTTATCTCAAGAGGCTAATCGTCGGAGGCCTCGAAAGGGTATATGAGATCGGCCGAGTATTCCGTAACGAAGGTGTTGATACAAGACACAATCCCGAGTTTACTTTGATGGAGCTTTACCAGGCATATACAGATTACTACGGAATGATGGAACTGACCGAGTCCATGTTCAAGTATCTGGCTGAGAAGGTCTGCGGCACATCGATCATCAAGTATGGTGATATCGAGATCGACTTTGGCAAGCCCTTTGAGAGGCTCACGATGAACGAGGCGATCAAGAAGTATGCAGGCATTGATTTCGATACAGTCGATGGCGACGAT
This sequence comes from Mageeibacillus sp. UBA4314, assembly GCA_002394605.1. Taxonomy (GTDB): domain Bacteria; phylum Bacillota; class Clostridia; order Saccharofermentanales; family Saccharofermentanaceae; genus Saccharofermentans. The sequence goes on along the minus strand of DGUI01000047.1, from coordinate 238 downwards.
GCTGCCAAGGCACTCGCCAAGGAGCACCACATCGAGTTCGAAGACCGCCACAAGAAGGGTGACATAATAAACCTCTTCTTCGAGGAATACTGCGAGAAGAACCTGATCCAGCCCACATTCATCATGGACCACCCGATCGAGATCTCACCCCTCACGAAGAAGAAGCCCACAGATCCTACCAAGGTAGAGAGATTTGAGCTCTTCATCAACACATGGGAGATGTGCAACGCTTACTCCG
>DGUI01000002.1:1863-2935 GCA_002394605.1 Mageeibacillus sp. UBA4314 | reverse complement strand
CCTTCAGGAGAGGGGAAGAGACCTTTATCACTATCTGTCTGACTTCCTTTCATACCAGGACAGCTCATACGGTTTTGAGCTCTACGGACCTGTACCCGCGGTGATCTACGAACTCCGCGGAAAATACCGCCTTAGCTTTATCCTGAAAGCTTCGAATAAGTCGGCTATCAATGCCGTTTTCAGACGCGTTATGGAAGATTTCGACCATGTCAGGTACCCGCTGTCTTACGACAACGATCCGTCGGGCTGAGATAAAGGCGGAAGAGTCCTGATTGTACGTGTCCTGAGTACAATTGTGCACCCTCTGGGCATAATTGACTATAAGCAATTCTTGATGTTAAAATTCCCTAGTGAATCCAGTATGATTCTAATATTTTAAGGAGGCATTCCCATGTCCAAGCCTGTTTTTGTCGGCGCCGGAGTTGCGATCATTACACCATTTTTCGAGAACGGCGACGTAAATTTCAAGGAACTTGAGAGAATGATCGAATTCGAGATCGAGAACGGTATCGATTCCATCATTATTTGTGGCTCCACAGGTGAAGCTGCCACTATGACCGATGAAGAGCACGAGGCTGCAATAAAGTGCGCGATCGATACAGTTGCAGGGCGCGTTCCCGTTATCGCAGGAACCGGTTCCAATGATACAGCCTATTGCCTTGATCTTTCTAAGCGTGCGGATAAGCTTGGCGCTGATGCGCTCCTTCTGGTTACTCCTTATTACAACAAGTGCACTCAGGAAGGTCTTTACCGTAATTACAAGAAGGTTGCTGACGCTGTGTCATGCCCGATCATCCTTTACAACGTGCCTTCAAGAACGAACGTTAACATCTCACCGGAACTTCTCTACAGACTTTCCGACTGCGAGAACATCGTCGGCGTAAAGGAGTGCAACTTCGCTCAGGTCCCTGAGATCTACAGCCTCTGCGGAGACAGATATGCAATGTATTCCGGTGAGGACGGACTTGCTGTTCCTATGGTATCGCTCGGTGCTAAGGGCGTTATCTCTGTTGTTGCAAACATCCTGCCCCGTGAGATGAGCCAGATGATCCATTCTTACATCGACGGCGAT
>DGUI01000002.1:0-1785 GCA_002394605.1 Mageeibacillus sp. UBA4314 | reverse complement strand
CAAGAGATATGCAGATCAGCATGATCCCTCTTGTAAAGGCTCTGTTCTGCGAAGTTAACCCGATCCCCGTCAAGGAAGCAATGAACATTCTCGGATGGAACGCAGGTCCCTGCAGACTTCCTCTTTGCGAGATGAGCGAGGCTAACCACAAGAAGATGGTCGATGTCCTTGCTAAGTACGATACTTCCGCAACAGCAAAATTCCTTGCTAAATAATCAGGAGAAGTAATATGGTCAGAATATTCTTGAACGGATGCTGCGGCAGAATGGGTCACACCATTGCGAATATGTGCAAGCGCGACGCTGACTACAGAATAGTCGCAGGCTGCGATGTTACGACATGTGACGATTTCAGCTTCCCGATCTATAACAATCCCCAGGACTGCACGGAAGAATTCGACGTTATCATCGATTTCTCGAATGCTCTTGCCGTCCCCGCAATCCTTAATTATGCTCTTACCGTTAAGAAGCCTTTCATCTGCTGCACGACGGCTCTTTCCGATGACACTGTCGCAGATATCTTAAAGGCTTCCGAGACGATCCCGGTATTCAAGTCCGCCAACATGAGCGTTGGCATCAATCTTATGATCGAGCTCGTAAAGAAGTGCACAAAGACTCTTTATCCCGAGTTCGATATCGAGATAGTCGAGGCACATCACAACCGCAAGCTTGATGCTCCTTCGGGAACAGCCATGATGATCGCCAATGCGATCTCACAGGAGATCCCTGAGGAAGTCGACTATATCTTTGACAGACAGAGCAGAAATGAAGCCCGCAAGAAGAACGAGATCGGAATCTCTTCTATCAGGGGCGGGAATATCGTCGGTGATCATGATGCCATGTTCATCAGTGATGAAGAGATCCTTACCGTAAGCCACCGTGCAATGACCAGGGATGTCTTCGCCAAGGGTGCTCTTACCGCAGCAAGATTCATGTGCGGTAAAGATGCCGGTTACTATACAATGTCCGATGTAATCGCGGATGCAATAAAAGAATGACAAGTTTAACTTGTTATAGGGAGGTTTTGTTTAAATGACAGATTTTATTCTCAGGGCAGGTGAAGCTGCCGGCAATGCAGGCACAGGAACCGGCATGAGTTCAGATGAAATGATGGGGACGACTTACGGATCGTTGATGTCTATCGGACTTTTAGTCCTCATGTTCGTCGTATTTTATTTTATACTGATAAGACCACAGCGTAAGCGTGAGAAAGAACTCAAGGAAGAAGTAAGCAAGCTGTCAGTAGGCGACAGAGTCGTTACCATCGGCGGACTTGTAGGATTTGTAGCAAACATCAAGGATAACGAGATCACGATCTCAACATCTGCTGCAAATACACTTGTAACCTTCACCAAGAGTGCTATCTCTACTGTTACGAAGCGCGACAAGCTCAATCCTGACGGAACCGTCAAGAAAGAGCCTGCTTCCGAGAAGAAGGGCCTTTTCGGCAGCAAGAAGAAGGACGAGGAATAACAGAAGGCCAAAGGTCAAGTCTGTTACCCGAATCAGTAACTATTCGGCCCGGACAATACCGGGCCGATTTAATTAAAGGAGAGACGGACATTGGGACTCATTCCTGAGAACGTGATCGATGATATTCTTCTCAAGGCTGACATCGAATCAGTCGTGGGAAGATATGTTTCACTCAGACGCAAGGGCTCTAACATGTGGGGCCTTTGCCCGTTCCATCACGAGAAGACGCCGTCTTTCTCCGTAAATCCTTCAAAGGGGATTTATAAGTGCTTCGGCTGCAACAAGGGTGGCAACGCCATCAACTTCATCATGG
>DGUI01000050.1 GCA_002394605.1 Mageeibacillus sp. UBA4314 | reverse complement strand
GGTGCAGCTCAGATGGACGGTGCTATCCTCGTAGTTGCTGCTTCAGACGGCCCTATGGCTCAGACACGTGAGCACATCCTTCTCGCTCGTCAGGTTGGCGTTCCTTACATCGTAGTATTCATGAACAAGTGTGACCAGGTTGATGACGAAGAGCTCCTCGAGCTCGTTGAGATGGACATCAGAGACCTTCTCAACCAGTATGACTTCCCTGGTGATGATACACCTATCATCCGTGGTTCTGCTCTTGCAGCACTCGAGTCATCTTCAACAGACGTAAATGCTCCCGAGTATGCTCCTATCGTTGAGCTTATGGCAGCTGTTGACAGCTACATCGCTACTCCTGAGCGTGAGACAGATAAGCCTTTCCTTATGCCTGTTGAGGAAGTTTTCACAATTTCCGGACGTGGTACTGTTGCTACAGGCCGTGTTGAGAGAGGTACAGTTAAGGTTGGTGACGCTGCTGAGATCGTTGGTCTCCAGGATGAGGCTAAGTCCACAGTCGTAACAGGTGTCGAGATGTTCCGTAAGCAGATGGATCAGGCTGAGGCTGGTGACAACATCGGTTGTCTCCTCCGTGGTATCGACCGTAACGAGGTTGAGAGAGGCCAGGTTCTCGCTAAGCCCGGTTCAACAACACCTCACACAAAGTTCACAGGCCAAGTTTACGTTCTTACAAAGGAAGAGGGTGGCCGTCACAAGCCTTTCTTCAACGGCTATCGTCCTCAGTTCTATTTCAGAACAACAGACGTTACAGGTGTTGTAGGTCTTCCTGAGGGTACAGAGATGTGTATGCCTGGTGACCACGTAACAATCACCGGTGAGCTCATCACTCCTATCGCTATGGAGCAGGGCCTCAAGTTCGCTATCCGTGAGGGTGGCCACACAGTTGGTGCTGGTACAGTATCTACTATCATCGAGTAATTCATAGTTTTGGATTAACAACACAAAGGCTGTCCCGAACGGGACAGCCTTTATTATTTGCTTTGAACATCAAAAAATATCTTGTCAATGCCTTATTTTACTTGTATAATTAGGTTCGCTTTTTGACGAGGAGGACAAATGTCTTTTATTGATATTCTTTTTACGATACTTATAAAGCCGCTTGAACTTGTTTTCGAGCTTATCTTTGCATATGGTTACCGCATCATCAATGATCCGGGACTTACGATCATCATTACCAGTATCGCTTTCAATCTCCTCGTTATGCCTCTTTACAGAAGAGCTGATGTTATCCAGAAGCAGGCCAGGGACAAAGAGAATGAGATGAAGCCCATGGTGGATCATATCAAGAAGTATTTCAAGGGCGACGAGCGCATGATGATACTTCAGACCTACTATAAGCAGGAGAACTACAGTCCTCTGTCTTCAATGAAGAGCCTTATCTCACTTATACTGCAGGTACCTTTCTTCATCGCTGCTTATCAGTTCCTGTCACATCTGTCGCTTCTTGAGGGACAGCCTTTCGGACCTATCCCGGATCTCCTGAAGCCTGACGCGCTTCTTACGATCGGCGGAGTGACGATCAATGTATTGCCTATAATCATGACTGTCGTTAACATAGTATCTTCCGAGATCTATACGCACGGACAGCCTTTCAAGTCGAAGCTCGTACTGTATGCCACGGCACTCATCTTCATCGTGCTCCTTTACAATTCACCTGCAGGTCTCGTCTTCTATTGGACGATGAACAATGTGTTCTCTCTGGTCAAGAACCTTATCACAAAGCTGATCGAGAAGAAGAAGAGCACAGCAGACAAGAAGCCCAAGAAGGTTAAGCCTGAAGTTGAGTATACTGTCAGGAAGCGAGAGAAGTTCACATTCTTCTTCAGCGCACTTTACATGTCGGCGCTCACGGGATTCTACATCCCCTCTCAGGTTGTAGGTTCCGACGTTGAGAGCTTTACGGACTTAAGGCACATCGTATCACCGTCATCGTATGTATGGTATTCACTGTGCATGGCTTTCGGATTCTTCTTCATCTGGATCAGCGTTTACTTCCTGCTGTTCTCCAACAAGTGGAAGAAGATCGCTGCATACTCGATGTTCATGGTGGCGCTCGCCTCAACCGTAAACTATCTGTTCTTCGGTACTGAGCAGGGTGTCCTCTCATCAGAGCTCCGTCTTGATGATGACCTCCGTATCGGTTTCTACGAGGCCGGCATCAATACGTGTATCGTATTGCTCGTCATGATCGCAGCTTACTTTATCTACAAATACATTCCCAAGATCACGGCTTACGTTATGCTCGTCTGCACCCTTGCCGTTGTCGGCATGAGTGTCGTCAATGTAAGCAGGATCGACAAGGAATTCAATACATATGTCGGTTACAGCAATATCGAGGCAGTTCCTGAGATCAAGATCAGTAAACACGGTAAGAACGTTGTCGTTATCATGATCGACCGTGCACTCGGTTCGCTTGTACCTCACATCATGTCTGAGAAGCCTACGCTGAAGGAGGCTTTCGACGGGTTTACATATTATCCGAACACAGTATCGTTCGGTTGTTTTACGAACCTTGGTACTCCGTCACTCTACGGCGGTTATGAGTACAACCCTGAGAAATTGAACGCCAGAGCTGATGAGCCGCTGTCCAAGAAGCACACTGAGGCACTTCTCTTAATGCCCAGGATCTTCAAGGAGCACGGATTCTCCGCATCAGTCCTTGAGATGCCTTACGTTAATTATAACGGCGACCTTACTGTCTACAAGGATTACGGTATCGATGCATATCAGCAGGCTGCGATCCCCTGTGACAAGAATGATGAGCTCGTTTACATGACTGATTTGGCAAGGAACAGGAACTTCTTCTGCTACAGTCTCTTCAAGACAGCTCCTTCACTGTTCCAGGAGAAGTTCTATGATGACGGCAACTATCATTCACTCGACGTTATCTACGATGACCAGTATAAGGATGCCATCGTATATCCTGAGCACTATGACGGCAAGTCAGTTGCAACAGGTATCGATGCCAAGTTCCTGTCGAACTGGTATGCATTCGGTCAGCTGTCAGAGATCACGACCATAAGCGATGGAGATGAGAACAACTTCTTCGCAATGAACAACCGTATCACTCACCAGCCTACGCTCCTGCAGACCCCTGATTATCAGCCTGCAAACCATGTTGATAACACTGCATACGATGCAAAGCAGAAGGTACGTGCATATGGTACTGATGGTATGATCGACCTCACGAACCACAGGAGAATGGCATTCTATCACGCCAACATGGCTGCATACCTGCAGATGAACAAGTGGTTCAAGTTCCTTAAGGAGAATGACTGCTGGGACAACACAAGGATCATCGTCGTATCCGACCACGGCCGTAAGACAGGCCTCTACGGTGATACAACGATCTTTGGTCCCGACCTTGATATCGAAGATCTGCACTGCGTACTTATGGTCAAGGACTTCAACAGCCACGGCAAGTTCGCTACGTCTGAGGAGTTCATGACAAACGCTGACGTTCCCACTATCGCTATGGAGGGACTTATCGAGAACCCTGTTAACCCTGCTACAGGCAATCCTGTAACAAATGCAGAGAAGTTTGCAGGTCCCGTTCACATCACTACTTCACGTATGTGGGATGTCAGGATCAATGGCGGCAACCAGTATCTGCCTGCAAGATGGTACTCAGTAACAGGCAACATCTTCGACAAGAATAACTGGAAGCACCTCGGTTATTATTGATCAGGATCCTCTCCGCAGGACTTCATCTCAGGTTCTTCTGTCTCTGAATCTACGGAATCCACGCCTTTCTTGACGCTCTTGACGCTCGCTTTGCCGAGGTCCTCTGCCGTATTCACGAAATCGCGGCCGAATTCCTTCCAGCCTTCCTTCATTGAAGCCTTCTGTGCGGAATTGTCGGTATCCCTGTCTTCTGCCCAGTCATCGATCTTGGCCGCACCGATCTTGGCAGTCTTGACCAGTGTCTTCCCGAGCCCGGCGAAAGTCTTGCCCATGCCCTTACCGACATCCTTCCAGTCGTCTCTCAGGGATTCATTGTTATTATTTGTATTGTCGCTCATATCTGTGTCTCCTTATCCTGTATAGTACATATATTGTAGCACTTCAGATATAATATAAACCGTGAAATAATGCGTGATCAGTGTCAGGAGGTATCGTTCATTGGGTAAGAACGTGATGGTGACAGGAGCGGGCAGAGCTTATGCCCTTGGCTATAATCTCGTGCTGAGATATCTTGAGGCCGGTGATACGGTCATTGCCACGGTCAGGAAGAAGTCTGATGATCTTGAGAAGCTGAAGGAGCAGTACGGCAGCAGGCTGATCATCCTTACCATGGATCTGCTCGATACGGCATCTGTCAACGCCGCAGCAGAAGAGCTGGCAGGCAAGACAGATCATCTTGACCTTCTCATCAACAACGCCGTAGGCGTGTCGCCTGACTGCGACAAAGGGTTCTTCGAAGCAGACCTTGACCTCATTGCAAGGACTGTCGATATCATCGCCGTCGGCACGATGAGGGTCATCAAGGCATTCTACGGACTGCTCCATAACTGCCCGGGCACCTCTCTCATCATGAACATATCATCTGAGGCCGGGAGCATCTCCAGGTGCTACAGGACTGCCCAGATCGATTACGGGATGGGCAAGGCTGCGCTCAACATGGCTACGATGAATATATGGAACACCATAAAGGATGAGAAGAAGGTGAATATCTTCGCGGTGCATCCGGGATGGATAAGGACGGACGGCCGGGAAGACAATCCCGCACCGTTGTCGTCTTATGAGGCGGCAGGGATCCTTAAGGATCTTTTTGAGAAGAGAGCATGTGACTTTGAGGGGCACAGGTTTATAACTAATGAGGGGGAGGACTATCCTTTCTGATGTACGAATATGTTTTATTTGATCTGGACGGCACATTGTCAGATACGAGTGCCGGTGTGACCAAAGGCGTCCAGCTGGCGCTGAAGGCTTTTGGGATCGAGGCGGATCTTTCTGAGCTTACGAAGTTCATCGGCCCGCCGCTGACTTATTCTTTCCCGGCTTTCTACGGGTTTGCGGGAGAGGAGCTTGATAAGGTCATAGAGATCTTCCGCGGTTATTACGTTAACGGCGGGGGAATGTACGATAACCGTCCCTATGACGGCCTTCACGAGCTTCTCGATAAGATCCATAAAGACGGCAGGAAACTCGCTGTGGCAACGTCTAAGCTCGAGGATGCTGCGATCGATGTCCTGAACAGGAACGGCCTTGCAGGGCATTTCGACATGATCTGTGGGGCATTGGCGGACGGCACCAGAACGACCAAGCAGGATGTGCTCGAGAGTTTCTTCGTAAGAGCTGGCAACCCTGACAGGTCCAAGGTGGTCCTGGTGGGTGATACCGCATTCGATGCGGCAGGAGCCAAGGCGGTTGGCATCGACTGCATCGGTGTGCTCTACGGATTCGGAACGAGGGAGGAACTCGAGGCTGAAGGCGTCAGATACATAGCGCCCACGGTTGAGCAGATCTACGATTACTTGTGAAAATCCTATTATAATATTATTATATAGCGTATGAATATCGAGATCGACGGATATAATATCTGCTATAAATACACAGGGAACGGTGATAAGACCGCAGTGATCCTCCAGGGATGGGGGACGGAGCTCGGGCTTTATGATTCAGTCGCAAATGCCATTGCCGACGGTTACCGCGTCCTGCAGTTTGATTTCCCCGGATTTGGAGCAAGTGATGAGCCCAGGGAGCCGTGGAGAGTTGACGATTACGCCGACTTTGTTATAAAGCTCCTTGATAAGCTCGGGATCACCGGGGCAGATCTCATAGGACATTCATATGGCGGAAGGGTCATAATCAAGCTTGCTTCAAGGGAGAAGATCCCTCTGGAGATCGGCAGGATCGTCCTTATGGGAAGCGCCGGCATCGTTCATGAGAAGACATTTAAACAGAAGATGGCCGTTAAGAGGTTCAAGTTCTTAAGGGGTCTGTTCAACATCAAGTTCATATACTGGCTTTTCCCTGAGATCATCGACGACTGGAGGAGCAGGCAGGGATCAGCTGATTACAGGAGTGCCACTCCCGTCATGCGCAACACGCTCGTCATGGCAGTCAATGAAGACCTGAGGGATCTCCTTCCGAAGATCGACAGGGAGACGCTCCTCATATGGGGTGACAAGGATACGGCAACACCGATAGGTGATGCGAAGATAATGGAAGAGAAGATCAAGGGTTCGGGACTTGTAGTGCTCGAAGGTTCAACACACTATGCCTTCCTCGAGCAGCCTGCAAAGTTTAAGAGCATAATAAGATCCTTCTTTGGTCTGGAGACGGCATCATGATAGTAAGAACGGTGATCACGGCTATACTTGCGGCATATGCCATCTTCATAACGATGCGTTACAACATGCATATGTTCCAGCTCAACGGCTATAAGAACGGCGAGCATGTCAGGTGGCTCATGAAGAACATCCGCATGCAGTGGGTCCTCATTGCCGCACTGATCCTCGGCATTGCCAGGATCTTCATAACCCATATCGCACTCGATATCGTCATATGGTTCTTCCTGTGGCTCATAATAGTGGTGTACCGCGCATTAAGAAGGATGAAGGCGAAGAAGAAGCTCGTCTATACAAGACGTGTCATCAGGATGATCGTTTGCATGGTGATCCTCATCGCGGCCGCGTGTGCCGCTGCCGTGCTGTTCGGCAGGCTCGAGATCATAAGCGCAGTCCTCATGATCCTCACCGGTTCGCAGTTCTTCCTCTACATCATCGCCAATATCATCAACCACCCGGTCGAGTACATGGTAAACAGGCATTTCATAAACGATGCCAAGAGGATCCTTAAGTCCGTTGACGGACTGACCATAATCGGAATAACCGGCAGCTATGGCAAGACGAGCGTCAAGTTCTACCTCAAGACTCTCCTTCAGGACCGCTTCAATGTCCTTGTAACACCTGAGAGCTACAACACCCCCATGGGCGTCGTAAAGACCATCAGGGGCTCCATGAAGCCCACCCATGAGATATTCGTCTGCGAAATGGGTGCAAGGCACATCGGCGACATCAAGGAGATCTGCGACATCGTCCATCCCCATCACGGCATCATAACGTCGATCGGCCCTCAGCACCTTGAGACGTTCCTTAATATCGAGAACATCAAGAAGACCAAGTTTGAGCTTGCAGATGCGATCCCTGACGGGGGAATGCTCTTCCTGAACGGCGACAATGAGCACATCCGTGACCACGCCAAAGGATACGGCAGCAAGGAAAGGATCTTCTACTATGAAGAAACTGACGGTGACGGATACAAGGCGAGGGACCTCAAGCTCTCACAGACCGGTACGGAATTCACGGTAACTGCTCCGAACGGGGAAGAGGAAGTATTCAGCACAAGGCTCATAGGCGGGCATAACGTCATCAACATCATGGCAGCGATCTCCGTCGCGCACAGGATGGGAATGTCACTGAAGTCCCTCAAGGTCCCGGTAAGAAGGATCGAGCCCGTTGCCCACAGGATGCAGCTCATCGATCACGGTGATGTCACGATAATCGACGATGCATACAATTCCAATCCGGTAAGTTCCAAGGCCGCAGTCGAGACGCTGGCGCTCTTTGACGGGATCAAGATCCTCATCACCCCCGGCATGGTCGAGCTCGGCGAAAAGGAAGAGGATTATAACTACAAGTTCGGAACATATGCTGCGGACTGCTGCGACTACATCCTCCTTGTCGGAAGGAAGAGGAGCAGGCCGATCAGGGATGGCGTCCTGAGCAAAGGTTTCCCTGAGGAAAAATGCCTTGTATATGATAAACTTGAAGATGCTGTACAATACGCTTATAAGATAAAAGGTCAGGGCCACAAATACATTCTCCTTGAGAACGATCTGCCCGACAATTACTAGGAGGTACCAAAGTGAGATTAAGAGTTGCAATGCTGTTTGGCGGTAAGAGTGTTGAACACGAGGTCTCCGTAATCACCGGCATCCAGGCTCTCCGCAGCATGGACACCGATAAGTATGACGTGATCCCGGTCTACATGACCAAAAAGAACGAGATGTACATCGGAGATAATATCGGTAAGATCGAAGCCTATAAGGACATTCCTTCTCTCCTGTCATCATCGCAGAGAGTCATAATGATGAACGATAACGATAAGGTCGTACTGATGCCTTATCCTCTCAAGAAGTTCGGCAAGAACAATGCCGTGGAGATCGATGTCGTATTCCTTGCAGTTCACGGAACGAACGTTGAGGACGGCGCACTCCAGGGATATATCAAGACGCTCGGGATCCCTTTCGTGGGGTGTGACGTAACAGCTTCCGCTGTCGGCATGGACAAGTTCATCATGAAAGCGATCCTGAAGGAATACGATGTTCCCGTCCTCGATGCGGTAACATATTCGCTGTCGGATTATGCGGATATCGAAGCGATCCTTGACGGCGTCGAGAAGAAGTTCGGATATCCCGTCATCGTAAAGCCGGTCAACCTCGGTTCGAGCGTCGGCATAAGCGTGGCCAAGACGAGGGCGGAACTGACCACGTCAGTAGATGATGCGTTCAGGTATGCAACGAAGATCCTCGTAGAGCCCGCGATCACCAACCTGCGCGAGATCAACTGCTCCGTATTGGGTGACGAGAACGAGGCGGAGGCGTCCGAATGTGAAGAGCCTCTCCACTCCAAGGACATCCTGAGCTATGAAGACAAGTATGTGAGCAATTCCAAGAGCGGCGGCGCGAAAGGCATGGCAAGCGTATCACGCAAGATCCCGGCCGAGATCTCACCCGAGCGACGTGAGGAGATAAGATCTCTCGCAGTGAAGGCTTTTAAGGCGCTTGGCTGCAATGGTGTTGCAAGGATCGATTTTATGATCGATGAAGATACGGATAAGCTTTATTTCAATGAGATCAACACGATCCCCGGGTCACTGTCGTTCTATCTGTGGGAGCCCGTCGGGGTGCCGTATAAGGAACTCCTCTCGCGCATGATCGATCTCGCTTTGAAGAGGCAGAGGACAGAGGAAGGGATCACATTCTCGTTTAATACGAATATCCTGAGCTCGGCAAGCTTTGGCGGTTCCAAGGGCGGAAAGGTGTAAAAGGCGCTCGGGCGCTTCGAATACAAATTCTGAGGACAGTCGCTCGCTGCCGCTCGGCTCCAAAGATCCTCAGAAATTGTATTCTTCGCTATCGGGGAGTGGATGGAGAGGATTTTTCTGATTGTTCAGACTGACATTCAGACTGGAGACGGTTAGTCTGAGTGATTGTCTGACTATTCAGACTGACATTCAGACTGGAGGTGGTTAGTCTGAGGACTTGTCTGACTATTCAGACTAACATTCAGACTGGAGGCGGTTAGTCTGAGTGATTGTCTGACTATTCAGACTAACGTTCAGACCGGAGGCGGTTAGAGTGATTGTCTGACTATTCAGACTAACATTCAGACCGGAGACGGTTAGTCTGAGCGATTGTCTGACTGACAATCCTTGTCCAATACACCTGGTGAGACTGGCAACGCCGGATGCCACCAGGGACACCTTCACAACCATGCATCTGTAACAAACACCCCGGCAAGGCTCCCCCTTGAAGCTGATCCCAAATGTTTAAAATTAATTAATCAACAATACTTGAGAATGGGTTCGCGATGAATGTATAATTACTCTAACAGCAGTTCTCGGAGGGCAGTTTACATGAGAGCTTATCTTACGAAGATAATGGCCGTTCCGGTCATTATGTGTTTAATGCTTGATATCATTGTTGCAGATATCAGGGCAGAAGAAGATCCCCACGGGGACGATACTTCCACGGAAGTGGTGGATATTGGCGGTCCGTCCGCAGAATGGAAGCTCATCGAAGGCAAATACTACCTTTATAACACTGTTACAGGCGAGAAACTGACCGGCTGGCAGGAGATAGGCGGCTCCAGGTATTATCTCAACAGCTCGGGAGTCATGCAGACGGGCTGGGTTACCGTTAAGAAGAAGATCTACTATCTGGACACGTGTGGAAGGATGGCTGCAGGCTGGAGGAAGATCTCCGGCAAGACATATTATTTCAGCAAGAAGAACGGATACATGCTCACCGGATGGCATACACTGGGGGGCAAGAGGTATCATTTCGCAGGGTCGGGTGTTGTAGACACGGGCTGGAAGAAGAACTCGGGCAAGAAATATCACTTCAGCTCCACAGGCGTGATGGCTACCGGCTTTAAGAAGATCGGGAGCAAGAAGTATTATTTCAACTCCAAGGGCGTGATGAAGACCGGATGGGTCAAGACGGGCGGCAAGTGGTATTATCTCTCTTCGTCGGGACCCGTGCAGACCGGATGGAAGAAGTGGAAGGGCAGCTGGTACTATCTGAAGAGCAGCGGAGCCATGGTAACGGGTCTTCGGAAGATCGGCAAGAACTACTGCTATTTCAATAAGTCCGGATCGCTTAGGACGGGCAGGAAGCCTAAGAGCAGGAGCTCGCTCAAGGTACACATCAATATCAACACATACAGCCAGAACAGGCACGGCTATCCTTTGGGATGCGAAGGCGTGTCACTTTACATGGCACTTAAGGGACTTGGGTACTGCAAGGGTGTATCATTAAGATCTTTCATGAACACGATGCCCAAGGGCTCAAATCCTTATAAGGGATATATGGGCAACCCGAGGATCGGAAGAGGCGGTTCCAACAGGGGCAAGAGGACATCGATCTATCCCGGTCCCGTTACGAGATGGGCCAACAGATACGCTCATGCAAAGAACCTGACAGGTGCATCGGTAAGCACGCTGAAGAAGGAACTCGACAAGGGACATGTCATCGTCCTATGGGCAACCAACGGCTGGAACAGGCCTTACTGGAAGCGCTGGTCCTGGAGCCGGACGAAGAAGGGTGAAGTCACGAACAACCACTGCATATGCGTTGTGGGTTATTACAGCGACGGTTCGTTCATCATAAATGACTGCGGCCATCATTACGGGGAATACAGGGTGTCTGCGTCCAGGTTCAGATCTGTTTACAACGCGAGACGTTTCGCGGTGTCAGTTTATTGATATAATGGACGTATGGCACATTATAATTGTCTGATCGTCGATGATGAGATAGAGCTCACGAAAATGACCGCAGAATATTTCGAGATGTTCGGCGTAACGTGTTTTGTAGCAAATGACAGGCAGTCGTGCCTTGATTTTCTCGCGGGGGATACATGTGACGTGGTCCTCCTGGACGTTAATCTCGGGAATGACAGCGGGTTCGAACTGTGCAGGAAGATCCGCGAGGAGTCTGACATTCCGATATTGTTCATCAGTGCGCGCCAGAGTGACGATGACGTGCTGATCGCGCTTAACATCGGCGGTGATGATTACGTGAAGAAGCCTTACACGTTAAGTGTCCTCCTCGCCAAGGTCAAGGTCATATTAAGGCGCAGCTCATCCCGGGCATCTTCCGAGGACCTCCCGAAAGATAACGGCTCGCCGATGGACAAGGCGACAATGAGCGTTGTCATAGACGGCAGGAAGATACAGCTCAAGGCCCGCGAGTTTGCACTCATGGAATACCTTTACGAGCACAGGAATACGATAGTTACGAAGAATGATATCTTCGAGGCGGTCTGGGGTGATTCCTTCTTCAGTGACGGAACTTTAAACGTCCACGTCAGAAGGCTGCGCGAGAAGATCGAGAAGGACCCCAACGATCCTCACTACATAAAGACTATCTGGGGAACCGGATACATGCTGGAGATGCCCTAAAGTGAAGTTCAGGTTCATCGTCATGGCGTGGATCATACTTCTCGGGGTCTGCCTGATCCCGGTGTTCATGCGGACGGAAGTGCAGACACGCGACATGGTCTACTACAATGCCTGTGTCAGGTATGTGGAAAGCGGCGGGGAAGTCCCTGAGGGCGCCGTCGTGATCAGCCCTTCGGACAAGGATTACGAGGCGCGTCTCAATGCATATCTGAAGAATGGCGCGCTCGTTATGGACATCAAGGATGACGGCATGGTAACCGGCAAGATCATTTGGGATGATTCCGGTGAACATAAGGCAGCAGAAGAACGCGGCATGTTCATCCGCGGTATGATCATCTGGGTGGCTGTTGCAGTCTGCGGAACGTGCCTTATCGTGTTCATCTATCTGAGATACATCAGGCCTTTCGGCAAGCTCAGGAAGTTTGCTGGTGAGGTTGCCAAGGGCAATCTTGATTTTCCGCTGGAGATAGGGAGGAACGACTTTTTCGGAGGGTTTACGGAGAGCTTTGACATCATGAGGACGGAGCTGCAGAATGCACGTGCCAAGGAGGCATCACTCCAGAAGGCCAAGCAGGAGATGTTAGCGGAACTCTCGCACGACATAAGGACGCCGCTAGCGACGATAAGCGCGACATGCGAGGTCCTTGAAGTGAAGAATCCTAGCCCCGATGTTACGGCCAAGACCGGTGTCATCAAGTCCAAGGCGGCGACGATAGACAGCCTTATCTCCAACATGATGAGCGCATCTCTTGCAGAGGCGGAGGAACTCAGGGTGGATCCGCGCGAGGAATCATCTGAACTCATCGTGACCATGGTCAATAACCTCCGCGATGTCGGAGAAGTGAACGTCAGCGGAAAGATCCCGGAATGCCTGCTGTACTTTGATCCGCTGAGGCTGGAGCAGGTCATAGACAATGTGGTCGGAAATTCACTTAAATACGCCGGAACGGCGATAGATATCGGGTATACCCGTCAGGACAGCGGAGTGGTCATAAAGATATCGGATAAAGGACCGGGCGTCAAGGAGGATGAACTGACGCTCATCACGCAGAAATTCTACCGCGGAAGCGAATCTGAAGGACTGTCGGGAAGCGGTCTGGGATTGTACCTTGCAGACTACTTTATGAAGAAGATGGAAGGCGACATCGCATTCCATAATGCCCCCGGAGGCGGCTTTACCGCGGAGATATTTGTTCGAAAAGTATAAATCTCACCCCCTTCATTATCTGCTATAATTGTGCATGACAAAGTTTAAGGGGTTTTTGAACATGAAAGATAAAAAGACGATAGTATCCTTTACGGTTGTGGCGTTAGCCCTTGTTATCAGCATCATCATCGCGTGTGTACTCGACAAGAACCGCGAGCAGACATCAGAGCAGGATTCACTTAAGCAGTACTGGTCACAGGACTCTGCTCCTGCCAAGGAATTAAGAGATTATGTTGCACTTGTGACCAACCCTGATGATGCGGAGAACTTCATCCCGGAGAAGGACAGGATCGCAGTGTTCGACATGGACGGAACACTCACCTGTGAGACATATTACACATACTACGATACGATGATGTTCATCGAGTACTGCCTGCTCGACCATCCTGACAGGGTATCAGCTGAACTCAAGCAGGTGGCTGCTGCGATCGAGCCGGGTTACAAGGCTGATGAGACTCTCGCCAGGAATTTCGCCAAGGCTTATGCAGGCATGACGGTTCAGGAATTCTCTGATTATGCAGTCGAATTCGGACAGAGGAAGACGAACAGCTTTAACAATATGCGTTACATCGACGGCTTCTATCTGCCCATGGTAGAGCTCGTTAAGTATCTCTATGATAACGGATTCACGATCTATGTAATAAGCGGTACGGAGCGCACCACAACGCGTGCCATCATCGCCAATTCACCCATCAGGAATTACGTTACGCCGAACCATGTCATCGGAACTGATTTTGAGATCAAGGTCAAGGGCTATGAGGATGTCAGCTCCAACATGGATTTCAAATATGCAAACGGTGATGAGCTCGTGCTCACGGGCGGATTCATCCAGAAGGATCTCAATGCCAACAAGGCGATCTATATCGAAAGGGAGATCGGACAGCGTCCGGTACTTGCTTTCGGCAACAGCGGAAGCGATACGAGCATGATGAACTATGCGATCGACAGCCGCAATCCTTACCCTGCAAAGGCATTCATGGTCGTTGCGGATGATACCGAGAGAGAATGGGGCACACAGGACTGGGCAGAGAAGTCTGCAGAGTATTCAGGAATGGGATATACGCCTGTATCTATGAAGAATGACTTTGCCAAGATCTACCCCGATAATGTTACCAAGTCTGAGCAGCAGTATCAGAAGATCGATCTGGGAGCACAGGAGCAGCAGGAGGCTGCCTGATCCCTTTCCCGGTTACTTCACGTCAAAGCAGCCCAGGAACCTGATAACGAGCTTGCTGTCTTTTGTGATCCTGAGGAGAGCCTGATAGGATAATCCTTCACACTCGACAAGATAGTTGTAATGGCCGAGGTCCGTCTTGAGCGGGCGTTCGTGGATCGTTATGAGCTTTGCATTGTACCTGTCTATTCCTGCGATAAGGCCGGGCAGACATTCTGCCGGTCCTGATGCTACGAACGCGATCCTTTCCGAATCAGCGGTTGATGCCGCTTCCGTGGAAAGCACATAGAACCTTGTCCTGTTGTTGTCATTATTCTGGATGGACCTGGCCAGGATCTCAAGTCCGTAGACTTCTGCGCATCCTTCAGCTGCGATGGCGGCGCATGAAGGGTCTTTGCCTTCGGATACCATCCTTGCACCCTCAGCGGTGCTGGATACTTCGATCACTTCAGCATTTGGGAGATTTGCCTTAAGCCACGGCCCGGACTGGGCGATGCCCTGCTTGTGTGAATAAACGGTCTTTATCCCGTCCAGTGATGCCCCCGGCATAACAAGCAGATCCTGATCGATGGTGAGGACGACCTCGCCTCTCACGGATATGCCTTCAGTATCAATGACGTTGTCTATATACTCGACCACGGCGCCTCCTATCGTGTTCTCCTGCGGTATCACGGCATAATCGCTCCTGCCTTCCGTAAGGGCTGTCACGGCGTCTGATACGGTCTCATAGGGATCAAGTCCTGCCGCCTTCCCGAAAAACTCCCTGCACGCCATCTGGGTATAAGTACCCTCCGGTCCGAGGTAGCTGACCCTGGCACCTTCATAAGAGATATCCGCAGTCTCCCTGGGCTTATCTTCCGTTTTGCCGCATCCGGCGGCCAAAGCGGTCAGGAAGCAGCACAGTATCAATGACAATATCTTTTTCATAAGGGCATTATACACGCATCATTGCGTTTAAGAAACAGTTAAGGATCTTGTAATCTTGGGGTTAAGATTCCCGGGGATATCCCTGCTATACTCAAGTCATCAAGCAAAGGAGGATCTTAGGGATGAAAGACTACGATATCAAGATCAGGAACGGAAGAGAGATAACGTTTTTCGGCACAAGTGATGACACGATCGTCGTGCCTTCAACCGTAAAGTTCGATACAGACTGCAAGAGGGCAGACATCGAGATCAATGAGGAAATGGCTGTTAAGATCGGTATCCCCAACGTGGCAGAGCACATCGAGCTCGATGTCGCAGGCGCAAGGATCGTCATCAGGGATCTCACTTTCGACAGGATGGAGATCGATGCGAAGGGCCAGATCACCGTAGAGACAGAGAATATCAGGGGCAACATCGACATCAACATGGCAGGCGGCAAGGCCGAGCTCATCGTCGACGGGAACTACAGGTTCGATAAGGTCGTCAAGGGCAGGAACAACAATATCGAGACAGACATTGAGGCATCACCCGAAGCTCCCTTCAAGGTCGAGCTCAACGGCAAGGATAGCGTTCTCAGGATCACAGCGAAATAAGGGATAAGGTGCAGATGGACCGGGGGTGCCTTGCGGGGCACCCCTTTGTTTTGGTGGGTGGGGGAGGTTTGGAGGGTATTACTTACTCTCAACAAAATCGGGATTTACTCTCAACTTTGCTGAGAGAAAAATGGAATCTTGCTGAGAGTCTCAGCAAAAACTGATTTAACTCTCAACTTTGCTGAGAGTTTTGTTGAGAGTTAAGGCACAACTTTACGGATCTCAATTCGAGGCCTTTATTTGACTGTGCAAATATCAAGAAAATTTGATGAAAATGAACAAAAAATAGCCCTTTTTTGACCCAAAAGTCTCACGACCCCCTCAAAAGTCTCAATTTTGGGGGGTAAAATCAACAAATTATTGTTTTCTGTTGCACCCCGTGTGTATTCTAATAACAAAGGGGCGTGATATTATGTTCTTATCATTTGAGCAGGCAAAGATCAGGTTGATGTATCTTGAGAAGAGGCTGGAGAAGCTGCCGAAAGGGAAGGTGACGGAAAGGGTTGAGCACGGTAAGAAACGTGAGCTAGTGTGGATACGTACATATCCTTATGCACCCAGTTATAACCGGAGATACTACTACACGACCAAAGAACCGGGCATCAGCCTGATGACTAAAGTAGTTGAATCCAGTAGGATAGAGACTGAGATCCAGGAGATAATCGAGCGGCTAAGGACTTCCAGAGATGAAGTTCGCTGTGTTTCCAGGATAAAGCGCCGTAATGAGCCGGTCACGATGAACCGCAAGTTCTTTGATGAACTGAAGAAGACCGAGGATAGCAATCCATATCCCAAGACGAATCCGGTCGAATATAATGGCATCCTATTCCGCTCAAAAGGCGAGATGCTGATTGCGCAGAAACTTGATGAGCTGGGACTGGAGTATTCGTACGAGTCTCGGCTCAATATCGGCAGAGATGTCTATCCGGATTTTTCCGTGTATATCCCTGAGATCGACAAGGTGTTCTTCATTGAGTTCATGGGTGGCTTTGGCAACTCTGAATACAATATGTCTTCAGGAAATAAGTTCTCGGATTATGCAAATTACGGATATATCAATGGCCGCGATATCATATTTATCTGTGAGACTGATGTTAACAAAGCTGATGTCGAACTGCTTGAGGCACAGATCAATGCGCTGATAATGGCGAATACAGAAGTGAGGAAAAAGACTTCCTAGCAAGACCCGCATATTATCCTAGCATTGCTAGGAAGAATTGCCTTTTTGCTAGGACTCATAACAAAATCAACTTTTTTCCTAGCATTGCTAGGAAAAAACGGTCGATTTGCTAGGAAATACCGAGCCGTGCCATCAAACCCCCACTGTGCAATCTGCAAACCTTCTCCGCCTCACCTCGTGCAGGTTGGCTAATATCAATATTCATCGATATTTGTTATATTTAAGCTATTTTGGTTCAACATATATTCAGAAGGGAGGACAGCTTATGTCACATATGAAGAAGATCGCGGCATCGGCGGTTACGCTGGTAATGGTTGCAAGTGCCATGCCTGTAACATCTTTTGCTGCAACCTACTACAATCAGTGGGTCCAAAAGAGCGACGGCAAGTGGTATTACTATGACTATTACGGCAAGAAGGTCAAGTATGATTCCAGGCAGTATTATGATACCGAGACAGGTGCGTACAAATACTACGTCCTTAACGGCAAGGGAGCGCGCGTTACTTCCAAGGGATGGTATACGACCAAGTACAGGTACAACAGTTACTACAGCAAGACAAAGTTCACGACGAAGTATTATCTGAAGTCAGACGGAGCATGTACGATCGGCTGGAAGAAGATCAAGGGAAAGTATTATTATTTCGATACTGACGGTAAGTTGTTGACGGCAACCACTGTTAAGAGTACCGACGGCACGAAGCTCTATCTCGTCGGAAATGACGGCGCCCGCATCACAAAGAAGGGTTGGTATCAGGTCAAATATAAGTACTTTAGATCAAGTGAAAGCAAGGTCTATACCGAGAAGTGCTGGTATTTTGTCAAGACTGATAAGACTGTTGCGACAGGTGTGAAGAAGATAGGCGGCAAGAAATACCTGTTCAATGATGATGGCATTCTCGTTCAGAACAATATTGCAAGTTTCCATAATGAAGATTATTCAAAATACACTTACTATGCCGCTGACAAGAACGGGAAACTGATCACCAAAAAGGGCAAGAGGACGATCTCAGCCAGTTTCAAATATGAAGGACTCAACTATAAAGATGAGTATAAGGTCAAGGCCACCATATATGTAAAATCCGGCGGAAAGCTCTTCTGCGGACTTAAGAAGATCAGCGGCAAGTACTACTATTTCGATCCGAATATGATCAGATGCGGCAGCAGGGATGTTAACGGTGTACGATATTTCTTCGGCAGGTCAGGTGCATGTACGAAGACGGTAGACCTCGTGACCTGAGCCGGAACGGAACCGGGTTAACTTCAAGAAGGAGGAAAAGGTAAATGTCATATATTAAGAAGATATCCGCTCTCGGTCTGACACTGATCATGACAGTAAGCGTCATCCCCATGACCTCGCTTGCTGCAAATTACGGATGGGTTCAGAAGAGCGACGGCAAATGGTATTGCTACGATTATTACGGCAAGAAGGTTAAGTATGATTCCAGGGAGTATTATGATTCCGAGACAGGCACACACAAATACTATGTCCTGAACAGCAAGGGTGCACGTGTCACATCCAAGGGATGGTACACGACCAAGTACAGGATCACAGAATACTACAACAAGATCAAGTTCACCAATAAATACTATCTGAAATCAGACGGCTCATGTACGACCGGCTGGAAGAAGATCGGCAAGAAGTACTACTATTTTAATAGTGATGGAAAGCTGGCAACATCTACTTCAGTACGGAGCAAGGATGATACCAAGCTCTATCTCGTCGGAGATGACGGCGCACGCATCACTAAGAAGGGCTGGCATCAGGTAACTTATAAGTATTTCGATGACACTGACGGTGAAATCTATACCAGAAAAGAATGGTATTATGTCAAGACCGACAAGACTGTTGCTACGAAGATCAAGAAGATCGGCAAGAAGAAGTACCTGTTTGATACTGATGGTACTCTGGTATGTAACGATTATGCTTCCTTCTATAACGAATCCAAAGACACTTACACCTACTACTGTGCCGATAAGAACGGTGTACTCATCACAAAGAAGGGAGTGCACAAATTTACGGAAAGTGAGAAGTATAAAGGATCTTACTACTCAGGCAAAGAGACCTGGAACTTTAAGGTTTATGTCGGATCCGGCGGAAAGCTCGTGACGGGACTTAAGAAGATCAAGGGCAAGATGTATTATTTCAACCCTACGATGCGCAGGAACGGCAGCTATACTGATTATGATACCAACACGACCTATTTCTTCGGCAAATCAGGTGCTTGCACGAAGACGTATAAGTCTGGTACAACATGACACTTAAGTAATGCAAAACTAACTGGGGGTGCCTTGCGGGGCACCCCTTTCTGTTGTCATTTTTACCAATTTTTATGGTTATTCACGAAAATGGTCTCCAATACCCTTTTTTCGCCTTGTTTTTGGTAGACAACCCTCGCGAAGTAGCGGATAATCTACGTATGTGACACTGAACAGGAGGCATCTTTATGAGACGCTTTAAGAATATAAACATCGCATTGGCATCTGCTGCACTGATGACAGCCTCGATGCTTGCCGGCAATGTTCTGCCGGTAAATGCGCAGGATGAACCTGAGATCGTTCCTGCCGAAGCGACTGCATCGGCAACAGTGAGCGCGTATGACGGCGTTGATCTTCCGTTTGTACCTGCATATCTGCTCACGCCAACAGCAACTGCGACAGCTACAGCGACTGAAACCGAGGCTTCGACAGCAACTGCGACAGCTACAGCAACCGCAACAGCCACTGCCACGGCAACTGCTACTGCAACGGCCACGGCAACCGCAGGGGGGACAGATATAACGCCGGCTCCGGCAATCTCCATCTCCAAGGAGTACTTCCCTGACGACAATTTCAGGGAATACATCGCCAGTGAGATCGATAACGGTGACGGCGGTCTCACAAAGGCAGAGATCAAAGCAGTCAGGGAGATCAAGTGCAGCAACAGGAAGATCGCTGATCTGACCGGCATCAGCATGTTCACGGAACTTGAGACATTGTCCTGTTCAAGTAATGCTCTCACAAAGCTCGATGTATCAGCAAATACCAAGCTGGTCAACCTTTTCTGCGAACAGAACAAGCTTACTTCCCTTGACATCGCTTCGAACAGGGCTCTAAGCTGTCTGGACTGCTCCGGCAACAAGCTCATATCGATCGATATCAGCGAGTGTCCCAACATCATGCGCGTGTTCGTATCGGGCTATAAGTGGTCAGATGAAGGCTTTGCCAAGTATGAGTCGGAAGACAACTGTTATTTCTTCATAGATGAAGGTGTTCAGGTCATTACCGGTTCATCAGCTGAGCGTCACTGGCTGGATGAAGACGGCAAGAGATACTATGTCGATGCAGAGGGCAATAAGGCAGTCGGATTCTATAAGATCGGAGACGACATGTATTATTTCGACAAGGACGGAGTAATGCAGACAGGCAAGCTCAAGATCGGCGGCAGGTCTTTCCTCCTGACGGATGAAGGCGTTATTTATACCGGCTGGAAGACGGAAGGTTCAAACAAGTATTATTATGATCCTGCCCAGAACGGCGCGATGGCCAAGGGCGTCATGAAGATAGGATCATACATCTTCTGGCTGGACGAAGAGACGGGCATCATGCAGAAGAACAAGATGTACGAGTCCTGCGCCGGATACATGTATTTCGATTCGAAGGGTCACAAGGTAGACGGTTTCTACAAGATCGACGGCAAGACATACTATTTCTATCCCGGCATATGGGCTGAGAGCGCCTGGGGATGGGAACTCATAGACGGCAAGTGGTACTACTTCGAGCCCTACATGAAGACCGGATGGATTGATTATAAGGGCAACAAATACTACCTCGGCTCTGACGGTGTCATGGTAAAGGGTTGGAAGACGATCAGCAAGAAGAAGTACTATTTCGACAAAGAAACCGGCGCGATGACTACGGGCTGGAAGACCATCAGCAAGAAGACGTATTACTTTGCAAAGTCCACGGGAGCCATGGTCAAAGGATTGAAGACGCTCGGTTCAAATAAATACTTCTTTGACGGCAGCGGCGTCATGCTGTCAGGCTGGCAGCAGTCCGGCTCGAAATGGTATTACTTCAAGCGCAATTCCACAGGCAGCAGGGCACCGGCTTATGTGAATACGGCAAAGAAGATCGGCGGCGCGTACTACGCTTTCGATGCTGACGGAGTCATGCTCAAGTCAGGTGTGAAGAAGGCCGGCGGCAATTCCTACTACCTCAAGTCAACGGGCAAGGCTTTCACAAAGAAGTGGTACAAGAAGTCCGGCAAGTGGTATTATTTCGGAGCAGATGCAAAGATGGTGAAGAAGACTTCACTTAAGATCGGCAAGAAGACATATAAGTTCGATAAGAACGGCGTCTGCAAGAATCCGTAAGGGGTTAATTGAACAGATCATCAAGCAGCTGTCCCGGTTGGGGCAGCTGTTTATATCATCCGGATCATTCGACAATTCCGGACAAAGTATATCTTACCACTATTTCGTTTGCATTCTTAAAGTCATATTTCTCCGTCTTTTCTTCTGTCTTATAGCAGTCGAAGTATACGCACCTGTCTGTATCATTAAGTGATACAGTTCCGTCATCAGAGACTGCCACAGTTACACCATCACATATAACGCTGATATTTGTGATCTCAGTATTGGAAATATCTATATCGGCCTTATCATCACCCGTTTGCCCAAGCAGTTTTATAGCCATGCCCGAAAGTCCGTTAAATGCTTCCTGCAACTCGCTGTCGTCTGAGCGTTTTATAGTTACAGTATATGTTCCGTCACGATAAACCTGCTCAAATTCAGTATAATAGTCCTGCACTTCTTCATCCTGCCCGTATATCAGGTCAACCACGGCATATGCAGGAATACTGTCAGGATCGGACTCGTCGTCTATGGATTGAGTACTATTATCTACAGGCTCCGGATCAGCAGTATCTAATTTCGATCTGATCAATACCACCGAAAGGAAAACAACCAGGATCCCGACTATCACATACCATACTATTGACAATATCCGCTTGCTCTTCTCCGGCAGGCTGCTGAATAATTTCTTTACAGGTGCGCTTATCTTTCCAAATATCCATCTAAATGCCAACGGTCCTAGGACTCCGGCTATCACATACAGGACTTTGATACTGCTGCTGATCTCCCAGAAATACCATTCTGCTTCCTTAAAGAATTCAACATCGAAATAAGGCAGCTCAATTATATGCTGGCTAATGATCATCAGCAAGCAGTTAAGGATATTGAAGAACAAGATATGGAAACCCATTATCCAGAATGTGTTGCAGGACATGTAATTAACGAATCTGCTCTCACCGACCTGTTTTCCGATCAGATCTACAAAAGTCAGCCAAAAAGTGATGCCGACAAACGCAGAAATAAGCGGTGTAACTATGTACGGGCTTGTAAATCCCGACAGATTATCCAGGCTGTCACATGCAACATCATATGCATTCGGCATATAAGTGGTACGGATCACGTTAACCACCAGCATTCCGGACATGAGTGCTATCTTTGCCCCGCCGGACAAAGCTTCATGCTTACCTTCAATATGGTTTTTATATATTCTGCCAAGCTCAAGGAAAGGGAAAAAGAACAGTACCTTAAGCGGTAACAGGAAAGGATCTAACCTCTCAGGATCGATGGTCTTAGCAAGATATACCACCAGAACATTTAAACCGCAGAATATCACAAACATCACTATACTGTTCCAGTATTTATTCAGCAGTTTTTTCAGCACGGCATACACCATGAGGGCTGCAAACAGGGTAATAACAAACCACATGGGAGTTACCAAAGCAAACGGTGTGCCTTCTGTGACCACCCTGTCGAGCGCATACGCTAAATACCCTTCAGGGATAGGCGGCATATCGCTCCCCATTTTGATCAGATTGATCAACTGCTGAAAACAAAAAACAGTCAGTGATATTCCCACATAAGGAACCAACAGCGTTTTCACCTTTTTCCTGAAATATGTCCAAAGATCCGTAGAATGATCAACCTTGTTGAAATATCCTGAGATAAACACAAACATGGGCATGAAAAAAGAATTATATGGAATTATGTCACCAAAAAAATTAAAAGCAGTAAATGTATGAGAATCGACTACCATAAAAATACCAATGGCAGACAGTATCATAAATTTCTTGTTGGATTTAGTACGTTGTTCGCTCATATTATTGCCTCAACTGACTTCCTTGATAGATCATACTATAGCACCCTCATCAGTATAGGACAATTAATGGCTTCACCGCAATGGTATAATTGTATCGTCGGTATTACCTGCATCAGGTTCCTGTCATTGGATCGTGATTTCAATCTTCACAGACTCGCGGATGTCTTGGAGGACGAAGAGTGTAAATATTATATTGATCACTATACATTTGCTGACGGCACCAAGATGGACGTACTTCAGCGCCGCAGCTGCTATCTGTCAGTATCTTATGGTGACAGCACAGGCTATACCGTAAGCACTTTTGATAAAAGCACGGGATACGATATCTATAAGCTCACGGGATCGACCGATTCGATCAGCCGCAGTGAACTTGATGCGATCGATTATACCGATGCGGACAGTGATAAGAAGGTCTACATATATATTTCGGGCAGCCCGGCCAAAAACAATCTGGAAATAACAAAAGTCAGGATCGTTGACGGCTCTTTGATAATGACAAAAGAAGACGAGATCATCTACCAGAAGGAATTCAATTAACGCGCCCTTTTCCCACGCGTAAACCCAAATTGATAAATATAACAGATCGGGTTTATCTAGACATTATGCAGATCGCGTGTAAGAAACAGTTAAGAATCTCTTAAATTCTGCGTTAAGACTTACACACCGGCTTATCCTACAATACACTTGAGGCGCGGAGGGAATAAGCGCGCCGGAGGATAAAAACATAAGCAAGGAGAATAAAGAAAATGAAGAAGGCATTGCTCGAAGCTACCGACCTCTGCAAGACATACTCAAACGAGAGTGTTCAGCAGCATGTCATCAAGAATCTCAATCTGAAGATCTATGAGGGTGATTTCACCGTCATCATGGGCAACTCCGGTTCCGGCAAGAGCACATTGCTGTACTCCCTGTCAGGCATGGACAGGCCGACTCTGGGACAGATCAGATATGGGGACGAGGATATCTCGGGATACAGCAACAACAAGCTGGCGGTATTCAGAAGAAACCACTGCGGATTTGTTTTCCAGCAGAATTATCTGAACGATACGATGAGCGCATTAGACAACGTAATGGTCAGCGGCCTTCTCATAAACAAGAACCGCAAGGAACTCGCTGCACGCGCCAAGGAACTCCTCACTCAGGTGGAGATCACGGAGCAGGACTGGAAGAAGTTTCCGTCACAGCTGTCGGGCGGACAGCAGCAGAGAGTCGCTGTGGTGAGAGGCGTCATCAATAAGCCGGAGATCCTTTTCGCGGATGAGCCGACAGGTGCGCTCAATTCGCAGAACACGAAGAACGTCCTGGATATCCTTACGAACCTCAACAATGAGGGACAGACGATCGTTATGGTAACACATTCCACGACTGCTGCCGAGCGCGGCAACAGGGTGCTGTACCTCGCAGACGGCATCGTAAAGAGTGAG
Organism: Mageeibacillus sp. UBA4314; assembly: GCA_002394605.1. GTDB lineage: Bacteria > Bacillota > Clostridia > Saccharofermentanales > Saccharofermentanaceae > Saccharofermentans. Next base: position 3,784 of record DGUI01000050.1, on the reverse strand, counting down.
ATCGATCTGAGCGGCACAGAGGGTGAACAGCGTCACAGGAAGCTCAAGGATTTCCTGTCCGAAATGGGGTGGTAATATGTATCATATCTTCTTCATCGCTAAGAACAATGCAAAGAAACAGAAGGGTGATATCATTACCCTCGTGGTGCTCGCGCTTCTCGCATCATTCCTTCTCTACACGGGTGTTTCCATAATGGCCGGGATCGGAAATGTAATGGAAACCGCCGCAGACGAGCACAATACGTCTCATGTGTACTACTGGCTTCCTGATGAGGCTGCTGATGATCTTGAGAAGATCTTTGAAGAGAACAAGGATGTCGCTGAGAGTGACAGGAGCAGGGCAGACCTTGTCAGCGCAAATTACAGAAATCCCAAGACAGGTGAAGACTGGTCATCATTCCAGTTCATCTTCGGGGCTTTTGATGAAGAGAGGACGATCAATACCCTGTCCGTCGACACTTCGGGCCTGACTGACAAAGATGCCCTGATCCCGTACTACATCAAGCCCCAGTACGATCTCGGAGACAAGATCGAATTCAAGATGGGTGATGATATCTACAGCTATAATGTCGCAGGTTATGTAGCAGATCCGATGTTTGCATCATCCATCAACATCTCTGTGTATAACATCTACCTGACCACGTCTGAACTGGACCGCCTTACGGAAGCGCATAAGGATCTCTTCGTCAGGGGCTCCTCATTAAAGTACCGCGGCAGTGCAGACTGTGACATCTATGCTCTCCATAATGCCCTCTGGGATAAATATCAGACATGGTATTCCGAGAATACGTCAAGGAACACCGGAAACGTAATGGAGACCAACTGGTGGGATATGAAGGGTGGCGGATCTTTCATGACACAGATCGTCATGGCGGTATTCACGATCTTCGCACTTCTCATAATCGTCATCGCAATGATAATCATAAGCTTCTCGATCCGCAATTTCATCGAGCGCAACATGAAGAATACAGGCATCCTCGAAGCTGCAGGATATAAGACAGGCGAGCTGTCCCTGGCGATCGTTGCAGAGAACCTGATCGCTTCACTTGCAGGTTCAGTATTAGGCGTTATCCTCGCCGCAGTTGCAAGCGAGGAGATCGGCAGCGTAGTGGCCATCATATCCGGACTTCCCTGGAATCAGGGATACAACTATGGCGTTGCAGCTGCGACAGTTGCAGGCATATCTGCCATGGTGGTCATCGTATGTCTCATCTCCTCAAGGCAGTATGCCAGGGTGCCCGTGCTCGACTGTCTGAGAGGCGGCATCAACAACCATAACTTCAAGCGCAATCACTTTCCCTTTGAGAAGAGCTCATTGCCTGTTCCGTTCACGTTGTCGCTCAAGGAGCTGTTTGGCGACAAGAGACGCAATCTCGTACTCGTTCTGATCATTGCCATCATCACGATATCAAACAATGTCGGGTTTGCTCTGGTCGGGACTTTCGGAGGGAGGACGGACGCCATCCTTAAGCTCTCCGGGATCGAATCTCCTTCCGCGCAGATCACAGGATCACGTGCGTTAGAGAAGGATATCAGGGCGATGGAATGTGCAGATCACGTACTTCTCTATTACCAGGCTGAGCCGACCCTGCGTTCCGGCGATGTGACAACGACGTGCAACTGTGATGTTTATGATGATCCGTCACTGATCGAGAATAACATGATGCTCGAAGGCCGTCTTCCCGGGTCATCCAGGGAGATCTGCCTGACCAGGAAAGTGGCAAATGAATTAGGCGTAGGAGTCGGCGATATCATCTATGTTGATTTCGGCGGAAACAGTTACGATTATGTAGTATCCGGCCTCGATCAGAAGATCAATCACATGGGCCTAAAGGGAATGTTCACCGACGAAGGCGCACTGAGGTTTATCGGTACTCAGGACACGCTGATGTACTACATCTACGGCAAGGAAGGATACAGCTTCGACGATATCGCAGCAGAATGCGGCAGGATCACTTCCGCATCAGTGGATGACTCCGCGAAGATCCTCACTGAGACAGTCTCCACGGTATCCAATTCAATGTCCGTCATCTGCATTGCGATACTGGCGGTAACGGGAATGGTCGTAGTGTTCGTGGAGATACTCCTCGTCAGATCCAAGATCATCCGAGAAAGGCGCAACTACGGCATCAACAAGGCGCTCGGATTCACATCCGGCCAGCTTATGTCGCAGACGATGATATCCAACATCCCGTCGATCATGATCGGCGTCCTTCTGGGAATAGCATTATCGGCGTCTTTGTCATCCCGCCTGATGAGTGCCGCACTCATGTTCTTCGGGATCGAGAAGGTCGATATCGAGATGCCGTTATACGGACTGGTGCTGACATTCATAGGCATACTTGCCGTTGCAATGATCACATCGCTTATGTGCTCTCTGTCGATCCGCAAGGTCGAACCGGTTGGACTGCTCTCGGAAGAATGATATAATCGCGGGTGGAGGTGGGGAACATGAACAAGTCTACTGTTAAGGGGTTTTCTTTCGTCGTAGCATGCATCATATCGGTCGTTGCCATGGTAGTTCCGTATTACACATATGAGAGAACAGGTGTGATCGAGATAAGCGATTCCATGAAGCTCATCAACTCAACCTGGGGTATCGTCATCGTAATAATCGATATCGTATCGGTACTGATGGTCTTTACGAGCCTCCAAACGAAATGCGGCATACCGGCTGCGCTGAACTTTGCCGTGTCGATCCCGGCGATAATAATGGCTGAGTTATCCATGAAGCGTGCAGCAGCCGGAAGTGCAGTAACTGAGATCATAAATGGACTGGATTTCATGGGCATGTCGGAGGGGAAACCCGTAGTTGAACACGGACCGGGTTTTATCCTCGCCATCATTGCCCCGATCCTTGTCGTAATAACAGGAATTATGTTTGCCGTAGAACGCGATTGATATGCTATAATCCTTCTTGTAGATTCGTTTATACAGGAGGTTTTTATATGGCAGATGTACGTCCTGATTCAATGGTGAGGATCACGACTCCCGAACTTGCAAAAGCTTATATCGATGAGCAGATCGAAGCACTCCGCGCACAGATCGGCGATAAGAAGGTCTTGCTCGCATTATCCGGCGGTGTTGATTCATCAGTAGTTGCAGCAATGCTCATCAAGGCAGTAGGCAAGCAGCTCGTTTGCGTTCATGTTAATCACGGTCTTCTCCGTAAGGGTGAACCTGAGCAGGTTATCAATGTATTTGGCAAGGAGCTTGATGCAAACCTCATCTATGTTGATGCAACAGACAGGTTCCTCGATAAGCTCGCAGGTGTAACAGATCCCGAGCAGAAGAGGAAGATCATCGGCGGAGAATTCATCGAGGTATTTGCAGAAGAAGCTCGTAAGCTCGACGGTATCGAGTTCCTGGCACAGGGTACCATCTGGCCGGATATCCTCGAGTCTGAAGCAGGCATCAAGGCTCACCACAATGCAGGCGGATTGCCTGAGGATATGAATTTCGAGTTGGTGGAACCCGTGCGCATCCTCTTCAAGGATGAGGTCCGCGTAGTCGGTAAGGAATTAGGCCTTCCTGACAACATGGTATTCCGTCAGCCCTTCCCGGGTCCCGGACTTGGTGTAAGGTGTCCCGGTGCCATCACGAGAGACCGTCTCGAGGCTGTAAGAGAGTCTGACGCGATTCTCCGCGAAGAGTTCGAGAAGAATGGCCTGGCAGGCAAGGTATGGCAGTATTTCACAGTCGTACCCGACTTCAAATCAACAGGCGTCAAGAACGGCAAGAGAACTTTCGACTGGCCCTGCATCATCCGTGCGATCAACACTAC
>DGUI01000051.1 GCA_002394605.1 Mageeibacillus sp. UBA4314 | reverse complement strand
TGCTTCGGTTTCTGCTCACAGGGACCTTTCGTAAAGATCTATCCCGAGGACACACTCTACCGTATGGTTTCCATCGACGACGTCGAAGAGATCGTTGATACAGATATCGCAGGCGGTCAGATCGTAGAGAGACTTCTCTATGTTGACCCCAACTCACAGGCTAAGGTAACAAAGCAGGATGACATCAACTTCTATAAGAAGCAGCGTCGTGTTGCTCTGCATGGCTGCGGTGTCATCAATCCTGAAGACATCAACGAAGCACTCGGAATGGGCGCTTTCCAGGGTCTGAAGAAGGCTCTGTCAATGACACAGCAGGAAGTTATCGACGAAGTACTGGCTTCCGGTCTCCGTGGCCGTGGCGGCGGCGGATTCCCTACAGGAAGGAAGTGGCAGTTCGCTCTTAACGTTGAAGCTGATCAGAAGTACGTTGTATGTAACGGTGACGAGGGCGACCCGGGTGCATTCATGGATCGTTCCATCCTCGAGGGCAACCCTCTTGGAGTTATCGAGGGTATGATGATCGCAGGTTACGCTTTCGGCGCGTCAGAGGGTTACTTCTACGTTCGTGCTGAGTATCCTATCGCCGTTAACCGTCTGAAGATCGCTATCGCTCAGGCAAGAGAGATGGGTCTCCTCGGCAAGAACATCATGGGTTCAGGATTTGATTTCGACTGTCACATCAGACTCGGCGCAGGTGCTTTCGTTTGCGGTGAGGAGACAGCTCTCCTTAACTCCATCGAAGGTAAGCGCGGTATGCCCCGTCCGAGGCCTCCGTTCCCTGCTGTTAAGGGTCTCTGGGGCAAGCCTACATGCGTTAACAACGTTGAGACACTGGCTTGCGTTCCCTACATCCTCCGCGAGGGTGCAGCTGAGTTCGCATCCGTTGGTACTGAGAAGTCCAAGGGAACCAAGGTTTTCGCTCTTGGCGGTAAGGTAAACAACGTTGGTCTCGTTGAGATCCCCATGGGTACAACACTCCGTGAGCTCATCTACGACATCGGCGGCGGAATCCCCAACGGCAAGAAGTTCAAGGCTATCCAGACAGGTGGTCCTTCAGGCGGATGCTTGACAGAGGAGTTCCTCGACGAGCCCATCGACTTCGATAACCTCGTTCAGAAGGGTTCCATGATGGGTTCCGGCGGAGCTATCGTTATGGACGAAGACAACTGTATGGTCGACGTTGCAAAGTTCTACATGGAATTCATCTGCGACGAGTCATGCGGTAAGTGCTCACCCTGCCGTATCGGTACAAAGCGTATCCTCGAGATCCTCACAAAGATCACAGAGGGTAAGGGCACGATGGAAGATCTTGATGAGCTCGAAGAACTCTCTAAGACCATCAAGACAAATTCACTCTGTGCTCTCGGTCAGACAGCATCCAACCCTGTTAATTCCACACTCGCTCACTTCCGTGACGAGTATATCGCTCACATCGTTGACAAGAAGTGTCCTGCTCACGTTTGTAAGAGCCTCATGCAGTACAAGATCGATAAGGATAAGTGTATCGGTTGCGGAATGTGTGCAAGGAACTGCCCTGCAAACTGCATCACACAGACAGATTATGTAGCTGAAGGTCATAAGCTCGCTTCCTACCAGATCGACGCCACTAAGTGCGTTAAGTGCGGTCTGTGTATGAGCAACTGTAGGCCTAAGGCTATCAGCAAAGAATAAGGAGGTAACTACTATGGCGATGATTAATATTAAAATAGAAGGCATCTCCTATCAGGTTGAGGAAGGACTTACTATCCTCGAGGCTGCTAAGAAGTGCGGATATGAGATCCCTTCACTTTGCGCTTTCAACCATGGCGAATGCAACCAGGGTTCATGCCGTGTATGTCTCGTAGAGGCTACAGGTGCAAGAGGACTCGTTGCAAGCTGTGTTTACCCCGTGTCTGAGGGCATGGAGATCAAGATCTCCTCACCTGCTGCCACAGCAGCAAGAAGACACAGTGTAGAGCTCCTGCTCTCCAACCACAACATGAACTGCCAGCAGTGTGACAAGAACGGCAAGTGCGAGCTTCTCCACGTTGCTTATGTCACAGGTGCAAGAGAGGGTGCTTTCCAGGGTGTACACTCTGAGACACACCTCGATACCTTAGCTCCCGGTCTCGTAAGAGACACATCCAAGTGTATCCTCTGCGGCAGATGTATCGAGAGATGTAAGAATGCTCACGGTCTCGGCATCCTCGGATTCGAGAACAGAGGCTTCAATACTTTCGTATCACCTGCAGAGAACAGATCATTTGCAGATTCACCTTGTATCCAGTGCGGTCAGTGCGTTAACGTATGTCCTACGGGAGCTCTCATGGAGCACTCAGAGATCGATAAGATCGACGCAGCACTCGCTGCCGGCAAGACAGTTATCGCTCAGGCAGCTCCTGCTGTAAGAGCAGCATTGGGCGAAGAGTTCGGCTTCCCCATCGGTACACCTGTTACGGGTAAGATGGCAGCAGCCATGAGAAGACTTGGTTTCGCACGTGTTTACGACGTAAACTTCGGTGCTGACCTTACGATCATGGAGGAAGGTACTGAGCTTCTCGGCCGTCTCCAGAATGGCGGAACACTTCCTATGATCACTTCCTGCTCACCCGGATGGGTCAACTATGCTGAGTACAACTACGGAGATCTCCTCCCTCATCTGTCCTCATGCAAGTCACCTCACCAGATGCAGGGCGCTATCATCAAGTCTTACTGGGCTGAGCAGAACGGCATCGATCCTAAGGATATCTTCGTTGTTTCCGTTATGCCTTGTACAGCTAAGAAGTTTGAGAAGGAGAGAGAGCAGGAGAAGGTTAACGGCATCCCTGATGTTGATGCTGTTATCACAACAAGAGAGCTCGCTCGTATGATCAAGCGTGGCGGTATCCTCTTCGACAGACTCCCTGACGAGGATTGGGATCAGGATATCATGGGTGACTACACAGGTGCCGGCGTTATCTTCGGTGTAACAGGCGGTGTTATGGAAGCTGCCCTCAGAACTGTTTACTTCAAGCTCACAGGCAAGGAGTCAGAGCCTATCGAGTTTACTGCAGTTCGTGGCCATGACGCAGGTATCCGCGAGGCTTCTATCGATATCAACGGTACAACAGTCAACGTTGCAATCGCTTCCGGTATGAAGAGCGCTAAGGTTCTCCTCGACGAGATCCGTGAAGGCAAGTCCAAGTATCAGTTCATCGAGATCATGGGTTGTCCCGGCGGATGTATCAATGGTGGCGGTCAGCCTTACGTTAGGGAATGCTTCCTGCCTAACGAGTCTGATGACATCATGGATACATACAAGGAGAAGAGAGCTAAGGCTCTGTACTCAGAGGATGAGAGACAGACACTCCGTCAGTCACACAATAACCCTCAGATCATCGAGCTTTACGAGAAGTTCCTTGGTGAGCCTAACAGCCACAAGTCACATGAACTCCTGCACACATCTTATGCAGCAAGAGAAGGATTCAACGAGATCTGATCTTGTTTTACGGTCAATGACTGACAGCTTCCCCGCGGGAGACCGCGGGGAAGTTTTTTGTTGGATCATTATTGACTTACATGAATACGATTGCGTGCATGACCAGATGTCTACGCTGAGGTTTTGATAACAGGACAACATCTTCACTGCCGTGGATCTCAGAATGATATTTATTCACAGAAGATGGAAGATACTTAACTACGGTACTGATCTCATTACATGTTCTTATATAAACACATGCGATCCTCCCAGTAAAACGCTTATGCATACTTGTAATCACATCTTCATCGCTTCGATAAAATCCCCGGTCGACTGACAATCCTTTGGGATCGGCAAAAGCTGCAGATGATAATGAACCGTCCAGCTTCCAAAACATATCAGTGACTTCAGGCGGATATACTGCTCTATAAAGCTTCTCATCATCATTAAAGCGGTCATCCATAAAACTCTAATACCTTCTCACTAATAGTGTCCCGGCCGAATACTATCTGTTCAACAGATTCATCGCCGCTGCGCAAAACAGTAAACACTTCAACAGTATCCTTATCCCCTATCTCGATCTCCATATGATCGTGGCGGGCATTATCATATTCAAGCTGGATAGTCTTGAGTGCCGTAGGAAAGACTTCGGGCTGAATAGGAAGCTCATCGATAAGCTTCTTAACCCTGTCAACAACATCTTCAGGAAGTGCAGGGGCACCATTCCCATTCCAGTTGTCCCTTAGACTTCCAATAGCTTCAAGCTTCCTCAGATTGTCGTTCTTCACATTGCCCGTCAGTCCGGCATCAGAAGACAATGACATTATGTACTTCTCGATCCTCTTGCTGTTATTAAGGTTGTTGTACCGTTCTTCAGACATGATCACAACGTTCCTGGACTGCTTACGCGGAACGATTATCGTCTCCCCCTCATATGCCATATCGAAATACTTCTTGATATTCGATCTTATATCCATCTGCTTAGCAATTATCATAAGAATACCCCTCGTCCGTAAGTACATAAAACCGTACGGTTTTATGTACTTATTATATCACGGATCGAATATAACAGCAAATCAAAAGGATCAGACACCTCAATAAAAATGTTATAATAAACCTATCTTCAGGAGGGTAAGATGAATAGACCGTCGATCAGGAACTTAACTTTCGCAGTTTGTACCATAATAGGCGCCATAGTTGCGGCGACAATACTGATGATCCTGGTATACCTCATCCCTACTGACAGGATGAAGCAGAACGTGGCCAAGTCAGCGGAGATCATCGTCAACGAGAAGGACGCCTACTTCTGGGCCCCAGGCGAAATGAACTCCCGCCTTGACGGATTCGCCGATGCCGTCATCCTCAACACTGCCATCTACGATGGTCCCGAAGGTACCGTCGAGAAAGCGATGATGAACTACAGACTTACCCATGAGGAGGGCTGGATGTCCCAGAGCCTCTACGAAGTCCTGACAGGCAACACGGATCAACTCAAACCCTACGATTACTCTCGTTACTGGAACGGCTATGTGGTGGTGTTAAAGCCCCTGCTGCTCTTCTTCTCGTATTCACAGATAAGGATCTTCAGGATGTTCATTCAGATCACCCTGATGGTACTGATCGCACTCGAGATCTATAAGAGGTCCGACGTCAAAAATGCGATCGCTTTTATATTTGCCATGCTCGTGATCAACCCGGTGAGCACGGCCATGAGCCTGCAGTTCGCGCACGTCTTTGATCTGACTTTGTGGGTATGCTTTGCGATGTTCAAGCTGAATGCTTTCGACAGGAGCAGGATCTGGAAGGTCCTTCTGTGCGCCGGTATACTGACATCGTTCTTCGACCAGATGTCGTACCCGCTGGTTTGCCTCGGCATCCCGCTCATAATCTATCTGAACCACAGCAAAGAGGATGCGAAATCAAGGTTCATCTCGATAATCACGGGTTCCGTGGCATGGGGCGCAGGCTACGGTGGAATGTGGTTCGGCAAATGGATCGCCGCAGAGCTCCTCGTCCACAAGGGAACCATGAAAGACGCGATCGACCAGGCTTTCTTCCGCGTAGCAGGCGGCTTCGAGAAAGTCGACGGCGCGCTGTCCGACAACTACTTTGACATCCTTATCGACGACATGGTCAGCATCGGCATCGTGCCGCTCCTGATCTTTACCGTATTCGTCGTTGTACTGCTGATAATGATCTGGAAGAAGCGCAGCGCCTTAAGCGGCATGACCCAGGTATCATTCCTGCTGCCTCTCATCGTCGGCCTCTACCCTTTCCTGTGGGTCGCCGCAGTCAAGAGCCACGCGGCCGTTCATCTGTATCTGACATACCGTAATTTTGCCATTACCCTCTTCGCGGTCCTGTCTGTCCTCCTGTCCGTGCTGACCCTGGCTGGCTCGAGTTCGAAGCCTGCGATCGACGCGAAATGAAGTGGCGGCGTTTGCTTTATTTGCTGCTTTGGTGTCCCTGGTGTCACATACTCGGAACAGTCCCTAAGATTCTCTAATCCTACGCACGGCAGCTCTCTTCGTGCAGCAAAACGGAGAATTCTTGCCTGGATTCTCCATTTTTGTGAACGGCACTCCATCGCGTGCAGAAAACTAGAGAATCTAACTCTAACACTCCCGCAAACCTCACCAGCGCGAAAGACAATTTTCCGGGGATCTTTGGAGCCGAGCGGCAAAAAAAAAGCGCAAATGTGTTGCACACATTTGCGTCCTGCAATGCGAGCGACTGTCCCCGGAAACATTGTCCGAAGCGCCTTACAATCCCATCTTCCCCTCAATATCATCAAGGAAATTCTGCGCCTGCTCCTCGGTCATTCCGATCGTGCAGATAAGGTACACTTTATTACCATCGAGATAGATCGCGTAATCATAATACGCTATCGTGACCCTGGAGGCCATCTTGTAGTACACGAGCCCGTCGTCCGTGCCCGTGTCTTCTGCAACGATCACCTGGCGGTTCTCTTCCTTGATCGTCTTTGCAAAAGCATCGAATCCGGTCTTGGCGGAATCCTCATCATCAAAGCGGTATCCCATGGCGATATAACCGCCTGCCTTGTTCGCGGTGGCCCTGGAGAGGTTGGTGTTGAGATCACACAGCACATCGATAGACCTGCAGTTGCTGGCAGATGCGCTGCCGAGCAAGCCTGATGGCGATCCTTCCTGTCTAAGATCATCCAGGGAAGCATCCTTCACGTAATAGGTCTTGTAAGGAAGAGTCTCGATCTCATGGAACCTTGAAGGCTCGAGTTCGGTGACATCGCATGTCTCCGCCGCAGTGGCGATCCTGTTCTCGACCTGGACTACTTTCGTGCAGTCCACACCTTCGAGGCAGGGTGCGTCAATGTTCAGATAACTGCAGAGCTCGGCGATGGAGGCGCTCATGTCGTTGGTCTTGTTCTCGTAGCCGACGAGCGAGAGGACGCAGTCCTTCTCAATGTAGAACGCGTGCGTCGTTAACGAGCGATTCTTGATGTCATTGTAGATCAGATAACTGATGCCTGAATCATCTTCCGAGGCCTCAGAATCAAACTGCATGACCTTTGCCTTGAAGTAGTCCTGTGCCTCATATTCCGAGGCAAACTTCAGCGAGCTTCCGCCGACGAGCCAGGAGGCGTCACCATCCTTGACATACTTAACGAGTATCGTGCCCTTCTCGGCCTTGCCCGAGTACAGATCCTGCATCGTATAGTCTCCCGCCACCGCGAAAACCCCGTCGACCTTATCATCGAGCATGACCTTCCTGATATTGATACTCTCGGCCTGAATGAACATGCCTGCCTTCACCAGCTTCTCATTTCCGACGTCTTCGACAAGATCAGATACGTCCTCGTATCTCTCAGTGTCGTATTCCTCGCACGCCTTCGCGAAAGCATCGGGCGACACCAATTTCGCGCCGCCGCAGCCCGCAGCAAACACAGGTATGAAGCATAAAGATAAAACTAATAACAGCTTTTTGATCATGGGTTTGTTGCTTAAATATGCTGATCGGGAAGCTCGGTTTCACAGTTTTCGCTTGTAACGATCACATCCTCCACTGCGAAAGCGATGATCTCCATCTCAAGTTCTTCGTATCTGTTTTCCATTCTTCTTATCTCCTCACTCATAACATAGCCCTTGCCGCATCACTATATGCGCTGAACGCTTTGAGAACATTCATAAGATCATCCGACTGTCCGCCGTTCTTCAACGCAAGATAGACATACGACATCGGACTGATACCTACGCCGAGAGTGCCATCAAATGTAATAGTCTTCCTTATCGTAAGTCTGTCAGCACTGATGTCTCCGATCTCAACATAATACTTATTCGGAGTATCAGTTGCCTTGATATCAAGCGGCTCGTTATTGTATAAAACCTTGTGGTTCGCGATATCATCTGAACACGTGAAATAGATCCTGTACGCAGTATTGGAATCGAGCAGCAGCGACATGCTCACAAGCTCGATCTTATCATTAGAACCGGCGATTACCACCGCATAATCCTGGAGATCATCCTTTTTAAGTTCCGGCAGATCACCAACATCATCCGGCACCGGAGTACCATACTTCCACTTAATGGAATAAGCACCATAGGTGTACATTGCATTTACCATGCCGAGTTCTTCTTCGGTCAGATCTGTATCCCGGCAGGCTGCAGCAACGTAATCGTAGATACCGGTCTCCATGGTATTCTCGCTCAACCGCACCGGTCCGTGGTCAGTCACGATGAACAGATCGATGGGATCACCCTTATCATCGACCAGCTTGATAGAGACTTTCTTTTCCATATAGATCGCCTTGATGCTGTATGTCAGCTTAAATCCGTAATCATTTTGCGTCATATCAGCCAGAGCATATTCCCTGACTTCTTCAGGACCGTCCAGGACTGCCTTGGCACCTGCTGCGACATCGTCGGGAACGGAGACATAGTAGTTCAGTCCCAGCTCGCCTCCGAGCGTAACATTGGCGCCGTTCACTACGCAATAGCCTGCAGTATCAAATTCCCTGAATGTTGCCGTGACGGTGATACCGTTAACATTAGCACCCATATCACCGGGCATCACGAGGAAGTATTCGCCGTCAGCATCAGGAGTGATCTCGATCGGATCGTGTCCCTGATATGAATAGGATAATGTGTCGATATAGTAACCGTCTTCGGGTTTATATTTGAACCCGACAGTCTCGCCGGCTGCGGCAACTGTCTTCTTCTCACCACTATATTCATATGGTGTTAGAACCGTGCTTACCGTGCCATGCTCCGCTTCATTGATCCCGATAAGATACATCTTCGTTCTCACCGCATCGAAAGACATATCCTGATCGACCGTAACAGTCTCTCCGGGTTCATAGACTTTGTCACCTGATCTCCAGCCGGTCAGTAAGTACCACATATCCGGATTACCAATGACCATTGACAACCTGTTGCCATCATCCGGAAGTTCAAAACTGCTGTTCTTCACGACACGTGCAGTGGCGGGACCTTCCTGGTAGTTTAATGTCACTGAATTAAGACCGCTCTTATAACCGCACTCACAGTCAGTAGCGGAATGTGTTTTTGTCTCGTTAAGACCGCAGAACTTACACTTCTTAGTATGGGTGCCGTTTGCTTCGTCGATGGTATATGTAAGTCCGCTTTTGCCGTTATGGTCGGTGTGGTCACATTCGGTTATGTGAAGCACAGATTTTGTATGGCACTTTTTGGAGCGGTCCGACGCTTTCGCAGTTTTGGTCACTTTGGGTTCATAATCATCATTCATGTACTTGCCAAACTCAGTATAGACGACGCGCATGTATTTCCCCGTTTTATTATTGTTAGCATTGATATAAACAGAGCCATCCTTGTAGTCATTATCACCACGGCCGATCGCATGATTATCGGTGCTTTCCCGTTTGGAATTATCGGCATAGCAGACCGTCGTGATCGTGATGTCACCGCCGCCGATATAGACGTCATTTCCCTCGCCGCCTAGCCATCCGCTCTCCATACCGCCGCCGATGCCGGCACCGCCGTCACCGCTCCATATATTCATTTTGCCGCCGGTGATATAGACTTCGCCTTCCAGATTGCCGCCGAAGCCGGCGCCGATCCCCGAACCACTGTAAGCCATGTGATCTTTTTGATGAGTATAGTCGGCAAGGGAGGTGTCATGCGCAAATTCCGAGGCTATGCCATAAACATTGATCATGCTTTGCGGGGTACAGTCGATACGGATAGTACCTTTCATGTCGCCGCGCTCTGGCGTTGCTTTTGGATTGCCGGAACCCGCACCGACACCCGCGGCTCCCTTACCGGCCTCTGCCGCAAGCGTTACGCTTCCGCTGATATAGATGTCGCCTCTCGTGTTCTCATGATATCCGCCGCCGATGCCTGCAGCTCCGCTTCCGCCTGTTGCAGTGATGTCGCCGCCACGGATGTTGATGCCGCCGCCATTCTCGACCTTGCGCAGATCGCCGCCTTCTTCACCGGCTCCGATGCCGGCGCCGTGTTTGCCGCCGGTCGCGGTGACCTTTCCGCCGTAGATGAAGATACCGAGTGTACCTTCCTCATCTCCGCCTCCGATACCCGCACCGAGCTTATTGCTTTTGGCGGTGATATTTCCGCTGTAGATGTATGTGTGCGCACCGGGCTGCTCGTTGCCACCGCCGATGCCGGCAGCTTCATCGCCTCCCGTAGCATTGACGGTACCGTCGTAGATCTTGATAGATGTTGTGCCGTCAGGATCCTTGCCCTCATCTCCGCCGCCGATGCCGGCAGCGTAAGTGCCTCCTGTGGCAGTGATGTCCGTACCATGGATTGTGATATTACCGTTGGTCTCGTTTTTTATGCCGCCGATGCCGGCACAGTATTTGTCTCCTGTAGTTACGATCTTACCTTTGCCATAGATGTTGAGAGTTGCATATCCTTCGTTCTCTGCATATCCGCAGCCGATACCTTTAGAGCAGGTAAGCGTCACCCCGGGAAGCACGATAAGATCAACAGTCTGTTCCTTGCGAATGTATAGATTCTCGTCAATGGTAGTATCGGTATTGACCACATATATTCCGGTCTTAAGGCCGTCCGGATTATCAACTTTTATGATATCTGATGTAACGACAGTGTATGTGGGAACTGTCATTTCATTTTTCTTCGGCTCAGAGTCTGACTCTGACCAGCTGTACTCCCAATATGTAACAGGAATCAGCGCCTGGTCATCATGCTTCTTGACCTGTGCAGTCTCTACTGTCTCTTCAACGACTTCATCGGGTTCTTCAACGACTTCATCGGGTTCTTCAATTTCTTCCGGTTCTGAAGGCTCTTCCAGGTCCTCAGTCACCTCGGATTCTTCAGCCTCTTTCTCAGCTGCCTCGGCCTCAGTCTCAACGGCAATATCCTCTTCTTCAGCAAACACAACACCATAAGGCAATACTGCCGTCACCATCGACATGGCCAGCAAAACAGATAAAACACTTGTGATCCTGCGGTTCATAGAATGATCCTCCGTATAAAGTCCTAACACTTTATTATACCACGGATACGGCGATCATTCCTCTTCGATATCCTTTTCGTGCTGTTCCTGTATCTCTTCGATTGCCGACAACATGGGCTTGATGCCGGTCTTGACGCGCAGCCTGCGGTCGATGTAATTCCTGGTGATCTTAACTACCGTCCCGGACAGGACGATGACTCCCACGAGGTTTGGCAGCGCCATCATGCCGTTGAACATATCCGACAGGTCCCACGCGAGCTTCAGCTTCATCGTGGCGCCGATCATGATGACGATCATGAAGATGATCTTGTATACGACTACTGCCTTGGATCCGAACAGGTATTCAAATCCCTTGACTCCATAGTGATTCCAGCTTATCAGCGTTGAGAACGCAAAGCACAGGATCGCGACGGCGATGAACCACGCCCCCGCCTGACCGAACTTTGTGGAGAAAGCTTCCGCCATGAGCGCAGTCTCGACTTTATCGGAAAGAATGGCACCGGTCTCCAGATCGACAAGACCTGATGACAGCAGCGCGAAAGCAGTCAGTGTGCAGACCACCAGCGTATCGGCAAACACTTCAAAGATGCCCCACATTCCCTGAACGACAGGCTCTCTTACGTTCGATGACGAGTGGACCATAACAGATGAACCCAGGCCCGCCTCATTCGAGAACACACCTCGCTTCATGCCCCACTGCACCGCCATTATGATGCCTGATCCGACAAGGCCGCCGCCTGCAGCCCTGATGCCAAATGCACCCCTGAAGATGGACCCGAACACCTCACCTGCCCTGTCGAAATTCATTACGAAGATCGCGACAGTACCGATTATGTAAGCGAGCGCCATGAACGGCACTAATTTCTCCGTTACGGATGCAACCCTCTTGATGCCTCCGATTATGACGAGCCCTGCGAGCACCGTCAGTATGATCCCTGTCACCACGGGTGACACTCCGAAAGTATCCTTCATATTTGCAGAGATCGAATTGACCTGGCTCATGTTGCCGATGCCAAAGGAAGCAAGTATGCAGCATACACTGAATACCACTGCGAGGACTGCTCCGATGCGCTTCAGGCCCCGGCGCGAACCGACGCCGTCCCTCAGGTAATACATCGGACCGCCCGACCACTCGTTATAGATATTGCGTCTCCTGTAATAGATGCCCAGAACGTTCTCCGAGAAGTTCGTCATCATGCCAAAGAACGAGACGACCCACATCCAGAAGACAGCGCCCGGTCCTCCTAATGCAATTGCAGATGCGACACCTGCGATATTACCCGTACCGATCGTCGCCGCGAGCGCGGTGCACAAACTCTGGAACTGCGAGATCTGCTTATCGTGTTTACCGGTATGGGCAGTAACACGTTTGTCCTTGAAAATACCTCCGATGGTGCACTTCATCCAGTGTCTGATGTGCGTCAGCTGGAAAAAGCCCGTAAGGACAGTCATCATGATGCCGGTGCCTACGAGCAGCACCAGCATGGGAATACCCCATACAAATGAATTAACTATCTCCTGAAACCTGTCAATTATACTTACTATGCTTTCCATCCTAAAGAGTATACAAGTATGCGGGGTGAGTGGCAATAGTGCATGTGTTATCGATTAGTGGGACAGCGGGGACAGGGAAGAGTTTATGATTGGAAATCTTACTCACCGCAAAAACGGGTTTTACTCATCAAAAAAAGTAGAGTAAATCAAAAATAGTGGTGAGTTAGCAATAACTAATACAAATCCAAACAGATACAGTCCGGGTGTGTCATCAAAAGTGACAAGAACCCCTCAAAAAAGTGACACGATCATAATCAAGCCATTGGGGACACGATTGCCTCGCGTCCCCAATGAAACCTGCCTATGCTTTCAATTCTAAGAAGTAAGCAAGTTGATGAACTCTATCACGGATTCTTGCATACACCTTTCTTATCGAACTTGTATGTCTTCTTGCCGATCTTGAGGGATTTACCCTTGACCATCTTACCGTTGGAACCGAAGTAGTACCACTTACCCTTCTTCTTAGCCCACTTCTTCGTGTAAGCCTTTCCATCCTTCTTCAGATAGTATGTATTGCCCTTTGTGTCTTTCTTCCAACCGGACTTCTGCATTACGCCCTTTGCATCAAAGAGATAATAGTACTTACCGATCTTCTTGCCGTTTACTGTTGCAGCACCGGTTGACTTATTGAAATAATACTTTTTCTTACTGATGGTCTTCCAGCCTGTGGTAACGACGCCTGTAGTCTTGTTGAAGTAGTATCTCTTTCCGTCGATGGTCTTCCAGCCCGTCGCCATGACGCCAGTCTCTGTATCAAAGTAGTACTGCTTCTTTGAGACCGTCTTCCAGCCCGTAGCCATGGCGCCGGTCTTACTGTTGAAGTAATACTTCTTGCCGTCTATAGTATTCCAACGCATCGCCATCACGCCGGTCTCTGTATCGAAGTAATACTGCTTCTCTGAGATCGTCTTCCAACCTGTCTGGAATTCTCCGTCCTCAAGATAGTACCAGTTGCCATCGTATTTGACTTTGCCGGTAAAGTCAGTCATAGCAACATCGTCCTCATAATAAACCCAGACGTCGCCCTCTTTCCTGATCCCGGTAAAGGTCTCTTCTTCCTTTGTTTTTCCGCAGTTCATGCATGTGAAGGTTCTAACTCCCGGCTCATCGAAAGTTGCTTTCTTCGTCAAGACACCCTCACTCCATCTGTGACCTGTAGCAGGAATCTCCTGCTGAGCAGTAAATACTTTTCCGCATACCGAACAGTGGCTTCCTGCTGTTTTGCCGGGAGTTGTACATTTTGCAGCAACTGCTTTATCTGTTACTTCTTTGTGCCCTGCAGCGGGAACGACCTGCTGAGCAGTAATAACTTTTCCGCAAACTGAGCAGTGACTGCCTGCTGTAAGACCTGATGTTGTGCATGTTGCAGCAACTGCCTTATCGGTTACTGACTTATGACCTGCAGCGGGAACAACTTGCTGAGCAGTAAGCACTTTTCCGCAGACCGAGCAGTGGCTGCCTGCTGTGAGACCTGAGTTTGTGCATGTCGCAGCAACTGCCTTATCGGTTACTGCCTTGTGACCTGCAGCGGGAACGACCTGCTGAGCAGTAAGCACTTTTCCGCAGACTGAGCAGTGACTGCCTGCTGTGAGACCTGAAGATGTACATGTTGCAGCAACTGCCTTATCGGTTACTGACTTATGACCTGCAGCGGGAACAACTTGCTGAGCAGTAAGCACTTCGCCACAGACTGAGCAGTGGCTGCCAGCTGTGAGACCTGAAGATGTACATGTTGCGGCAACTGCCTTATCAGTTACTGACTTATGACCTGCAGCGGGAACAACTTGCTGAGCAGTAAGCACTTCGCCACAGACTGAGCAGTGGCTGCCAGCTGTGAGACCTGATGTTGTGCATGTTGCGGCAACTGCCTTATCGGTTACTGACTTGTGTCCTGTTGCAGGAACGACCTGCTGAGCAGTAAGCACTTTTCCGCAGACTGAGCAGTGGCTGCCAGCTGTGAGACCTGATGTTGTGCATGTTGCGGCAACTGCCTTATCAGTTACTGACTTGTGTCCTGCAGCAGGAACGACCTGCTGAGCAGTAATAACCTTTCCACAGACCGAGCAGTGGCTGCCTGCTGTGAGACCTGAAGATGTGCATGTTGCGGCAACTGCCTTATCGGTTACAGACTTGTGTCCTGTAGCAGGAACGACCTGCTGAGCAGTAATAACCTCTCCGCAGACCGAGCAGTGGCTGCCTGCCGTAAGACCTGAAGATGTGCATGTTGCGGCAACTGCTTTATCAGTTACTGACTTGTGTCCGGTTGCCTGGATCGATTCGGTCTTTGTGTCACCGCAAGTATAGCAAGTATAAGTCCTGATTCCGTCTGAGGTGCAAGTTG
Source organism: Mageeibacillus sp. UBA4314 (assembly GCA_002394605.1). Lineage (GTDB taxonomy): Bacteria > Bacillota > Clostridia > Saccharofermentanales > Saccharofermentanaceae > Saccharofermentans. The sequence goes on along the minus strand of DGUI01000051.1, from coordinate 6,622 downwards.
CTTTTCTTGTTATGACGCCGGAATTCCATCTGTGACCTTTTGCGGCAATGGTTTGCTGAGCCGTAATAACTCCTCCGCAGACCGAGCAGTGGCTGCCTGCTGTGAGGCCTGATGTTGTGCATGTTGCAGCAACTGCCTTATCTGTTACTGACTTGTGTCCTGTAGCGGGGATCTCATCCTGTTTGGTCGCACCACATTTCGAGCAGGTATAGATCCCAACGCCCGCATCAACACAAGTCGGATTTGTTGTAGTAGATGTTAGATTCCAGTTGTGAACACAAGATAAAGTAGTAACTGTGAGCGGCTCGCTGGCATCGCTTGCAAGCTGATAGTAAGCGAGATCCTCGACATGGCGCTTGTAGAATACATATGTTGTATCAGGCTTCAATCCTGTGAACTGGTTACTGCTCTGCCAGTTAATTCCATCCATTGAATATTCATAATAAGACAAAGGCGTAAGGGTTACAGAATTCGAAGTAACAGTCCTTAAAACAGGTGCCGAAGGAGTAGCATACTTCTTGTAAACGATTACTTCAAGGCTATCTTGAAGTCCTGAGCCGTCTTTTGCAACAGCGGTGATCGTGTACTTTCCGTTGGTAGTAGCCTTAAAGACGCCGTTACCCATACTCTTGAAAGAATAAGACGAAGATGACGACCACTCCACTTCTTTGCATGTTGCATTTGAAGGATGGATATTGGCTTTATATGTCGCAGTATCTTCTTCGTCCAAAAACAACTCAGTCTTACCCGATATGGACAAGGATGAGATATACACGGGATCAACAACGTTGACCTTGACCGTTTTTGTAAGACTGTCGTAAGTCTTATCTGTGCTGGACTGATAATATACTCCTACTTTCAATTCGGTAGTACCTACGGCAACGCCAGTTACCTTTCTCTTTTTGCTGAAATAGGAAGAGTCTAAAGCAGCAATGTTTTTGTCATTTCCGTAAAAACTGAAATTGACCGGAGAATTTGACGGTACTACAGAAGCTTCTAATTGAACTGTCTGTCCTACGCCGACTGTTATCTCATCAGGCACGTTGATCGCAGTAGGGGCCGGCATTACTTCAAACTCGAAAGAAACCTCTCCAGTACCACCTTCTGCCCGTCCGGTGATCGTAACTTTCCCCTCCTTAACTCCGTAGATCGCACATTGGGATGTTCCATAGTGCTTAACGGTAGCAATTGACTCATCACTTGATGACCAATTTATGATCTGGTTGGATGCATTTTCCGGGGTAAATATAACACTACAGGCGCCGTTAGAACTTCGCCCGGCAATAGTCTCGGGAGTATGAGAAGATAACCTTATGGATTCAACAGGGATATAATCGATACTGAACATGTGCACGTCGTAAGAGATCGGAGAAGGGATCCCGGTGATCTTTACGTTATACACATCACCGTCTCTGTATAGGATGTCTTCGGGAGCAAATATAAGACAAGCTGACTTGGAATCCTTGTCGATCCTCATATACTGATGTCCGGGATCTGAATTGTTCTCAAACTCCCAAACAGTACCCTTATTCACATCAGTAACAGTGACATGTGCAGTCGTAGTGTCTATTGTCTGAGGAACTATTACCGTCCAGGCATATCCCGTACCAAAGTATTCGATAGGCTGATATTGTCCCGGATAAGAAATTGCCTTATCCTCTTTCAAGTAAGCATCAACATATGTAGCCGAATAATATGAGCCCGAAGTGCTCGCGGCAGCACCGAAGCCTGCATCAGTATAGTAGTAATCAAGAAGCTGACGTCTGTGCCCGAAGTCGGAATCTCCGTTTGTTTCCAACATATAACGCAGGATAGTATTAGTAAGGAAATTTCCGCCGCCTGCAATATTCGAATTGAACGAACCGTATGCTGCAAGACTATACAAATCATCACTCATACCGGCAGGTCTGGAGGGGGAGTGGCTAAGTGACCTGTTGGCAGCCATGCAGAGAGATGCTGCCTGTGCATAATCCATTGCCGTATCAGTCAAGGATACTTCATTAACTCCGGCAATATATCTGAAAATGTTCAGGTAATTCAGCGCACTTTGCGCAGACTCGTCAGATACCCTTCCCAGAACGTAAGGATCTGTTGCCGAAGGTTCCGTCTTAAAGGTCACGGCATCATTGTTCCATGGGTGAGCCTTCACATAAGAGATGATCTCAGCCTTAGTGTGCGAAGCTGCATCAAGACCCTTGTAGCTCGTTGCGGCATTGACATCCGCAGCAGTCAAAAAGATACCCGGGACAAACAGAGCGGCACCGGTCAGAACGGCAGTCGCTTCCTTCAAAAATCTTTTGATATTCATGGATATACCCCCATATTTGCTCGATAGAGCATATATAGATGATTATAGCACCGCGGAAAAAGGCTAACAATAATAAAGCCACCCTCGCGGGTGGCTTCCATGTTCAGCTATAAGCTGATTAACCTCAATACTTGGGCTCGAGCAAACCGTAGTTGCCGTCCTGCCTCTTATATATGACGCAGACTGAATCTGTCTGGGAATCGAGATATACGAAGAAATTGTGTCCGAGCATCTCCATCTGCAGGATTGCATCTTCCGTTGTCATCGGGCGGAGATCAAACTCCTTGCGGCGCGTGATCTTAGCCTCGACTTCGTTCTCGATATCAAACTCTGCTGCATCGTCATCCTCGAGGAGGTTAACGATCTGAGGATACTCCTTCTTCTTCTTGAGGAACTTTGTCTTCTGCTTCCTGATCTGGGACTCGAGCTTATCCACTGTCTTGTCGACCGCATTGAGAATCTCCTCATCGATCGACTCTGCTCTGTAGATCTTGCCATCGGCCTTCAAAGTAAGCTCTACTACTACCTTCTTACCTTCGGGTCTGATACGGACGTTCATCGTACCTTCATCACCGAAATACTTGTTGAACTTCGATATCTTGTCCGTGATCCTCTTTGTGAGACGTTCACCGATCTTGATACCGTTACCCTGTGTCGTGATCTTCATAAAATCACTCCTTTCCGTACAGTTACTTCGGTAGGATCCAAATGAGGATCCTCTTACTATCATTATAATCTATCCGCCGGAAATTATTATTAACTATATGTAACAAAAATCGGGTTGATTCTTGTAACTCTCACCTATAGCAAAAGTCCCTTGATCTGACGTTTGTACTTAAGGAATCCCTCCGTCAGTACGAAGTCCGGATCCCTCGGCTTTGCCTCATCGATACGGATCTCATCTGAGATCACTGCGGGGGTACCTTTCATGATGTAGATACGGTCTGACAGGAGTATCGCCTCGTCGATGTCGTGGGTGATCAATATCGTCGACAGCTTGATCTCGTTCATGATCTTCAGGTACCAGTCGTGCATCGACGATCTCGTGATCGTGTCGAGCGCCCCGAAAGGCTCATCCAGCAGTACCACTTTCCTGCCGCTCAGATACGTCCTCAGGAACGCTGCCCTCTGCCTCATTCCGCCCGACAGCTGAACGGGATATTTATCCTCAGTTCCGGTAAGCCCGAACTGCTCGAAAAAGCTTTTCGCCTTAGCACGCGCTTCCGCCTTGCGGGTACCGTTAAGGAACAGCGGGAGTGCCACGTTGTCAAGGACTTTGAGATGCGGAAGGAGCAGGTCCTTCTGGAGCATGTAGCTCAAGCTTCCGGGCTTGCCGATGATGTCCTCTCCGTCAAGGGTGACACTTCCGCTGTCAGGCCTTATAAGTCCGGACATGATATTGAAAAGAGTGGTCTTGCCCACTCCGCTCACACCGAGAAGGCTTACGATCTCGCCCTCGTTCAGGGTGATGGAGATATCACCCAGAACGTGGCGTCCGTCTTCGTAAGTCTTGGATATCCCTTCAGCTCTCAGAAGTTCCTTCATGATCACTCCGGCAGATAATCGTTGGTAAAACCGTAGCCTGCAGGGATGGCATCAGACAGCTTGTTGTCAGACAGCCATTTGAAGAACCTGTCCCATCTTGCCTGATCGATGTAGCCCCATCTTGAGACCTCTGCCTTGTACTGTGATGCAAGCCACTCCTGGCTCTCCTTTACAAGGTTCTTGTCGAGTTCGGGAACCTGCTGGCAGAGGATGTCTGCTGCCTTTGCGGGGTCTGAGATCGCAAGCTCGTAACCCTTCTTTGTTGCTTCGAGGAATGCTTTCGCAGTGTCGGGATTTGCACTCATCCAGTCTGTGTTTCCGATGATGACAGGGCTGTAGTAATCGAACTCAGGCGTGATGTCCTTGAAGTAGATCATGTTCGTGTCGAGGCCCTGCTGCTTGCATGAGATCCCGGCCCAAGCGTAGTATACCCAGATGGCGTCGATATCCTGCTGGAGTGCAGCAGCTTCGTTCTCAACGTACTCGGGGATGAGCTCGACCTTGGAGAAATCACCGCCGTCAGCTTCAACGATGTTCTGGAGCATCGCTTTCTCGACAGGGAGATCCCATGTGGCGTACTTCTTGCCTTCAAGTCCCTTGGGGGATGTGATCCCGTCTTCCTTGAGGGAGATGATACCTGATGTGTTGTGCTGGATGAGAGCCGCAACAGCTGTTACGGGAACCTTCTCCTCAGATGTGAATACAGGTGCCAAATAGTCCTGGAAATCGATCCCGAACTGCGCCTTGCCTGATGCGACCATCGTCGTGGCGCCATCCTCCGGCGGCTGAACGATGCTGACATTAAGGCCTGCATCCTTGTAGTAACCTTCTGCGAGCGCCACATAGAAACCCGTGTGGTTCGTGTTCGGTGTCCAGTCGAGAACGAGCGTGATGTCCGTCAGCTTGCCGTCCACGTCCTTAGACTCGTCCGTCTTGGCATTACATGCTGCCATTCCCATGAGCAGTGAGCCCATAAGTGCGACCGAAGCCGCTTTCCTGAAAAAATACTTCATAACTGACTCCTCCGTTTCAGTGTTTTATCGTATTCAGTAATATAGTTCCACGGCATAGTCTTGCGCTGTATGATGCGCACGAGTCCCATGAGTATGAGACTGATCGCAGACACAAAGAATATGACCGCAAACATCTTGTCATATGCGAGTGATTTCTTGACTCTCGTCATGTACACGCCAAGTCCGTTAAACCCGCCGAGCCACTCCGCGATAACGGCGCCGACTATGGAGTACGCGACCGCGATCCTAAGCCCGGAGAAAAACTCCCCCAGAGCATTCGGGAACTTCACATACCAGAAGATCTGCCACTTGTTCGCCTTCATTGACTTCATAAGTCTTATCGTGTCCCTGTCGGCCGACTGGAATCCCTCGAGCAGTCCCACCGCCATCGGGAAATAAGCCACGAGCACAACGAGTATTACCTTAGGCGTGATCCCGTACGAGAACCACAGGATCAGAAGCGGCGCGATAGCCACAGGCGGCACTGTCTGAGTGATGACAAGAATGGGATACAGCCCCTGCCTTACCCTCGGGAAAGCGTCCATCAGCGCCGCGCTTACAAACCCGAGCAAAACGCCCGCAACAAGCCCTATCACAGCCTCCAGCAGCGTCACGCCCGCATGGCTCATCAGAAGCCAGAAGTCCTCCACGAAAGCCATCACCACCATCACAGGCGACGGCAGCATATACCTGGGCACCCACTCGAGCATCCAAGCCGTTTGCCACAAGATCAGCAGTGCCGCAATTACGGCAACCGGTATCAGGCGTCCCTTCTTCATGCAGTCTTCAGGTCCTTAACGATGTCATTAACATGATGCTTATTAGTCTTCCTGGCAATGGTGAGTTTCTCCCCGTCAGGCTTATACGTGATTTTAACGTAACTCATGACACTCGGAGCACCGGCCTCGATCGCGATATACTGGCATCTCTTAACGATCTCCATGAGCTGCTCATAATCGCCCTCCATCGCCGTTTCACACGGTCCCACATAGTACTCGACCCCGGTGCTCTTTATGTAGTCGATAACCTCGTCCACGACTCTGACGATCTCCTCGTCCCCCTGCACCTCAGGCAGCACCTGGATCGCAACATTTGCATTGATCATATTATGTATCCTCCTGGTCTGTTTAATATCTGGGCAAATAAAAACCCGCTTCCTGCGAAACGAGCCAATACACACTTGATACTCCCTTCGCCGGCATTATCCGTCAGGTTCATCGGGTCGGTGCAATAAGCACCCTCTCAGCCTCTCGATTGAAGCTCCCCGGTTATTTGTCGTGAGTGATTATAGTACAAGTGATGGTTGTTGACAAGATGGAGATTTTGGGGTGGGGTGGATACTACGGCACGTGGCCTTGGCCTTGCATTGGCTTTGCATTGTCTTGCCATGCCGGGATCTGAAGCTGTCCCTGGTGGCATATTGGGGTTGATTTAAGGCCGCATGACGATCCATTCTATAAATTGCTCTATGTAATGCAAATACATAGAGTGGTTTATAGAATATTCTATGTAGCGCTCTATGTAATGATTTTACATAGAGTGGATTATAGAATGAGCTGATCCCGCGACCGGGATCAAAGGTGTCCCCGCTGTCATCCGGCGTTGTCAGTCTCAATAAGTGTATCTGGAAAGGATCGTCATTCAGACAAGTACTCAGACTAACAGTCTCCAGTCTGAACGTTAGTCTGAATAGTCAGACTAGTCCTCAGACTAACCGCCTCTAGTCTGAATGTTAGATAATATGAAATGACCTCAC
>DGUI01000049.1 GCA_002394605.1 Mageeibacillus sp. UBA4314 | reverse complement strand
CTGGTGTACCAGTTGTTCTGCCAAGGGCACAGCTGGGTAGCTAAGTTTGGATTGGATAAACGCTGAAAGCATCTAAGTGTGAAACCAGCTTCAAGATGAGATTTCCCTCTTTGATAAGTGCACTGGAAGACCACCAGTTGATAGGCCGGGCGTGTAAGTACAGAAATGTATTCAGCTTACCGGTACTAACGCACGAAGACTTGACCACAAGTTTATGATTTTCAAGTCTTATTATCTATACACATTAAGATCTTTGTCTTATCACTTGTTGCTTTTTCTCTTACGTATGTAGTCCTGAGGGTACAAACTCTCAACCATTCCGGTGGTTATTACGGTGAGGCCACACCTGTTCCCATCCCGAACACAGAAGTTAAGCTCACCAGTGTCGACAATACTTGGCTGGCAACGGCCCGGGAAGATAGATCGCTGCCGGATTATATGACCCCTTTACCGCTAAACGGTGAAGGGGTTTTTCATTGGCTTTTTCTGCCTGTGGAACGAGTGTTTTAGATTTTTCAAGATTTTTGCTGAAAATGTAATATTACATTTGCGTAAAAATGATTTATTGGTAAAATTTAATACATAAGACTTTCTAATGAGAGGTATGGCGGTATGGCGAAGATCCTTATAGTTGATGATGACCCTTCTATCGTAAGTGCTATTGCAGACAATCTGCACACTTATTCTTTTGATACGATTACAGCTACTGACAGCAAGGAGGGATTCAGGCTCGCTGTTTCAGAGTCTCCTGATGTTATCATCCTCGACTGGATGATGCCCGGTTATAACGGACTTCAGTTCATGCAGGATTACAGGGCACAGAACTTTACTACGCCCATCATTTTCCTTACAGGCAAGGGTGATCTCCCCGAATACCAGGTCGAAGCTCTCCGCGACGGTGCAGACTGCTTCATGTCCAAGCCTTATGAGTCGATCGTTCTTATCGAGACAGTCAGGTCTCTTATCCGCCGTTCCAGGTATGAGGCAGATCCTGCCAAGACGGGAACGGGTGCCAACAGACATATCTATTCTGACGGTGAGCTTATCATCGACTGTGATGCGATGCAGGCATTTAAGCACGAAGAGAGCTGTAATCTCACCAACAGGGAATTCCAGCTCCTCCAGTATCTTGAAGAGAATAAGGGAAGGGTATGCCCGAGACCCGAGCTTCTGAAGCAGGTCTGGAAGTATGATTTTCTCGGAGACGAGCGAACGGTTGACGTTACCATCAAGCGTACAAGACAGAAGATCGAACCCGATCAGAAGAACTTCAAGTACATTCTCACCAGGCGCGGCTTCGGTTATTTCTTCCCGAAGGATCTGACCTGACCGGTCCAATTCCGTTATGACTTCAGACTTTCTACAAGTACTCTCAGAGAATATCCTGATAGTCGTCGTTGCATCATTGATCCTCATACTTGTGGGGATCTTTGCAGGTTATTTCATAGGCAATGTATCCTTAAGGAATCATGTCCAGAGGGAATTGGAAGGCAAGGAGAGGGAGGTCATAGTACAAAAGCAGATCCTCGATAATGTCGGCCTTGGAGTAATCGTTTATGACAGGAACGGCATCATCTACGCCAATAAAGTCATCGAACAGCTTCCGGGCTTTCTCAAATCGGTCATTCCTGCGAGGATAGAATCCTTTCTTGACAGCTATGATAAGGATAATCAGCTCAAGGCAAATTATCTCCTTGGTCTCCAGAACGGCATCAACACGACGAGGGCTAACTATTTCGCAGGGAACAGGATATATGAGATCAAGATAATGAGGAAGACTGCTAAGACGGGACATGGCAATCTTGAGATCGTTATCGTCGATGACATTACCCAGATCAAGGATGACGAGAAGAGACAGAAGGATCTCGCCGCAAATGTATCTCATGAGCTGAAGACACCGCTTACGGTACTGGCGGCTTCGAAGACATTCTTTGATTCAGTAACCCCTAACAACATGCCTCCTTATGAGCAGATCAAGACATGGGGCGACAATATCGGCAGGAACTGCCGCAGGATGCAGGATATCGTTGAAGACTTCCTCGTCCTGTCAATGACGTCCACTACGAATAAGATGGGCATATTTGACATCAAGGAATGCGTTGACAAGGCAATTGCCAGCTTATCAGACTATAACGGTATAGATAAGGTTACGATCAATTTTACTGATGATGGCCAGCCCCATCCGCTGCTGTTCGGCAACGGAAGGCTCGTAATGAGGATAATCACCAACCTGCTTACAAATGCCGTTAAGTACATTGATTATGCAGGGAAGATCCAGCCGAACATCATCAAGGTCTCGATCGCCACGATAGATGACAGGATCGCGGTGCAGGTGGAGGACAACGGACGGGGGATCGCCCAGAAAGACCTCGATCACCTCTTCGAAAGGTTCTACAGGGTCGATAATTCAGGTTCCAGGGACGTTGGCGGATCAGGCATAGGTCTTGCCATCGCCAAAGAGATCGCTGACATGCATGACGGTTCCATCGCCGTTACATCCAAGGTCGGGTCGGGATCGACGTTTACTTTCGCGATGCCCGTGGCATCAACGATCTTCTTCAATGCCAGAGGTGACGCCAAGGCCGGTCTTGTGAGCGAGAAGCCGTTCTACAGGGCGGCAGCGCTGTTCCTCGGATCGCAGATATCAGAGGCTTCAAGATCTCTTGGATACGATGACATGATGGCAGTCGTGGAGGAATACGAGAAAACTCCTGACATCGAGAAGGTCGAGAAGGACAAGAACCTTGCAAAGCTAATAAGCGCGATAAATGACACGCGTTACGACGATCTCATGGATGAGCTCCTGTTTATCGACGTGGAAGAGGAAGATCTTGATGATCTCCTCGAGGAGAGTTCCGTAATGGAAGCGCCTGCCGTCGAGGAGACGCCTGCGGCCATGCCGGAACCGGCTCCTGCCGTGATCAGCGAGCCAAAAGCAGAAGAATATGTACCCGAACCGGTACCGGTCATAATAGAAGATATCGGAAGTGAGGCGGCAACAGCTGACGAAGTCAAGCGTCAGAAGGAGGAAGCGAGGAAACTCCTTACACAGCAGATCCTGCCGAGAAGCACGCAATATAAGGCTCCGGAGCCAGTTGAAAATGAAATTCCCGTTACAAAACGACCCGATGATAAGGTTATTCATCCAATAACCGCACAAAAGGAGTATAATACAGAGACTCCAAAGAATTCCGGAAAGCGGGGATCTTTGTTCGGGAACCTTCAGAAGAAGACCGGAGACGAACAGCCGGAGGTCAGATCGTCACTTAAGAAGATCTTTGATGAGACTGATTCTCTGACAGGCGGAAAGAAATAAGGTTTGTTATAGTGAACAAATATGCATATAAGATTAACGGCGGCAAGAAGCTGACCGGTGAAGTAGAGATAAGCGGAAGCAAGAATGCCATCCTTGGCATCCTTGCAGCTGCAATGATGGTCGACGGACCTCTGACGCTGGAGAATGTTCCTGACATCTCAGATGTAAGGGTAATGGTGGAACTCTGCCGTTCTCTGGGCGCTGAGATTGAGGAACTTGATCTCCATACTCTCCGTATCGACCCCAGGACCATTTGCACATATAAGGCGTCCGGTAATCTCGTATCCAAGATAAGGGCTTCGTATTACCTTATGGGAGCTCTGCTCGGTAAGTTCGGCAAGGCATCGATCAGGCTCCCCGGAGGATGCAACTTCGGTGACAGGCCGATCGACCTACACCTCAAGGCATTCCAGCTCATGGGTGCAAAGGGTGCAAGGCCCAATGATATCGAAGCAGGCATAGTCAATCTGTCTGCACAACCTCTCCGCGGTGCGAAGATATATTTCGACATCGTCAGCGTAGGTGCGACGATCAATGCCATGCTAGCAGCGAGCAAGGCAGACGGCAAGACGGAGATCATAAATGCTGCCAAGGAACCACACATAGTAGACGTTGCAAACTTCCTCAATGCCATGGGCGCGAGGATCAAGGGTGCCGGTACTGATACTATCAAGATCGAGGGAGTTCCTTTCCTTAAAGGTGATTTTACTTATTCGGTCATCCCTGACCAGATCGAGGCCGGAACATACATGGTGGCTGCTGCCGTAACAGGTGGTGACGTTACGGTTACTAATCTCATTCCTACGCATATGGAGCCGCTGTCGGTTAAGATGCGTGAGATGGGTTATGTTGTAGAGGACGGAGATGAGAGCATCCGCGTTTACAAGGAAGAAGGGGCAGACATCTACTGTACTAATGTCAAAACGGCTCCCTATCCCGGATTCCCTACTGATCTTCAGCCCCAGACCGTTGTCCTCCTGTGCCTTGCAGACGGCATGAGCAGGATGCACGAGAATGTATGGCAGAACAGGTTCCAGTATATTCCGGAGCTTCAGAAGATGGGTGCCAACATCAATGTGTTTGAGCGGCATGCACTCATCAGCGGCATCACGAGATTTAAGCCGGCTACGGTCCATGCTACAGACCTTCGTGCGGGAGCAGCACTCGTATGTGCGGCGCTTGCTGCAGAAGGAACGACTTACATAACCCATGCATCGAGGATAGACAGAGGCTATGAGCATATCGTAAGCAAGCTCCGTTCCCTTGGTGCTGACATAGAACGCGTGGAGTACGACGGCATTTCAGAAGACACAGAGGCCTGACATGGGCGGTGCGTTATCACTTACTCCTCTCTACAGCAGCAGTGACGGTAATTCAACTATGGTGACGGTAAACGGTCACCATATCCTTATCGATCTCGGAAGGAACTGCAAGCAGTGTACGCTGGCTCTGCGTAAAGTTGGGGTATATCCTGACGATATCGAGGCCGTCTTTCTGACACATTCACACAGCGACCATATCAGCGGCGTAAAGGTATTCATGAAGAATCATCAGACGCCTGTTTACGGCACGAGACAGACATTATCGCGCATCGGTACAGAGCTTAGCGGACTGCTCCATGAGATCCCCGAGAAGAGTATGACAGAATTCAAGGACTTCGGAATGAAGGTAGCATCCTACCCGACACATCATGATGCCGCAGGTTCCGTAGTCTACCGCATAGCAAACACGGAAACGGGCAGATCACTGTGCGTTATGACCGACCTCGGATATATTACGGAAGGAATGCTCGATTTCTGCTCAGGCTGTGACGGAGGGCTCTTTGAATCCAACTATGATCCGTTCATGCTCGAGAACGGACCTTATGATTACGTCCTCAAGAAGAGGATCAGGGGGAATGGCGGACACATAAGCAATAATGAATGTTCCCAGCTCCTGGAGTTCCTTCTCTCAGGCGGCACCAGCAGATTTGTACTGGGACATCTCTCGCCCATAAACAATACCCCGGAGATCGCCAGAAGGACGATTACCGAGTACCTGGGCTCCAAAGGATATATCGAAGGCGTTGATTATCATCTGGGGGTCGCCCAGAGATTCGAGCCGACCAAGGGGATAAGCCTGTGAAGATCAGGATAGTAGCACCCGGCAAGATCCGCGAAAGGTTCCTTACAGACGGAATAGACGAGTACAAAAAGAGGCTGTCCAAGTACTGCACAGTCGAGATCGTCGAGGTTGGTGACTGTCCGGATACCATACCGGCTGATCAGGCATTGAAGACCGAAGGCGAGAGGATACTCTCAAAGATAAGTGGATCCGACATCCTTTGGGTAATGGATCTTCACGGAAAAGAATTCACTTCAGAGGAACTGTCCTCCATGATGATCGAAGATCTTGAGAGGGGCGGAAGCTCATTGAGCATCGCCATAGGGGGAAGCAACGGATTGTCTCCTGAGGTCATTGCCAGAGCCGACAGAAGGATATGCTTCGGGCAGATCACGATGACACACCAGATGACAAGGCTCCTTTTGCTTGAGCAGCTCTACAGGGGATTTAAGATATATAAGGGCGAGAAGTACCATAAGTGATATAATACGCGTATAGAATCGAGGTGCTGTGCGTGAACAGATCTTCTATTGACAGACTCCGCAATATCGCATCCATGATGCTCGTTATATTCATGGCGGGCAATTCATTTACTGCAACTGCCCTGGCTGAAGACGGTCAGAAGATCGCAGTAGATCCCACGACTGGTGAGGGCGGTTATACTGCAGTATTGTATGACAATCCCAACGGACTTCCGACATCAGAGGCTAATGCGCTCGCACAGACGTCTGACGGCGCTCTTCTTATCGGAGGTTACAGCGGACTCATAAAATATGACGGCCATGCTTTCGAGAGGATAGATTCGAATGAATCAGATATCACGAGTGTTGTCAGTCTTTACGTTGACAGTAAGGACAGGGTCTGGGTAGGCACGAACGACAACGGTATCGTCCTGATGGACAAGGGACATTACAGGCACTTTGGCCAGGTTGACGGACTGAGGTCGCTGACGATCAAGCAGATCGCGGAGAGCGCTTCCGGAGATATCTATTTCGGAACGACAAAGGGGGTTGCGGTCATCGATAAGGATCTTAATCTGTCAGTAATAGACGATGACAGGATCAACGATCTTTACATCAGGCAGCTCGTGGTCGGTAAGGATGATATTGTTTACGGTCTTACAAATACAGACATCCTCTTCACGATCAAGGGCAGCAGTATAGCAGATTACTACCGTGGAAGCGACATGAGACTGGAGAACATGAGGTCCATCATGCCTGATCCGGAAGATCCTTCACTGATCTACATAGGTACGAGCAGGGCAGAGATCTATCATCTGATGCCGGGCGAAGTTGCCACGGTTTCCAAACTGATACTGACGAGACCTTGTGAGTACATCAATGACATCGAGTTCTACGACGGTAAGCTCTGGATTTGCGCAGATAACGGAATATGCACATATGACGGCGAGAAGATCTCGGAGATAAGGAACGTCCCCATGCATAATTCGATAGAGGATTTCATGGTGGATTATCAGGGGAACCTCTGGTTTGCTTCATCACGCCAGGGAGTAATGAAGATCGTTCCCAACATGTTTACAGATATCTTTGATAAATACGGTCTCGAAGAGAGAGTAGTAAACGGCACATGTTTCTATCAGGGTAAGCTCTTTGTGGGAACGGATGACGGACTCATTGTCTTATCGAAAGAAGGCGTATTGGATGATTATCCTCTGAAGGAAGTCGATACTGCCACAGGCAACATGCTCATCGTAAACGACCTCATGAAGATGCTCAGTTCATGCAAGATAAGATCGATCATAAGAGACAGTAATGATGGCCTGTGGATATCTTCATACAGTGATTACGGTCTTGTTCATATCCATGATAACAGGGCTGTGTGTTACAGATATGAAGACGGAATGCCTTCCGCCCGTGTAAGGACTGTCTGTGAATGTTCTGACGGCAAGATCGTGGCGGCTCTGACCGGCGGCATCGTGTTCATCAGGGACGGCAAGATCTCTGAGATCTATGATAATGACAAGGGGATCCATAATCCTGAAGTCCTTACGGTAACTGAGATCGATAATGGCAGGCTCTTAGTCGGTACGGACGGAAGCGGTATATTTGTCATCAACGGCGACGGCACAGTAAGCAGCATCACGACTGATAACGGTCTGGGATCTGATGTCGTCATGCGTGTCAAGTATGATCCTAAGCGCAACATCAGCTGGTTTGTAACGAGCAACTCCATCGGTTATATCGACTCTTCGCTGAATGTGACCAACATCAACGGCTTCCCTTATTCGAACAATTTCGATCTGTATGAGATCAATAATGAGATCATGTGGGTCTTGAGCAGCAACGGTATCTATACCGTTCCCACGAAGGATCTTCTGGCGAACGGAGAGATCAATGCGACATTCTACAGCAAGGATAACGGCCTTGCCAATATTGCGACAGCGAACTCATACAGCGAGCTGACTGAAGACGGGGATCTCTATATCTCGGGCACGAGCGGAGTCACCAAGGTCAATGTCAACCACAGCAACGGATTATCCTATGACTGGAATCTGAACGTTCCGTACATTGAGGCAGACGGACAGAAGATCTACCCTGATGAGAGCGGAAGGATCACCATACCGCACAATGTAATGAAGGTTACGATCCACGGATATATCTATAATTATTCTCTGGCCAATCCCCTTGTATCCTATTGTCTTGAGGGATTTGACAAGGATCCCGTTAAGCTTCAGAGGAGCAAGTTTGAACCCGTTGACTATACGAACCTTGACGGAGGGAATTATAACTTCGTAATGAAGGTGTTCGATCCTTCCGGCAATGAATCCGTCTCTTACTCGATCGGGATCGTCAAGACGAAAGCGATCTACGAGCAGGTATGGTTCTATGTGGTCATCGCCGTAGCAGGCATAGCTGCCATAGTTGCCGTAACAGCCCTTATAATCCGTTCAAAGCTCAAAAAGCTCAAGAAGAAGGAAGAAGACGACAGGATCCTCATCCGTGAGATCACCAAGGCTTTCGCAAAGACGATCGATATGAAGGACAATTATACAAACGGTCATTCTTTCAGAGTTGCGGAGTATACGAAGAAACTGGCTGAGGAATTGGGATACGATGACGAGACTGTCGAGAGGTACTACAACATAGCTCTCCTCCACGATATCGGCAAGATCGGTATTCCTCAGGAAGTCCTGAACAAGAACGGCAAGCTTACTGATGAAGAGTTCATGCAGATCAAGGCTCACGCGCAAAAGGGATATGAAGCACTTAAGGGCATCAGCATCCTTCCCGAACTCGCTATCGGCGCATGGGCCCACCATGAGCGTCCTGATGGTAAGGGATATCCCAGAGGACTTACGGGGGATGAGATACCGAGAGTTGCACAGATAATCGCAGTTGCAGACTGCTTTGATGCGATGTATTCCAACAGACCTTACCGTAGCCGCATGAATTTCGAGAAAGCGGTATCCATCATTCAGGAGGTCTCCGGAACACAGCTCACACCTGATGTTGTTGATGCATTCATGCGCCTGGTTAACAAAGGCGGGATGCGCGCCAAGGACGATAACGGCGGCGGTTCGATGGATGACATAAACAATATCAGGAAAAAATTTGATGAATGATTTGACAAATACGGAACGGGTTATTATAATACTTTAGTCCGCTAAAGACTTTAGCAGACTAAAGTAAAATACGCAAATGGAGTAATATATGAGCAACAACAAGTTTTACACACCAGACGGTTTTACGGATCAGCTTCCCGAGATCTGCGCCTTCAAGCGCGAGGCAGAGGGCAAGCTCAGGGAGGTCTTCACCGGTGCGGGCTACAAGGAGATTGAGACTCCCGGCATCGAGTATTGCGATATCTATACATCGACTGATCTTGTAGATGCTGAGGATCTGTTCAAGTTCTGCGATCAGAAGGGCAGGCTTCTTTGCACGAGATATGACGGTACGGTTCCCGCCGTAAGGTTTGCCGCAAATCTCTATAAGGATGAGCCGCTTCCGTTAAGACTGTTCTATATCGAGAACATGTACCGCTTCAACCAGATGGGCGGAGGAAAGCAGAGCGGGTTTACCCAGGGCGGAGTTGAGTTCATGGGGGCTTCCGGTGCTGAGGCGGACAGCGAAGTCATCGCGCTCGCAGTTGAATCTGCCCTCGAGATCGGTATCAAGGACCTTCAGGTATCATTAGGACAGGTCAAGTTCTTTGACAAGGTAGCAGATGAGTTCGGACTTACTGATGAAGCCAGGAAGACGATCCGTAACGCGATCAAGCAGAAGGATTCGGTCACGATCGCCAGCACGGCGAAAGAAGCCGGCCTTGATGCCCGTGATTCCGAGACGCTCCTTATGTTCATAGAATGCCAGGGAGGTTATGAAGTCCTAGATCAGTTCGAACAGAGAGTCGATTCAGACGATGCAAAGGCTGCTCTTGAAGATATCAGAAGGATCCTCGATATCATGGACGAGTACGGATATCTTAAGTACATTACGGTGGATCTGGGCCTCATTGGATATGAAGGGTATTACACCGGTGTCATCTTCAAGGGATACACATATGAAGTAGGCTTCCCGATCTTCGGAGGAGGAAGATATGACAACGTTGCCGAACTGTTTGGCCGCAAGATGGAGGCTGTGGGCTTTTCCATGTCACTGACACTTGCGATCACCGCACTTATGCGTCAGGGGCTGGAGTTCACAAAGGAACAGGCTTCCGCCATCGTCGGCTACGACAGGAATATCAAGGGAGCAAGGGCAAAGGCGATCGCACTTGCAAGGGCGCTGCGCAGTGAGTACAAGTCAGTTATCCTTGACTGCAGCGGCTTAAGCGAGGAGGAACTCGACAGTTACAGTGACCTTAACAATATTCCGGCAAGTTTTTATGTGAATGAGGGGGAAGAAGGATGATCACCATAGCTTTATCAAAAGGACGCCTTGCAGAGCAGGCACTGGATATTCTTGAAGCAGCCGGATACGATGTATCCGCGGGCAGGGAGAAGTCACGCAAGCTGATCCTCGAAGACGCGGATGCGGGTCTGAGGTTTATCATGGCAAAGCCCGCCGATGTACCTACATACGTAGAGTACGGCGCAGCGGATCTCGGCGTTGTCGGTAAGGATACGCTGCTCGAAGAGGGAAGGGATCTTTATGAGGTCATCGACCTTGGCTTCGGCAAGTGCAGGATGTGCGTCTGCGGTCCGGGAGAACTCAAGGGCAAGCTCGATACAGTTCCTAACAAGAGGGTAGGAACGAAGTATCCCAATATAACCAGGCACTATTTCGAGGATGTTAAGAAGGAGAGCGTTGAGATCATAAAGCTCCATGGTTCCGTTGAGCTCGGACCCCTTATAGGGCTCTCCGAAGTCATCGTTGATATCGTTGAATCAGGAAGAACACTTTATGAGAACGGGCTTGATGTACTCGAAACTGTTGCCGACATATCCGCAAGAGTCGTCGTAAACCGCGTATCGATGCAGATGAAGGCAGACGAGATCAAGCCCATGATCGCGAAGATAAGAGAACAGTTGGCAGACCAAGAGGTATGAGATGCGTTGCAGATTAATAGAAGGAACAACAGAGAATCTTAAGGAAGTATGTGAACAGCTCGGACTCCGCAGCAAGATGCAGAAGTCCGATGTCGTGTCGATCGTTCAGGGAGTCTTGGATGACATAAAGGAGAATGGTGATGAAGCTGTTCTCAGATACACAAAAAAGTTTGACGGGGCTGATCTTACCCCGGCCACGATGAGAGTGACTAAGGAAGAGATCGACGATGCGATAAATACGATCGAGCCCGATCTGCTCAGGATCATCAAGAGAGCGGCAGAGAACATCAGGACTTTCCATGAGAGACAGCGCGAGGAAGGCTTCATGATGGACACCGCAAAGGGTTCCAGGATCGGAGTAAGGGTAAGGCCGCTTGCAACGGCAGGCGTATATGTGCCGGGAGGTACTGCGCCCTTGCCGTCAACTGTATTGATGGATGTCATACCTGCTTCAGTCGCAGGTGTAAAGAGGATAGTATTCTGTACACCCCCGCGCAGGGACGGAACGATAGCTCCTGTCATCCTGGCTGCCGCATCCATCGCAGGTGCGACGGAGATCTATAAGGTCGGCGGTTCCCAGGCGATAGGAGCCATGGCGTACGGAACCGGGACCATCCCGAGAGTGGACAAGATCTGCGGACCGGGCAACATCTTCGTCAATACCGCAAAAAGACTTGTATACGGTCAGGTGGACATCGACATGTTCGCAGGCCCTTCGGAGATCCTCATAATAGCTGACAAGTCTGCCGATCCTGAGTTCGTTGCGGCTGATATGCTGAGCCAGGCAGAGCACGACAAGATCGCATCAGCGATCGTTCTTACCGATGACAGGGAACTTGCCGGTAAAGTGCTGGAGAGTGCTGACAGGCGTTCCGATGCGGCGCTGCGCAGGGAGATACTCGAGAGTTCACTTCAGACATACTGCGCCATCATTGTATGCGATAACCTTGATACGGCAGTTGCTTTCTCGGAGGAGATCGCTCCGGAACACCTTGAGCTGTGTGTGGAAGATCCTGATGCAATGCTCGATAAGATCAACAATGCAGGTGCGGTATTCCTCGGCAATTATTCTCCGGAGCCTTTGGGGGATTATTTCGCAGGTCCCAACCACACTCTTCCCACATCGGGAACATCAAGGTTCTTCTCACCTCTTAACACAGGTGATTTCTATAAGAAGATGAGCGTCATTGATTACAATGAGGAATCGCTCAGGGAAGTATACGAGGACGTGGCAAAGTTTGCTGACAGTGAAGGTCTTACCTGCCACGCGGAATCATTGAGAACAAGGTTTAACAGATGAGTAAATACTGGAATAAAAAGATAAATCAGGCGCAGCCCTATGTGGCAGGAGAGCAGCCCAGACCCGGGCAGAAGGTGATAAAGCTCAATACGAACGAGAATCCTTATCCCCCGTCACCTGCGGTACGTAAGGCAATGGAAGAGTTTGATACCGATGACCTCAGACTATACCCGAACACGGGTTCTGACATCGTCCGGGATGCCGTAGCCAAGGTGTATGGACTTAGGCGTGAGAATGTCTTTGTCGGCAACGGTTCGGATGAAGTCCTCGCGCTGTGCTGGCAGACGTTCTTCGAGAAAGAGTACAACACGGGCAAGTCAGTCCTGGTACCTGATATCAGCTACAGCTTCTATCCCGTATTCTCTTCCTTCTACGATGTCAGATGTGAGAGCATACCCCTGCGTGAAGGATTTACTCTTGATCCTGACGATTACTGCGGCAAGGACTGCTGCGGCATCGCCTTTGCCAATCCCAACGCCCCAACGGCGAAGCTCATATCCATCGAAGACATTCGAAAGATACTCGATGCAAATCCTGATGTGCCGGTCCTTGTAGATGAAGCATATGCGGATTTTGCCGAAGGATATGTAAGCGCGGCTTCGCTCATCGGCGAGTATAAGAACCTGATCGTAACGATGACCCTGTCGAAATCTTACAGCCTCGCAGGGATCAGGATGGGATTTGCGATGGGTGATGAAGACCTTATTGAAGGTCTTACGATGGCCAGGGATTCCTTCAATTCATATCCGGGTGACAGGGTAGCACAGAAAGTCGCTGAAGCGGCACTTCTAGACCGGGAGTATTGGGAGAAGACGAGACAGGCGATAATCAGGACACGCAAGTGGACATCCGGTAAGCTCAGGGAACTCGGATTCGAACTTACGGATTCGCAGGCGAATTTCGTATGGGCCAAACCGCCTGCGCAAATTGACGCACAATCGTTATACAACGGACTTCGATCTAAGGGTATACTGATAAGGTACTTTAATAAACCGAAGATCAGTGATTATCTGAGGATCACGATAGGCACTGACGACGAGATGGAAGCTTTGATTAATGCGATAAGAGAGGAGCTTTGAAGTTATGGCACGTACCGGTGAGATCAAGAGGACCACAAAGGAAACAGATATCAGCGTATGGATCGACCTTGACGGCAAGGGCGAGAGCACGGTGGATACAGGCATCGGATTCTTTGATCACATGCTTACTGCACTGTCGAAGCACTCCGGTATAGATATGAAGATCACGTGCAAGGGTGACCTCGAGGTTGATGCTCATCACTCGGTCGAGGATGTCGGTATCGCTCTGGGTAAGGCCCTGGATCAGGCATTGGGAGACAAGAAGGGGATCACAAGATTCGGTTCTGCAGCTATTCCTCTTGATGAAGCTTTATCAAGGGCAGTAGTTGATGTATCAGGAAGAGCATTCATTGTGTTCGATGCCGAGTTTGCCGGTGACATGTGCGGAACCATGGATACCCAGCTCTTCGAGGAATTTTTCAGGAGCTTTGCTTATAATGCGAATATTACGCTCCACGTTCAGAACCTTTACGGGACGAATGACCACCACAAGGCCGAGTCCATGTTCAAGGCAACGGCGAGGGCATTAAGACAGGCAGTCGGCATCGACGAGAGATTTGCCGGTCAGGTAGTATCGACGAAGGGCGTACTGTGAATTCCTCCGGGATCGATAAGAAAAGATACGGCAGATATATCCTGATCGCATATGTGATCATATTTATTGCGGCTTGTGTGTCACTGTTCTGGAAATGCAGGTACGGTTTTCCGTATGAAGAGTCTTATCATATCTCGACCGCATTGAGATTCTGGAGGGGCGATAAGATGCTCCTGCACGAATGGCACGGAACGCAGCTGTCTTTTCTTCTCCTTACCCCGGTAGCGGGACTGTTTGACAAGATCAGCGGCGGTACTGAAGGGATAGTCCTGTTCTGCAGATATGCGTTCGTGATCTTCTGGATCCTTTTCTCACTGTTCATATTCTACAGGCTGAAGTCAGTGTCACGGACGGGTGCTGTTATATCTTCCGTAATGATATTGATGTATGTGCCTTCAGAAGAGATGTCCCTCTACTACAACACGATCGGGATCGCGTTTCTCCTGTCGGCCTGTGTGATCATAGCGACTGCAAGGAAGTTTGAGAGGTTCCAGTATTTCGTATCAGGAGTTCTTTTCTCTGTGGCAGTTATGAGCTGTCCATTCCTGGTCTTTGCATATCTTGTATTTACCGTATCGATCATTGTCTGCCTGATCAGGAAGAACCTCCGCTATACAAGGATCTGGCTCTTTACCTTCCTTGGCATCATCACGAGCATGATCGTTTTCCTGGGGACATGTCTGTCGGCGGCACCGCTGCAGTATTATCTCAAGACCGTGCCCATGATGTTCAAGGATAATGAACATGCAATAGACTTTATGGAGAAGATCACAGGTTACTTCATGGAGATCTCCCTGTCGTCTTATGTCACGCTCATTGCCATCGTCTCTTCACTGATCGTGATCATGTTCGTCAGGTACAGGAACAATCCGCGTGCGGTAAGGACAGGGCTTGCGATACATTTCCTGCTGGTCCTGGCCATTTATGTCTGCTATGTCATCCAGGGAGTGGAAGTTGCAAATCTTTACATGTTCCCGCCGGTCATCCTTGCACCGTACTGCAGAGCCATGTTTGCTGACGACATCAACAAGGTCCTCTTCAGATATGTATGGATACCGGGAATACTGTATTCATTCTGCATCCACTTTACTTCGAACCTCGGATTCATGTCGATAGCATCGGCCTGCACTGTATCAACGGCTGCTTCACTGGTGATGTCTGTCAGGTGCGTCTCTTCAATGATCAGTTCCGGCAGCAGGACCGTTATCTTCAAGGTAATGGCGGCGTCAATGACAGCAGTCTTCGCAGTCCTGTTCATAATGCTCTGCGAAAGGCGCATCAACTTTGTCTTTGCTGACAATGACAAGTCACTTGAGACAACTTATGTTGATCATGGCATAGCAAAGGGACTTACGATATCAAAGCAGTCATATGATACATATGAATTCCAGAGAAGTGAGACCATGCCGCTCCGGGAAGACGGATCGGTCAGGAGGATCCTGGTAATGACGAATGAATACTGGCTTTATGCCGACATTGGCAAGGAGGTCGGTGCATATACGTCCCTTGCATGGGTCTATGAGCCCTCGAATCTGTTTGCTTATTATGAGCTTTTTCCCGACAGGAAGCCGGATGCAGTCTACATCGACAACAGGTATGGTGACATAAGCGCTATATTCGAACATCTCGGATATACCAAAAATGAGACGCCCGGAGGCGGATTTATTCTCTATCCGACAACTTGATTTTGTAGACTTTATCATACATAATTCCTATGTTGCTAAATATTCCTTTGAAGGAGGATAAAGATATGTTGATCAAAGACACAGATTTTATCGATATGCCGGTGTTTATCAAGGGCAAGGTCCGTAACGTTTACGATCTGGGCGATTCACTCCTGATGATCGTTACTGACAGGATCTCCGCTTTCGATGTGGTATTCGACGAGCTTATCCCTGACAAGGGCAAGGTGCTCTCATCCATCTCGGCGTTCTGGTTCGATTTTACAAAGGATATCATCCCTAACCATGTTATCACCACGGATCCCAAGGAGTATCCCATGGGACTTGATAAGTTTGAAAAGGAACTCAAGGGCAGATCGATGCTCGTCAAGAAGGTCAAGATGCTCCCTGCAGAGTGTATCGTAAGAGGATACCTTGAGGGATCGGCTCTTAAGGAATACAGGAAGAGCGGTACGGTCGGCGGCATCAAGATGCCTGAGGGACTGCGCCAGGGCGATAAGCTCCCCGAACCTCTGTTCACTCCTTCCACAAAGGAAGATGAAGGCCACGATATCAATATTACATATGAGCAGCTTATCGAGAAGATCGGCCAGGAGGATGCGAAGGCTTTGAGAGACGCTTCCATCGCCCTCTACAACAAGGTGTCCGAATATGCACTTACAAAGGGACTGATCCTTGCAGACACGAAGTTCGAGTTCGGTAAGATCGACGGAAAGCTTGTAGTTGCAGATGAGATGTTCACACCTGACTCTTCAAGATTCTGGGATCTTAATGATTATGAACCCGGCAGGGCACAGAAGAGCTTTGATAAGCAGTACTTAAGAGAGTGGCTCGAGACCCTCGACTGGGATAAGACTTATCCCGCACCCACTCTCCCTGAAGAGATAATAAACAAGACAGCTGAGAAGTACAGAGAGTGCTACTCACGTCTTACAGGAAAGGAAATCTGATACTTGATAGCCATAGTCGACTACAAGATGGGCAACCTCGCATCGGTCAGGAAAGCGCTTTCAGCGCTTCACTACGATGCGATCATCACTTCTGACCCTGAAGTCATCCAAGATGCCGACGGAGTGATCCTTCCGGGCGTAGGTGCCTTTGCACCTGCGATGGCTAACCTTAAGGAGGCAGGTCTTGATGAAGCTGTTAAGAAGGCGGTCAGTTCCGGGAAGCCTTTCCTCGGGATATGCCTCGGAATGCAGCTGTTGTTCGATGGCTCTGAAGAGGGCGCTGCGGAAGGCGGACTTATCGAGGGCCTCGGTATAATACCCGGAACGGTCAGGCGTTTTCCTGCTGCTGAGACTACAGACAAAGGACTTAAGGTCCCGCAGATGGGATGGAATTCACTCGTGGACTGCAATGGCAGTCTCCTTAGCGGGGGTGAGTTCGTATATTTTGTCCACTCATTCTATTGCGATCCTTCAGATGACAGTGTCGTCGCGGCAAGAACGGAATACGGCATCAGGTATTGCTGTGCAGTTGAGAGAGGAAATGTCTTTGCTACACAGTTCCACCCTGAGAAGAGCGGTGAGGTCGGTCTGGCCATACTGTCAAAGTTCGCGAGGAGGACAAGAGCATGATCATATTACCTGCGATCGATCTTCTGGGAGGCAAGTGCGTAAGGCTCAGGCAGGGGAAGTACGATGACGTTACAGTCTATAACGATGACCCCATAGCACAGGCTTTTGAGTTCAAGGAGGTAGGAGCTTCCTGGATACATATCGTGGATCTGGATGCTGCAAAGTCCGGCATTCCCACAAATCATCAGGTTATCAGGGACATCGCCGTCAAGACCGGCCTGAAGGTCGATACGGGCGGCGGCATCCGCAACATGGATACATTAACGAGCCTTATCGAAGATTACGGCGTGTCCAGATGCGTTCTCGGAACATCAGCGATCAAGGACCGTCCCTTTACGGAGGCTGCCCTGGCGAGATACGGAGATAAGATCGCCATCGGGATCGATGCAAAAGGCGGCGAGGTAGCCGTTGACGGATGGACTGAAGGAAGCGGAGTTGCAGCTGTTGATTTTGCCCTGACGATGAAGTCACTGGGAGCAACAACGGTCATATTCACCGACATAGCAAGGGACGGCATGCTCACGGGTCCTGCTTTCGACGCAACGAAAGAGATGGTCGACAGGACTGGACTTGACATCATCGCTTCCGGCGGTATCGGTTCTGATGAGGACATATATTACATAAAAGGAAGCGGAGCTTCCGGTGTTATCGTCGGCAAGGCGATCTATGAGGGAAGGGTGGATCTTAAGAAATGCTTACAAAACGTATAATACCCTGCCTCGATGTGAAGAACGGACGCGTTGTCAAAGGTGTTAATTTCGTATCGCTGCGTGATGCGGGCGATCCTGTAGAGTGTGCCAAGCAGTACAATATGGCAGGCGCCGACGAGCTCGTATTTCTTGATATCACTGCGACTCTTGAAGCGAGAGACACAGTTGTCGAGATGGCCAGAAGAGTCGCTGACGAGGTCTTTATCCCTTTCACGGTCGGCGGCGGGATCAGGACGACGCAGGATATCAGGGACATCCTGAATGCAGGTGCTGACAAGGTATCTCTTAATTCGGCTGCAGTGAAGAACCCCGGGTTCGTAAAAGAGGCTTCGGAGATGTTCGGCGCGCAGTGCATCGTTGTTGCGATCGATGTTAAGTCACGTGAAGATAAGGAGAAGTTCCCTTCAGGCTATGAAGTCGTTATCGCGGGAGGCACAAAGCCCACCGGCATCGATGCCCTGTGGTGGGCGGAAGAAGTCGTACGCCTCGGAGCAGGCGAGATCCTCCTGACTTCAATGGACCGTGACGGAACGAAGAGCGGATTCGACAATGTGATCACATCCCTGATCTCTTCGGCGGTAAATGTTCCTGTCATTGCTTCAGGCGGAGCCGGCAGGATGGAGGATTTCTATGACGGCATAACAAAAGGCGGCGCAGATGCAGTCCTTGCTGCAAGTCTGTTCCACTTTGGCGAGATCGGGATAGGCGAGCTTAAGGAGTATCTTGCGGGAAGAGGGATCCCGGTAAGGCAGATCTCAAAGGAACTGGACATGTGGGCGCACATGAAGAAGAATTCTGACGGAATGGTTCCCGTGATCTGTCAGGATCATCAGACGAACGAAGTGCTGATGATGGCATATATGAACCACGAGGCTTTCGAGCTGACGTGCAGGACAGGATACATGCATTATTATTCAAGGTCGCGCAATACCCTCTGGAAGAAGGGCGAGACTTCGGGTCATGTCCAGAGAGTCGTGTCAGCATCGATCGATTGTGACAGAGACACATTGCTCTATAAGATCGAACAGACGGGTGCTGCATGCCACACCGGCAACAGATCATGTTTTTACACACCGCTCGATGAGTGGAAACTGGATACATCAGAAGAATAAGCAAAGGAGAACTCATTATGGATATCTTAAACGAACTTTACAGTGTCGTCCTCGACCGCAAAGCAAATCCGGTGGAAGGTTCTTATACCAATTATCTTCTCGGCAAAGGTACTGAGAAGATCGCCAAGAAGGTTGGTGAGGAAGCTGTTGAGACAGCTATCGCAGCAGCCAAGGCAGACAGGCAGGAGATCATCGGTGAGATCGCAGATGTGATCTACCACATCCTCGTCCTGATGGCTGACCAGGATATTACCCCCGCGGATGTTGAACAGGAATTAAAATCCCGCAGAGGTTAATGTTGACTTAATCACACACCTGTGATAGAATTTTCAAGCTAAAACCCGCTGAGGTTCTTTTTTTATTGCGCCTAAAACACGGGAAAGCAGTAGAAAAAGATATATTTTTGGAGGAACCGATCATGGCTAAGGCAAGTGCAAGAGACAAGCTGACACTGGCATGTTCCGAGTGTAAGCAGAGGAATTATCAGACATATAAGAATAAGAAGAACGATACTGAGAGACTTGAACTCAAGAAGTATTGTCCCTTCTGCCGTAAGCACACAGTCCACAAAGAGACCAAGTAATAACTTGAGAAGGGTATAAAGATGGCTGGTAATAAACAAGGTAACATCTTCAAGCGTATGGGCAAGGGCGTTAAGGATGTATTCGCCGAGCTGAAGAAGGTCGTATGGCCTACTATGGAGAAGCTCAAGAGTACTTCCGCCGTCGTTCTGCTCGTTATCGTTTTCTTTGCAGTATTTCTGACTCTTATCGGTTCCGGCGGACGCTGGCTCCTTGATAAGGTCGGTTTTTATGATTCTGTAGCAACAACTGCTTCCGAGTCCGAGCCTGAATCAGTACCTGATCAGACGACAACGGAATCGACCGCGGACACTACTGAGGGAACTTCTGAGACTTCAGAGTCCACAGAGGCTTCAGAAGCGTAAAGAACGGTACAGTTGATAAAGGAGTAGCAAGATGCCTGAAGAGAGAGAAGCACGTTGGTATGTAATACATACATATTCAGGTTACGAGAAGTCCGTTAAGGATACTCTCGACAGATATGTTGAGAATCACGGCATGGGCGAGAGGATCCAGGAAGTCTGGGTTCCCGAAGAGAAATATGTAGAAGTTAAGGACGGCGTCCGCAAGGAGAAGACAAGGAACAAGTTCCCCGGATATGTCCTTATCAAGCTCGTTTTCGGCTATGAAGAGAAGGAAGACAAGAGTCTCTGGTATCTGATCAGGAACATCAGAGGCGTAACGGGATTTGTGGGCCCTGACCCCAACAAGCCGCTTCCTCTTACAGACAGCGATCTTGTATCCATGGGTATCGATACCGATTGGGTACCTGAGGTCGACTACGATGTCGGAGATTATGTCAGGATCATTAGCGGTGCTTTCGCTGAGTTCAAGGGAACGGTATCCGCTATGGATTACGAGAAGGAACAGGTTACGATCGAAGTTCAGATGTTCGGAAGGATCACTCCTACGACAGTAAACTTCACACAGGTTCAGAAGGTCTGATGACCTTAAGCATGGTTTCAAGGCACAAAAGTGCCCGGAAATATAAATAATTAATTGGGAGGTGGCCAGTATGGCTAAGAAAATTGCAGGTTATGTAAAACTTCAGATCCCTGCAGGCAAAGCAACACCCGCGCCGCCGGTAGGACCAGCTCTTGGACAGCATGGTATCAATATCCAGCAGTTCGTAAAAGAGTTTAATGAGAGAACAGCAAAGGATGCAGGTCTCATAATCCCTGTAGTAATTACAGTTTATGCAGACAGGACATTCTCTTTCATTACCAAGACTCCTCCGGTCCCCGTATTGCTCAAGAAGGCTGCAAAGATCGAGAAGGGCTCAGGTAAGCCTAACGTACAGAAGGTTGCTACAGTAACATGGGATGATTGCAGGAAGATCGCTGAGATCAAGATGCCCGATGTTAATGCAGCAGATGTCGAAGCTTGCGCCAGGATGGTAGCAGGTACAGCCCGTTCAATGGGTATTGTCGTTAAGGACTGATAAGGAAAGGAGATCCGTATGAAGACAGGTAAGAGATATAACGATCTTTCCAAGCTTGTTGACAGAGCAACGATCTACGATCCTTCCGAGGCAGTTCGTCTTGTTCAGGAAACAGGTAAGGCAAAGTTCGATGAGACAGTAGAACTTCACGTTCGTCTTGGCGTTGACTCACGTCACGCAGACCAGCAGGTAAGAGGTGCAGTAGTACTTCCCCACGGTACAGGCCGTACGAAGAGAGTTCTCGTTATTGCAAAGGGTCCCAAGGCTGATGAGGCTAAGGAAGCCGGTGCAGATTTTGTAGGTGATGACGATATGATCGATAAGATCCAGAAGGAAAACTGGTTCGACTTCGATGTTCTTATCGCAACACCTGATATGATGGGTAAGCTTGGTCGTCTCGGTAAGGTCTTGGGTCCTAAGGGCCTCATGCCTAACCCTAAGTCAGGTACAGTCACAATGGATATCACAAAGGCTGTTAATGATGTTAAGGCCGGTAAGATCGAGTACAGAC
>DGUI01000037.1 GCA_002394605.1 Mageeibacillus sp. UBA4314 | reverse complement strand
GATGATGAGATCCACGAATTCTGCACGGTAAAATTCGGGACGGAATTCCCCCAGTTTGGTAAGATAGATGTTAACGGAGACAATGCTGATCCGCTGTTCGCTTATCTTGCGACAGAGAAGCCTTTCGAAGGTTTTGGCAAGGGTCTGAAGATGGCGGCTCTTGATAAGTTTGCGAAGGCAAACAACAAGAAGTTTGGAGACAAGGCGTACATCAAGTGGAACTTTACAAAGTTCCTCGTTGACCGCGACGGCAATGTCATCGCAAGATTCGAGCCTACCGTCAAGATGGAAGACGTTAGAGAAGCAGTTGCAAAGGAGTTAGAGAAGTAATATGAGCAAGGCTGAAGGGACCAGGGACAAGACGATAATCAAGACCAGTATCATAGGGATCCTGGCAAATGTGTTCCTGGCCGCCTTCAAAGCCGTTGTCGGACTGATGTCCAATTCCATAGCGATCGTGATGGATGCAGTCAACAACCTTTCGGATGCGGCAAGTTCAGTCATAACGATAGTCGGAACGAAGCTCGCCGGGAAGGAAGCTGACAGGAAGCATCCGTTCGGCTACGGAAGGATCGAATACTTAAGTGCGATGGTGATCGCGATGCTTGTGCTGTACGCAGGCATTACGGCATTCGTTGAATCGGTCAAGAAGATAATAACACCGGTAACTCCTGATTACAGCGCGGTAACTCTTGTCATAGTGGCCGTGGCTGTCGTGGTCAAGATCGTCCTGGGAAGATATGTCAAGCATGTCGGCGTTAAGGTGAATTCCGATTCGCTCATCAATTCGGGTGAGGATGCCACCATGGATTCCATTATCTCCGCATCGACTCTCGTTGCTGCGGGAATATACATGTTCTTCGGTGTCTCACTTGAAGCGTGGCTCGGTGCGCTGATCGCAGCTGTCATCATCAAGTCCGGCGTCGGCATGATGAGCGAGACACTGTCCAAGATACTTGGAGAGAGAGCCGATGATAAGCTTGCTAAGGCGATAAAGAAGACGGTAGCAGAACACCCGGGAGTAAACGGTGCTTACGATCTTGTACTGCATAACTATGGTCCCGATACATACAACGGTTCTATCCACATCGAAGTCCCTGATACGATGGCAGCCGATGAACTCGACAAGCTAACCAGGAGGATCACGGCCGACGTGCTCGATAAGCACAATGTTATCCTCACGGGGATAGGTGTATATGCGTTCAACACCAAGGATCTTGAGGCGGCAGCTGTCAGGGAGAAGGTGTATTCACTCGCCAAAGAGAACCCGTACGTTCTCCAGGCACACGGTTTCTATCTGGACAAAGAGACGAAGGCAATAAGACTCGACATAGTCGTCAGCTTTGATGCCAAAGAACGGAACAAAGTGCACGATGATGTTCATGACAGGATCAAGCGTGAGTATCCGGATCAAGATATCCACGTTGCAATGGACATAGATTTCAGCGTCAGCACCACAAAAGAGAAAGGATGATAAAACATCATGAGAGCAGCAGTCAGATATTATACAAAGACAGGAAACACAAAGCGGCTGGCCGAAGCAGTTGCCAAGGCTGCAGGAGTTGAAGCGCTTCCCATAAGTGAACCGGTCACTGAACCCGTTGACCTGTTATTCCTCGGAAGTTCATACTATGCGTTCAGCATCGATCCTGAGGTCAGGGATTTTATCCGTACGCTTGATAAAGATAAGGTTGGGAATATCGCAGTCTTTGGTTCGGCGGCAATGATGAAGTCAACGTATAAGAAAGTCAGGGCCGAGGCTGATAAGATTGGCATACCTGTGGATGACCGTGAGTTCCACTGCAAAGGTGAGTTCAAGGGCATGCACAAAGGTAAGCCTGATGAGGCTGATCTGGCTGCCGCTGCTGAATTCGCGAAGTCGATGATCGGCTGATATCCACGCAGCGTAGGTGGTAATCCTTCATGCATCTGATATCCTTCACTCATGAAGGAGGTGAGTCCCATGGATAGATACGTAACAGGAGCAGTCATCAGGAAGCTCCGCGAAAAGAAGAACATGACTCAGGAAGAACTCGCAGAGAAGATCTTCGTGAGCAGCAAGGCGGTAAGCAAATGGGAGACGGGCCAGGGCTTTCCCGATATCAGCCTGATCGAACCGCTGGCGCAGGCACTCGGTATATCAGTCATCGAGCTGCTGTCAGGAGAAGACATAAGCAACACCAATAAGTCAGCTGATGTGGCAAAGACAAGGTTCTATGTGTGTCCGGTCTGCGGCAATGTGATACAGGCTACAGGTGAAGCCGTGGTAAGCTGCTGCGGGATAACTCTTCCCGCTTTGGAGGCAGAAGAGGCTGATGAAGACCATGTGATCAGCATTGACAGGGATCAGGACGAGTTCTATGTGACCATTGATCATCCCATGACAAAAGATCACCACATATCGTTCATGGCTGCAGTGTCAGATCACAGGGTACAGTTCACCAAACTCTATCCTGAAGGTCCGTGTGAGGCAAGGTTTAAGATCGACAGGGTAAAGTACATCTACGCGTATTGCAACCATCACGGGTTATTCTGCATTAGAGTGTAGCTTTATACGGTGGAAGTGATACAATTATTTCGGGCTTTCTTTGCAGAGCCCGATTATTATTTTCATTTTTGGGGGTATCAACATGGCAAATGTGATCAGAAATGCTGTCGCAGGTCTGATGTCGGCGGCTCTTATTGCATTATCCTTGCCGGTGACTGCATTGGCAGATGCAGATCATCAGGTGAAGGAAGAGGATCTTGTATTCTCGAAGAACTACAGCATAACGTGCGTGAATTCAGGTGATTACTATCATTATGTGATCGACTTGCCGACTTCAGGCAAGGTGAACTTTGTAATATCAAAGGTTCCCAAGGATAAGGATAATGTTAAGGGATACGCATGGTGCGAGGATTCAAACAGATCCAGGCTCTTTACTGAATTTGGCTGGGAAGAGGGCGATTGGTCTCATACATATAATCTGCTTGCAGGACAATATGATCTCTATCTTAGTGCTGACGGTACTTATCACGGGAAGAATGTCGCTTACTCATTCTGTGTTGAATATACTCCTTCGAACGAGACTAAGAGTGAATCACAGTTAGAGAAGAATAATTCATATACTACGGCAACAACTTATAAATCAGGAACAGTCAAGGGTCACCTCGGATTTAATGATGACAAGGACATTTACAAGTACAAAGTTACTAAGAGCGGTTATACAACGATCACTTTTACTCCCGGTTTTGGAAGTACTTATTTCGATTTCACGAATTCTGATGGTGATGTAAAGTATGGTGAGTACTCAGTTCAATTTGGTAAGAATGTTTATAAATATTTCACTCCCAAGGGAACATATTATCTTACTATCAACAGAGGCAGTGATGAGAAGGCAGGCACATACAACCTTTCCATGTCAACTTCCGCCCTTAAGAGCGTAAAGATCAAGTCGCTTAAGAAGTACAAGAAGGGCAAGAAGAGAGGGTTTAAGGTCACTTATTCAAAGACTACTTCCTGCGACGGATATCAGGTATGCTACTCTCTGAAGAAGAACTGCAAGTCAGGCAACAAGTATAAGAACGTTTACAGCAAGTCCACAGGCAGCAAGACTGTAACAGGACTGAAGAAGAACAAGAAGTACTATGTTCGCGTAAGGTCTTTTAAGGAGTTCAACGGAAAGAAGTATTATTCTTCATGGAGCAGCATTAAGACTGTAACCGTTAAATAAGAATCTGACCGGAATGATGATGAGGCTGGAAATGGTGCGTTTCCAGCCTTGTTTTTTGTCCGGCAGGATTTAGGATATAATTTAACTATGGAAACTAAGAACAGACCTGAATTGACAAGAGAGCTTACGGGAGAAGAGTTTGCCAGATGGTATTTCCTTAAGGAAGAACTGGCTGAATTTTGCCGTGCCAACAAGATCCCGGCATCAGGACGCAAGGAGGAACTTGCATCAAGGATAAGGGAATACCTTGATACAGGTGTTATCAAGGCAAGGACACCTGCGGAAAAGAGACAGGGCAGATCGCCTGATGTCATCACTTTGGACAGCATTATCGAAGACGGCTTTGTCTGTTCGGAGAAGCACAGGGCTTTCTTCAGGGAACAGATAGGCAGTTCCTTCTCTTTCAATGTTGCTTTCCAGAAGTGGCTGAAGAACAATGCGGGCAAGACTTATGCCGATGCGGTTTGTGCATATCATGAGATAAAGAGGTCTGTTAAGACAACAAAAAAGTGCATAGACGGACAATTTGAGTATAATACATACGTCAGGGATTTCTTCGGGCATAACAAAGGGCGTTCATTAGACGATGCCATCAGGTGCTGGAAATACAAGAAGAGCCTTCCCGGTCATAACAGGTACGAAGACAGTGACCTGAGGATATTGGAGGAATAGGGATAGATATGGAAAGAAAGACAAGCATACCCGGCATAGTGGCCGGCACGGTCATCATGACGATCATCTTATTTGCGGCAGCTTACCTTATGCAGCTGCTGGTGCTCTCACTGGACATGACAGCTTATGAACTTCCTGCACTGTTTGGGAACGGTCCGGTCATATTGATCATCTGGCTCATATTTGTTCTGTTGGCTAAGAATACCGGATTGTACGACAAGTTTGGGGGAGGGCTGGTGATCCTGATATCGTCAGTCCTGTTTTGCATACTGATGCTCCTGGTATTCCCGCATATAGCTGTTCCGTATTCACTCATACCGCGCCGCGAGCTGGCTGCTGATTACTTTCAGCTGATGATACAGATCTTCACGATCGCATCTGCTGCATTGTGTGCGCTTATAAGCGGCATTGTAGTCCTTGTTGCAAAGCTCAATAAGAACATCGCGGGGAATCCGGCTTGAACAAGGATCTGTTGTGGTGGCAGAAGACGATCGCGTATGAGATCTATGTAAACAGTTACATGGATTCTGATGGCGACGGTTACGGTGACATCAACGGCATCAGGTCCAAACTAAAATACCTTCAGGAATTGAATGTCGGGGCGGTCTGGCTTACGCCTGTTTATGCCTCGCCGATGGTCGATAACGGATACGATGTCTCTGATTACTACAGTATCGATCCGCGATATGGAACGATGGAAGACATGGAGGCATTGATCGCCGAGGCAAAGAGCATGGGGATCAGGATCGTGATGGATCTTGTGGTCAATCACACATCCGATCAGTGCGAGTGGTTCAGGCAGTCACGACAAAGCAAAGATAACGGTTACAGTAACTGGTACATATGGCGTGATGCCTTGCCTGACGGGAGTGCGCCGAATAACTGGAGAAGTATTTTCGGAGGGTCAGCATGGACATGGTCGGAGGAGAGGGGACAGTATTATCTGCATACTTTCGCCGTGGAACAGCCTGATCTTAACTGGGCGAATCCGGAGGTGAGGCAGGCTGTCTATGACATCGCACGATTCTGGCTTGATAAGGGGATAGGCGGATTCAGGATGGATGCGATCCCGTATATTAAGAAGCCCGATGAACTGGCAAGAGGTGTTCCTGATGGCGCAGATGGAATGGTAAGTATCCACGACATGACCTGCAACACGGACGGTATCCTCGATTATCTCAGGGAGTTCAAACAGAATGTTACAGCAGGAAAAGATGTGTTCACCGTAGGAGAGGCGAACGGTGTAGGGCCGGACGATCTTCAACACTGGACCGGCAGTAACGGCGTGTTCGACATGATATTCGAGTTCAGTCACATGAACCTGGAGTTTAAGGGTGCGGAAGTCTGGTATAAGACAGATCACTGGACTCTTAAGGACCTGAAGCGCGCTCTTGGCGAAAGCCAGGCGGCAACTGCCTGTAACGGGTGGTATCCCATCTATTTTGAGAACCACGATAAGCCGAGGTCTGTTAACCATTATTTCGGCGATGATGTCGATCCTGTGCTGGCTTCCAAAGCGATGGCGGCGATCCTTCTCACTCTTCGCGGAACCCCGTTTATCTATCAGGGGGAGGAACTTGGAATGACCAATGTCAGATGGGATTCCATAGACGATTACAACGACATTGATTCTATAGGCCAGTACCGCGAAGCACTTCAGAACGGGTTGTCGCATGAAGCGGCCATGGAGTGTGTCCACAGGTTCAGCAGGGATAATGCCCGTACCCCGATGCAGTGGGACGGCAGCGCTAACGCGGGCTTCACGTCAGGCACGCCCTGGCTTCCCGTTAACAGCAATTACAGGAACGTTAATGCTGATGCGCAGAACCGTGATACCGACTCTGTCCTGTCGTGGTACAGAAGGCTCGCGCAGCTTAGGTGCGGCAATGATGTGCTCTTATACGGCAGTTACAGGGAATTGTTCGAAAACAGCGACAGCATATATGCTTTTGTAAGGGAAGACGGGGTTGATAAGATCGTCACGGCAGTTAACTTCAGCGGCTGTGAACAGTCTTGCGGTCTTGACGTTGTTGAGGTGTTGCTGAGCAGCTATCCGGGCGGGGCGATCCCCGGTAAGCTGAGGCCGTTCGAGGCGGTCGTGGCAAGAGTAAGGTGATGAGTTGTTCTGCTTCGGAAACGGTAAAAGAACGCCTTACTGTGACGCCGCAGGCGTCACTATTGGGTGTCATTCCAAAGAATCAAGGGTGTCCCGGGTGGCACATGATTATCGCATTTTTGATCCAGGGTGCTTAGAAGAATGCATGGCAGAGTATTGCTCAAGGTAGTGCACATTACATTGAGCACTTTACTGAATACGCAGAGTATCAAAGGTGTCCCGGGTGTTGTTCCGAATCATCAATTCTTCTTAAGGGGTCTAATGGTGCCGTCCTTCTCCTTGATTGAAGTATTATCCAGCTGAGCCTTGAGATTGCCTATCACACTCTGACGGTAGATGTTGCGGAGCTGCTCGCGCTCCTTCAGTTCTTCTTCGGTAAGACCTTCCGTCTTTGCCTTATGTGCAAGCTCATTTATTCTCTTGATCGTATCGTCAATGGACATAGATTCATCTCCTTTTGAAGTTGTCGTGATTATAACGGATGTTGTAAAATATATCCATAGATAAGATCTATGCTGCAAGGGGGTGAGCTCCATGAAGTTTAAATACGTCAGGATCCAGGGTCAGGAACTTGCTGCCAATACAATGTATGCGAAGGGTATCTTCAGTATGTGTATGCAGCTTATCCAGAACGATGTTATGGAAGAGGAAGACGCTGACCTGTGCAAAGAGATCGACAGCTGGTTTGCAGAAGAACTCCCGTGGCCGGAACCTTGTAAGCGTCAGGAGAAGGTAGTGTGCTTCTTCAAAACAGAGAACTCGGAAGAGATGATGCGGATGATAAGGCCTATGTGCTGGCTGCTGGAGAAATACAATCATCCCTACTATATAGTCTACACTAATACTCCCGGCGAGATCGTATACGAAGACAAATACCAGGTTGCGGTTAAGGTATCAGGTGAGCTGATGATAGAACCTGTTCAGGAGAGCTGGAGTCCCAAAGATGAGGAAGAGACTTCTGAGGAGTGATCACTTCTCAAGCGATGCAGCATCCTCATTCATGAGGTCGATGCCGGTATCGATATTAGGATAATCACCCGTAAAGCAGGCATCACAGTAATTATGCCCGGGTTCGCCCAGCATCTCATCAAGCCTTGATACGTTCAAATAACCGAGCGAGTCTGCTCCGATCATGTCCCTTATCTCTTCGATGGAATGGTGTGATGCTATGAGCCTGTCCTCTGAAGGGACGTCTGTTCCGTAGTAGCAGGGGTGAAGGAACGGCGGGGAAGAGATCCTGACATGCACCTCCACAGCGCCTGCCTGTCTTAACATGTTAACGAGATTGGCAATGGTCGTGCCTCTGACTATGGAGTCGTCGATCATTATGACTCTCTTGCCGGCGACGGCTGACTCGATGGGATTGAGCTTGATCCTTACAGCCTGTGCCCTCAGCTCCTGGCTGGGCTTGATGAAAGTCCTTCCCACATATCCGTTCTTAACGAATCCCTTAACGTAAGGGATCCCCGATTCCTTGCTGTAACCCATGGCGGCGTCTATGCCGGATTCCGGCACTCCGATAACGCAGTCCGCGTCAACTGGGTGATCCTTGGCAAGTATGGCGCCAGCCCTAAGCCTGCTCTCATATACGGAGATCCCGTCGATCACGCTGTCCGGCCTGGCGAAATATATATACTCAAACACGCACTTGGCAGATCTTGCCCCGGTCTTGTACATCTCTGATCTGATGCCGTCACGGCTTACGATCACCATTTCGCCGGGCTTGACATCGCGGATGAGTGTGGCACCTGTCGCCTGCAGTGCACAGCTCTCTGACGCGAATACTATGGCATCGCCGATCTTGCCCATTACGAGGGGCTTGAGGCCATAGGGGTCCCTTACGGCAATGAGCTTCTGCCTGCTCATGACCAGGATCGCATATCCGCCCTGGATCTGCTCCATGACCTTCTTAACGGCAGTCTCGATCGATTCGGATCTGTTCCTCTCCCTGGCGATGAGCTGGGCGATGACCTCTGAATCGACAGTGGTCCTGAAGATGGCACCTTCGTTCTCGAGCTTTGTCCGAAGCGAAATACAGTTAGTGAGGTTGCCGTTATGGCAGATCGCCAGCGAACCCTTGGAGTAATGACTTACGAGGGGCTGGGCGTTGTCGATCGTTGATGAACCCGTGGTGGAATACCTGTTGTGTCCGATGGCGATGGTGGGGTTGCCCAGGCTGCTGATCGCATCTTTGGTATAGACCTCGCTTACAAGACCCATTGCCTTGTGGCACCTGACGTCACCTCCGTCAGTTGCGGCGATGCCAGAACTCTCCTGTCCCCTATGCTGCAGCGCGAAAAGACCGTAGTACACAAGCGAAGGCAAATCAGTCAGACCGTTTCCATAAATCCCGTAGATACCGCACTCTTCGTTCAAACTGCCAACCATAGAGACCACCTTTCTGTGACAGGAATATTTTATCATCTGCTCTGATTTTGCATATTCGATAATGGATGGAAAAAATTGCTAATTTGTGATATTTGATACCCAGCGGGGTTACCGCGTGAATGTTGCGTTCATGTGTGATATTATATTAGTTGGTATAAGTCTATCCGATTGGAGGAACTGATATGCACAAGTTCAAGAAGTTAACAGCTGCGATGGTTACGGCAGCTATGATGATGTCAATAGTCCCCTTTGCAGCATTTGCTGATGAGGCTGATGAGGAAGTAACGGAATCCCCGGCTGTAGTTGAGGAAGTAGAAGAAGAGGAAGAGGCAGAGGCTGAACCTGAATCTGAAGAACCCGAGGAGAAGGCTGAGGAGACGGAAACAGCAGAAAAGGCTGTGGAAGAGGAAGAAGCTGCTCCGGAGGAGGAGAAGGAAGACAGTTCATCTGACAAAGTCACAATCACGAAGTCTGGTGATGAGAGTTTAAAAACACCGTCATTCAGTTCAGCTGAAATAGATGATCTTTATGATGAGTATGCTAGTGTGAAGTTCTATGACAGCGAAGATTCTGGAGTTACGATTGGTCAGGCAGGTAAGAGGCTCACAGGTAACAACAGAAAACTTTATACTTTGCTCAGACAGGGTATCAAGAGAATCGCTGATGGTGAAGTTGGCACTTCTAAAGTTGTTATTCCCTTGAGTGCTTTTGGCCTTGATCCTGACACTAGATATTATGCTTCAGACTTGGGATTGGAAAATCTTGACAATTCAACTCTTGTTAAGGAAGCCGTTAAATCACAGCTTTTTGGTGCTGATTATCTTACGGTTAATAATCCTTTGCTTATCGACTGTTCTTACGAGTTTTACTGGATAGCTCCTCACGTAAAATATTCGTATTCGTTTGCAGGTTACTATACTTATACTTCAAGTACAGGAGAGGAATGGATTCAGCTCTGTGATGGTTATGTAAGTTTCCCTGTTGGATTAAAGTATCGTGAGGATGATCATTCAAGTGATTCCACAAGTGTTGATGTTAAAAAGACAGGAAGGGTAATGCAGTCTGTTGAGAATGCAAAAGAGATAGTGAATAATGCCAGTGGTTTGAGTGATTATTATAAGCTTGAATATTACAAGGACAGGATTTGTGAATTGGTTACTTACAATGACGATGCTGCTGCCGACGAATCTTATGTATTAACTGATTCAACTCCCTGGGCTTTGGTCAATGTATTTGATAACGATAAGGATACCAATGTTGTTTGCGAAGGATACTCAGAAGCATTCCATTATTTGAGCGAACTGTCGACTTTTAATGACAGCAATTTGAGTGTTTATTGTGTAACTGGAACTTTGTACGGTTCAACACCTATAGGTCCCCATAAGTGGAACATTGTCCATATCGGAGACAAAAACTATCTGGCCGATATTACTAACTCAGATTCTGGAACTTCCGGTGCGAATGGAAAGCTTTTCCTCAAAGGATATACGAGTTTTGCGAATGATATTTACAGATATGGAACCACAGGATTTAAGTATGATGCAGATATGTGGTCAGTATATGATGCTTCGCAATTAGAATTATCTGATACAGATTATGTTGTTACTCCTCTGGTTACTCTTGACGACATAATCCACCCCGTAGGCATGGATCTTGAACTCAAAGATGACATTGCTATGAATCTCTATATTGAGACTAAGGACGGACTGCAAGCAGGTGATGCAGTTGTTATCACAGCAGAGGGCAAGAAGCCCGTTGAACAGCTTGTCAGTGAAGCAGCAACTACTACAAAGACTGATTACCATGGCAAAGAGTATCAGGTCCGCGTATTCACCATTGAGCTCAGCGCCAAGGAAATGACAGACGATGTTAAGTTCCAGGTGAAGAGGGGATCTGTTCTTGGAGAAGAGAAGCACTATTCGATTGTTTCATACGCCAGGGCCATCCTCGCAGGCGGTTATGACGCAAATGCAAAGAACCTCTGCCGTGCAATGCTCAACTATGGTGCATATGCACAGAAGTATTTCGACTATCATGCGGATACACTTGCAAATGCAGATCTTAATTATGGCAGTGATCCCATCGCAGATGGCCAGGACGTTATTATTCCTGAATCGGATTTTATTTATCCGGATTTTGGCAATCCTGATGCCCCCGGTTATTACGCATTCGTGGGATCGAGCCTTGTATTGAAGTCCAAAACGTGCTTAAAACTCTATTTCACCGGCCTCACCGGTGATCGTGAGATCAATTCAGTGTCTTGCAGTATTGGTTCTGTTGACTATAAGACTCTTGATAACGGCTATCAGGTGGTAACGATCAGTGGTATTACTGCTGATATGATGAATGAAAGCTTTAATCTTCAGGTAATCCTCAGTAACGCCGAAGTGATATTAATCCAAGGCAAGCCTATGACTTATTGCCATAAGGTAGTTTCCGGAACATACGGAAAGTCTCTTACAGAACTTGTAAAGTCCCTGTATCTGTACTACCAGGCAGCAGTAGCTTACCAAGCTGCATAATTACCTGTTATCAACCTTTTCGGGATAGAGGTCGTGGTTGGCCAGACGGTCATCTGCGACCTTTTCCCATTTCGTGCCGGGTTTGCCGTAGTTGCAGTATGGGTCGATGGACAGACCGCCGCGGGGGAGGAACTTGCCCCAGACCTCGATGTACTTGGGGTCCATGAGCCTTATCAGGTCCTTCATGATGATGTTGACGCAGTCCTCGTGGAAGTCGCCGTGATTTCTGAAGGAGAAGAGGTAGAGCTTCAGCGACTTGCTTTCGACCATGCGCTCGGACGGGACGTAGGAGATCGTTATCGTAGCGAAGTCAGGCTGGCCCGTGATGGGGCACAGGGACGTGAACTCCGGGCAGTTGAACTTGACCCAGTAGTCGTTCTCCTTATGCTTGTTCTCGAA
Source organism: Mageeibacillus sp. UBA4314 (assembly GCA_002394605.1). Lineage (GTDB taxonomy): Bacteria > Bacillota > Clostridia > Saccharofermentanales > Saccharofermentanaceae > Saccharofermentans. The sequence goes on along the minus strand of DGUI01000037.1, from coordinate 56,064 downwards.
AGTCTCGAGCACTCCCGGATCGTAGTCGAAGACGTAGTTGGTCTCTTTGTTGCCAAGTTTTGTAAGTCCTTTATTGTCTGTCATGATCAACCTCTTATCAGATTATATGCGGTGTCCGTGTCGTATGTGTCGATGCCCTCGATCTTCTTGACCTTGCCGATGACAAAGTAAGTAAACGGCGTGAAGAGGACTTCGTAGCCGACCTTGAAGAGGTACTGGAAGAGGATCATCTTGAGGATGACCGAGTTCTCCATGGTGCCCCAGAATGAGATCGTGATGAATATGACCGAATCAAAGCCCTCGCCGATGATCGTGGACAGGATCGTGCGGATCCAGAGGTACTTGCCCTTCGTCGTTACCTTGAGCCTGGACAGGATTATGGAGTTGGAGAACTCCCCGAAAAGGTATCCCGCAAACGAAGCGACGGCCACTCTGGGAGTCGTGCCGAGAACGATCTCATACGCACCCTGGTTCTCCCAATAACCGGGGTGGGGGAGTGCAATGATAAGGAGATAGAGAAGCACCGCAAAAAAGCTCATTCCAAAACCCATCCAAATGATCCTTCTGGCTTTGGAGAAACCGTAGACTTCAGTAATAACGTCACCTAAGATGTATGTGACAGGAAAAAGGATGACTGCTCCAGGCAGCGTGATATCATCTGTTACGGCCCACATCTTGCCTGCAACAAGATTGGACAGGAGAAGACATGATACAAAGACGATGCCGATGTACATGTAAAGGCTTGTGACTGTTTTCTTTTCTTCCATAAACTACCTCGATAAAATAAAAAATGGCATCACAAAACCGGATGCCATAAAAATAACGCATGTTACAATTACAGTCCTGGTTTTGTTTTACGACAGGATGGCACTAACGAACTGTCGGCGCTTCATGAGTGCTGCTTAAGAATATCATCATTCGGATAAAAGTCAAGTGATGATATAATAAACGTCGGAGGTCGACATGGATCTGATAATCGAGACGATACTTAGAGAATATGACGGGAATCTTAAAGCCTATGAGAGACTGACTCAAGCCGTTCGCTGCGGCCTGGAGCAGCTTCTCGCCGAGCATGGGCTCGGACAGGTTATGATCACCGATCGTATCAAGAGCCGCGAGTCGCTGAATGCGAAGCTTTTGCGCAAGCACGGTAAGTATCAGTCTGCCGACCAGGTGACCGACATCGTCGGGTTCAGGCTCATCAGCTTTTTCGCCGATCAGGTGGATCAGATGGCTGAGATACTTGATAAGAATTTCGTGGTGGATAAGGAGAAGTCGATCGATAAGAGGGAACTCATCGATCCCAATACTTTCGGGTATGTGTCTCTTCACTATATCTGCAGCCTGCCTGAGGGGAAGGGGTATCCTGAAGACCTGTGCGGGATGCAGTTTGAGATACAGCTCAAGTCGATGCTGCAGCATACATGGGCGGAGATCGAGCATGATCTGGGATATAAGTCGGCATTAGGCGTCCCGAGGGAAGTAAGGCGTGAGTTTGCCAGGGCGGCGAGCCTCCTGGAGGTTGCTGATGACCTGTTCGTTAATATCAAGAAGGAACTGCGTGAATATGAACGCGATGTGCATGAGCGCATCCGTACTGATAAGGCGGATGATCTGGCTCTCAACAAGGCTACTCTCGATGAGTTCATCAAGGCAGAAAGCGTGCTCAGTACCCTGAACAGGGAGATAGCTGAGATATCAGGCGCTGAACTCCTCGAGGTATCATCTGAGATCTACCTGGCACAGCTGTATTTCTTTGATATCAGGAAGATCAGGGACCTTAAGGATGCAATTGAGGAAGAGCACGATCATATAATGCAGCTTGCAGGTCATACGCTCAAGGATTCGGAGATCGACCAGCTCATCTCGACCGTCGGATTATACTATCTGTGCAGGGCGCTTCTGATCCACGGATCTTACAGTGATCTGAAGATCAAAGAGTTCTTTGCTCTGACCGACAAGAACGAGGAGAGCGTTGAGAGGAAGACCCGTTATCTGATGCGCATCAAGAGTGGTAGAATTTGAGATGTGCTGTTATAATCTACTATTAGCAGAAAGAGAATGCTTTATCAGCGCCTGTGGCGGACCCGGCACGGACCTCTTATGAGCTTCGCAGGCAGCGCGGATCGTGTACGGTCTTGTACTTCCCACATACATGTGGGATTTAACGTCTTCTCTTTCTGTTTTTATTTGAGGTGGATATGTCCGGATCATTAATAGATGAACTTAATTCCCGCGATACATGGGAGAGATACTGCGCGTACAAAAAGTCGATAATAAGCGGTCTGTCCGCGCCTGACCTGATCCGGGAGTATATCGATTCCGGACACTGCGGAAAGGTCTATGAGTCTATCATGGCAGGTGGGCCTCTTCCGCTTCCGTCCAAGGCAGTCATAAGCAAGATGAGCTCTCAGAAGAAGAGGACGGTCTACACATACTCGTACGACTGGAACATGAACTTCAAGCTGCTGACGTATCTTATGCTACGCAGATATGATCACCTCTTCTGCAGCGGTCTTTATTCCTTCCGCCCCGCCAAAACGGCGAAAGACGCAGTCCGCAGGTTCGTCAGGATGCCCGGTATCGGGTCGATGTATTCATATAAGGTCGATATCAGCAACTACTTCAATTCAGTCCCGGTCGGCAGGTTTGTGCCAATCCTTAAGGAGGCGCTGTCAGACGATCCGCGCCTTGCAGACCTTCTGGTTGCTTTGCTTGAAGAACCATGCGTGATCGACCGGCACGATGTTGTCCGCGAAGCGAAAGGCATCATGGCGGGGACACCCCAGGCCTCATTCTTCGCCAACCTGTACCTGCGCGAAATGGATCAGATGTTTATCGATATGGCAGTCCCGTATGCCAGGTATTCAGATGACATCATCGTCTTCGCCCCTTCTATGGATGAAGTGGAACAGTACGCGTCTGAGATCAGATCTTTCCTCGCTTCACGTGGTCTGTCCGTCAACCCGGACAAAGAATGCTTCACGGCCCCGGACGACGGCTGGACTTTCTTAGGTTTCTGTTACCGCGACGGCATAGTCGACATTGCCCCTGCCTCAGTCAAAAAGATCAAACAGAAGATGCGCCGCAAGACCCGCGCCCTCAAGCGCTGGTACGACCGCCAGGACAAGGACCCGCGGTCAGCTGCCGTCGCTTTTATCAGGATATTTAATAGAAAGCTCTTTGATGTTACCGACGACAACGATCTGACCTGGAGTAAGTGGTATTTCCCCGTGATCAACACCGACAAGAGCCTGCACGAGATAGATCGTTATGCAGTGGAGTGCTTGAGATATCTGATCACTGGTTCAAGGGGAAAAGCACGTTTTAATGTAAAGTATGAGGAACTTAAGGAGCTGGGACTGAGGAGCCTGGTGAATGAGTATTATAAGGATGAAGGATGATACCTGTAATCACACCTTGCTGTTGCGGTCTTCAAGCTTATGTAAAAAGCGTCTGACTTCCATGATCTTTTTACCGTTATCTTCCAGGACGACATAATAGATTACAAAGTTCTTTATGTAGATCCTGTAATAAGGGTGGTTTCTATTTTTGCGTGAAGAAACTTGCTCAAACGATTCAGGACCATCTTCTAACCGTCTGATAATGGCTGCTTCTACTTCGTCGATTAGTTTCCTCGCTGCATCAGGATTACCCAATTTATGTATTATGTGGGAAATATCATGATCCAGGTCTTTGTAAAACAGCGGAAGATAACGGAGTTCATATCTCTCATTAAGCATCAACCTTCCTCCGTAAAGAATCGAAGACCTGGTCGTGTGTTAACCTGACATCAGATGACTCTGCTGCCTCATCAGCAATATCCAGTTCATACTCTACAGGGTCAATTAGTTTGCAGTAAGCCTCAAGACTTAGTACAACCATTGTGCCGTAGCCGTTCTTCGTCAGGAAGACAGGATCGCCACCTTGTACGTTCTTCTCAATATCGGTGAATTTATTACGCAGATCTGAAACGGGTCTAATGTGTACCATATTAATACCTCTCTTATTTTTATCATAATTTTATCATTATATTATCATAATTGATATGTAAATTTTGCTTAAAATTGTTTGGTTGCTTCTTTTTTACGATCATCAAACATACCGGGACTGTTGCCGTATCTGGTATAATATTTTGTACAGATACATTTAAGATTACAGACATACCATATATGTTTCCGGAGGTAGCTTTATGAAATACGCAAGTACCGCAAAGAAGATCTTGTCTGCTGGGATGGCCATTGCCATTGGTTTTAGTGTTTATACCTCTAATGTCTATGCTTATACTGATACTTCTGCCACGGCAACAGTTGCAACTTACAATGCGCAATCAACAACTCCTATCAAGTCTGTAAAAGGAGGGAAATGGGTTAAGAGATCCGGGAAGTGGTATTACAAGAAGTCAGGAAAGTATATCAAGGGATTTGCAAAGATCGACAGGAAAGTCTACTACTTCAATAAGAAAGGTGTAATGGCTACAGGTCTTAAAAAGATCGATGTATATTATTACTTTTTCTCTGACGATGGTGTTATGCAAACCGGCTGGCTGGAATACAAAGGTGAGAAATACTACTTTGAATCTAAAGGTTATGCTGCTTGCGGGTGGAAACAAATAGACGGCGATTATTACTATTTCGCTGATAACGGGCAAATGATTCATGATACATATGTGGATGATGACCTCTATGTTGGCAGCGATGGCCGATTGGTAGGCGAAGTAATTCCCCCAATACCTGAAGACGGAACATGGCAGGATGATAAGATTGATGATGTTATCATAAAGCTTAATGAGCTGCGAAAAGAGCGCGTTATTAGAGGGCGTTTTGCTACATGGTATGTACCTTTAAAGGCGCACAGCGGTCCTCTTTCTCAAGCTAAGCAAGAGTGTCTGAATTATTCCGACTGTGAAGATCTTAAGGCCGTAATTAGCGGAAACGCTTCTGTTTCTCAGATTGTAAGTAAACTTAGCAGGCTTGTTGATTGGAACAATCATGCTAAATGTCAATGGGTTAATATAGGTATAGCTATTTATTATAAAGATGGTAAAACTTATGTTGTAGCTATTTTTACTAAAGGACCTAGTGGTACGGGTATTCCTGTTGAATTGCCGGATCCATCTTAATTGTGATCCAAACATTTTCTTGTGCAATGAGCCCGGCCTCGCGGCCGGGCTCCATAATATAATCTTATTCTCTCGGAACATCTCCGCCTGTCGGAGGGCCGCCGAGACCGACTGCCTGACTTACGAAAGGCGAGAGGAGAACTGCAAGGATATAGCTTACGACCAGTGTCGGTCCGAGGAGCTGAGCCCAGCTGACGAGCCACATGGGAAGGAAGGGCGGCACATTGGCCAGAGCTTCCGGAGGCATGTGGGAACGCGCCATGAGAACTCCAACAAGACTGCAGACGAGGCTGACGATAAGAGTGTTGCCAACAGCCATTGGGATGGAGTTCAGGAGCGTGAACTTCATGGAAGGCGGATTGGCGTTTGCTTTCTTTGTCAGGGTTCTGCCGATCTTGCCCAGCGGGATGATAAGTGCGACGATGATACCGGTTACGACTGACATCAGGATATTAGAGATGTAGCGTATTGCTGCCGGTTGTTGTTCAGCTGCCTGAGGGTTGAATTTGGGGATCAGGAATGCAACAAGCACACCCATTGCGAGTGAGATGATGATCGCCATGATCAGGCCCATCTTGCGTTCTTTCTTCTTCATGTCTTTTACCTCTCTTTTTACTTCTCCCAGATCTGTATCGACCAATATATGCAAGTCGCTCTTCGGGTAGGTCGCGCATGGATGGATGTATCCGTATTCCACATCTGACTTTCGCCTCGAATCAGCGGACTCGGGAGCATAGATATCACCGGACTTGAGGCGGGTCCTGCACCAACCGCACTCGCCGCTCCGGCATCGGCTCTTGGCTCTGATCCCGGCACGTTCCAGGGCAACGAGGACTGTCTCGTCAGACCTTGCAGGAACCTTGATCCTCTTGCCGGGAAGATCGACTGTTATCGTGTAGTTTGCGGCATCGCCTGAAGGTGCTTTGGGCGTACCTGCTGCTTCATAGCGTATGCGCCTTCCGGGAAGACCGAGCTTTGCTGTCTCTCCCCTGACAAAGTCATACATTGCAGAAGGTCCGCAGACAAATACCGTGTAATCATCAGCAGGCTTATACTTGCTGATCAGTTCTGCCGAGATGAATCCGTTCTCAAACCCTTCCTTGCTCTCATCAGACAGCACGTAGATCACTCTGAATGAAGCGACGGAAGATGCGATCTCATCCAGTTCTTCTCTGTAGAGGATCTCATCTTCTGTCCTGCATCCGTAGATGAGTGTCAGATCGAAGTCCTCAATGCCGTCACGGAGCGCACGTGCCATAGACAGGAAGGGAGTGATCCCCGATCCGCCTGCAAGGCCCACTACATACCTGCTGTCACGCATGGGCTCATAGAACAGTTCACCTTCGGGCGATGAGCAGATCACTTCATCGCCAACTTTCCAGTTGTCAAGGATATGGGATGATACAAACCCGTCCTTGACCCACTTCACGGTTATCTCATATATTCCCTTATCCGCATCGGCAGGTGAGGATGATACCGCATAGGGACGTGTAGTCTTCGTTCCGCCGATATCAGCTTCGATGCTTATGTACTGACCTGCTGCAAACGGTGCGGCAGATGCTCCCTGAAGCCTTATCATTTTCGCATTGGGGAGGTCTTCTATTGCCGCGATCTTCATCACCTGTCTGTCGGGATGGAGGAGGGATGCAACCTTGTTGGTATTGTATTCGGAACTGCTCTTTGGGATCCTGGCCTCAGCTGCCCCGATCTGTTCGCGCCTGGCGGGAATGATCTTATCAAAGTTCTCAGCAGGAACTGACTCGAGTGCCTTCTTCAGATTCTCAGAACTCATCTCTTACCACCTCCCATAACATAACCCATAACGGGGAACGCCGCCTGATTGCCGCCCGCAAGCGTGGGGAGGAAACCCGACAGCCTGCTGCCGTGCGCACCGCAGAAGAACAGTCCGGGAATACTCTGCTCTGATCCGCCTGCAAGAGTCCTCGAGGACATTCCGTCCCACCTTGATGAGTGATATCCGTAGATACAGCCCTGAGGTGTTCCCATATACCTTGCGAAAGTGGAAGGTGAAGCCGTGACGATCTCTTCAATGTGCGGCGTCAGATCGTAACCCAATACCGTCTCCGTCCGCTTGATGAGCTTGGCAGCCAGTCTCCTCTTGGCTTCCCTGTAATCACTTAGTGCGACTTTCTCCCATGCGTCTGATGCGAGCGCCATGGTGATCGCGAAATGCGTTGTCCCCTCAGGAGAACATGAAGGGTTAGCAATGTTAAGACATGTACAGGTTACGTTATCCACTTCATCTTCGAGCAATGTCGGTGAAGCTGCATGCTCGAAGAGCACCTTTGTGTCAGTCGTTGAATTCAGGAATACGTTGTAGTCCCTGATACCCAGTTCCTCAGGAGACTTATCAAGTCCCAGGTAGACAACAAATCCTCTGAACCCGAGCTGCCTTGCTGATGTCTTTTTGAGTTCGAATTCGGGTATCAGTGACCTGTCGTCGATCATCCTTGAATAGACATCATCAGGGAACGCATTGGATATGACGGCACAAGTCTTGTAAGTCATTCCGTCTGATGTGGTAACGGAATCAACGGCGCCGTTCTTCGTGCCGATCTTAACGGCTTCCCTGTTGAAGATGAAGTCGCACCCGCATTCCCTCGCGCGCTTCTCGATCGCATTTGCGATCTCGTGCGATGTCATGGAAGGAATGTATGCGCCATGACCATAATATCCTGCGATCATGAGTATGAACCTGGAAGCATCGATCGTATCCAGATCTGATCCCTGATACGGCCAGTACGCGCCCATGATATCGATCGCCTTCTGAGGCAGTCCTATCGCTCTGAAGAATTCGCCTGCGGACAGGGTCATGAGCTTGCAGTATGAAGAGTATTCATTCTTCAGGACGGCAGGATCAGGGCGCCCGCGCATCTTGCCGTTATACTCAAAGCCGCGTTCCATCTCTTCGGCTGCATCGAATATCAAGTCGATCTTCGGAGTTATGCCGGGGCACTGGCTCTCCATGAATGCGGTAAATCTCTCCCTGCCGTGAGGCACCGTAACATCAAGCTCGATATTGCTTCCGGGGGCTACCACGAGCCTGTATGAATTGGGAAGCTTGATCCAGTTGACCTTGATGCCGAGTTCGTCGAAGAGCTTGCCGAGATTGCCTCTGTCTTCACCCTCGCCAAAGTCGGGGATCTCATGGAGCGAAGCTTCAAATTCAAATCTTCCCCTGACAAAGCTGGCAGCTGCACCGCCAACAGTATTATTACGTTCGATAACGAGAGTCTTAAGTCCCAGTTTGCTCGCACGAAGGGCAGCCATGAGACCGCCGTTGCCGGCACCGATCACTATAACATCGTATTTGTCTGCCATCAGAAATCCCTCCTTGTGGGACGCTACAGAATTATTGTAGCAAAAGGAGGGAATATCAAATTTCTAAATTAAATTTACTTTTTTGTACTATATGCACAATCGCCGGATATCAGAACGGCATGTTATCCGGATCGGGTGCTCCTCCGGCAACACCGGTGCTTCCCGACAGGAACTCCATGTCCTCATCAGACAGTTCGAAATCAAAAACATCGATATTCGATCTGATCCTTTCTTCATTGACTGATTTGGGAAGAGGGAGGAAGCCCATCTGCAGGCTCCATCTGATCGAGATCTGCGCGATGCTCTTGCCGTATTTGGAGGAGAGGAACCTGATGTCATCCGCGTCGAAGATCCTGCCTGTTCCGAGGGGACTATACGCTTCGAGGATCATGCCCTTCTCTCTTGAGTATCTGACGACCTCATCCTGGGTGCATCCGGGGCAGAGCCTGATCTGGTTGACCATGGGTGCGATCTTAGCCGTATCAAAGAGCGCTGACAGGTGCAGCGGCATGAAATTGCTCACACCGATCGCCCTGATCTTCCCATCCTCATAGAGTTCTTCCATCGCTTTCCACGTCTCTGAATTAGCCTTCTGCCAGTTATCCCTGAACTTCATGGGCCTGGGCCAGTGGATGAGGAAGAGATCGACATAGTCGAGCCCAAGATCCTTAAGGGACTGCTCGAAAGAACTCTTCGTTATCTCATATGTATGGTTATCGTTCGTGAGCTTCGTCGTTACGAACAGGTCATCTCTATTGATGCCGGACCTTCTGATGCCATCGCCGACGCTCTTCTCGTTGCCGTAGGCCTGAGCAGTATCTATGTGTCTGTATCCTGCCTCGATAGCGGTTCTTACTGCTTCTGCCGCAGCCTCGCCTTCAGGCGTCTGCCATGTGCCAAAGCCGATGGAAGGAATCTTTACACCGTTTGAGAGTGTGAGAAAATCTGTTGCGTTAGTCATGGGTTTTAATCTCCTCATAGGATCTTGAATAGATGATAATCGACAGACGATATTTAAGTCAATTGTTGACAAGAGGGAATTCTCTGTTAAAATTGAAAACGATTCTCAATTTCGAATTTACGGAGAAATGATATGAAGAGATTAATTGCAGTGATATTGTCAGTAGTCATGGTGCTTACTTTCGCGGCCTCGTGCAGCAGTAAGCAGGGTGATTCGAAGAAACTGAAGATCGTTACGACGATCTTCCCGGAGTACGACTGGGTGATGAACCTTCTGGGTGACAATCCCGCGGGTGCTGAGGTTACCATGCTGCTGGATAAGGGAGTGGACCTCCATAGCTTCCAGCCAACTGTCGACGACATCATCACGATCTCTTCATGTGACCTCTTTATATATGTTGGCGGCGAGTCAGATGCATGGGTGCACGATGCGCTCAAGGAAGCGGTAAACAAGGACATGGTCGTTCTAAACCTGATGGAAGTATTGGGCAGCAGTGTTGTCGAAGAAGAGGAAGTTCCCGGAATGCAGGCTGAGGAAGAGGAAGAAGAGGAGGGCAAAGTCGAATACGACGAGCATATCTGGCTCTCTCTTAAGAACGCCAAGACGCTCTGCGGCAAGATCACCGAGAGCCTCAAGAAGATCGACAGTGCAAATGCTTCTGTTTACGACAGTGCTCTCGAGACATATAAGGGCAAGCTCGACGATCTTGACGGCCAGTATCAGAAGGCCGTATCAGGGGGCACTAAGGACACTCTCATCTTCGGTGACAGATTCCCGTTCAGATACATGACGGATGATTACAAGCTTAAGTACTACGCAGCCTTCAAAGGGTGTTCGGCTGAATCCGAAGCAAGCTTTGAGACGATCGTGTTCCTTGCCGGCAAGGCAGATGAACTTGGGATCAGTTGCATCCTGAAGATCGAGAACAGCGATGGCAAGATCGCACAGAGCATAATCGATAATTCCAAGGACAAGAACAGGACTGTCTTATCCCTTGATTCGATGCAGGGCATCACTGGAGAGGATGTTAAGAACGGCAAGACATACCTGGGGATCATGGAGTCAAATCTCGAGACTTTGAAGGGCGCCCTGAAATAAGGACGATTCTTACAAAATTGACAATACCCCCCTGTCGTAATAAAATGTTTTAAATTATGTTTTGAGGGGTAATTATGAAGAGATTCAATGTTATGGCAACGGCACTCCTTATCGGTGCAGTGTGCATATCGGCGGCAGGATGCAAGGATGCCGCAACAGAGGATACAGGACTTGTAGTGCTCGCATCAGAGACGGAAGCTTCGAGCGTTCCTTCAGAGAGCAAGGCTTCCGAAGCAGGTGCACAGACGTCTGCTTCATCTGAGACGAAGGCAGCTGTTACAGGTTATTATTTCGAGTATAAGGGCGTACAGGTCAAGCCCGGCATGAAGGCTGACGAAGTAGTCAGCGCCATCGATGACGAATACGATAAGTTCGAGGCTGAGTCCTGTGCTGCACAGGGCCTCGCCATTACTTATACTTACGGCGGCGGAGTCTTCACCATCTACACAGAGGACGAGGACGGCGCTGCAGTCGTTAAAATGATAACCGTCTTCAAGCCGGATGTTGCCACACCTGAAGGTATCAAGGTTGGTGACGCGAGAGAGCAGGTCGAAGCCGTATATGGCAAAGCCGCAATGTCTGACGATGATTCCGCCGAGTATATCAAGGACGGTATCGAGGTTTCTTTCGTATTTGATAGCGGTGTTGTTGAGATGATCAACTACAGTGCTGAATCATCAGAAGTGTAAGTCGTCTAACGGATAAGGAGCGAAGGGATATATGTCAACTGCAAAGAAGATCCTGATCGGTGCCGGATGCACCGTTGTCATAGGTGCAGTCATAGGAACTGCATACGGCATAAGGGCAAACAGCCTGAAGAATTCATCGCTTGGCGAGGTTACGCTCGAGTGCGGCCAGGAGATCACGGTCGACAAGTTCTTTGATGCAGTTCCTGATGATGTGTCTTTCATCACCGATATATCTCAGATAGATGTAAATAAGGAAGGATCCTACCAGATATCGATCAATAACGGAGGCTATGTCACAAAGAGCATCCTGAACCTTAAGGATACGACTGCTCCTTCTGCGGATCCCGTTCCGCAGGACGCATATGTGAACCAGCTCCCGGACCCCAACGACTGCATCACAAATATCGTTGATGCACATGAGGTCAAGGTCGAGTACGAGGCGGATGTTGACAAGAAGATCAATGCCCCCGGCGGCGTCATGATCGGCATCGTGCTGACAGACAGCTGCAACAACAAGACTACCGTTGAAGTTCCTTTCAATGTCATTGAGGATAATTACGCGCCGATGATCAAGGGCGTTACTGACTATGAGTTTGAAGTTGGCGAGTTCAAGTCAGGCGGATTCAATTTCCTCGACGGCATAACATGCGAGGACGATTACGATAAAGATCCCACTCTTACGGTCGATGATTCGAAAGTGGATTTCTCAAAGGCAGGCGAGTATGTGCTGACATATTCATCAAGCGATGACGCGGGCAACGGCCGCGAAGTTACGGCTATGGTGCTTGTTACGGCAAAGGCGACTCCTACTCCTACGCCTACTGCCACACCTACTCCCAAGCCTGACAAGAAGACTGATAAGAAGCCCAAGAAGCCTACGGCAACTCCTACACCTACTCCCAAGCCGTCTGATTCAGACAGCCACAGGAGGAAGTCAACGCCTACGCCGACGGCAAAGCCTACATCGGCTCCTTCTTCCGGTAAGTCCGGCAAGACGACTAAGGCAAAGGAGGCTGTAGCAAAGGCGCGTTCCGTCCTCAAGGGTATTACTACCAGCGGAATGAGCAAGGAGCAGAAGGCCTTCAAGGGTGTATGGTGGTGCCATAAGTACATCAAGTACAACCACAATGCATCAGATGAGAGTTCATGGGCGAAGTCTGCGATCAGCGGTTTTAAGACGAAGAGAGCTAACTGCTTCGGCTATTACTCTTGCTGCAAGGCCATATTCGATTCGCTCGGCATCTCCAACAAACAGGTGAGAAGGGTCGGCGGTGCGAAGCATTTCTGGAATCTCGCTTATCTGAACGGCGGTTGGTATCACTGTGATTCCACGCCTTTCCGCGGCGCTGGAGTCAAGTTCTGCTTCATGATGACTGACAAGAACGTTAAGGCGGCCAAGGGCTGTCACTGGTTCACGAGCGGCAATTATCCCAAGAGATCTACTGTTGATGTCCAGAAGTATCTGAACTACTCGAGCGGTACGATCAGCAAGGGAATGCCTAAGCCTAAGGCAACCAATACGCCTACGCCCAAACCGACTGCAAAGCCTACGAAGAAGCCAACGGCATCGCCGACTTCCAAAGCTCCGGCAACGGCGAAGCCTACTGCAACTGCAACGGCAAAGCCTACCGCAACGGCAAAGCCTACCGCAACGACGACAGCAGCAACGCCGACACAGGAACCTAAGGATTAAAGTGGCACATATGTTGAAGTACCCGGATGCAGCCAAAGGAGTCGGCAGGATATTTGTTTCAGAGATAATGGCATTGTGGATAGCGGTATCCGCTCTTGTGCTGCTCATTGCAGCGCTCGTAGTGCTGGCTTTTGAAGACATCAGTGAGGAGATCATCATAAGGTGGATCAGAACGGGTGAGAGCATACATCTGACCCCCGCGCTGATAGTTCTCATCGTTGCCGGTTCCACTCTGATAATCAGTGCGATAGCTGCAGTAGTGCTCCTGGTATCCGGATTAACAAGGGCAGCAAAGGATGAGAAATTGTTCAAGTTGTCATTCCTGTTCCTCATCATCGCGGTGCTCTCTGCGATCGCGGAATTCATCTTTTCCAGGTTCGCGCCATTTGTTGCAGACGGAATAAGCGTCCTGTTCCTGATAAGCAGGTTCCTTATCACGTACTACGTTCTCATGGGTATCAATAACCTCGCGGTCAAGCTCGACAGGAATGATGTATCAAGGATAGCCTTAAGATGCCGCAACCTTATTTGCTTTACTTATATCGTAGTGGCATGCGTTACGTTCCTGTCTGCGCTCATACAGAATAATATTGGCATCATGATAGTAAATTCCGTTATCGGCATTAATCTGCTGCTCGACATAGTTTGTTATTTTATCTACCTTGTGGCTCTCCGCAGGGCAAAAAAGATGCTCAAGCTGGCCAAAGAGTAACAATTTTTGGCTCTTTATGTAAGCTTGGTTTTGTATTAAAATTACAGTATCCGTTCAAAGGAGATATGTTATATGGAAGATTCTAAGATGAGACTAGTTACAAGAAGCGATTTTGACGGCCTCGTTTGCGCTATGATCCTCAAGGAGAAGGGGCTCATCAACGACATAAAATTCGTTCATCCCAAAGATGTTCAGGATGGTAAGATCGAACTGACGGAGAACGATATAACGACGAACCTCCCTTTCGATCCGAGGCCTTCACTGGTGTTCGATCACCACGAATCAGAACTCCTGAGAGTCGGTGATGCGGCACTGAAGGAGAAGTATATCATCGATCCCGATGCTAAGAGCGCCGCACGCGTTGTCTATAACTATTACGGCGGCAAGGAGGAACTTCCCAGGATCTCCGAAGAGCTCATGGAAGCTGTAGACAAGGGCGATTCCGCTGATTTCACACTCGATGAGATCTTAAATCCCTCAGGCTGGGTACTTATGAACTTCATCATGGATGCGAGAACGGGTCTCGGAAGATTCCATGATTTCAGGATCTCCAATTATGATCTTATGATGGAGCTTATCGATTACTGCGTAAACCACACTGTAGATGAGGTCCTCCAGATCCCTGACGTCAAGGAGAGGGTGGAGCTTTATTTCGAACAGCAGGAACTCTTCAAGGAACAGCTTGGAAGGATCGCACGTGTGGAAGACAAGGTCATTGTCATCGATCTGCGTAATGAAGAGACGATCTATGCAGGCAACAGGTTCATGATCTATGCTCTGCATCCCGAGACTGAGATCTCAGTGCATGTTGCATGGGGATTCAAGAAGCAGAATACTGCAGTCATGATCGGCAAGTCCATTGTCAACAGGGCATCCAACGCCAACATCGGTGAGCTTTGCCTCAAGTATGGCGGCGGTGGTCACAGGAATGCCGGAACTTGCCAGATCGACAACGATAAGGTTGATTCCTGCCTGCCCGATATCATCAAGGCGCTTAATGATGCATCATAAGCTTGAACTGTTAAGAGATATTATCAGAGGCTGCGGCTCTTTGGCCGTGGCCTTTTCTGGTGGCGTCGATTCCACTTTCCTGTTGTATGTGGCGCATGAGGTATTAGGTGACAGGGCAATAGCCGTCACATCAGTAACAACTGTCTTTCCGCGCCGCGAGAAGGTTGAGGCATCTGATTTCTGTGCCGGGCACGGGATAAGACAGGTGATCGTTGAGTTTGACGAGCTTGAAGTCCCGGGCTTTGCCGACAATCCGCCTGACAGGTGCTATCTTTGCAAGAAAGCACTGTTCTCTAAGATGATCTCAGTCTGCCGCGCCGAGGGGATAGATCATATTGCAGAAGGGTCCAACACGGACGATGACGGCGATTACAGACCGGGACTTAAAGCCATAGCGGAACTTGGTGTATCAAGCCCTCTGAGGGAAGCCGGACTTACGAAGAACGAGATTAGGGAACTGTCGCGGGAGTTTGGACTGCCGACATGGGATAAGCCTTCATATGCCTGCCTTGCATCAAGGTTTCCGTATTATCATAAGATCACGGCAGCTAAGCTTGCCATGGTCGAGAAGGCAGAAGACTATCTTATCAGCGCAGGTTTTCGGCAGGTGCGCGTAAGAGTGCATGGAGACGTTGCCAGGATCGAAGTTCCAGTTGAGTGTATGGAGACAGTCTTGAGAAGCAGGGAGGACATAGTATCAGCCCTGCAGGGTTTTGGATTCCTGTATGTGTCGCTGGATCTTGGCGGGTATAAGACGGGGAGCCTGAACAAGGGATTATAAGCATCACTGTAAGAATCATTGTACGAAGGGTGTCCCTGGTGGCTAATGACTCTGGATAATCCACAAGATTCTCTACTTTTGTGCACGAAAACCATGTTTCGTGCAACAAATAAGAGAATCTTAATCGAAATTCTCTACTTTTGTGCACGACAGCGGTATTTCGTGCAGGAAATAAGAGAATTTTATTTGGGCTGTTTTTCCTGGCAATGATTAGAAACGTCAGTAAGCACGGTATTGCCGTGTCCCCGGTGGCTAGAAATTGTATTTTATATCTACTCGCAAGTGACTTGCGAGTAAATCCCATTTTTGTTGCGAGTTGATTTCAAGCCCCATCACAGTTAAGCCTCAATATCCCTTCCTTCAGCCGCTGCAATCCGTCTTCCAAAGTCACCTTGGGACAGGCGACGTTAAGCCTTAAGAAATCATCTCCGTCAATACCGTAGTGAACGCCTTCAGTCAGGAACAATCCTGTAGTCTTTCTGATATGCTCTGCCACATAATGGCTCTTATAACCTGTCTTGCTGATGTCGATCCAGAGCAGGTATGTTGCATCCCCCGGAACGACATAGAGGACAGGGATATTCTCTTTGATAAACTCAGTAACGCGCACACGGTTCGTGTAGATATATTTGCGGAGCTGGTCAAGCCATTCACCGCACTTGGAAAATGCCGTCACGGCAGCTGTCACCGCGAAAGAATTCGGCTCAGCGACCTCATCCGTGTTGATGGCTCTCCAGATCTTATGGCGGAGCCTGCTGTTCGGCACCGAGATACATGCGGTCTTGAGGCCTGCAAGATTAAAAGCCTTGGTAGGAGCTAAGAGGGTTATGGAATTGTCGCGGCATATGTCTGAGCAGGACGCGAACGGCACGTAGGAGACCCCGGGCGTGGTGATGTCACAGTGGATCTCGTCAGATACTACGGTCACGTTGTTCTCATGGCAGAGCCTGCCGACTTCAGCGAGAGTCTCCCGGTCCCAGATCCTTCCTGCAGGGTTCTGCGGATTGCAGAGGATCATGAGCGTTACCTGCGGGTCAGAAAGCTTTTGTTCAAGATCGTCAAAGTCCATGGAATAGCTGCCGTTCTCATATCTGAGGGGGTTTGTTACGACCTCACAGCCGTTATTGACGGCGCAGTTGGTGAAGACATTATATACGGGGGTCTGGATCAGCACTTTCTCGCCGGGAGTCGTGAGCTTGCGGACCGTACTGGAGATGCCGGGTATGACGCCCGTCGTGAACATGAGCCACTTCTTCTCCATCTTGTAACCGTGGCGAGTGGCCCACCAGTTGATATACGCCTCATACCATTCATCGCCTATCCCGGAATACCCGAAGACGCCGTGTTCAAGGCGCCTGCCGATCGCTTCGATGATCTCAGGGGCAGTCTTGAAGTCCATGTCGGCAACCCACATGGGGAGCTCGCCTTCCTTAACGTTCCACTTGATGGAATCAGTTCCGAATCGTTCTACAGGTGTGTCAAAATCGTAGATCATGTTAAAGCCACTCCGGTCTGTCAAGTCTTGAACCGACAGTAGCCCTGATGACCGTTCTGGACGGATCGACCCTGTCCGGTTCTATTATCAGTTCCTTTATGTTCCTGCATGTGATCGAACCCGAGGAGGGGTTGAGCACACTGTCGATGTCAGAGTCGATATCAGCAGTAACGCTCGAATATTCAAAGGCAAGCGTCGTGTTAACGAGCCTGCAGTCCTTCATCTTGAGGTTATTGATGTAGCAAAGTCCCTGACTGCTCTCGATGGTGCAGCCGATAAAAGTCAGGTCAGATGAATTCCAGCCCAGGTATTCGCCGCTGATATGTGAATTCCTGACAGTCACATTGCTGCAGTTCCAGAACGCATCTTTCGTATTGAGACGGCTGTCTTCGATCACAGCATTGCTGCACCCGTCGAAAGCATAATTCCCGTCCAGTTCGAGCCCCTTCACGACAATGTCCCGGCTGTTCATGGCAAGGTAATCGCCTGCGCTCACAGTGACGTCGGTAAGCTTCACATTGCTGCAGTTCCAGAGTGTCTCGGCAGCATTCGTGAACTTCACTCTCTCCAGATCCAGACCGCTGCTCCTTCTGAAGTTCTTGGGAGCGTCGATCGTGCAGTCCGTGATCCTGATGTTATCAGAATACCAGACACCAGCTCTTGCCATCTCCTTCCATAATGTGCCCGTGACTTTAACGTCATGACAGTACCACAGCGGATATTTCCACCCGAAAGTGCACCCGCAGAGCGTGATGCTGCTGCACTCCTTAAGCGGAGATTCACCTTCCGTGAACGTCACGTTTACGAGAGATGTGTCAGTTGATCCGTAAAGAGGCCTCTCGCCGCCAAAACTTGTGTTTGAGATGATTTTCATGAACAAAATTATAACAGATTTCAGGAGCCTGTTTCAAAATTGTTCTTAATTTGTTTACTTGAGCGGGGAGCACTGCAAATATTATAATATGCACATGAGTGAGAACGGCACGCGCGTGTTTTTATGATATTGAGGTACAGTTTATGTCAGGTTCGAGATTGAATAAGTTCTTGGCGCTCCTGCTGACCGTTAACATGATCGGCAGCGGCGTTGGTATAGAAGTGGCTGCAAGTACGGCAGAAGACGACGGCGAAGAGGTCGTGGTATCTGTCGATCTTAGCGATCACTTAAGTCAGTGCGGTGCCATCTTAGGCGAGAATGAGGCCGAAGAATTAAGGCAGCTTCGCCCCCGCTTTGTATCGGGTGATTATGAGTCTTTCAGGGCTTTCATCAAGCACCGCAGGTTCAGTAAGAATTCCGGCGACCCTGATGCTGAAGACGATGCAGAGGAGGATGTCTCCAAGGAGACTGATGCAGAGCCTGTTGATCTTGAGGTAACTGAGCCTGAGGAGACCAAGCCTGAGGCTGAACCGGAGAAGACCGAACCTAAGGAGACAGAACCTGAGGAGACCAAGCCCGAGGCGTCAGAACCGGAAGAGTCTGAACCTGAAGTTGCTGAGCCTGAACAGGAAGAGGGTTCTCCTTCGGAAGAACCGGAAGAAGGATCTTCTCAGGCTCCGGCAGAAGAACCTGCTGAAGAACCTGAAGAGGATACGGTAACTGATGAGATCCCTGTTTACGATTCAGAAGCATTCAGCGCTTCCAATGTCGGCAAGCTCCTCAATGCTACCGCCAAGAATTGGGACGGCAAGAGTGAAGAGATGGCTGCTGATGTCACCGGCATGGGCGTTACGCCTGACAATGTATCGACGGCAGTAGCATATTTCATCAATACACACGGCGAATATTTCTACGTGTCGATGAAGTACAGTTACAGTTATAACAAGAATACCAATGCCGTAACAAGGATCTATCTGTACGCGGACAGCAAATACACCAAGAGTGATGTGGACACGTTCAATGCGAAGGTAGATTCGATAATGGCTCTGATAGATCCCGAGTGGACTGATCTTGAGAAGGCTCTGTTCCTTCACGACTATCTCGTCACTCACTGTGATTACGACCAGGATACCAGCAACTACCATTACGATTCCTACAACTGCCTAGTTAAGGGATCTTGCGTATGCCAGGGGTACTCGCTCACATACGATTACCTCTGCAGACTTGCAGGCGTCAGCTGTTATTACATCTCCAGTGACGACCTGAACCATGCATGGAACCTTGTTAAGATCGACGGTGAAGAGTACTTCATAGATTCCACATGGGATGACCCGTTCTACAGCAGCACGAGGAAGCCTTACTACAAAGCATACTGTGCACACAGGCATTTCATGCTCAGCAGGAACGCGATGTACAATAAGGGTCACGAATCGGATGACTGGATGGTCGATGCAACGAAGTCTGCCGTCAAACGCGGAACGGATACCAAATATGACAAATTCTTCTGGTCATCATCCATATCCAAGCTTGCTCCCGTTTCCGGTCACAAGTGGGCATATGTTACCCCGAATGCATCGAAGGTAATGAGTTTTGATTTCGCGAAGAATTCCGCAGCTGAACTCGGTTCAGTCTCTCTGGATTACTATTCGTCTGTGGACTCGTTCAAGGGTGACATATATGTATCAACTGCAAGCAAGGTCTATAAGGTCGATCAGAACAAGAAGGTCAGCACTATCGTATCTTATACCGGCAGTGACGGCAGTATCTACGGCATCAATGTGACAGGCTCGAAGCTGTACTATTACATCTACAACGGTGTGACAAAATATGTTAAGACGAAGACCTGCCAGCTGTCTGCGGAGTGGAAGCAGGTGGGCAATACCTGGTATTACACCGATGCGAACGGCAATAATGCCACCGACCTTACCATTATCGATGACAAGACATATCTGTTTGACAGCAATGGCGCCATGCTCACGGGCTGGCAGAAGGTAGACGGCAAGAAGCATTATTTCCGTGTCTCCGGTGAGATGGTAACAGGTTGGGAACTCATTGATGACAAGTACTATTGCTTCGATTCCAACGGTGTCATAAGGACCGGATTCATAAAGTCAGGCTCCACCACATACTATTGCGACCCTAATGGCGTGAGGCTTACTGGCTGGCAGCAGATCGGCAAATACTGGTACTACTTCAGCAGCAATAAGGGCAAGATGGCGACCGGCTGGAAGACGATCTCCAAGAAGCAGTATTTCTTCAGCGAGAAGGGTATCATGCGCACGGGCTTCAGGAGCATCGGCGGAAAGACCTACTACTTTACCTCAAAGGGTGTCATGAAGACCGGATGGTTCAAGAAGAGCGGCAACGATTATTATGCCAACTCCAAGGGCGTCGTCTACATGAAAAAGTGGAAGAAGACCGGCGGCAAGTGGTACTACCTCGGCAGTGACGGCATCATGCTCAAGAGCTGCACAAAGAAGATCAGCGGCAAGAAGTACAAGTTCAACTCCAAGGGCGTTTGTACAAATAAGAAATAAGACAGGAGATATTTATGGCAGAGATTATTATTACATCTGAGAATTATGAGCAGGAAGTATTGAATTCCGATATACCTGTCCTGGTTGATTTCTGGGCACCCTGGTGCGGTCCGTGCAAGATGCTCGGTCCCGTGATTGCTCAGATCGCGGAAGAATACGAAGGCAGGATCAAGGTAGGCAAGTGCAATACTGACGAAGAGACTCCGCTGGCCATCGAGAACAACATAAGCAGCATACCTGCGGTCAAGTTCTATAAGGGCGGCGAGCTCGTAGACGAGTCTATCGGATTCGTTCAGAAGGCGGAACTTGCGGCCATCATCGACAGACTCCTCTGATCAGACCTTGAATTCCGGGATCCACAGATCTCCGGAGGCGTCGCCCTCCTGCATGTAGCAGTTCGGGTGACCTGACAGCATCAGATAGTCGCACATGGCTTTGTAGTGATCAGGATTTATCCTCCCGGCGAACTCCGCCGGGAGTTTTTTATTGCCGCAGGCTTCTATTGCCCGGGGCATGGGAGTGTACTGGTCCATGAGGCTTATGATGACCTTATCGCCGTAACGGTCCAATATAAGATCCAATATCTTTTTCGTGTCGAAAAGCTGACCCGGCAGCATCAGGTGCCTTATTATGACCCCTGACCTCATCATCCCCCGTTCATCAAATACGGGAGCGCCTTTCTGTCTCACCATCTCGTCAATGGCGCTTACGGCAACATCGAGGTAATCAGAAACGCCGCAGACCTTAGATGACAGGGAAGAGGAGTAGAACTTGAAGTCGGTCAGGTAGATGTCACAAAGTCCGTCAAACATCTTCAGCGTATCTGTATTCTCGTATCCTGAGATGTTAAGCGCGACAGGAATCGTAAGTCCCTTGCCGCGGGCCAGGATGATGGAATCCCTGACAGTCGGTGCCCAGTGCATCGGGGTCACGAGATTGATGTTGTTGGCATTCATCCCGGCAAGTTCCATGTAGATGTCAGAAAGATCTTCTGCATCCATTTCGGTACCGCACGCTGTCGCACCGCGGGATATCAAATAATTCTGACAAAAGACACACCCCAGGCTGCACCCTTCGAAAAACACCGTCCCGGAACCCTCTTCTCCGCTGATGCAGGGCTCCTCTCCGTAATGCAGTCTAAACAAGTTAACACGGGGCTTTGCGTCCATTTTGCAGAAGCCCTTTTTGCCCGCGGATCTGTCCGCTCCACAGTGTCTCGGACACAGAAAACAACCGGAATATTCCAAACTCATAACTAATAATCTATACACAAGTTTCCCAAAAGGCAAACAAATTAGTGGCAAAATTTATACTCTTTTATTATAATGTGATGTCGCAAACAGGTGTTAAAATTTGTAGGTGAATATATAAGTGGAGGTTTGCTCAGTTGAAGGGCATATTTGATAAGAGAGGTCGTCTTCAGATAATCGTTTTTGTCGTGCTGGCAGTCCTGGCACTGACAATTGCAGGCATTATCGGATTCTCCAGGATGCACGAGGAGAACATTGTCTCACACGTCACGATCGAGTGCGGTGAGACAATCAAGAAGTCCGCATTCTTTAAATCTCCGCTGTTCGACTATGACAAGGCAGAGTTCTCCGTTGACCTCGATAAGATCGATACGAAGATCCCACAGGAAGTGGAGATGGAAGTCAGCGTCTACAACGTTAAGGCTCCCGTTAAGCTCTCGATAGTCGATACTCTCGCTCCCACATGCACGGTCGTGCCCCAGGTCATTTTCGCGAACGAGGAAGTGCCTGAAGTTACAGAGTGCGTTACGGATGTTTACGATATCCAGAACCCCATATCAGTCGAATACCTGACAGCTCCCGACATGTCCTGCACAAACGACTCCGTTGTTTACTGCAAGCTCGAGGATGTGTCAGGCAACATCAATATCGTTGAAGTTCCCTTCAAGGTCACCAAGGACGTTACGCCTCCGGTGATCGAGGGCGCCAAGAACATGACCGCGTTTATCGGCGACACTCTTAAGTACAGGGACGGCGTAACCGTTACTGACGATTACGATAAGGCTCCCGTATTGACCATCGACAACTCAGCGGTCAACATGAAGGCTGCGGGAACATACAAGGTTACCTACACGGCTGTAGATGCTGCAGGCAACATGTCTTCTGAAGACATCACCCTGACTCTGAAGGTGAAGCCTGCAACATATGTAGACGAGGAGCTCGTTTACGCAGAAGCCAGGAAGATCCTTGACAAGATAATCACGCCTGACATGACAGACATGCAGAAGGCTTTCAAGATAGTTAAGTGGTGCAGATATAACGTTCACTACGTTGCTAAGACTGATACGACATCTTGGACTAGAGCAGCTTATGACGGATTCACGAAGAGAACAGGAACATGCTATACGCATGCGATGGTCAACAGAGCCATGTTCAAAGTCGTCGGCATCAAGAATAAGATCGTCAAGCGTGAACCCTGGACAGTCAACAGACACTACTGGAACCTCATTCAGATAGACGGTCAGTGGTATCACTGCGACAGCAACCCCAGACGTCACTATTCCGGCTTCATATTCATGTATACCGATTCTGAGCTTGCCGCTTTCAGAGGCGCAGGATGGAATGGTTACAGGTTCATCCACAGCAAATATCCGGCTTCAGCTACGAAGTCTGTTCAGGACAGGCTCGATTATTCCACAGCTACGGTAAAGTATTGATGGGGAAGTTAGCATCCGGACTTGTCAAGGTTCTCATTGGCCTGGTGGCAATGGCGGTCGTTCTGCTTGCCATTCAGAGACTCCTGATGCCGAAGTACCAGACAGGCGTTGTGGAAGGCTCGATGGTCGAGGAGTATTACGATAATAAGGAACCCCACGACGTAATAATACTGGGTGACTGCGAAGTCTATGAGAACATCTCTCCCATTGAACTTTACAAGGATCACGGCATCTCTTCTTACATCAGGGGAAGTGCTGAGCAGTACATCTGGCAGTCCTATTACCTGCTCAAGGATGCCCTGAGATATGAGACTCCCAAGGTCGTAATGCTGAGCGTTCATTCGCTGCAGTTCAATGCTCCGAGGACAGAGGAATACAACCGTATGACACTTGACGGCATGGCATGGTCACCCGTCAAGGCCGAAGCGATAAAGGCATCCATGATGGAAGATGAACATTTCATCGACTATGTATTTCCGATCCTGCGCTATCACTACCGCTGGAGCGAGCTCACAAGCGATGACTTCAAGCATTTCTTCAAAAAGGACAAGGTATCACACAACGGGTACTACATGCGCTGCGACGTAAGGCCATTTACGGGCTTCCCGCCGAAGACACCGAACCTTAATAAGAAGCTCGGATCCAATGCCATGGACTATCTCGGCAGGATCGCTGATCTTTGCAAGGAGAACGGCATCAGCCTCGTCCTCATGAAAGCTCCGATCGAGTATCCTTTCTGGTATGAGGAGTGGGATGAGCAGATACAGGCATTTGCCGACGGCAGGGGGATCCCTTACATTAACTACATCGGCAATGAGGAGATCGGACTGGACATGACGGTCGATACATACGATGCAGGACTCCACCTGAACCTGACCGGCGCAGAGAAGTTTTCGAACTATATCGGGCAGTATCTCAAGTCAGGGTATGACCTGACTGATTACAGGCAGGATGAGAGATATAAGGACGTCTGGCAGGGCAAGATTGATGACTACAATGCCATGAAAGACAAGCAGGAAGAAGAGATCGCAAAATACGGAGAACTCATTAGTTTTGGTGCAAATGCCACAAACTGACGGGAATTTGTACCGTTTACTTTAGCGATTAGATTCAGTATTTATTGCATTATCTTATGCTACAATACTGTGGATTACTTATGAAAACAAATTCTATTTGAATATTTTCGGAGGTGTAGATTTATGAAATTACAGAAGATGATGGCAGTTGCTCTTACGGCATCAGTTGCTCTTAGTCTTTTTACAGCTTGTAACAAGAGCACAACGGAGTCATCCGGCAATGACGCTGTTGAGGTAATCTCAACAGGTGCCACAGCTTCACAGCAGGCTTTGGTCGAGCACAGTGTAAACGACGAGGGTTACTGCTTTGAGGTTAACGGTGCAAAGGTCCGTGTAAATGCAGATCTCAACGAAGTTTTGGCTAAGCTTCCCCAGGATTACGTTTACTTTGAGGCTCCTTCCTGTGCAGGTATCGGTATGACTAAGACATACACATTCAACAACGGTTCTTACGTTATCAGTACAGTACCTCTCGGAACAAAGGACCTCGTATCCAACATCGTTCTCTTCAACGATTCCGTTACGACACCCGAGGGTATCTTCGTAGGAAGCAAGGTTGACGATGTTAAGAAGGCTTACGGCACACCTACGTCTGATATCGACGGCATCCTTACTTTCGAGAAGAATGATACGATGCTTGTTATCAACACAGACGGCGATATCGTTTCCGGTGTTGTCTACAACAGCATTATGTAAGCGGAGCGATCAGAACTGATGAACAAATGAAGGCTGTCCCAATAGTTGCAAGGCTTTGGGACAGTTTTTTTATAATAGACCGCGCGAAATGAGTCATTTGTGTGGCAATTGGGGTGTAATAAGACCCATTTGGTTGACCTTGGCGCATATAGTGGTGTTATAATATTATGAATTACAGGAAATGGTCGGAGAATTATGGATAACAGATACGGACATATAGATAACAAAAAGGTAAAGGGAGCCAGAAAGCCTGAAGGCAAGTTCATGGCTTTCCTTAAGAAACTCGGCGTTACCAACCCGCTTCTGCAGGTTGCACTCCCGGCCGGTCTGGCCCTCGTAGTAGCTACGGTTGCCAGCTGCGCCATATTCGGAGGTGGCTCCGGTTCTTCACACGGCATCAAGGAAGAGATCAGCGTTACATACGATACTCCTCTTACCGTGGAGCTTTTCCTCGAAGAGGGAACAGATGCTTCCAAGTGCGAATTCGTATCGGATGTATCGGTCATCGATATGTCCCAGATCGCATCATACAAGCTCACGCTGGCTAACGACGGCAACAAGGTAACATCGGTTCTCAACGTCATCGATGATGTACCTCCCGTTGCAGATCCCGTTCCCCAGAAGGTCTATTCGCTCGAGCTTCCCGATCCCAACGACTGCATAACAAATCTTTATGATAAGTCTGAGGTTACGGTCACATATGCCGAGGGCACTGACTTAAGTGCAGGCGGTAACATGATCGTTAATGTCATCATCACTGATGCCTACGACAACAGGACTGTCGTCGAGGTTCCTTTCGAGGTTACATCAGACGTGACACCCCCTGTCATCCTTGGAACAAGAGATCTCGAGTTCATGGCGGGTGTTGTTCCCGATTATGCAGAAGGCGTAACAGTAACAGACGACATGGATCCCAACCCGCAGCTCATCATCGATGATACGGAAGTAGATCCTTATACTCCCGGTCAGTATCCTCTGACATTCATGGCTTCAGATGCCGGCGGCAACGAGGCTATGATCACTGTAACGGTAACAGTCATCGAGAATGACGGTTCTGTTCCTACCACGGCTCCCAGAGGCAATGGCGGGAACGGCGGAAGCAACAGGGGAAGCCGCAATAACAACGGCAAGTACAGCAAGTGTACGCCCTCAGATGCTTATGCAAAGGCAAGAAAGATCTATAATTCCATCTGCAACAGCTCGATGAGCGATGTTAAGCGCGGACTGAAGATCTTCTATTGGGTCAACCACAACATCTCATTCTCGTTCCGTGGCGTTGACCATACATCATGGGCAGCAGCTGCATGCCAGGCTTTCGGCAACAGAAGATCATCATGTTACGGTCAGTGGGCCGCATGTAAGGCTCTCTGTGACGTAGCAGGCATCCCTAACCGTAAGGTATGGAGATCGAATGCAGCCAAGGTTCACGTATGGTGTCTGTGCTACCTGAACGGCGGCTGGTATCACTGCGATGCTACACAGTGGCCCGGTATGGGACATTACTTCGCATACATGATGACTGACGCTGAGATCAGGAAGGCGCCCGGTAACCACAGGTTCATTACTTCCGGACTCCCTGCAAGAGCTACGAAGTCCGTTCAGAAGTACATCAATATCTATTCATGTTCGGTAAGCAACCAGCTTAAGATCAAAGCTACGCCTACGCCGCTGCCGACAACGGTTGCACCGCCGACACCAACGGCGAAGCCAACGGCATCTCCTACGTCAGCCGCGCCGACTGAAGAGTCCAAGCCGACAGCATCTCCTACGGAGTCATCGGCAACGGCTAAGCCTACGACGAAGCCGTCGGATCCTACGGAAGCACCGGCAACGGCTAAGCCTACGTCGAAGCCAACGGAGAAGCCTACTGATAAGCCGGCCGAGCCTACAGATAATCCCGACAATACAGATCCTCAGGGAGAGGATTGATCCCGGGAGGCTTATAGATGGCCCGTGTTAATGTCAGGAAGATCTTATTTCCCTTTGCAGTCTTAGCTGCACTGGCAGCGCTGTCCCTGTTCGTGTACGGTTGTACGGCAGAAGCTGCTGCGTTAGCCAAGCTCAAAGATCAGGTTAATGTAACTTATGGAACTCCGATCACGATCGATCTCTTCCTTGCGGAAGGGGCCGACGGGTCGGATTGTTCAATCGTATCGGATGTATCAGTGATCGATATCAATACGATCGGATCATATAACATTACGGTCAGGTCAGGCGACTATAAGACAAAGTCGCTGCTTAACATCATCGACGATGTGCCTCCTGTGGCAACGCCCGTTCCTCAGAAGGTCTATCTCAATAACCTCCCCGATCCCAACGACCTGATAACGGATCTTCAGGACATATCTGAAGTTATGGTCGATTACACCGAGGAATCGAATGTAGGCACCCCGGGCAGCACCATACTGAAGGTAAGACTTACTGACATCTGCGGGAATTCATCCATAGTTGAAGTTCCCGTCGAAGTCATCGATGATCACATGCCTCCCGTAATAGAAGGGTACGGCGACCTGATCTTCTATGTGAACGACATTCCCAGCTTTAGAGACGGGATAACGGTAAAGGACGATTACGATCCCAACCCTAAGCTGTCGGTCGACTCCTCCAAGGTCCTGATGGACAAGGTCGGAGTATATCCGCTTACTTATACGGCTGTTGACGAGGCAGGCAATCAGGCTGAGGTCAGCGTTGAAGTCAATGTCATCGCCGAGAACGAGGACATCGAGAAAGTCGCTGCAAAGCGCAAGGTAAGATACTCCACGAGAAGACGCCGTTCCGACTATTCGAAAGCAACGACAAAGGATGCATACGCCGCTGCCAGGAAGATCTACAAAAGGATCTGCTCATCTTCGATGTCCAAAGTCCAGAAAGGTCTCAAGATCTTCTACTGGGTCAACCACAATATCGGATTCTCCAGAGCCGTGAAGACATATAAGTCCTGGGCTCCTGCGGTATGTCAGACTCTTGCCAGGAGAGCTTCGACCTGTTACGGTCAGTGGGCCGTATGTAAGGCTCTGTGCGACCTGGCGGACATTCCCAACAAGATGGTCTCGCGCGTCGGCGGCTACCACAAGTGGTGCCTGTGCTACCTGAACGGCGGCTGGTATCACTGCGATGCAACGAGGTTCTCAGGCGCGCCGAAGCATTATTTCTCGTACATGAAGACCGACAAGGAGATCCTTAAGGCCTATGGTTATCATGTGTTCAACAAGAAGAAGTATCCCAACAGATGCACATTGTCAGTGCAGAGCTGGATCAATGTCTATACCGGAACCGTAAGATCAGGCATGCCCAAGCCGACGGCAACACCGACGCCAAAGCCTGCCAAGAAGACGGATGCACCGCCGACGACAACGCCGCCTTCTCCCGCAACGGCAACAGCGGCATCCAAGACGACGTCTGCAGCAATGACGACAAGTGCATCCAAGACGACGGCACCGCCGACCGCTGCTCCCAGCAGCACGCCGCCTACGGAGAAGCCCAAGCCGACGGCAACTGCAGAGCCTACGAAACAGCCTACGGAGACTCCCGCGCCTTCAGATAAACCTGACGACGGTGATTGATCAATTGCTTATTGCATTGCCCCGTGGTATAATAGTTACCCGATTAAGAATAATAATAAAGACGCGCGGGTGCGCGTAATAAGGGCAATAAGGTAATGGTAAAAGAGAATAAGGGTAAGAAGACGGGGATCCTTGCCAGGATTTTCCTGTTCGGAATCATTCCTGCAATAGTTATAGCAGGTATTGTTGTTGCAGTCGTTTTTGCAAACGGCAGGATCAAGGAGGAGAATCTCGAGAGTGAATCAGTCGGCAAGATCAAGACTGAAGTTACTGTCACATACGGAACCCCGATCACAGTTGACCTGTTCCTCAATGAAGGTGCAGACCCGCAAGGATGTTCGATCGCATCTGATATCTCTTCCATCAACCCTGACGATATCGCATCGTACAAGATCACGATCAACAGCAACGGATACAAGGTGAAGAGCACGCTCAACATCGTTGACGACCAGGCTCCCACGGCTGAGGCGGTCGCACAGAAGATCTATCTGAACCAGCTGCCTGCTCCCGAAGACTGCGTAATGAACGTCGAGGACAAGTCAGACTACAAGATCTACTATGCCGAGGATGCTGATTTCTCGAAGCCCGGTCCCTGCCAGATCCCCGTTAAGATCGAAGATCACTACGGCAATATAGCAGATATCCTCTGCCCGTTCGATATCATCGACGACCATAATGGTCCGGTAATCACGGGATGTGAAGACATCACTGTCGTTGTTTTTGACGTGCCCTCATACAGGGAAGGCATCACGGTAAGTGACAACTACGATCCCCGTCCCACGCTGACAGTCGATAATTCGGAGGTCAACACGGAGAAAGTAGGAACATATCCCCTGAGGTACATCGCTGCAGACGAGTGCGGCAACCAGACGACGATCACGGTGAATGTCAACGTTATCAGCAAGACGAAGGCCAAGAGGATCGTCAGGAACGGCGGCAAGGTCAAGAGGAGCAGAACGACTTCCAACTGGCATAAGTACGATCACGCTACTGCAGCTGATGCATATGCAGCAGCAAGGAAGATATACAAGGCGCATTGCGGAGGCAAGACTGATGTTATCCGCGGCATGCGCGTATTCAGATGGATCAACTACAATATCGCTTTCTCGTATGCGAGAGTAACCCACTCTTCATGGGCTGCTGCTGCCTGCCAGGCTTTCGGCAGGAGATATACGAGCTGTTATGGCGCATGGGCGGCAAGCAAGGCATTATGCGATGTTGCAGGCATCCCCAACAAGAAGGTATGGAGAAGGGCAGGACGTCACATCTGGTGTCTGTGCAAGCTCAATGGTGAGTGGTATCACTGTGATGCCACAAGATACGTAAGGGGCAGATACAGCTACATGATGACTGACCGCGAGATCAGGCGTGCAGTCGGAGACCACCAGGGATTCAACACATCCAATCTCCCGAAGAGAGCAACGAAATCAGTTCAGAAGTACCTGAATTACGGATCTGCAACGGTCAAGGCAAACTTCCCTTACAAGAAGCCGAAGCCTACGCCTACGACCAAGCCGAGCAAGCCTACGGCGCCTGCAAAGCCAACAAAGCCGGCTGTACATACTACGGCACCGGCACCGGCAACGCATACGCCTGCACCTGCTTCGAAGACGGCAGCACCTACTTCGAAGGCTCCGCCTACGGAGAAGCCCAAGCCGACGGCAGATCCGACTAAGACAGCTGAACCCACGAAGGAACCTACGGCAGCTCCTCCGACGGAAGAATCAAAGGATTAAGGTGGTCTGACAACAGATGATAAGATCAGAGAAGATATCAAGATACAGAGGAAGGAAAGTATTGATGATCGCTCAGCGCGTGCTGTCCTTCTTTGTCATACCTCTGCTCCTCGGACTCTGCATCGGAGCCGTAGTCTGCATCTACCTGTATAACAAGGAAGCAGCCAAGCTCAATAAGTTCGTCTATCACGAAGTAACGATGGAATATGCGCATCCGGTAACGATGTCTTCTTTCTTTACGCAGATACCCAAGGATGCGGCCATGGTGACCGACCTTGATTCGATAGACACTTCCAAAGTCGGTTCATATCCCGTTAAGATCAGGGTAGGTGACAAGGACTACGAGTCGGTCCTTAATGTTGTTGACCTTACCGCGCCTACGGCAAATCCCGTCCCGCAGGAATTCTATTCGGGCAGGGTTCCCGATGCGGCTTCGTGCGTTAAGGACGTTTACGATCTGTCCGGATGCAGGATCGAATATGATGATCCGGATTTCGATTTCAAGACGGGCGGTCACAGGAAGGTAGCAGTAAGGCTTACTGACGGATACGAGAATACGAGCGTTGTCGAGGTTCCGATCTACGTCAAGGATGACCACACACCCCCGGTCATCGAGGGCGCCAAGGATTTCAACCTGTCTTACGGCAAGGACATCACGTACCGTGACGGAATAACGGTGAAGGATGATTTCGATCCGAACCCCATACTGACCATCGACACATCACAAGTAAATGAGAAGACGCTGGGCGTCTATCCCGTAACATATACGGCAACTGATGAGTGCGGCAATTCAAGCTCGGTCACGATCAATGTAACGATCGTTTCGATCAGGTCCGCCGGCGTTACGACTGAAGACGATGAAGAGTCCATCAAGGAAGCTTACAAGATGGCTGACAAGATCCTCAAGAACATCATCAGCAACAAGGATACTGAGGTCCAGAAGGCCATGAACATCTTCTACTGGGTACGTCACCACATCGGACCTTCACGAGGCACGTCCGACTATAGATCCTGGGCGAAAGCTGCAGTCAAGGGATTCAGGACGAGAAGAGCTTCCTGCTACGGTTCATGGGCATGCTGCAAGGCACTGCTCGATGAGGCAGGCATCCAGAATATCTGCGTTACCAGATATCCGAAGAGGGCATACAACGGCAAGACACACTACTGGTGCCTCGTAAACCTCAACGGCGGATGGTATCACTGCGATGCTTATCCGTGGGGCGTTGCCAAGAACTTCTGGTTCATGATGACGGACGCCGAGATCCTCTACGCAGGCGGCGGACATATATTTAAGAAGGACATATATCCCGACCGTTCGACCAAGTCTGTGCAGAAGTGGGTGCACCCGGCAACAGGCACTATCGATGCAAATTTCCCGTACAAGAAGCGATAATCGGAGGAAAATTGAGAATTTCGGAGATTATTGAAGGATTTTGTAAATTTTTCGCGATAAGTGCTTGACATCCCCAACACATCCTAGTATTATAATCGGGCGTCCACAAGACGCCTGTTATTTTGTTTACTAATATTTAAGGAGATCAGGACATATGAAGACATACGTTGCAACAGCTGCTACGGTTGACAGAAAATGGCTTTTGATCGATGCAGAAGGTAAGACACTGGGTCGTCTTGCTACAGAGGTCGCAAGACTTCTCCGCGGCAAGCACAAGCCCACATACACACCTTTCATCGACACAGGTGATTATGTAGTAGTTATCAATGCATCCAAGATGGTATTGACAGGTAAGAAGCTCGACCAGAAGTTCTACCGCTATCACACAGGTTATCCGGGAGGACTCAAGGAGACTTCCTACAAGAACCTCATGGCAAAGAACCCTGAGAAGGCTCTGGAGCTCGCAGTTAAGGGAATGCTCCCTAAGAACTCACTCGGCCGCCAGATGTTCAAGAAGCTTCACGTATACGCAGGCGCAGAGCACGAGCAGATCGCTCAGAAGCCTGAAGTTTACACATTCGAAGGTTAATGGAGGACAAGATAAATGGCTAAGAAATCCACAAAGGTTTACTACTATGGAACAGGCCGTCGTAAGGATGCAGTAGCACGCGTACGTCTTGTTCCCGGCACAGGTAAGATCACGATCAACGAGAAGGATATCGACGAGTATTTCGGTCTTGATACACTGAAGCTCATCGTTCGTCAGCCCCTCGAGGCTACAGAGACAGCCGGCAAGTTCGACGTTATCGCTAACGCACAGGGCGGCGGAATCTCCGGCCAGGCAGGCGCTATCCGTCACGGCATCGCAAGAGCTCTTGTTACAGCTGATGAGGAGGCTTATAAGGCTACACTTAAGGCTGCAGGATTCCTCACAAGAGATGCTCGTATGAAGGAGCGTAAGAAGCCCGGTCTCAAGAAGGCTCGTAAGGCTTCACAGTTCAGTAAGCGTTAATCTCAGATTATTGAGTTTGTTTGCAGAATTAAGGTGTTGTATCAAGAGAGACTTGTTCGCTTCAGATACCACCATGATAACCCCGGGTGTTAAAGCCCGGGGTTATTTTATTGGGTCTTCACGGAACACACCGGGTGTCGCTATTTGGTGTCGCTCCAAGATATCCTGCCAGGTCCGTCAAAAATAACCTGCCGGCAACTTTACAGCTTTGAGTCGATCCACGCTATAGTGTATAATAATCAAAAACAAAGAGAGATAATTATGGCTGAAGACAACTTTGTAACAAAAGCAACATGGCGGATAATGGAGCAGCTCCTTGAGGTTGATGATCTCGAGCAGGCGCTGGCCGGAAGTCTTGAGATAATCGTAGATACTCTTCAAAGTGAAGCCGGAGCGATCTGGTTCCTGGATAAGGAATCCGGCAGGCTTACACCGATCTTCCATATAGGTCCTGCAGATATTTCGTATATCAGTATAGAGAATGGCAACGGTATAGAGGGAGTCGTAACTTCCACAGGAAAGTCTGTGATAGTTACTGATGCAACCGCAGATCCGAGATTTGACGGGACTGTTTTTGACGATAACGGGCTGGTGACCAAGACGATGATCTGCGTTCCTCTCAACAACCTTCATGATGTGATAGGATGCGTTCAGGTAGTTAATAAGAAGGACGGATCACTTTATAATTCAGATGAGTTACTGCTGTGCGAGAGAATGGCGGCGCTGGCTGCGATCACCATTGAAGAGAAGGGCCTTACCGTAGACATTGTTCCGGATAAAGAAGTACTGGCGCAGCTCAAGGATGTTACGAAGGAATTCCCATCAGGAGATAATATGCTCAAGGTTCTTAAGGGAATAAATCTTGATGTGTATAAGAATGAATTTGTCGTTATATTAGGTGAATCCGGATGCGGCAAATCCACGATGATGAACATTGTGGGCGGAATGGACAGTCTTACTGACGGGAAGCTGATAATCGAAGGTAAAGATTTCTCGCACCCTTCAGATGCGGAGCTTACTGAATTCAGAAGGAAATATGTGGGATTTATCTTTCAGGCATATAATCTTATGCCTAACCTGACCGCACTGGAAAATGTGCAGTTTATCGCCGAACTGGTTGATGATCCCATGTCGCCGGAGGAAGCAATTGCCAAGGTCGGTCTGGCGGAACGGGCAGGGAACTACCCCGGGCAGATGTCAGGCGGCCAGCAGCAGCGTGTATCTATTGCCAGAGCGATCGTAAAGAAGCCGAAGCTGATCTTGGCGGACGAGCCTACTGCTGCTCTGGATTACACGACGAGTATCGAGGTGCTTGACGTCATAGAGGATATCGTGAGGAATCAGGGTACTACTGTCATGATGGTTACCCACAATCCGGAGATAGCCAGGATGGCCGACCGTGTGGTCAAGGTAAGGAACGGCAGGATCTCCAGCATCAAGAAGAATCTTCATCCGGTCCATGCTAAGGAACTGGTCTGGTGATCATACATGAAGCCTACGCAGAAAAAAGACACCCGGCGCAATATCAGGAAGCAGATAGTCTCCTATCTGTCCATTATTGTTATTGCCATGCTGGCGGTGCTGGTATATCTGGGAATCAATTTCGGCGCGCGTGGGATCGCCAACAGCGGTAATGTCTTTTACGATGAGACGAAGTTCAGGGATGCGGAGATAGTATCAACGCTCCTGCTGACAGAGGAAGACCTTGATAAAGTCCGCGGCATAGAAGGCGTGAAGGACTGCGAGGGCGTATACCAGACCACTGCGAAATTGGACAGGGGCGAAGGGATCCTGATGGGTGTGGATGTAGTCTCACTAACGACGAAGATCAATGTCCCGAAGGTATTGGAAGGTAAAGTGCCGTCCGGCCCTGAAGATTGCGTCATCGAGCAGCAGGTTGCAATAGATGCGGGACTTAAGGTCGGTGACAGGATCAAGATCAGGGGCGATAAGGAAGATATGCCCGATCACATGACTCATAACGAATTTACGATCACAGGCATAGTGTGGCATCCTGATAATGCCTGCCTTCCGGTACAGGTGCCGGGGAACAGATATGTTGTAGTTACAGAAGATGCTTTCGACAGGGAAGAACTTAATGACTGCTACATGAAGACAGTGCTTCTTATAGACGGTACGGAAGGAATGGACAGGTTCAGCAAGGCATACCACGATAAGGTCGGTTCCGTGACAAGGCTCCTTGAGGAACTTGCTGATGAGCGTGCCGCAATGAGGACTGCTCAGGTTCAGGACTTGATGCAGCAGGAGATTGATGAAGGCAGCAAGAAGCTGGATGATGCCTGGCAGGATCTGGAGGCTGCAAGGAAGGAACTGGAGGAAAACCGCCGGAAGATAGCAGACGGTGAGGTGGAGCTTGCCGATGCGAAGAAGCAGATAGAAGATGGTCAGGAGCAGCTGGATGAATCGAAGAAGCAGCTGGATGAAGCGAAGAATCAGCTTGCTGACGGTAAAAAGGAACTTGACGAGAATAAATCCAAACTAAATGATGCCCTGAAGAAGATCAACGAGGGTGAAGCCGAACTGAGGGAAGCTAAGAGTAAGCTTGATGCAGGGAAGAAGAAACTTGATTCCGGCAGGAAGAAGCTGGAATCAAGCTACAAGGAACTTGAGACTGTAAAAGATACAGTAAGGACTAAATTCTACAATGCCATCAAGGCTGTGATCGGTGACATGGTGGATGCGATCGACTGGGGCAAGGTCGATACGAAGATCGACGTAAACGATAAGAATGCATCTGCCACCAACCTTCAGATAACGAAGGGCATAAATGTCGATCTGACCAAGTCCATGAAGGACAATATCTTTGCCATCATATCCTCAACGGGATTGTCGGAAACGGAACTTCGTGATGCATATGAGAAGATAACGGGAGCGATCATCAAAGTGTCCGGCAGGAGCAAGGTGATCAAGTTCATAGTCGGGAAGATCTACAATAAGATCAAGGACTATGATGCCAAGTACATGAAGCTGGCAAAGTCCGCCAGAACATGGGATAAGGGACATAAGAAGTATCTTAAGTCACTTGCCGGATATAATGCATCTCTCAAAGAATACAGGGACGGTGTTGCAAAGCTTAATAAGAGCAAGAAGCAGTACCGTGACGGTCTGGCACTTTATAAGAAGGGTAAGGGAGAATACGATAAGGAATACTCCAAGTATGAGCAGGGACTTAAGGATTATGAGCAGGGTGTAAAGGATCTTGCCGACAGCCGCATCAAGTATGATGACGGCGTTAAGGAGCTTGAGCAGGGTAAGATCGATCTTGCTGAAGGTCAGACAAAATACGACGACGGCCTTAAGGAATACAATAAAGGCAAAGAGGAACTTGAAGATGCCAGGAAAGCTCTTATCGAGCTTGAATCCTGCAGATGGGTCGTACTTGATGTAATGGGCAACGCAAGCTACCTGGTCGTTGATATGAGCAGGAAGAATGTCGGTGACATGGGATTTGCTTTCGCACTGGTGTTCGTGCTGGTAGGTGCAATGGTCATCTTTGCCACAGTGGGACGTATTGTGGACGAGCAGAGACAGATGGTCGGTGTCACCAAGGCACTGGGACTGTATAACCGTGAGATCATCGCGAAATACATGATCTTTGGCGTGTCTGCCACTGCGATCGGCATGGTGCTGGGCGTGCTGTTCGGGTATTTCGGAATACAGAATATATTGCTCTATGTATATGGTAAATATTTCGTGTTCGGTGCAGGTGATCCCGCATTCATTCCTTCTATGACGATCATCGTTCTTGTGCTGGGTCTTATACTGTCAGCCCTTACGGTGTGGAGTGCATCCACAGTACTGATGAAGTCTTCTGCAACAACTCTGATGCAGCTTCCTGCTCCTAAGGTGAGGAAGAAGCGGGGAAGCAGCAAACGCAAGGGTTCTCTATATGCGCGGTTGATCCTGCTTAACATGATGACCGATAAGAAGAGAGTCGCTGTAACGATAGCGAGCATCGCCGGATGCTGTGCTCTCCTCGTTGCCGGATTCACGATGCAGTATGGCATCACAAGGGCAGTTGACCGTCAGTTCAGCAAGATCGAGAATTACGATTCGAAGATAATATATGATTCCTCTGTATCCGATAAGGCAGGAGACAATATCAGGGAGATCCTTGATGGTGAGGAATGTTCCTATATAAGTATTACGGACTCCAGCCGGGCTTACGGTACGAATGACGGTATGTCCAACGGCGAATTGATCTGTGCCGATCTGACAGAACTGAATGACTACTTTGTCCGCTTCGATCTGGAGAACGGTGACATAGTAACTGACGAAGGCGACGGCGTATGGATCCACCGCAAGACATCAGAGAGACTGGGCCTTGCCGAGGGTGGCGAGATCATAATCTACAGCAGTTCAATGAAGCCTTACAGAGTACGCGTGGCAGGCACCTTCGAGAACTTCGGCGGAAGATACATGATCATGTCCAGGGCCAGCTACCTTAAGTATATGGGAGAAGATGCCAAGGACAATGCGTATCTGGTCAAGAGTGATAAGAACGTAACTGACAGCATCTCGTCAAAGGTCAAGAATGTCGAGGGCTTCAGCCAGATCAAAGTCAAAGCAGAGATCAAGCAGCTCTACGACAGTTTCACATCAGTCCTGAGCCTTATCTCGCTTCTGTTCATCTTTATCGCCGCAATGATGGCTTACTTCATATTGCTGAATCTTGTGAACATGTTAATAAACCAGAAGAAGAGGGAGCTCACCATAATGCGCGTCAACGGATTTACTGTCCGTGAAGTTAAGCGGTACGTGTCTCTTGAACTCATCGCATCGACCATTATCGGAATACTGATAGGATGGGGTGCCGGATCACTTCTGGGATACCGTATAATAATGCTCCTCGAAAGCGATTTCCTGCATTTCCTGCGCGGCATCCAATGGGATTCCTGGCTTTATGCCGCACTAATTACGACACTGTTCTCGGCAGTAATAGGTGCCATCGCCATGAGGAAGATCAAAAAGCTCAAACTGGTCGATGTACAGTAACTGAAGGAGTGGTTTTTATCTGATGAGAGAGAAGGTCTTCGCAACAAGTTTTTTCTATTACGGTACTGATGACAGAACACGTAATACGATCACGGCAAAGGTCGTTACAAGAGATGAAGTGGACGGTGACTGTCTTATCAGGGCGGTGAAGAGCACAGAGCAGAGATACCCTTACCTGAAGCTAAAGACCGGCAGGAATATAAACAGGATATGGCTGGAAGAGAATGACCGTCCTTTCGTGGCCGTTAAGGGTAAGGGGACCAGAGGACCTGTACTGGGATCGGAAGAATCAAATTACCATCTTATCGCTTTCGGGTGGGATGAGAATAATATTTATCTGTATGCATTTCACGGTCTGCTGGATGGTATGGGCGTCAGCAGGGTCCTTAAGACACTGGTCTATTATTACGTACAGGAGAGGTATGGCGTCACCATTGACAGCAAGGGGATCTACACTCTGGATGACGAGACAGATCCGGATGAGTATAAGGATTTCTTTCCGGTTAAGCGTATCAAGGGCGGTAAACCTCTCATGAGGGTTCCCAGGTTCTTTGGAGCTCTTAAAGTCAGGAAGGCGATGAAGAAGATCGGGAAAGACAGTTCATGGGATCCCCATGTCTATCACATCCATATACCGCGCAAGTCGCTGACTGATGCAATGGGCAGGGTTGACGGATCGCCGTCACCATATATCGGCATCCTTATGGCCAGGGCAATAGAGAGTGTTCACGGAAAGACAAGACGTCCGGTAACAATCGGTATCCCGATCAACTTCAGGCCTGCCGTCAAGGGTATGAAAAGCGTCAAATGCTCTGTATATACTTTGCATGTGATCTACGATGAGAGAGTTAAGAGGCTCCCGATCGATAAACAGTGCACGGCGGTAAGAGGCAGGGTGTTCCTTCAGAGTGACCCCGATTCAGTATACAGCGAACTTAATTTCCAGAGGAAGTTATTGAATCTTCATAACTGTATCCCGTTCAGAGTTCTTAAGAGACTGGGTGCCAGGATAATTATGCGGATCAATATGGGAGATGAGACGTTTGGTGTAAGTTATACCGGGCAGTCGAATTTCGGAGGGGCTGAGAAGTATATCGAGAGAGTCGATGCACTGGTGGATCTGTGCAGTGAAGAGATCATGTTAGAAGTATGCGTGGTGGGTGATATATATTCGATCACGTTTATGCAGGCGTTTAAGGACAGTGTGTATGTGGATGCTTTCATGGATCAGCTGAGAGGCGAGAACATCGAAGCGGAGATAGTCACAACCGAGCCATTGGATACCCCGATGGTATCAATCTAAAGGAAGGTCAGATATGGAGAGAACACTACCGAATTCGTTTTACGGAGCACTTAGACAGGTGATTGATGAAGGCAAGGGAGATTTTCCCGCCATAATCGGAGAGAACGGCGAATACACCTTTGCCCGGCTCGTGGCAGCGATCGGTGAACTTGATAAATATCTGGAGAAGATGGGGATCGGTAAGGGCGATCACGTGGCTTTGTGGGGATTTAATTCAGTTAACTGGTATGTTGCTTTTCAGGCTCTGATAAGAAGAGGTGCCGTAGCAGTATTGATCAATTACAGTCTCAGTGAAGACGAGGTAGTAACCCTGTCACAGAACACGGATGTCAAATACCTTATCTACGGTCTAAACAGTCTGACCAAGAAAGACGCCGGCGCGGCAGAGAGGGTCGCCGGTAAACTCGGCATATCCTCTGATAAAGTGCTTGATATGGACACAGTCGATCTGTCCGGTGTTGCAGTTCCGGACAGCTTCGGAGAGTTCACCGATATAAGCGAAGAAGAGAGCAAGAATAACGTGGCTTATATCATCTTCACATCAGGAACAACATCCGCGCCCAAGGCTGTTATGCTTCCGCAGTACGGACTTGTAAGAGACAGTATTTTCTATAATGAGATTAATCCCGGTATCAGTGAGGAGATTGCTTGTGTGGCGATCCCGCTGTTCCATATTTTCGCGCTGATAACGACGTCGAATTTCCTTCATAACGGCAGGCCTATTGTGCTGATAGGCGAGCTCAATGTGGACAAGATAGTTAATATGTCCCACACATATAAAGCGACGCGTCTTGTTACCGTGGGAACACTTCACACGAGGATAGTGGAACACCCGGACTTCAAGGATAAACTGTCCGAGCAGATCACGGGATTGTCCGGCGGCGGTGCCGGACTTACCCAGACCCAGTTCCTGCGTATCGAGTCCGCATATAAGAATGCAAGCTTCATAAACGGATATGGTCAGACAGAGGCATCCGGAATTATCGCCATCCCACGTGTTACTGACAGCATGGATAAGAGATCCAAGGCTACGGGCAGAATATATCCCGGTAAGGATGTCTGCATCATGGATGTAAACGGCAATCTCCTGAAGAGAGGTGAGATCGGAGAAGTTGTGATCAAAGACCACGGTAATCTGTCCAAGGGGTACTATGGTCTCCCCAAGGAGGCCCAGCCCTTCGACGATGACGGCTATCTGCACACCGGTGACATGGGCTTCATTGATGATGAAGATTTCCTTTATCTCGTCGGCAGGATCAAGGATATAATAATCAGGGGCGGTGAGAACATATCACCACTTGAAGTTGAGAAGAGCCTGTCCGCACTGGACAACATCCGCGAGGCTAAGGTCCTTGGTGCCCCTCACCCTGTCTTCGGCGAGAGCGTAGAGGCATGCGTCACTTGTTTTGATCCCGATAAGTTCGATGAGAAAGAAGTAAAGAAAGAACTCAAGAAGACACTCTCACCATTCAAGATCCCGTCGCACATCTTCGTTTATGACGCTTTCCCGCTCAACCCCAACAACAAGATCGACCAGCGTTCTCTCAAAGCTGACATGATCCGCCGTCTCATCGAAATGAACATCAAGGAGAGCCTGGAACACGGTGAAGTCATCCTGCGCTGCACCCTCAAGAACACAGCTTACAATATCGTGCCCTTCACGGCGATGATAGAGAATATCGCATCCGCCATCGGCTTTGATCACAAGAGGACATCTGAGATCACACTGTGCGTTGAGGAGTTCCTGACAGAGAGAATAATAAACGCCTACGCAGATGTGGGCGACATCAATATCTTCGTATCATTCCTGCCCGATTACATGAGGATCGGATTCTCAGACAAGGGCTTTGAATATGACATCCATAAGGATGATAAGACGAACCTCAGTGCCAGGTTGATCCTGAAATACGTTGATGCCTTCTCGACCCTGTATGATGAGGAGAAGGGAAGATCATATGCGATGGATTTCATCTACGAGAAAGACTTCAGTATCAGCGACTTCCTGATGGCCCATGTGAGGGAGGAGAAGTGAGGGGAGATATATGGTATATCGACCCGGATGGTGGAGCAGAGTTTAAGAGTATCGCTTCAGAACAGGTTATTGATCAGGTGTAAGTACATGTGAGAGTGTTAGCATGTACGGTTACATGTAATTTGGTTGGTTCTTCACGGATAGCTGCGGAAGCTTATTATGGGGTTATTTGGATTTTCATAGCAAAATCACTGTTTTTTCATAGCAATGCTATGAAAAAAATGCTATTTGTTATGATTCATAACAAAATCGAGATTTTTCATAGCAAAGTTATGAAGAAATGCCCTTTTTGTTATGAAGCAATCCCAAGTCCACAAACTCTCGCATACAGGTTGTAAGTTGACAGCAGGTACAGTGCCCTATGCTAATCTCAAGGGAAACGTGAAGAACCATTTGGATGGATTATTTGGAATGATCTGATTAGGTGAGTTATCTATACTTGAGAAATGGGTTAATTGAGGAGAAATCCAAACAATGCTGTGAATATCTCCACATCCCCTACCTTCTCCCCAGGAACAACGGGAGCAGTAGCGATACCAGGAATCCTGTCGTCACATTCATCAGAACTCCGATTGCCAGTGCGACCGGCAGAGCGTTCAATACGATGCCGAGGATGATGACTACGGCTGACGGACCCATACCGAAGTAAAGGAACATGATCTGCACGAACACCTTGATCTGTGAGCCTGAATCACCGGGAACAGACAGTGAGATAAATGTTCCGACTGTCGTGGCGAAGAAGCTGACTGACAGGATGAACATGAACCAGACGATTACTGTTAACGGGCTTGTTCCGAGCATTACTGCTGCAACGATCATCGGAATGATGAGATCGATGGCGGAGACTGTCAGACATCCCAGGAGAGAGTACAGGATCTTGGTGTAGGGACGCTCCGGGATGAGGATGAAGAATTCTCTGGACGTGTCTTCCCTTATGGGGTCACCCAAAGTCCTGTAGAAGGCCATGATGCCCAGGGCAGCTGTGGGGATCCAGAACGGGTCATTCATATTGCTGCTTCTTGCGATGTATGAGATGACACCTGCCACCAGAGTATAGATGATCATCGTGCCAGAGAAGATCTTCAGCTTTGCGAATCTGAACCTGTTGAAAACGGCCTTGAAGAAGAAGACGTTCGCACCGTTGCCGAAATGGAAACCGGTACGGTCGAGGGAAGCCTTGCGCTCTTTGTCGCGGATGATCGTGGCACCGGATGATGCGCGTTTGGCGTTGTCTATCTGTTCTGCTTTTCGCTCTGTGGCGAACATGGCGTCCTCGTAGAAATCTGCTTTCATTTTCCAGATGAAGATCATGATGAGTATACAGGATACGATGAAGAGGCTGAGATAGATTACCGACATAGATGTGTTGCCGTTGATCGCATTGTATGAGATGCCTCTAAGCCAGCCCCAGAAAGGTATCCAGTGGGTGGAAGGACTTGCGAAATAATTGAACAATGCCGTCGGGACATCCAGCTTGGAGATCGTCATGTAGGCGACAAATCCCAGACCGATAAGTCCGTAGAATCCGATCATGAATATGTTGATATTGGCTGCACCGTTCTTGAGTTTTGATGTAATAGTGTAGAATGCGACCTGGATAAGAGTGCTGATGACCAGGATCATCATGTAGACGACGATGATCGATACGGCACCCCAGATGCTAAGACC
The DNA here is from genome assembly GCA_002394605.1 of Mageeibacillus sp. UBA4314. Lineage (GTDB taxonomy): Bacteria > Bacillota > Clostridia > Saccharofermentanales > Saccharofermentanaceae > Saccharofermentans. Next base: position 13,568 of record DGUI01000037.1, on the reverse strand, counting down.
CAGGTTATGTATCAGATTCGGGATCTGGAAGATCATGAAGATCGAGATAAAAAGTGATGTTCCGAGTGTGCAGGTGAGCCTGAACATTAACACTGTCTGAGGCTTCATCGGCGTTGCAAACAGCATCGGGACATCGGCAGGAAGAAAGATCTTGCCTGAACTCTTGGAGTTGATGACATTTGTTGCCAGAACGATCAGAAAGATCGCAGAGATCGCAATGTCCACGATGTTCGCGGTGGTGACGCCGAATCGCTTCATCATTTCGGAGAAAAATCCGTTCTTGACGGTGATATTTATCATCGTATCTTCTTCGGCTATCTCATCTGTGACGCTCTCAGTCTCATCTTCAACCACTTGTGAGATCGTTGTCTCAGACGGCTCAGATGTGTCTTCCTTGTCGTCATCATTAGTGAAGAAACTCGCTATTCCTCCGATCAGCGCGAAAACAACGAACATGATCAGGATGACCGATACCCATGTCTTCATGAGCTTCTTGATCGTGTTGATCAGGGAGTGTGAGGCATAGTATAAGAACAGTTTCATTATGATTCTCCTTCTGCCTCTGTGCCTTCACCGGAGCTAACGGTGTTCTTGTCGATACCCTCGGTGACCTCGAAGAAGAGGTCCTCCAGTGACTTGCCTGCACCCTCGACTTCATCTCTTGTGACGTTGGCGCGGATCTTGCCGTTCTGCATGATTATCGTTCTGTCCCAGAGCATGTCGACGCTGTCGATGATGTGGGTACTGATGAGCATTGTCTTGCCGGCTCTTCTCATCTCCTCGATAAAGTTCTTGAGTTCCTTGATCGCGTGAGGATCGAGGCCTAACATCGGCTCGTCAAGGAGGATGATGTCAGGGTCAGGGAGAAGCCCTAAACAGAGGTTGAGCTTTTGCTGCATTCCTTTCGAGAGTTCGTCGCCGAACTTCTTGCGCTTGTCGTCAAGCTCGAACCTCTCCAGGAGCATGTTGATGCGGTCCTTGTAGTCCGTGAGCTTATACGCTCTGGCGATGAACTCCATGTGCTCGATGACTGTGAGAGTGGGATAAAGCGACGGCATCTCCGGGATGTAACCCAGGTATTTGCGCGCCTCTGTGGTCTTGTTGTTGATACCGTTTATCGTGATCGATCCGTTGTACTTAAGAAAGCCGATGATCGACTTTATGATCGTGCTCTTGCCTGCTCCGTTAGGACCCAGCAGGACCGTAAGAGTCCCGGGTTCCAGCGTGAAAGACACATCATCGCACGCGAGATTCTTGCCATACTTCTTGGTGACGTTTTTTACTTCCAGCATATTGCTACCCCCATGTAACCACCTATGTTTGCCATGATAAGTTTGCCATTAGTAAGTTTTATTTGCAAGGTTGTTGTCGCGGATGGTATTTGTGAAGTCGCGAGCGGTATAAGTTTACGCTTTGGACATATTCCCCGTGATATAATACAGGTATACTTGCAGTTCGAAAGGGGGATACTCGAATGGGCATTAAGAAGATCGGTTCCGGCATCATAACGGCGGTCATGGTGATGGGTGTATTGGGCGGAAGTGTGTTTGCGGCCAATAATGGTGTGGATATCAATAAAAGATTCTCAGACTCGACATTAAGGCAGTATGTAAAAGCTAATTTTGATACCGATGGCAACGGCTACCTGAATGACGAAGAGATAAGCAAGGCGAAGAGCATTGTATACGATTGTATCGAGGAAGACTTTGACAGCAAGATTTCAGATATGTCCGGTGTCGAGTATCTCACGGCATTAACGAAGATCAATGTGGCAGGCAATAATATCACGAGCCTCAATTTGAGCAAGAATACTGAACTTAAGACTCTTTACTGCCAGGGCAACAAGCTGACGAGCCTGAACGTAAGCAGAAACTCAAAACTGACGACACTCAACTGCGAGAACAATTCGCTTACAAAGCTGGATGTGTCAGCCTGCACGCCTCTCAAAAAACTGAATTGTTCAGAGAACAAGATCACTTCACTGGATCTTGGAAGTAATACAAAGCTGGTAGGATTAACATGCAATGGCAATGAATTGACCTCGCTGACGGTTAAGGGCTGTACAGGACTCGTATACCTTTGGTGCGAGGTGAATCATTTAACGGAACTCGATCTGAGCACTAACGCAAAACTCGAGGATCTGTACTGCAGTTCAAATGCAATCACGAGTCTTGATGTAAGTGCATGCACAAAGCTCTTGGTCTTGGTCTGCGACAGCAATCAGCTGACAAAACTGGACGTATCGAAATGCAGCAAGCTCATGAGGCTCTGGTGCGGCAGCAATAATCTGTCGAGCCTTACACTCAACAAGAATATTCAGAGTCTTGACTGTTCACATAATAAACTGACGAGCATTAATCTTGAAAATTGTCCTGCACTCAAGATTACATACCGCCATAACAAGAAATACAGTGACAGCGGAGACAAGACTGTTTACCATTATTCTTTCCCGTTGAATACGCTTATGTACGCAGACCTCTGGGTAGACAAGACGTGTAAGGTCAAGGTCAAAAAGACTGGCACCTGGGGCAAGATCCGCGGCGAATGGTATTACATGAATGCCGATGGCAAAGTTAAGTGGAGCGGCTGGAAGAAGATCAATAAGAAATGGTATTACTTTGTAAAGAGCAAATATGATTCAGATGTCAAGGTTGCAAAAGTCAACGCCAAGAAGATCGACGGCAAATATTATCTCTTCTCTTCAAAGGGTGTCATGCTCAAGTCCGGCTGGAAAGATGATACAAATGGCAATACATATTACCTGAAGTCATCCGGTGTTGCTTACACCAAGAAGTGGGTGAAGAAGTCCGGAAAGTGGTATTACTTCGGAAGCAACGGCAAGATGCTGAAGAGCTGCTCAAAGAAGATCGGCAAGAAGACTTATAAGTTCGATAAGAAAGGGGTTTGCAAGAACCCGTGAGGTTGGTTGATTTTGGTTTTGTTTACTGCCCCCGCTTGGGGGCAGTTTTTGTGTCTTTAGCAGAGTAAAGAGAAAATACGGATTTTTCCGATTTTCGTATTTTTTGTTCGGTTTTTTGGGCGTTTTTGTTGGTATGATCGCCCCATGGAAAACTTAAAAGAATATGAATTATTGATCAGTTACTATGAGAAAAGGATCGCCGAATTACCGCACGGGCACTTCGGTATATACCGTACGCGTCCGGTCGTGTATGTTACATATGATCCATTAGATGGCAGTATTAATGCGTATAACAAGAAGAGGCTTTATACAGATACAGCGAATGGAGAATGTTATGCTGTATTGATCAGTGAATACCAGGACCTCTGCAATAAATTGAACGCACTGACTGAAGAATGGAATCTGATATGTAAATGTGCACCCCGCAAACTTAAGTATCCTCTTAAGAAAACAGTACGTTCCATCTTCACTTCGGAGTTTTTTGACAGTGCTGCCGAAGGGGCAAATCCGGTCCCGATAGAACATCCGATCGAATACAAAGGTCACCTGCTCCGTTCCAAGAATGAGATGCTCGGGTGCATTATCCTTGAAAAGTTTGGCTATGAATACAAGATCGAGATAGCGGTAGGGAACGATCCGTTTGGCATGCTATATCCCGACATTACTTTTAAGGTGCCTGAACAGGAGCGTTGTATCGGCATCGAGATAAACGGCGCGCTTGACAGGATCAAATATGCAAACAGATCAGTCAACCGCCACAAAAGCTATCTTGATCTGGGACTCAGGATCAGCAAAGACATTATATTTGTTGATATAGCTGATGCAAGTTCATTCTATGCAGATGTATTTGAGACTCAGGTTAAGCTTGCCGTGATGGCGGGGATTGATGATATTGTTTTTCCCCCGGGATTCATCAGCGGGTGGAAGGAGTGATGTGACCGTGGGAAGATTCTCTATTTTTCTGTACGGCAGGCGGTCTCGTGCGCGAAAATGGAGAATTCAGTTGATAATTCTCTATTTTTTTGCACGACAAGCTCCTTCGTGCACGATATTAGAGAATTTTTGCCACGCCATGGCATTACACCCCTCCAACCCCCTCATATTTGAAAAACTTGCGCCTTCGCATTATAATCAATTGGTTACTTATTAAACAAACGGAGGCTTATCATGTCTGACAGTAAGAAATTTTACATCACGACCCCGATCTACTATCCGTCGGGGAACCCGCACATCGGTCATTGCTATACTACGCTCGCTTGCGACTGCGTATCCAGGATGAAGCGAATGCAGGGGTATGATGTAATGTTCCTGACGGGAACTGATGAGCACGGACAGAAGATAGAGAAGAAGGCCCAGGAAGAGGGCGTCACTCCCAAGGAGTATGTCGACGACATAGTTGCTAATTTTAAGAAGCTTTGGGAGAGGCTCGGGATCACTTACGACAGGTTCATCAGGACAACCGACGACTATCATGTTAAGGCTGTTCAGAATATCTTTAAGGAGCTCTATGACAGGGGCTACATCTACAAGAGCGAGTATAAGGGCAAGTATTGCACACCGTGTGAGTCTTTCTGGACCGAGAGCCAGCTTGTGGACGGCAAGTGCCCTGACTGCGGAAGGGATGTTACTGATGCAAGCGAGGAGGCATACTTCTTTAAGCTGTCGGAGTTTGGTCCTAAGTTGAAGGAACTGCTGCTTGATGAGGAGAAGAACTTCCTTAATCCGAAGACCAGGGTCAATGAGATGATCAGCAACTTTATCGACCCGGGACTTCAGGATCTTTGTGTGTCGAGGACGAGCTTCAAGTGGGGGATCCCGGTTACTTTCGATGAGAAGCATGTTGTGTACGTGTGGGTTGACGCACTGTCAAACTATATCACGGCACTGGGCTTCATGAACGATGCATATGATGATTTTGACAAGTACTGGCCGGCTGACATTCATGTCATGGCTAAGGAGATCGTAAGGTTCCATTCGCTGATCTGGCCGGCGATCCTGATGGCGCTGGATGTACCGTTGCCGAAGAAGATCTACGGACACGGGTGGATCACTTTCGGCGGGGGCAAGATGAGCAAGTCTTCGGGCAATGTCATCGATCCGTTCATTCTGGCTGACAGGTATGGTGTTGATGCACTGAGGTATCACCTGCTGAGAGAGATGCCTTACGGTTCCGACTGTCCTTACAACAATGAGATGATGTTCAACAGGATTAATTCCGATCTGGCTAATGACCTGGGTAATCTGGTGTCGAGGACTGTGGCGATGGCCATCAAGTATTTCGACGGGACGCTTCCTGCAGATAAGGAATTTACTGATGCCGACGGCGATCTGCTCGCACAGCTTGACGGGCTTCCCTCTTATGTTGAGGAGAATTACGAGAGCTTCCACATTGCTGATGCGCTGGAGAGGATCTTCAGAGTCATCGCCAGGGCAAACAAATATATTGACGAGAACGAGCCTTGGGTACTGGCTAAGGACGATGCGAAGAAGCCGAGGCTGGCAGCCGTTCTTTATAACCTGCTGGATGCGATCAGGAGATGCACGATACTTCTGTCTCCTGCAATGCCTAACACGGCTCCTGCGATCTATGAGCAGATCGGTGCTTCGGATGCGAACACAAAGTGGGAAGATGCATCGGTTAAGCACGGTCTTCCTGCTGATGTTACAGTTAAGAAGGGTCCCGTACTCTTCCCGAGGATAGACGTGGAGAAGGAATTAGCTGAACTCGATGCAATGAGTGCTCCCAAGAGAGAACTTCCGGAGGAGCCTTTGAAGGAACTGACGAAGTTTGATAATTTCGCAGCGCTGGATCTGAGGGCTGTTAAGGTGTTGAAGTGCGAGAAGGTCCCTAAGTCGGATAAGCTCCTGAAGTTCATCGTTGATGACGGTTTCGGCGAGAGACAGGTGCTCTCGGGTATTGCCAAATACTATAAGCCTGAGGACCTCATCGGCAAGACGCTGGCAATGATCGTTAACTTGGAGCCCCGTAAGATGATGGGCTTTGAGTCCAACGGCATGATCATGTCAGTCAGGGACGGTGATAAGTTCAGAGTCGTTGAGTTTGCTGACGATATCAAGCCCGGCGCTGATATCTCCTGATAACAGGCGGCGGTAACAGGTACCAGGATGAGAGAAGCTAAGCATTACCGTGGAACTGCCGGATTCTTCGACACGCATGCGCATCTGTATGATCACAGGTTCGAAGAGGAGGGCAGGACTCCCGATGATGTCCTGCTCGCAGCTTCGGAGGCGGGCGTTACGAGGATCCTGATCCCTGCTGATAATATAGCGACTTCAAGACAGGCCGTGGATTACCGCAATACTAACGACGGTAAGCACGGCGTGTCTTTATTTGCGTCCGTAGGCATTCATCCTCACGAGGCGTCAACATATTCCCCTGAAGCTGAAGAGGAGCTTGTCAGGTTCCTGGACAAGGAGACCAGGCAGAATAACGGCATTATGGCCTTGGGTGAGATCGGCCTTGACTACTACTATGATCTCTCGCCCCGCGACGTGCAGCGGGAAGTGTTCCGTAAGCAGCTGGTGCTTGCTAAGGAGATGGATATTCCCATAATACTTCACGAGCGTGATGCGACGGGGGACTGCCTTGATATATTGAGGGACTTTTATAAGCGCGGAGCGCTGCGCGCCAACCCCGGCGTGTGCCACTGCTGTTCCATGTCCCCGGAGGCAGCCGAAGAGATGGTCAGGATGGGATTCTATATTGGCGTTGACGGGCCTCTGACGTTCAAGAACAACAAGAAGACTCCCGAGGTCGTAAAACGTGTCCCCATTGACAGGATAGTCATAGAGACAGATTCCCCTTACCTTACTCCCGAGCCTAACAGAGGGATGAGGAACGAGCCGGAATTCGTTCCATACGTGGCATTAAAACTCGCAGAGATACTTAAGTCCGATATATCGGACATCTGCCGCATCACCACTCAAAACGGCATCGCATTGTACGGGCTGATGGGTTAAAATAGATAAAAATGAACTGAGGTACTTTATGAGTAAGCGTGACTTTACACTTTTGATCGTAACCGTGTTGCTGGTAGGCATCCTGATCTTCTGTTTTGTCTATGACAGGACGGGCGCACTGATTAACAGGACGAATCCGTATGAGTTTGCGGAAGACGATAACCTGAAGATCATCGCGACCGAGAAGAAGGGTTTCCTGTTCAGGCGCGTGTACTACGAGGTGAAGATGGAGGTCAAGGACGGATCCTGGGAGCAGTACTATGCGATGTTCAAGGACATGTACAACGCGCCCGGTGAGATGATGTCCGATATCCAGTACAAGGATTACGAGGCGAAGTCACTTGCCACTGCGAAGCTCAGGCCTGTGCCGGCATCCGGTTCCGTTGTGTGGCTCAGCGGGCTCGAATATGATGATCATGCACTTATCTACATCTGCGATAAGGAAGCTGACGGCAAGGCGTACTTCTATATCTACTACAGCCGCAAATAAGGATAGACAGGACGGTCACTCATGGCTATTAAAGACGATTACAAAAAACTCTCGGAACTGGAAGTTGATGAGAAGGTATTCTCACGCCCGCTCCTCGTGCTGTCTTTTACAGAGAAGGCACAGAAGAACGGCGGTTCCTACGTTGATGTCAAGGTTACTGACGGATACGACAAGCACGATATCAAGATGTTCAATACGGCAGCATCAGAGATCACTGCGAAAGGGATCTCGGACGGCGTTGTTGCCGACTGCGACATTACTGTCCAGGCTTTCAACAACGGCAAGAGCTTAAGGCTCGATGACATAAGGCCCACGGCGAAGGCTGCCAGGCCGGTGGATTTCCTGGTGACGGCGCCCATAGACGTTGACGTTTCTTTCGATAAGATGGTGGGTCACCTGAAGTCACTTACCACTACGGAGGGAGAGTATACTTCCATAACGGGGCTCGCGGCCGAGCTGCTCGAAGAGAACAGGGAAGCATTTGTTTTCTCGGGGGCGGCCAAGGGCATGCACCACGACATCATCGGCGGACTTGTGTATCACACATACAGGATGTTCGCTTCGGCGACGCTTCTGTGCCAGATCTATAAGTCACTTGATGCGAAGATACTGCTGTCGGCAGTAGCGCTCCACGACATCGCCAAGATCAGGGAGATGAAGACGTCAACGGCCGGAGATATCACATATACGACTGAGGGACAGCTCATGGGACACCTTTACATGGGTGCGGAGATGATCCACGACGTGGCGGTGAAGAACCCGGGCAAGTACGACCCCGAGAAGGTCATGCTCCTCAAGCACATGATACTGTCGCACCATCTGAATCCCGAGTGGGGAGCAGTGAAGGGCCCTGCAACGGCTGAGGCGCAGATGCTCCACTACATCGACCAGATCGATGCGAAGATGTATGTCTTTGAGAACAGGTTTAATGATCTGAAGCCGGGCGAACTGACAGACAAGGTTCCCTACGGACTGGAGAATTTCGTTTACAAACCCTTGAGATGAATATGCTTGAGCTCGTAGTTGAGGTTGTTCAGGGTATCCTCTGAGAACGTCTCTGCGACCCCGCGGATCTCCTTCTCCATGAGGAAGAACGCCTCTACGATCTTCGGATCGAAATGCGTTCCCGAACCTTCACGGATAATCTTCAATGCCTCATCGATCGTGAACGGAGGCTTATAGATCCTCTTGGACACCAGTGCATCGAATACGTCAGCAACGGCAAGCGCCCTTGCTGACAGCGGGATCTCTTCGCCCTTGAGTCCGTGAGGATAGCCCTGGCCGTTCCATTTCTCATGGTGGAATTCCGCCAGGTTCTTAGCTTCGTTCAGGTAGCCTGAGTCAGGCACGTTCTTCATTGCTTTCTGGATCATGCGGCTGCCGGCCATGGCGTGTGTCTTCATGATCTCATACTCATCGTCATCGAGCCTGCCGGGCTTGTTGAGGATCGCGTCAGGGACCTCGATCTTGCCGATGTCATGAAGAGGCGCAGCGCTTACTACGTCCTGGATGAACGTGTCGGTGATCTGATCGGAGTAATATCCAAGCTGCCTTAATCCCTTCAGGACGAGACCTGCATACGCTGCCGTCTTGCGGATGTGGAATCCCGTATTCTCGTCCCTGCTCTCCACAACGTCTGCGAGCACCAGGATCAGGCCGCTCTGCATCTTGGAGATCGTCTCCGTCTTGCTCTGGATATCGGTTACATAATGAACATTGTCTTCGCTCGTCTTCACGAAAGAATGATACAGATTCTCGATCTCATCTCCCGTCCTGATGCCCAGGTGCTTCAGCCTGTCAACGCTCTCCTCAAGAGACTCCTCGTCCTGGTAGGAGAAATGAGCGGTGCTTACCGCCATTGAGTTAACGGGCATTATGATGTTGTAGTGCGCGAGCCACAGGCCGACCGTCAGGATCAGGATGAATACGCCCAGGAAGAGCGATATCTCCCTTGCCAGGAAGCCGTAGCACTCGGTCGTCAGCTGCTCCATGGATATGTCCGCGCAGGCGTAGCATACGCATTCGCCCTTCTCGTTATAGACGGGGTTGCAGACCGTAAGAAGCCAACCGTAGGAGTCATCCGTGATCATGGTATCGATCTTCTCGCCCTTCAGGAGTTCCTGCTTGTGAGGGAGGAAGCCTTCATCATATTCGAGCACGTCGCCGAACTTGTCAGCTGCGGCTTCCTCAGTATCGATATCGAATACCACGTGGCAGCCGTCCTCGCGGAAAGCGTAGACATAGAGGAACTGGATGTCCGTGGAGGAGTTGAGGATGGTGGAGAAGATTTCTTCCGCCTCGTCATATCCTTCGGCTTCGTGGCCCCTGGCGATGTAGTCGTCTATCTTATCTGCATCAAGGACGTTAACTACCGTCCCCGTGACATCAAGACCGATCCTCTCGATCTTGTCCGTGATGCTCTGCTTATAGAGGATGTAACCGATCGTCGTGGCGGTGATAGCGATGATGAGCAGGGCTGCCGAGATGAGGACGGTCATCTTCGTTCTAAGGGATGCCACACCGGTAACGACCTTACGGACTTCCGACTTGATGTTGATCGCCAGAGGTTCCTGGCGCCATCCGTAGAGCCTCAGGCTGCGCTTGAAGTCGTCGGGCAGGACCTTCCTCAGGATCGCTATGATGCTGATGGTGATCGTCTTGTCCAGGAGGTCAGTAAGCACGTCAGCCGAGAACTGCGACATGAACTCGCTCATTCCCGTGGTGTCGTGGATATACTGTGCGAAGTTCGAAGTGATGCCGACTGATGCGAATCCGTACAGGAACCACGTCAGGATTGATCCCAATACGCCCCCCACGAAAGTGCACATCAGTATGACGATGATGATCTTCCAGATCTTCCTGAAATACTTCCTTCTCGTTGTGTAAGCCGTGATGAGCGCGATGATGACGTTAAGGGTTCCGTAGTATATGGCAGAGGGGTCATTAGTCAGTGCCTTGATGATGTTGGTGACAAGGCCCACTATGATGCCTGGGATGTAGCCGCTTAAGGAAGCCGTGATAACCGTGCCGACGGCATCGAGATACAGGGGGCAGCCCGTTACCGTCATCAGTTCGGAGAGGAGCAGATTGACTGCTATTCCGATGAAGATGAGTATGAGGCTGCGCGTATTCTTAAAGCCCTTCAATCCTGTGACGCCATGTTCAGTTGGCATTGATGCGACCCTCGATTACTTATATTTGCCAATATTTTACGTGACTATTTTATCACATATTATGATATATTATTGCGGAAACATTTTCGAAGAGGTGACATAAAATGAGACGTTTTGCGGCGGCCTTATTGTGCATGATATTGACTCTTACGGCTGCTTCGTGTGACATAAAGAAGGCTTTCAGGACGGAGCCGACCGATCCCGACATGAGCGGGGTGCCGGTCAACATGGTCAACGACTTTCTCGTGGTGGGTGACACTGCGTACGAACTGTATAATTTCGGGAAGGATACGGCGGATGATTATGCGGCGGTGATCAATACTGCGGCGAAGAAGCTCCCGGGTGACGTCAATATATATGACATCCTCGTCCCGACGGCCGTTGACGTGACGCTCGCGAAGTCTGTAAGGGACAAGTACAACACGGACGACCAGAAGGCGGCGATCGAGTACATCTTCGGGCAGATCGACAGCAGGGTGAAGAAGGTCAGCTGTTACGATGAACTGAGGATGCACAGGGACGAGTACATCTTCTTCAAGACGGACCACCACTACACGCAGAGGGGCGCGTGGTATGCGTACACCTGTTTCTGCGAGGCGGCAGGGATAAAGCCGGCTGATATAGACGACGATTTTACGGTGAAGACTTTCCAGAATTATCACGGGTCGTTCTATTCCAAGACTGACAAGTATAAGACTCTGACGACAGCGGATACGATCGTTGCCTATGTCCCCAATGACACTAACGACATCATGATCACACAGAAGGACAAGAAGAAGCTTGACTGGGACATCATCCACGACGTCTCTGACTGGAACGGATCGTCGTTGTACAACTGCTTTATCGGAGGTGACCAGCCCTGGGCAGTCATCACGAATGACAAGGTTACCGACGGTTCCTCGTGCGTGGTCATCAAGGAGTCGTACGGCAATCCGTTCGTTCCTTTCCTCGTGCCGAACTACAACAAGATCTACGTTGTGGATTACAGGCATTACGCGTCGATATCTTCTTCAAAACTGGCGGACGTAGTCAAAAAGAACAACATCCGCGATGTCATCTTCATCAACAACATGTCGATGACAAGAAGTCCCAGCCTTGTAAGGAAACTCGGCAAGTTCGCAGGAAAATAAATCTTAAATAAACATTCCTGTAAAACAGTTGACACATCGTTCAGCTACAATGCTTATATCACCATTGATATAAGGAGGATTTTCCCATGGGTTTATTGAAGGAATTTAAGGAATTTGCTCTCAAGGGCAACGTTATGGACATGGCTATCGGTGTCATCATCGGCGGCGCGTTCAGCGGCATCATCACATCACTTACAGAGAGTTTCATCAACCCGCTTATAAACAGTATCGGTGGCGCTGAGATCTCAGGCGCTATCTCTCTTCCCTGGGTTGACTACTCAGGTCTCGATTCAGAGGCAGCACTTGCTCTGAAGCTCAACTACGGCGCATTCATTACAGCTATCATCAACTTCCTTATCATCGCGCTCGTTCTCTTCTTCATGCTCAAGGGCATGAACAAGCTCATGAACCTCCGCAAGAAGAAGGAAGAAGAAGCTCCCGCAGCACCTCCGGAACCTTCCGATGAGGTTAAGCTCCTTACAGAAATCAAGGATATTCTCGCTTCGAAGTAATATTTCCTGATTTATAGAACTGCCCGAAAGGCTGTCTTCCCTGCGAGGGAAGGCAGCCTTTGGTATTTGTGTGGGGGGGAGGAGGGTTGGAGTGGAGTGACTGAGTGGAGTGATGGAGTGGAGTGGATTGCGGAGTGGCAGGTTGGCTCTGATTCGCTTAAATCGCTCTAGTGTGCTAAAGCAAAGGTGTCCCGGGTGTCATATTACTAATCATTCCAGATCTACTCATAACAAAAACCCGATTTACTCATAACATGTTATGAGTTTTTGCCGAATTTGTTATGAGTTAGTTCCGGGCAGTCAAGGTCAAGCCAACAATCACTTTACTGAACTATTGCAAAGGTGTCCCTGGTGTCACCATAGAAAAGCTTTCATAGCAAAATGGGCTTATTTTCATAGCATTGCTATGAAAAAATCCGAATTTGTTGTGAATCACAACAAAACAGCCAATTCTTCACAACATTGCTATGAAAAATCTCCGGATTTGCTATGAAAGGATATTCCAAATTCAATCCGGCGGCATTGCAAAGGTGTCCCTACTGTCACCCACCAAGTTAGCCCAACCAGCTCCAACAACCCGCCTACTCTTCTCTCACCTTTATATTTCTGCGGTAGAGCAGCGGGGGAAGCAGATGCCTGTACAGACCATCGTAAGCCTCTGCAGCTTCAGAAGGCGTGTGCGCAGCACTTAACGGGTACTCGAGCAAACGATACTCCACGCCAAAGACGTTAGCTTCCACGCCGGTATCAATGATCCCGCAGTTGAGGTAGAAATCCAGTCGTCTTTTTCGCAATGAAAGGTCCGCTTCCATGGCCGCATAACGCGGATTCTCAACCTCGATCAGCAGTATGTCTGCCCGGTCAGTAAGCGCCGTATCCGTCATGCGCTTCAGAAATTCCGACCCGATCCCCCGGCCGCGCAGATCAGGCAGCACCGCATAGTAGTCAAGAAGGCAGTTCCTGCCGCAAAAGACAAAGAACGCATAGCCGGTCATCCTGCCGTCCTCGAAAGCCCCCAGGCACAGATAATCGCCCCACCTGTATGACCGCTCGATCATTGCGAGAGGCTTTCGCTCTTCGACAGGAAAATCGCGCTTGAGGTGTTCCTTATAAGTCTGCCTGATCTCCTTGATGGTCAATTCTCTAATGGTCATACCTGAATGATACACAAAAAGTTGAATAATTTGGAACAATCATATAAAATATCACGGTGCACGGAGATGTATCGAAGTGGTCATAACGGGGCGCACTCGAAATGCGTTGATCCCTACCGGGATCCGTGGGTTCGAATCCCACCATCTCCGCCAGATTTTGAAGTTACCCCCATAAGTTGGACAGTGATGTACAGCTTACGGGGGTACT
>DGUI01000014.1 GCA_002394605.1 Mageeibacillus sp. UBA4314 | reverse complement strand
TACATTGAGCACTTTACTGAATACGCACAAAAAGAAGCGTAACAAAGCCGTGTAACAATGTTACAAACCCTTATATTCACTGGCCAGAATGGAATAGTACTTTCGATCTTCGTAGTGACCGTCCATGTAGAAGAAATCGCGCAGAGTTCCCTCGTATGTGAACCCGCACTTGTCGATCACCTTGTTGGATGGCGTGTTCGACGGCCTGCAGCAGATCTGCACTTTGTTGAACCCGATCTGCTCAAAGCCGTACCTGATCACGGCGCGGCACGCTTCGGTGGCGTAACCTTTCCCCTGGAAGGCGCGCCCTATGCAATACTCGATCTCACCGAAATGATTATTGACATCCACAAGGAAATAAGCGATCTGTCCGATGCACTCGCCGGATGACTTCTCAAAAATCCCCCACCTGAAATAAGTGCCGCTCTCATAGCTCTGGATGTATTTACCGAGAAGGCCATTCACATCCTCGAGCGTCTCATAGACCGGCTCACCGTACATATTCTGGACCTTGGCATCGCCTGCCCAGTTCCTTAACACCGCATCTGAATCTGAACACTCGAAAGTGCGGAGAACGAGCCTCTCCGTCCCGATAACCTGTGTTCCGCAGGGGTTTACAGTTCCCATTATCCGAAGATCCCCATCAGAAAGATCACATCGAGGATCCCGCACACAAGGAGGATCAGAGCACAGATGATATAGATCCGTGCACGGCGCTTCTCGACATCGCGTTCAGTTGTTCCGAATTTTGCCTTTTTGCGAGGCTTGGAAATATAATCGTCTGCCATAACGAGCGCACCCCCTTACTTTGTGTATGCTTATTATAGACGGCTTAAAGGAGTTTATGTTTTTCAAATAGGTAACAGGAGGTTACAAAATAATGTCGTAGCAAAAACGCCTGAAAAAAGGCTGTCAGGCCCCTGTCAGAACAGGCCTGAACGACCCGGATTTTGAGAATGGACCCTGTTTATGTTATAATTAATGTCCATAATTACGCGCACAAGCGGAAAAGGATGTAAACATGAGATTTTTTGGGCTGACAGAAAGCTTCGAGATGACAAAGGACAAGGCACGCGCCATCGTGAGCGTACTGTCTGTTATCATGCTCTGTGCACTTGCAGGTGTCGGTATATCCGCACTCCTGGAAGCAGATGCTGCAGCTGCAATGGATGAGCATGAACAGGAAGTCATCGGACTTATCGAGAGTTCAGATGAGACTGAAGATACGACCATATCTGAGGAGACAACAACGGAGTCCACGGCTGAGGCTACTACTACGACAACAGCCGAGTCGCTGAATTTCGAGACGGTTGCAACATCATCTGAAGAGACAAGCGCCTCCACGGAGACGACGGAAGCTACTACCGAGACTACAAAGTCAACAACAAAGGCAACTACAAAACAAACGACTAAGAAGACGACAGCCGCTACGACTACGAAGGAGAAGATTTCCGAGAAGAAGCACAATGCGATCGTTTATGCTACGGACACGGTTAACCTGAGGAAGGGTCCCGGCAAGGAATACGACAGCATCAGGCTCCTTGACAGAGGTGACAGGATCGATGTAGTGGGTCTTACGTCCAATGGCTGGTACAAGACGATCAAGGGTAACTATGTAATGGCTTCCTTTACACAGAGCAAACCGATCAACACGCCTACCCCCAAGCCGACCAAGACACCTACTAAGACTCCTACCAAGACTCCTACCAAGGCTCCTACCAAGAAGCCTACCTCAGCTCCCACGCCTACGAACAAACCCAAGCCGTCTGAGGATAAGATGACGCTCGTCGGTACGTTCAGCGTCACATTCTACATTCCCTTCCAGGGCACAACTACTGCTTCGGGAACGACATGTACGATGGGCAGGACAATTGCTGCAAACAAGAACGATTTTCCTTTCGGAACGATCCTGTATGTAGAGAACGATCCTCTGGGCGGAGACGGTTATTACACTGTTGAGGACCGTGGGGTATCATCCGGCAAGATCGACATCTTCGTCAACAGCAAGAGCGACATTCCTTCTTACGGAAGAACGACCAGAAAGGTATATATTGTTAACAAGTAAATGGCAAAGGTAAAACATACGACCATCACACCGAAAGCTCCTGTCAAGATACAGAAGAGACCGGTGAAGAATACGAGGGTCAGGACAAACAGGAACAAAAAGACATCAGGAGAACAGCGCAGGAATAACTGTCCATTGAAGATCATCCCGCTTGGTGGTCTGTGTGAGATCGGCAAGAACATGACTGCGTTCGAATACGGCAATGACATGATCATAGTCGACTGCGGCATGGCCTTTCCCGAGGAGAGCATGCCCGGTGTTGACTGCGTCATCCAGGACTACACATATATCAGGGAGAATGCCGGCAAGCTCCGCGCAGTAGTGCTCACGCACGGACACGAGGATCACATCGGCGGTCTCCCCTACTTCTGCCGCGAGTTTCAGTGCCCCATCTACGGCGGCAAGCTCACGGTCGAACTGGTGCGTCACAAGCTCATGGAGAATGGCATCAGCCTCTCCGGGATCAACCTCGAAGCTCACCGCAACGGTGACCGTGTGAAGATCGGCAACGCATTTGAGGTCGAATTCATAAGAGTCAACCACAGCATCGCAGACAGTTATGCGTTAGCCATCAGGACTCCCGTCGGAACAGTCGTTCATTCAGGAGACTACAAGGTCGATTACACACCCATCAACGGTAAGCCGATCGACCTCCAGAGGTTCGGCGAGATCGGCAAGGAAGGCGTACTTCTCTTCATGTGCGAGAGCACAAATGTCGAGATCGAGGGCAACTCCCCTTCCGAGCGTCACGTTGGCGAAGCTTTCCAGAGGCTCTTCAAGGATGCCGCAGGAAGGATAATCGTGGCTACTTTCTCGAGCCATGTCCACAGGATGCAGCAGATCATTACGGCTGCCGAGAAATACAACCGCCATGTCTGCCTGTCCGGCAGGAGCATGCTCAACGTATTCAAGGTCGCTAACTCACTCGGCTACATTGATATGGACCCCGGGACCCTCATCGACATCTCCAATATCGATCAGTACAGGGACGATGAGATCGTCATCCTGACAACGGGAAGCCAGGCTGAGCCCATGAGCGCTCTCTCGAGGATGGCTTATGCTTCACATAAGGCCGTGGAGATCAGGCACGGGGACACGGTCATCATTTCTGCAGACCCCATCCCCGGCAACGAGAAGCCCATCTACAGGGTCATCAACGAGCTCTACCGCCTTGGCGCCACGGTGATCTACCACTCACTTGAAGACGTTCATGTATCAGGCCACGCATACCGCAACGAGATCAAACTCCTGCACTCCCTCATCAAGCCCAGGTACGTGATGCCTGTCCATGGCGAATACAGGATGCTCTACCTTCACAAGATGCTCGCGGAATCACTCGGCACGCCTGAAGAGAACATCTTCGTCATGAACAACGGCGACGTCCTCTCCCTGACATCTGACAGTGCCCACCTCATCGAAAGCGTCCCTGCCTCAGCAGTCCTAATCGACGGCAAGGGTGCAGCCGACATTGGCAGCAAGATCCTGTCCGACCGCCGCCACTTAGGCGAAGACGGCGTCGTCTCCATAGGTCTCGTCGTAGATGCGAAGAAAGGCACTCTCCTGGCTCCGCCGGAGATCAATTCGATCGGATTTGTTTTCGAGGATGAGAAATACGACATCCACCGCGAGATCGCCATCAAAGTGGCATCAACCCTCCCCAGGAGCGATATCGCGAGCGCAGTCAACAAGAATTCTTATAAAGAGCAGATAAGAGGTCTGTGCTTCTCCAAGACGAGGAAGAGACCGATGGTGATCTTTAACGTCATCGAGATGTGATCAAACGGGATTAAATTGTCTGACTCGAGCCCCTTTTAGAACCTGGTTTTAGTTGATTTGTCACTAATTTTTGTGCAATATGCAACAATTGTAGCATTTGATTTGTATTAATGGCATAATAGCGTGGTGAATAACCAAGCAATAAATGGAGGTGTTCAATTATGAAAGACTTTACAAAAAAGATCATAGCGCTCGGTATGTCAGCAGCGCTCCTTACATGCACAGTTACAGCTTGTAACAAGACAGCAGAGAGCGAGACTTCCGCTACTTCTGCAACAGCAGCTTCTTCCGAGTCGCAGCCCAGCGAAGAGCCTACAGAATCTGAGCCCACAGAATCACAGACTTCTGAATCAGAGGCAGATAAGCCGGCAGATGTAGTCGGCGGTTGGAGCATCCCTGAATCCAAGGATGTAACAGCTGAGGCTAAGGAAGCTTTCGAGAAGGCTGCAGGCCAGGTTGACGGCTTCACATACGAGCCCACAAAGCTCCTCGCTACACAGGTAGTTGCAGGTACAAACTACTGCATCTTCTGCAAGTCAACAGTAGAAGCTCAGAAGGGTCCCCTCGATTACGCGATCGTTTACATCAATGTAGATCCTTCCGGAAATGCAAAGGTACTCAGACAGGATACTATCGTACTCGGTGCTGAGACAGAAGAGAACCTCGACGGCGGCTGGTGCAACGCAGAGTCTCCTGAGGTAACACCTGAGATCGAAGGCATCCTCAAATCAGCATGCGAAGGTCTCACAGGTGCAAACTACAAGGCAGTAGGTTATGTCGGCAGTCAGGTTGTAGCAGGCATGAACTATGCTATCCTCTGCGAGGTCACACCTGTGGTCCCTGACGCAGTTCCTACTTACGCTATCGTTTATGTATACGAGGATACAGCTAAGAAGTGCAAGATCGACGAAGTAGTTGATTTTCCTTTGGATGCAACATCAGAGAGTGGAAAGATCGGCTGATAGCCAGATATAGCTACAGATCAGATAATGGGAGGCTGTCTCAAATGAGACAGCCTCTTATCATTCCTTTTTGTTCTGAGCCATGACGCCGGCCAGTGCATGAGGAACGTAAGGTTCCTCAAGATATGCTGTCTCTTCGTCTGTCAGGACGAGATCCACTGCTCTTGCCGCACCTTCGATGTGGTGGAATTTGGTGGCGCCGACGACAGGAGAAGTAACTTTCGAGAGGAGCCATGCAAGAGAGATCTCAGTCATGGTCACGCCGCGCCTGTCTGCAAGTTCAGCCACACGGTCGATGATCACGGCATCCGTCTCGGCCGTGGCATCGTACTTGAACCTGGCAAACTTATCTTCAGCTGCACGCTTCGTGTCGCCCTCACCTGGACGTCTCGACAGCCTTCCGCTTGCCAGTGCGCTGTACGGCGTCAGAGCTATGTTCTCCTCCTTGCAGTAAGGCACCATCTCCCTCTCCTCCTCTCGAAAGATCAGGTTGTAATGCCCCTGGATCGATACGAACTTTGCAAAGCCTTCGCTCTCTGCGATGGCATTAGCCTTGGCGATCTGCCACGCATAGCAGTTCGAGATGCCTATATAACGCGCCTTCCCCGCCTTTACGATGCGGTTCAGGCCATCCATGACATCATGGACCGGGGTGTTCCAGTCCCACATATGACAGATATAAAGATCCACATGATCCATGCCAAGGTTCTTGAGGCTCGCATCGATCATGTTGCTGATATGCTCCTGTCCCGTAATCCCGTCAGCTATCTCTTCCGGAGTCCTCGGCAGGAATTTGGTCGCGATGACAACCTCATCGCGCTTTGCAAAGTCCTTCAGCGCCCTGCCGACAAACTGCTCGCTCGTACCGCTCTGATATGCTATGGCAGTATCATAGAAGTTGACGCCGAGATCAAGTCCGTGCTTGATTATCTCCCTGGAGTGTTCCTCGTCCAGCGTCCAGCTGTGCTGACCTTGAGCCGCATCGCCAAAGCCCATGCATCCCATGCATATGCGCGATACATTAAGATCCGAATTGCCAAGTCTGGTATATTTCATAGAAGGTCACCTCCAAATGCAAATATCAAACTGATCCGTTCTCGTCCTTGAACTGCTGTTTTGCCTCATACATAAAGCGGTCCGCACGCTCGAATACCGGCTCGACCGAGCCGTCTTCAGGAGAGTAATCCGAGATGCCTACAGCAGCCGAGAATCTCATCCACGGATCCGTATAATTGTTCCTGAATGAAGCTTCAAATGCTCTCTTCAATTCCTCGAGCTTCACTTTGCGGTTGATATAATCCTCACCCGTAAGGATGGCAACGAACTCGTCACCACCGATCCTGTAGATCGGTGAGCGCTTCAGGATGTCACAGAAGATATGGCAGCACCCCTTGAGGTAGATGTCTCCATAAGAATGACCGTAGTTGTCATTGATGATCTTGAGGCGGTTGACATCCATCATGATGATCGCAAGATCCTTGAACCCGTTCTTGATCCTTCCGTCAAATTCCTTGATCTTGCGTGTATATGCCGTCTTGTTGCCGACGCCGGTCAATGAATCGCGGTAAGCCTCACGGCTGATCTCGCCGATCTCACGCTCCTTGTCACGCATATCCCTCTCCACGCGCTGCTTATCGCTGCGGATGACATTGATATCGTTGACGGAATCGATGATCCTGATCTGCATCGTCTGTATCGCTTTGTAGATATCCTCTATCTCGTCATGACTGTGGATATTAAGGTCGACGACTCCAGAGGCCTCATAATCCTGGTCTGCCTTTGGTGAGAAATTCTTAAGTTCAGTTGTCAGATCCTTCAGTGGCGAGATGACCGTCCTGTTGATGAAGATAAAAGATCCTGCGAGGACTATTGCAGTGATAAGGAAAGCACCGATCGCCATATAAGTAACGTTGACCCATCTCTCGTGAATGACATCTTCCATGTCGACATCACAGCCGACGTGACAGATGACATTGCCGCCCTCATCACGCACCGGCGCATAGCCGGAGCACAGCCATCCCCAGTCGCCGTTGGAGATGACGGGGTCTATGATATTGTTCGGATCCGTATTCTCGAATTCCGGTTCGCGGAGTTCATAATATCCTGTCTCATAGACTTTAACTGTGTCGGAGTCGAGCATGTACATGTCATGATCCGCACCTATGTCGCCCCAGGCAATGACATAGAGGTATTTGATATCCTTCATGTTGGCAACATAAGTGCGCAGCTTCTCACGCTCAGTGACGTACTGTTCCCACAGCCCCTGCCCCTTGAGGTATTCGATGACCATGCTCTCGTCATCCTCTTCCTCAGCCCGGGCGCGCAGCGACTGAAACTCTTCGCTCTCTGCAGCAGCCCTCAGCTTCTTCAGATAACCGGCATCCATGAGCGTTACCGCATTCTCAGCGTTATTTATCGTCATCCTCTTGTAATACGTATCGATCTGAGTCACATTGATCATGTACGCCATCGTGCAGAGTGCGATCGCAGAAAGCAGGATCGTCACGATAACGAACAGATACATCTTTGTGCCGATCGAAAATCTCTTCTTCATCTTATCTCTCACTTATTTCTTAACAAATGTTATTACCTGTCCATTGGGAAAGGTTATCATCAGGCGGTCATCCTCGATCTGCATGTCGAGTTCCTCGGATGCGCCCGGTTTGGAGAGCTTGTAGTGCCCGTCTCCGAGATCAGTGATCAATGCCTTATAAGACTTGCCCTTCACAGTCGAGAACTCACAGGTCTCCCCGTCACTTGACCTGAAGAAAGGAAGATCTTCATCCCTGTCAAAACCGGTCCTGTAATATGTATCCGAATCTGTCTTAAGTGAATAGTACTCCCATTCGGATGTGACCTGTGCATTGCCCTTATCCGCATCAGACTTATGTTCCGACCCGCCGGAACAACCTGTCAGCAACATCATGGATACGATGATAAAGGATAAGACGATAGTCCTGATAACAGATCTCATAAAGACCTCCCATGCCTGATAATACTATATTTTACCATAAACAGGCGGGTTGGTGTGTGCCGGCAGTTTACATGTCGGTGACTTCATAACCTGCGGCAGCCAGGGTCTCCGATGCACGAGCGAAGTTCTCCTGCTTCACGAGGATATAGTCAGTATTGTAAGTTGATACGGCAAAGATGCCGATCTTTGCTTCTGCCAGGATCCCGGATATCTTCGACAGGATACCGATCAGGCCAAAGTCAAGTATGCCGTCTATCTTAAAGCCCCTCCAGCCGTCTTCGCACACGACCTGATCAGTGATCTCATGCGCATTGGATGTAGGACAGACGACAGACAGTTCATCATCAGTCCTGGCGATAAAAAAGAACTCCATGCCAAGATCGACACCGGACAGGTCGCTTACCTTCAAAACACTAAATTCATAAGGGAGACACATAAGCTTCATTTCTATTTCCTCACAAAACGTACTACCAGTCATTTTACCATATAGCAGGAGCAGGCGCCGAGCACGATCGAGGCTGCAAAACCGCTCAACTCATGCCTTCCAGGGTCTTACCTTGTCGATCCATCCGTTACTCTTCCAGTACTTATAGTCAGTATACTCGGGGTTATCCTTGCCGAGCCCGGTCTGGAGCATGCGAACCATATAGAACTTCATCTTTACCATGAAGCCGGTCCTTGCCCTTTTATTATAATCGATGGAGCGCATTTTCGCAGAGCACTTGCGGATCGATCCGGAAATGGCTTCTCTCTTCTTAGCAGGGATCTTGTCCCAGCTGATCTCGCTCATGAGCTTATACTTGCACTCACGGATGTATGAGACCCCCCACCAGGACAGGCTGTCCCTGATGTCACGAGCAGTCGACTTCGCACCGGCGCCGAGGCACTGCGTAATAATGACAGCACGCTTGCCAAACATCTCAGACATGGGTCTGTGCGGCATCCAGCGGTATCCAAAATGATCGAGCATCGCCTTCATCGCACCCGTCGCATGCATCACATAAGAAGGCGACGTAAACACCAGAAGATCCGCCTCTACCATCGCCTTCTCGATCTTCTGAACATACTGCGCATCCTTGCACAGATCCTGACGCGTCAGGAAGCACTGCGTACACCCGGCACAAAACCCCGGGCAGTCCCTCGGCAGATAAAACTCCGTTATCTCCTCCCCCTCGAAAGCCTCCAAAAACATCTCCTTTAGGCGGTATGTCACGCCCTTCTTCTCAGTACCATTGATCACCGTTATCTTCATCTCATCGTCCTCCCGTAGAGTTTATTAAATTGCCTGATGTGCGCCTCGAGCTTTTTGAGCGACACGATCTCCCTATACGGATCGCGGTCGCATACCGTCAGCAGCAGATAGATCGGCGCATAAAAATGCATCGCCATGACGCTCACTTCTTCCTCACTGTCAGCCTTAAGGATGCCGGCTTTACTCAGCATCCCGAACATCATCGCCTGATAGTTCAAAGGAGCGTCTACATACTGATCCTGATACACTGCAGCAAGCTCCGCATCCTGGAACTGCTCGATCGTCAGCATCTTCCTGACACGCCTCTGAAAATCATCGTGCAGAAAGAACAAAAACAGATCCGTCCCGAGTTTCAGCAGCGTATCCTCATCCATCACCTCATACCTCGCCACATCAGCCGTTGCATCATTTCCACTGATGTTGAGCATGCCCGCCTGCTCGAGAAACCTCTTCTCCATCTCTGCCAATATCCCCTCGAAAATAGCCCTCTTATTCCTGAAGTGCTTGTATAATGACGGAGCCTTGATCCCCACCCTCGCGGCAATCTCTCCGACATAAACATTCGCATAACCCTTCTCGGAGAAAAGCGTCAGTGCTTCATCAAGGATCCTGTCCTTAGTAGAATTCAGGTCTGCCATTTACTACTCCTTACTGCGTTCAAACGCCTGTATTGTCTGGCTAATTTGGATTAGCTTGATTATAGGCTAATTCAGATTAGCCGTCAAGAGGGAATTTGAATTGGATCGTGAACGCAGTAAAGGTGTCCCGGGTGGCATGTTTTGGGGTTGGTTAAGTGGTGCCGGATGATCCATTCTATAAAGTGCTCTGTGTAATGGAAAAACATAGAGAGGTTTATAGAGTATTCTATGTAGTGTTCTATGTTATGAATTTACATAGAGTGATTTATAGAATGAGCTGATACCACAACCTGAATCAACGGTGTCCCGGGTGTCATCCGGCGCTGCCAGTCGCAATAAGTGTACCGGAAAAGGATGGTCATTCAGACAAGCACTCAGACTAAGCACCTCCAGTCTGAATGTTAGTCTGAATAGTCAGACAAGAGCTCAGACTAACCGCCTCCAGTCTGAATGTTAGTCTGAATAATCAGACAAGTACTCAGACTAACCGCCTCCAGTCTGAACGTTAGATAATATGAAATGACCTCACATTTGTAGCAACGTGGATTTACCTGTATGCTTAAAGTAGCACACCAAAGCTATGGGAATTACCACAT
>DGUI01000041.1 GCA_002394605.1 Mageeibacillus sp. UBA4314 | reverse complement strand
CACAAAGATGATGAACATCGAGAGAAGGAACGGCGCAGATAAGCCGGTTATCCGTAAGGCTCTTGTAGAACTCGACGGCAAGCCCTTCAAGTTCTTCGAAGCTAACCGTGAGAAGTGGGCTGTTGAGACATGCTTCACATATCCCGGTGCTATCCAGTACTACGGACCTTCTTCAGTTTGCGACATCACAACAAGGACACTCGCTCTCGAGAAGGGCTGATGCTTCTTATAAGTAATCTTACTTAGAACGAGGCGGTCTCATAATGAGACCGCCTCATTTTTGTATCATACACTGTCAGCTATTTCCCGGACCTTCTCGACCGTGAGATCTGTTATCTCAGCGATCTCGTCGATCGAGTACTTCCCCTTCGCCAGCATGCGCCTTGCAGTGTCGATTGAACCCTCCTCGAGTCCTGCTTCTCTCTCCTTCATCATCAGCTTATCAAAATGTGTAACTATCATCTTATCCTTGTCTCCTTTCTTTCCACGCCTGGCTTCCTCTTCTTCCCTTGCCTCTGCTACCCTTCCGGCTAGTATGCTGTTATTCATCTTTCCGACATCAGTCTCCACAAAGTCGCTCATCAGTTTCCCGATGTCGTCATCTCCTTCGTAAGACCCGTTGACAAATATGATGTTCGTTCCGTCTTCAAGTTCGACGCTTTTATCGGTCCTTCGCTTAAAGTGATATACCGCCTCATTACTCTTGATTATATCATCTCTGCATATGAAGATTACATAAGATTCGGGTAGCTTGTTGAAGTCATCGTTCTTGCCGATGGTCGTTCTCGCATCGATCATGGACGAATTATACCGTGACCTCTTGCGCAGATTATGCGTATCCGTCTTCTGGATCTCAATGTTATATACAGTACTGTTATCCTCACCGACAGCATAAACATCGAGCCTGACACCCCTCTTATCGTTGTTTGTGATGGGATTTTGTACCCTGTGCCTGACGATCCTGATGTTTGAGATGCCAAGGATTATCCTCAACAGCTCTTCAGTACATTCAGGATGACCCCTGAAGCATTCGGCAAAGAACTCATCGTCAAATAAGCACAGTTGATCGATATCGTATTTTGTTAAGGACATAATGAACCTCCTTATCGTATCAGATTGGAGGAACGGGCCCATTCCCTATACGCCCGATAGTATCAGAAAAAACGGGAATAATAGCTGACAATTAATACGAAAATCGGAAAAAACCGTATCGTTTGCCGTTTTCTCACCTGATCTTCATCATGGCTCTCATTGCATTAAGGATGGCAATGACGAGAACTCCCACGTCACCGAATACGGCAAGCCACATTCCGGCGATACCCAGGGCTCCCAAAGCAAGGATAACGAGTTTTACACCCAGTGCAAAGATAATGTTCTCCCTGACTATGACCATGGTTCTCCTGGCGATCTTAACCGCTTTGGCGATCTTGCTGAGCTTGTCGTCCATCAGTACGACATCCGCAGACTCGATCGCAGCATCAGAACCCATCGCACCCATTGCGATGCCTACATCAGCCCTGGTCAACACCGGCGCATCATTTATACCGTCTCCGACAAAAGCGAGCTTTGCACCGCCTGACAGCAGTTCTTCGACCTTGCTGACCTTGTCCTGAGGCAGGAGTTCGGCAAAAACGTCCGTTATGCCGACTTTGGACGCCACGGATTCAGCTACAGCCGTCTTGTCGCCTGTGAGCATGACGGTTCTCTTGATACCGACAGCTTTGAGTTCTTCCATCGCAAGCGCCGAATCAGGCTTGATCTGATCGCTGATTATGATATGGCCCAAGTATTCGCTGCCACGGCTTACATGGATCACAGTTCCGGTAAGATGGCATTCATGCCATTTCGCACCGCTCATTTCCATTAATGCACCGTTTCCGCAGAAGTATTCCTGTCCGTCGACTATGGCCCTTATTCCCTTGCCTGCGACTTCTTCCACGGAATCTATGCGCGACTTGTCTATGTGACCTTCATGAGCACGTACGATCGATTCTGCAACGGGATGCCCCGAATAGCTCTCACAGCATGCAGCGATGTCGAGCAGATCAGCAGCCGATATCTCATTGGGATGTATGTCATCCACGGCAAAGCTTCCCTCAGTGATCGTCCCTGTCTTATCAAAAACTACGGTATCGATACGGGACAAAGCTTCCAGATAGTTTGCGCCCTTTATGAGCACGCCTTCCCTTGACGCTCCTCCGAGCCCTCCGAAAAAGGAGAGCGGCACGGATACTACAAGTGCACAAGGACATGATACTACGAGAAATACCATCGCCCTGTTAAGCCATGTGCTCCACACTGCCCACGAAGACGGATCTGTCATGAGCGGCGGGATGACAAAAAGGAGGAGAGCCGCTATTACGACGCAGGGCGTATACCACCTGGCAAATCTGGTGATGAAATTCTCGACCCTAGCTTTCTTGTCGTAGGAATTCTCGACTAATTCAAGTATCTTCGCAACGGTACTCTCCGTAAAATTGCTTGTCGTGCGGACCTTTATTACGCCTGTGAGATTTAATGTGCCCGATATGACATTGTCGCTGTAACCGGCATCTGAAGGAACGCTTTCGCCTGTGAGGGCTGCAGTGTTGATCGTTGTGGCTCCTTCAACGATCACGCCGTCGAGCGGGATCTTCTCACCCGGCTTCACAACGATTACCGAACCTACCGGGACTTCCTCCGGAGATACCATCCTCTCCTCATCGCCGTCAAGCAGGTTGGCATAATCGGGCCTGATGTCCATGAGACCCGCTATCGATTTCCTCGATCTGCCGACAGCTATGCTTTGGAACAGCTCTCCGATCTGATAAAAGAGCATTACCGCAACAGCTTCAGGATATTCGCCCGTAGCTATGGCACCGATCGTAGCCAAAGCCATAAGGAACTTCTCATCGAAGACCTGTCCGTGGACGATGTTTACCGCCGCACTCTTTATTACGTCATAACCGCAGATCACATAAGGGATCATGAACATCGGAAGTGCGATAAACCAAACCGGTTCAAACACTTCATTGATGATATAGCAGATTACCATCAGGATTAAGGCAATAACTATCCTGAGCAGCCATTTGCGCTGCTTCCTGTTGAGATACTTCTTCATACCGGGCCTCTGTCAGATCAGACTATTACTTCGCAGTCAGGTTCAACTTTCTTAAGGACCTTGAGAGCTTCCTTGAGAACATCATCGAACTTGTCGTCAGCTGCCTCAAGAGTCATCTTCTGTGTAAAGAAATTAACTGTTACATTATCAACGCCGTCGATCTTAGCAACAGCTTCCTGCATCTTCCTGGCGCAGTTAGCGCAATCGACCTCATCCAATTCAAAAACCTTCTTCATTTGTATATCCTCCGTTAATTATTGATCTTCTTCAAGCAGGTGGTCAAAACCCTGCGCAATGATCGACTTGACATGATCGTCAGACAGCCTGTAATAGATCGTCTTGCCTTCCCGCCTGTTAGCGACGAGCTTGGCATCCTTAAGGACCTTAAGCTGGTGCGAGATGGCAGACTGGGTCATGCCCAGGAGTTCAGAGATCGCACATACGCACATCTCTTCCTCATAGAGCGAGAACATGATCTTGATCCTTGTGGAATCGCCGAAGATCTTATAGAGATCTGCCAGGTCAGACAAGAGTTCATCAGTCGGCAGTTCGCCCCTGATCCTTCCCAGAAGTTCCGTGTGATCGTGAGTGCATTTCTTTGTCATATCAGGTACTCCTTATATATGAACATTTGCTCATATGTTTAACTGCTCATATATTATCTCTGAGTCAGGATGTTGTCAATAGGAAAATGATAAAAACCTTCCGGGAAAAAGCAGTACTCCCCTACTTTACTGGAATTCAAGATTAGTAAGCATCAGATCAACTGAATATTTCCCTTCAGTCGATGTCGCAGCTACCGTTGTGATCAGCCCGTTATCATGGAACATATATATGATCATCTGATCCAGCTTCATCGAATCGCTGTGACACTTGATCTTGACAGCTTTATACTCTTTGTCACCTATATTGCATATAGCAGCCTCGCACTGATCCACCGTAAACTGCAATGACTCGATGGTACTCTTTATGCCGGGGATACTATCCTCAACAAACTTATCCTGAAGATCAGGTGTAACCTTGGGTGAATACTGGAATGATATCGTGAGATTGCTTCCGTCCGGCCACATTATCCTCTGTCCTGCGATAACTTGCTTAGGCTCAAGATCCACGATCCTGCTGTCAAGATTTATATCACCGTATGAAGCCTGGAGTTTGTTCCTGCCGTCGAATTTCGCCTTGCCTTCAACTACATAAGCGACTTTACCGAGTTCGCTGACATATCTGTCACCGTTAACATCACCTATTATATCTCTGGGAACAAGTTTGTCTGATAATCCTTCAGAAGTCCCGGACGTCTCAATAGATTCAGATGTCGAAGCAGAAGTAACCTCTGTTACCGTGGTTGAAGTTGTAACTTCAGACGAAGATACAACAAAACTTTCATCCGTCTTGCCCGAGCATCCGCTAAGCAACAGGACAGCAACCAGAACAGCAGCAGAGAATTTCTTCATATCAGTCTTATACTCTCTTGTAATGACGGACTGTAAATGCTACGCCCTTCTCGCTCATGATCTCGGGTTCTTCCTCTTCGAGTTCCCACTCGGGGGATTCATCCAGGTTCGGGAAGAAAGCATCAGCAGTAAACTCCGCCTTGATCGCCGTGATTATCGCATGGTCGCATATCTCGATAAACGAGTTGTACATCTCGGCTCCGCCAATGAGGTATATCTCTTCCTTGCGGTGCTTCCTCATGTACTGCATGAGTTCCTCCGTGGAATGGAGGATCACTGCACCTTCCTTAACAAAATCAGGATTGCGCGTCAGGATGATATTAGTCCTGTTGGGAAGAAGTCTCTCACCCGGGAAAGTCATGAGGGTCTTACGGCCATACACGACCGTATGTCCTGAAGTATACTTACGGAATACTCCCTTCTGGTCCTCCGGAAGAGATATCAGAAGATCTCCCTTGTAACCTATTCCCCAATTCTGATCTACAGCAGCTATAGCTATCATATTACTCAAACCGCAACCGGTATTCCTTTCACTTTCTCGCCGTACTGGTAGTTCTCCAGACGGATGTTATCAACAGTAAACTGATAGAAATCAGTAATGCCCTCATCGATAACGAGCTTCGGTGCAGGATAGCACGGACGTGAGATGACCTCCTTAACGATCGGGACGTGTCTGTCGTAGACATGAGCATCAGCGATGACATGGACGAACTCGCCGACTTCAAGACCGGAACACCTTGCAAACAGGTGTACCAGAACGGCATACTGGCATACATTCCAGCCGTTGGCAACGAGCATGTCGTTGGAGCGCTGGTTCAGTATGGCATTGAGCTTATTGCCCGTAACGTTGAAAGTCATTGAATATGCGCAGGGATAGAGTCCCATCTCATGAAGATCCTGATGCACATAGATATTAGTCATGATACGGCGGCTTGACGGGTTGTTCTTCAGGTCGAACAAAACTCTGTCAACCTGATCCATCATGCCTTCCTTATACTGGTGCTTAACGCCGAGCTGGTATCCGTAAGCCTTGCCGATGGAACCGTTCTCATCAGCCCAGGCATCCCAAATATGAGTGCCGAGATCCTTGACATTATTAGACTTCTTCTGCCATATCCACAGGAGTTCATCTATTGCACCCTTAAAATTGATATATCTCTGTGTGAGCATCGGGAATTCCTTTGCAAGCTCATATCTGTTAACGATGCAGAAAGCCTTGTAGGTATAAGCAGGAGAACCGTCTTCCCAGTGCGGCCTTACCTTATCGTTCTCAGTCGAATACCCTGAATTAAGGATCTGTTCAATATTCTTATCGAAAATCTCATCTGCGTAGCTCATACGTACACCACCTGTTATCAAACTATACTTAATGATATCACACCTTGAATGATATCAAGCCATGTGAATCACATTAAGGAGCAAAATCCATGCAAGCCCGTAATATGTGACAACTGCGACGAGGTCGTTTACCGTCGTGATGAGGGGACCGGATGCAACCGCAGGGTCAACCTTGATCTTCTTAAAGAACAGCGGGATCATCGTTCCCAACGCACTTGATATGAGCATCGCGATCATGAGGGCTATGCCAATGCAGCCGCTTATGGCAAATGCGTTGAGCACTGTCTGTGACTTTATGAACATCAGGTAGAGACCGACCAGTATAAAAGACATGGAACCTAAGATCAGACCGACTGAGATGCCTACCCTCATCTCCTTGAACACGAGATGGACCTTCTGTTTGAACGAGAGGTTCTCGTCAGTTAATACGCGGATGGTAACAGCAAGAGACTGCGTTCCGACGTTGCCGGCCATATCGAGTATCAGCGTCTGGAAAGCCATGATCAGGGTAAGCTGCGCGATAACCTTCTCAAACATTCCGACGACTGAAGAGACGAGCATGCCGAGTGCCAGAAGTGCCAGGAGCCATGGAAGTCTCTTCATAAGGCTCTTGGAAAGAGGCTCCTTAAGATCCTCCTCTGCAGTAAGACCGGCGAACATGGCGTAGTCCTCACCCATCTCATCATCGACGACTTCGATGAGGTTCTGGGATGTGATAACTCCCAGTATGCGGTTGTTATTATCGAGTACGGGAACAAGTTCCTCCGAATAGTCCTTCAATCGTTCGATACAGTCGTCGATGAGCTCATTGCCGTAAACATAAGGGAATGACGTTACGATCAGGTCTTCCAAGACATCATCGCTCCTGGCAGTGATAAGATCCTTAAGATCCAGCGCTCCGTAGAATTCCTCACTGTCATCAACGATGAACAAAGTCGAGATGTTATCGTTATCCCTCGCCTGCCTGACCAGCTCGTTCATTGCCTGCTTTATGGACAGTTTGTAGCTTATGGATATGAAGTTTGCCGTCATGTGGCTACCGATCTCATCCTCATCATATGATGCGATGAGTGCGATATCGAGTCTTGCCTCGGCATCAAGGGCATCGATGATGATATCTCTCTTATCCTTGTCTATTTCACGGAGAACGTTCGCTGCCGTATCGGTCTCGAGTTCCGATACGACTCTTCCTGCCTTCCTGATATCCATCTCGGCAAGACACTTTGCGGCATTCTCTTCTTCCATATACTCGATAGCTTCTGCGAGCATATGAACATCACAAACCCTGTAGAGTTTGCGTCTTAATCTCGGTTCGGCTCCTTCAAGAACCTGCGCTATGTCATTGGAATGGTAATCCTCGAGTTTGTCGTGGATGACCTTGGGGGAATAGTTCCCTTTGAGAATACTTATGATCTCTTCTGAATAGATCGGCTTGATCTCGGCTGCCATACTTCACCTCCGTTATTTTATTAACGGCATGGCAGAAAACTAAATCAGTCAGGCAAAACGATGAGCCCAAAAGATATGGTAATCTGTCGTTTGCCAACGGTACTGTCACCGGAATCCATGAGCTCACCTCCTTTTATTTCAAATTCCTCGTTAATTATAACACCTCAAAGCGTTAAGTAAACCCTCAAAGAAAGCATTATCTGACCTCGGAAAGGACGCTTGCATACTTACCGTTATTTACGGCAAACACCTGGTATCTGACGCCTATTTGGAACGCTTCCTTGGGCAAGTACATTACAAAGCCTGAAGTCCCCGTCTGATATGGCCTGTAGCAGATATCACCGATCTGGACAAGTATCTTCGTATCTGTATCGATGAGTGACTCATCCACTGTTCCGCTGATCTTCATGTAGGAAGCATCATTATCGCTTTCTGCGATATCAAGTGTTGAAGATGTATCCTTTACAGTGAAGACCTGCGGTGCCTCGGTCTCAAGTGCAGTCATGACTGGAGGCTCATCAAGATACTCCCTGATGTTGCGCTCGACTTTCTCTATGACAACAAAGCCCGGCTGATACTCACGGACATACCTTTCGAGGAGGTTCGGGAGCCCCTTGGAATAGCATGCCGTCCCGAAATGCTCAGAGAAGAACGGGATGAGCGTATTAGCAAATGAATCCCTGAACATCAGGAGCGTCCTCTTCCTTGATCCTCCTTTTGTAACGATAAAGCTTGCTTCCACATCGCCGTCTCCGGCCTCGTATGTGTATTTACCCGGCAGCTGATAATCGTAATTATCCTCCACGGGGCCGTAGAAGCTGTACAGCATCTTATTGAGGTCGCCACACTCATCGTGGCGGATGACCGGATCCGTACCGGAGTAGTCTTCATGATCCAGTCCAAGTTGCGACATGATACCGTTATATGCGAGGAGCGCGCCCTTGTTGTTCCAGTGGGAGTCCCTCTTCAGGTACAAAACTTCATCTTCTGCCCTAAACGTCTCATACAGATCGAGATAGTTGACTTCATATCGATCAAGATAAGGAACGAGCCTGATCATATTGTGGTCTTCACTGACGATACAGGAATCGTAGTACGGCATGTTGTCCGGATAGAGCGTGTTCTTGTTCGCAGGTATCGTCAGAACGAACGACGCCTTGTTCTTCATGAGATAATCCTGTATCAGCGCGAAATTATAAGCCAGGTTATTTAGCTCCCTTCCGCTCATCAGGTTATCTCCCAGATAGTCACCGAGAGTCGAAGAGTAATAAAGCCACCCGTCTGTGCCCTTGATAACGCCTGAGACATTAGATACTCCGAACAGATCAGCCTGGATCTTGGCATCAGCAAAGATCAGCTGGTTCCTTAATGCGGCATGCTCGTTATAGAAGTTTTCGAACTGCTTGAAGTAATCGCGGTTGATACCGCCTTCCTCATCAGTAAGAGAAGGGAATTCGGTCATCTTCCTGTTCTCTGAAGACGTGAGGGTAGGCGCGATCAGCATTCCCACGGAAGGGACAAGACAGATCATGAGACATATGACCGTGAATACTGCTAAGAACTTCTTATTCACTTCATCCCCTCCTTAGAACCTGAAATAGATGAACGGGTTATAGCTCGAACCCGTAAGTCTTATGATGCACCAGATAAGCGCCAGTATTGCACATAAGAACACTGCCGTCTGTATCGCATTCTCACGTTTTGTGAGCACGTTCTTCTCCTCGAGGAGAGACACCTTGGAAGTAAATCTTTCCAAAGTTCCGCAGGAAAGCACTGCGGCTATTGCCATGACGATCGTGAACGGATCTGCCGCCCTTAATGCAAAAGACATCTGTGCGGCGTCAAATGTGAACCCGGAGAACATCCTGGAGATAAACGTTACTGCTTCCCCTAACGTATCAGCTCTGAAGATAACAAAGCCGACGGTGACGACGAGCAATGTGTAGATGTGGCCGGCTGCTTTCGGGAGGCTCTTGAGCTTTGGGACAAATGCCTCGATCAGCAGGAACATTCCGTGATACAGGCCCCACACGACGAAAGTCCAGTTCGCCCCGTGCCACAGACCCGTCAGGAAGAAGACGATCATCCTGTTGATGACCGTATTAAGCTGTCCCGTTCTGTTGCCGCCCAGCGGGATATACACATAATCCCTGAACCATGTCGACAGGGATATGTGCCATCTCCTCCAGAAATCCTGGATGGAGACCGCAGTATACGGGTGGTTGAAATTCTCCTTGAAATGGAACCCGAACATCTTGCCGAGACCTATTGCCATGTCACTATATCCACTGAAGTCAAAGTAGATCTGCATAAGATAAGAGACCGCGCCGATCCAGGCTGAACAGATGTTAAGGCCTTCTGCACCGGAATTGAAGATAAAGTCAGCGCACGCGCCCATCGTATTTGCGATGAGGGCTTTCTTGGCAAGGCCCGCTATGAACCGCCTTAATCCGAATGCCACATTATCAGCCGTTACGGTCCTGTGATCGATTTCCTCGGCAATGTCCTTATATCTTACGATAGGTCCCGCGATCAGCTGCGGGAAGAAAGAGATGTACAAAAGGAGCTTTGCATAATCCTTCTGCACGGGCACCTGTCTCCTGTAGACATCGACGACATAAGACAGAGCCTGGAACGTAAAGAACGATATTCCGATCGGCATGGTTATATCGGGAGCCTTGATATCCAGGTTCAGCAGGGAATTGACATTGGCAACGATAAATCCGGTGTACTTAAAGAAACAGAGTATTCCGAGGTTGAGGATTATTGTCAATACCAGCAGCCACTTGCGTTTCCGTCTGTCTATAACAAGCGCCATGATGTAATTGATAAGGGCGCTGATAAGGAGTATCAGGATATAGATATTCTCCCCGTATGCATAGAACAGCAGGCTTGCGATGAGCAATAACACATTGCGGAACACGTTGTTCTTAACTGCAGTATGCAGCACGATGACAACGGGAAAGAACAGGGACAGAAAAACGATCGAACTGAAAACCATTACTTAACCGTCGTCCCTATGCCCTTGAAGTATTTCCTGTTCTTGAGAGATGAATAAACTCTCTTGTAGCTTGTCTTTCTGAGATAGACAAACTTATCAAGCTCTACGTCATAGAGATATGTCTTTCCATTCTGCCTGACCGTTATCCAGCCGTGAGGCAGCAGGCCGCGGCTTGAAGAACAGTAGCCGTGATAGAAGGTTACGGGAAGTCCCGTTGCCTCATGGATCATAAGACCGAGGAAGCATGCATAACGGAAACAGTTGCCCGCTTTCTTATCCATGATGCTCGAAGCCATGTCATCGATCCAGGACTCCTTCCAGACCCAGCTCGACTTGACATGCTCATATGTCCTTATGTATCCCCACTTGCTTCTGAACACCCAGTCGTATATCGCCCTGATCTTATCCTGGTTGCTCATTCCCTTAGGCTTGGGGATGATCTTGTTCACATACTTGACAATCCTGTACTTGGTGCGGCATCTTCCCTTGGAATCGAGCTTATATCCGTCTATTACGGTATTCTTTGCAAGGGTGCCGTCATCCTTGGCATAGTAATAAGCATCTCCTGAATAGAACCATCCGTTCTTGACGATCGTCTTATCCTCACCAAAGCAGTATAGCTTGCCGCCTATATTGACGAATTCGTTCCTGCACACGCGCCCGTTGGCATTGATGAACATATCCTTGCCGTTCTCCGTATACCAGCAGTTCGCCTTAGCCCTTCCGTCCTGCTGGAAGAAATACTCATACGACTTGTCTCCGAACCATATCTCCTTCCATCCGTCAGTAAACGCCCTGCCGTCCCTTCCGAAATAGAAGTAATGATCCACCCCGTCGATCGTGACCATCTTATATCCTGAATTGAATGCCTGGCCATTGCTAAGGAAGAAGTAATAATCCGTTCTGTCACCATAGGTGATCTCCCGGTACCCTCCTGTAAACGCCGCCCCGTTCTCCTTGAAATAGAACAGCTCTGCCTTGCCGTTTAGCAGCACCACCTTAAGGGAATCAGTAACAGCCTTTCCGTCCTGCCCGAAAAAATAGTATTCGATCTTACCGTCATTCTCAACAGTCTTATAACCGTCCGTAAAACCCTGCCCGTTGCTCAGGAAATAGAAATAATAGAGCTGCCCGTCGATCGCTACTTCCTTAAGTCCGTCAGTATATGCTCTTCCGTCCTCCTGGAAATAGAAATAGTACAGGCCGCCGTTCATATTGAGCTCCATGTATCCGTCAGTAAAAGCAGTTCCGTCTTCCCGGAAATAATAGAATGACCTGTCATCGCCATCCCTTATAGCCATATATCCGCCGGTAAAGGCAGATCCGTCTTCCTGGAAATAGTAGTAATTTGTCACACCGTTATCAGTGACCTTGACCAGCCCGTCATTAAGAGCCGTGCCGTTCTCATAGCAATAGATCTTACCGTCTGAAGAGATAAGTTCTCCCGTATGTTCCGGTATGACACTGCTGTCAGGACTTGTATCAGAATGTGTCCTGTCACCTGCAAAGCCTAATACTGCCCCTGCAACGAGGAAAGGCGCAAGAAGACGGAATACGCCGGATACAGTGATCTTCATCAGTACCAGACCTCTTCCTGTGAACCGTCGGAATATGTTATGATCTTTGCTCCGTGGCCGGAACCGTCACAATCGGGAACGTCGACAGTAGACACAACGGTCTTAGCCGTAGTCTCAACGGTCTGTGACGGCACGGGCTTCTCTGTCGCATCAGCTT
This sequence comes from Mageeibacillus sp. UBA4314, assembly GCA_002394605.1. GTDB lineage: Bacteria > Bacillota > Clostridia > Saccharofermentanales > Saccharofermentanaceae > Saccharofermentans. Next base: position 10,617 of record DGUI01000041.1, on the reverse strand, counting down.
CATTCGTCTCACCTGTCTCTTCAGTTGCAGCAGGTTCCCCTGATGGAGATATCAGGACCTTCATTCCGTCGGTAACTTCAGCATCGACACTGTAATTAATGGTGTCGCTGTCACTTAATGAGATCCCCGCAGACTTTATGGCATCCCCCACAGTTCCGCTGTAGAGATCAACGACCGTCTTCTTCTCATTGAACTGACCCTGGTTGATCACGAAGGTGACCTTCATAGGCTCTAATATCCTTATCGTCAGGTCATCACCCAACACCTGCTCATCGTCTATCGTTACGATCTGACCGCCTGTAAGCTCGATATTAGCCTTTGCAAGGATCTCAGAAACGGTAAGTCCGTCACAGTCTTCCACAGAGATCCTCTTATCACCTGATACGATATTGACAACGGAAGACGACAGTATGTCTGCCGGTACGATACTGCTCTTCTCACTCTCCCGGCTCTGTTTGCTGCAGCCTGAGAAAACACACAAGGCAAGAACCGGGCACAGGAGCAGTGCCAAAAAGGACCGTATCTTCATCAGCAACCCCTTGTTTTACCTTATCTTCCTTGCCTCGAGGTAGAACCTCTTCTCAAAAGCCTCGCCCATCGAGAAAGTCTTCCTCGGGAACACGCCGTCCCTTGCTACCGTCTCAAAGAACGTATCCTTTGAGATGGGCGGCAGCATGATCCCGGTATTGTTTACGGAAAGCTCTCTTAAGGAATCCTCTCCGTGGATATAGTCAACGTTAGTAAGACCCATCTTGCCCAGAAGGATGTCGCAGGTTCCTACGGCGAGAGGATGAGGAGGATCGGAAATGACTATCTCCCTGTCACAAGCAGGATCGGAACTGATGATCTTCAGCACCTGTTCTGAAGGGCCTGCTGCACCTTCCTTAAGACCGCCCAGGAGCCCTGAGAGCTTAGCAAGGAACTCATCCTGCTTTATACCGAGCACGACTCTGTAGATTGGCTCAAAATCAAGACCTTTGTCATGGATGTTCACGATCTCGGCCAGAGCAAATCTGGCAGGATGTGTGAGTTTTTCTTCCTCTGAGAGGGTCTCTCTTACGGATTCCCAGTATGCTTTCGCTGAGGCAAGAGAGTGGTTGCCGTCGCCTACGAGGAACAGCAGTCCGTCACCGCTCCTGTCGAGTATTGCCTCGAGTCCGTCGCGGATACCGGAAGCGATGTCTGATTCTTCTTCAACGAAAACACCCTTGATATGACCGCAGTCCTGCATGAGGTCCGTATCGTATACGGGAGCAATAGCCGCAGCATTCGCCTTGTCCCATGCCTTCTCTATCACATTTCCTTCAGGATCATCTATAAGGAGCATTACATGGGGAAGCTCAACGGGAGAATTGGATCTGATCTTGACTCTCGGGGGGATCCTCTCCAGCACCGTGCCTTCCGTCGCGCGGATGAGCGCCTTATCTTCAGGCTTGAAGCTGTACGCCTCAAGATCCAGGGCGAGCACGATACCCTTACGTGAGGGATGGAGCGATGTGGATCTGTCTGTCAGGATGTAGCCCTTGGGAAGCTTCTTGAATACGCCCTGCGACAGATAATCCTCTGCTGTCTTTTTGATCGCCTTAAGCCTTGCTTCCTTTTGTTCCTCCGTCTCTACGGGAAGGTAGTATTCAGGCAGTATCAGCCTCAGGGTTGAAGGAGCATCGCCTGCAAGGGCATCAGCCTTCGTCCAGAAATCAGGTTCTGATGTGTACTGGTCACATGCGATAACCGCCCACTTCGTAAGGTCCGTTCCGTCTGCAGGCAGAAGGATCTCCGGCGCGATACATCCGATCTTGTTGATTACTTCCATTGTTATAACACCTCTTGATCAATTATTATCTTCTTTGTCATCTGCACCTGTGTACTTGAAGCACAGCATGGTAATGTCATCAAACTGTTCAGCTTCCATTACAAAGCCATTGATGCTCTTCATGACTCTCTCCAGGATATTCTCCGGATTAGTATTCGACCTGGAATTAAGACACGTAATGAGCCTGTCGGTACCGAACAGTTCATTCGATGAATTCGTAGCCTCAGCCACACCGTCGGTGTATACGAAGATGCAGTCACCGGAACCGATCTGGGCTTCGTGCTGTTCGAACTTCATGTTCCTGATCGTTGATACCGGCGGAGAATGACGGTGCTTGATGATCTCAAATCGGCCGTCAGCTCTCTTTACTACCGGGTATTCATGTCCCGCATTGCTGACTAATACTTTACCGGTCGACAGTTCGACCTTCGCAAGCCATACGGTAACGAACAGATCAGCTTCATTGTTCTCAAGCAGCTGGTTATTGACCTTGAACAGCGCTTCAGCCGGGTCTTCACCGCTCTGCATGTGATTCTTGATGAGGATCCTGGATATCATCATGAACAGCGCAGCCGGAATACCCTTGCCGGATACGTCAGCGATGACAAGAGCCAGATGATCGTCATCGATCATGTAGAAATCATAGAAGTCGCCTCCGACTTCCTTAGCAGGAGTCATGGTGGCATATATGCTGAAATCATTGCGGTTCGGGAATGCCGGGAAAGTATTCGGGAGCTGGCTGGACTGGATGGATGCCGCCATGCTGAGCTCTGACTTGATCCTCTCCTTCTCTGCCGTAACGCTCTTGATCTCTCCCATGTATCTGTCGATCTCAGCGATCATCGAGGAGAAAGACTTGGCAAGGTCTTCGATCTCGTTGTTGCTCTTGATGTTGCTAAGGGCATTTATCGCAGCCGTGGCATTCTTGTTCTTCTCGTAATTATGCATTATGGTCTCTTCTGCATCGACCGGCTTAGCGACCGAGCTCTTGACCAGCAGATAGATCGCGATGACAACGAGTGTGAAGAGCACTGCAGATACGATACTGATGATGATGGCAGGCCTTAATGCCTTCATCTGAAGGTCCTCAAGACCTATTGACACACCAACTATCGCGATCACATTGTTATTCACCCCGTAAACGGGCGCGAAAGCGTGCACTACGCTTCCAACTGCAGAGTCAGGCTGACTCATTTCGAGACTGTATACGCGCTTTTGTGTGCGCAGGATCTCATCAAGTATGGGATATTCACCGGGGTTATAGACAAACTTGTAGCCGAGTTCAAAGAGCTCACCGCCCTGGCTGATGCGAAGTTCCTTATCCTTTATACCCGTATTGAGGAAGAACATGTCACTGTCTATAATGTCGAAGCTGTACATGTAGTACAGGTCGTAGATCTCTTTGTAATTGCTGAAGGCACCGCAGATATCACTGTAGCACAGCTCGGCGAAGAGCTTCTGGGCAGCAGGATCCATGGATCTCGCCTCAGTATTTGTGATCTGTGTCATGTCGATCCTGTAAGGATGCAATGCAGCGAGCTTGCGCTCCTTGGCTTCATATACGGAAGGATCATCATAGAACAGATCCATTGACTCGTAGTTCTTCTCCCAGTATTCCACAAGGAAATCCAAAGACTTATACTCACGCATAACATAAGATGTGGTCGTAGCCACTTTGTCTGCTGTGTTATAGACTTCTTCCTTACTGTGCCTGAGATTATAGTAGAAGAGGAATATGCCGTTGGACAGGATGAGCAAAATGATAAACAATACGAGCGGACGGATTATCTGTCTGATAAGCGGTCTTCTCTTATGTTCCTTCATCCTAACTGTCCTCTGCATGCACAAATATTTTACGGTATAGAGATTTTACCACATCCTGGATGGTTAAAATACCGTAAATTGACGCGATAGTGCATATGATAGCCAGGAAGAGCGTCAGATACTCGTTCTTACCGCAGATACCATAAAAAATCCTCAGAAATACATAATTGAGGGGTTCTCCGAAGCAATACATCTGGTAACTGTGAGACTCTGTATACTTATACAGCCTGCTCCTGTCGGTCTTCTCCATTACACTTGTCCTGGACAGTGCAAGGAACAGCAGGAAGGACATTACACCGCTCGTAACCCTGACGATCATAAGCCACGGGAATACCTCAGGCTTTATGATGTTGTAGCAGATATTTACTCCAAGTAAGACAGAAGCTATTGCAAACAGTACCCACGAAGGGATCTTCTCGACCTTATCACTATATGTTCCGAACCACACACCGGCCAGGAAGCAAAGGATAAACGGTGCAGTCTGACTGAGCTTGAAGTAAGGGAACCACTGAAGACAGAAGTTAATGGTCATTGATACCGCAAGGGCTATGACAGATACGATCACCATCTTCTTCCTCACCAGGAGCGGCTTCATGAGAATGAACAGGAGCACAGCCCAGAACAGGAGCCAGAGGAACCACAGGTGATCCGAATGGACACCAAGGATCATCTGGACATATTCATCGATCCAATTTTTGCTCTCGGGACGCCCGAAGCTGTTGATATCAAAGATATGGAAAAGCGGAACGAGCCACAATGCACCATACAGGTAGTACGGGATCAGGAGTCTTTTTGCCCTGTTCCCTATCGCAGAAAGTACCGACCTGTTCTTATTCCTGAAGCTCACGGGAAGCAGGAAACCTGACGCAACGAAGAACGAAGGCACCAGTATCGGATCAAGGACATTACAGATAAAACTGATAACGGGAGAGACGAACTCTGCCCGCTCAGGGAAAAACACATTGTCCGAATAGAAGAGCAGACAATGGTATATGACGACGATCAGGATTGAGAACGTCTTGATGTGCTGGACAAAAGGATACTTCTTCATAAGATGATTATAACAAAGATCCGTGACATTTTGGATATAAAACAACCCGCAGACACTCTAATAAGCATCTGCGGGCCGTTCCATACTCTTGGTCGGAGTGACGGGACTTGAACCCACGACCTCTTGCTCCCTAAGCAAGCACTCTAGCCACCTGAGCTACACCCCGGTCGTTGATGTTGTAAAGAATAATGGTCGGAGTGGCGAGACTCGAACTCGCGGCCTCTTGCTCCCGAAGCAAGCACTCTACCACCTGAGCCACACCCCGGAGAGCGTTCTTTACAAGCTAAATTATGATATATCAACTTTGAAGATTATGCAATAGCAAATTACAAATCGTTTTTGTCGAGATCTTTGAGGGCATCTTCGTACATTCGCTCTTCAGAGCCGTTGTAGTCAGTACAGAACTTAACTGAAGCGGCAGCCTTAATGGTAACGCTGTTGCCCTCGACTGTATTGATCATCATTATCTCCTGCTTCAGCTGATCGGCCAGGCTCTCAAGATCCTCACGGGAATCTGTGTACTTGAGGATGACAAAATATGAACCTTTGGCCCTGCCTACTGCACACGAGGATCCGGTGATGCCGAGGATAGCTTCTGCCATGGAACCAAGCACGCTGTTTGCAAATTCGCGTCCGTACGAATCCTCGATCCGTGAATGCTTGAGGTTCTTGATAAGGATCATTCCAAACTTATTATCAGAATCGTAATTCTTCGAGATATAATCCGCGAATGTTGCAAATATAGCCCCCGCATTCATTACTCCGGTAACGGGATCTGTCCTGGTAATATCATTAGACGGCACCATCCTGTTCAGCTCGTCTTCCAGATCGATGATGTATCCCATGACTCCTACTATCTCACCGTCCCTGTAGACAGGAAGCTTGGAGCTTACAGTGTTGTGGACCACGCCGTTGATTATGCATCTGCACTGAAAATTCGTCACGGGATTACCGTATCTTAAGATATCCTCCTCGGTATCGGAATAATAGGGATCGTTCATGTGCCATTTCATGTCTTCGCCGCGCTTGCCGATTATCTCATCCTCGGAAGCGAGTCCGAAATAATCCATGAACGCCTTGCTAACGCCCTTATACCGCCTGTCCCTGTCTTTCCAGAAGAACTTGACCGTGGAATTCCATACGAAATTGTTCCACAGCAGGGAATATTCATCATTGAGCCGCTGGCTGGTGTTGGATGCATGCTCAAAAAGAGTATTCGCAGAAGTCCTCATGATCGGCTTAACACAATACAGGAATTCCTTTCCGCCCGAACCCGAAAGCATCATCACGCAGGCTAAAGCCCACCAGTATGTGCCGTCCTCCCTCTTAAACCTGAACGAATCCTCGATCATACCGTTATCCGCCTGCTCGATCCTCTCAGCAAAAGTCGATGCATTCATAAAACGTATGTATCTTTCCTTGTCATGGGGGTGGATCGCATTATCAGCGAGCATCTTTGTCGAGAGGTTCATGTCAACCTTCTCCGGACCCTTATAGAGCATGAACTTGCCGATGAGGGGCACAACGACCTCTTCCTCGGGGTTGAACAGCAGTACTACCGCAAAAAGGTGATTAAGCTCCCTGAGCTTTACATCCAGGTCCTCTCTCTTGACCTTGTTCTGGTCGATGGTTATGTTAAGTATCGATCCCTTGATCAGATGGCGCCCGTCCTGATGAGCTATCTCACGGCCCTTAAAGCACAGATAACTGCTGTTGCCGGTATAGTAGAATGTCTCCGGCCTCTTGGACTTGATTATCGCTTTGGCAAACTCATGGTACTTCCGGACGAGCGGTGTCTCCGTATGGTATATCCTTCTGTCTGCCTCAGCAAGAGCCGGAAGATCATCAAAGATCTGCATCTTATATGCATCATTCATGAAGAGCGTCTTAAAATCCTTACCGTCATACTCGATTATCTCAAGCGGAGCATCAGTCGACCTGACGTTGAAGCCTGCCGTATCATAGAAATGATGCCATCTGCGTTCCTCGATCTTAACACCCCTCTCCTTCATATGCCTGAATACATCTTCCAAAGGTTCAGGCTTACCGTAATAGTAACCCTGGAGCCTGCCGCAGCCGATCTCCTTGAGGAATTCCACCTCCTCAGCTGTCTCAACGCCTTCAGCAAGCGTAAAGATACCGATATCCTTTGCCATCGTTACTACTGATTTGACGACCGCCTTGGACTTGACCGTAAAGGAAGACAGGAACTTCATATCGAGCTTGAGCACATCGAAATTGAAGTCCTTGAGAAGGTTGAGCGACGAATAACCGCTTCCGAAATCGTCCATCCATATCCCGTATCCCTTTGCCCTGAAGCTGTCCAACACCTTGTGCATGAGTTCTCCGTCGGAGACGACCATGCTCTCGGTTATCTCAATGTGCAGATAATCGCGAGGTATGTCATACTTCTCAACAGCCTTCTCCACCACATCGAGCATATCGCAGATGAGAAAGTCGAGCCTTGAGAAATTGATGGATACGGGCACCATCTCTTCCCCCCAGGATACGCGGTCATGTATGTCACTGCAGACCTTATCGACCATATAGCAGTCGAGCTTATAGATCTGATTAGTATCTTCAAGTGTGCTGATAAAATTATCCGGAGTGATCCTGCCATGCTCGGGATCTTCCCATCTGGCAAGCGATTCAAAGCCGCAAAGATCTCCCGTCAGCGAACGGATAACCGGCTGGTAATAGACCTTGATCCAACCCGAACGCAGAGCCTCATCGATCTTACTTGTGACATATTCTGATATCATAGTACTCTCCGCGGCAAGTAGTCCTTAGATTTTAGCATGTTTTGGGTTAAAAAACAAATCAGGCGTGATATCATTACTAGTATGTTCAGAAACAGAGACAAAAAGGATTTCGGAAACGGATCGATCCCGAAGATCATCCTGTCCCAGGCGGCACCTCTTACCGCCTCTGGCCTTGCCACGCTTCTTTACAACATCGTTGACAGGATCTACATCGGGCACATCCCCGAAGTGGGCACAAATGCCCTCACCGGTTTAGGACTGACTTTTCCTCTGATAACGATAATATCCGCATTTACCCTCCTGACAGGACAGGGCGGGTCTCCTATCTTCTCGATGTGCCGCGGCGCAGGCAACGAGAAGAAGGCCAAGAAGGTCATGGATAACTCCTTCATCATGCTCGTAATCAGTGCCGTCATACTGACCGCGGTCTGTCTCATCTTCAAGAAGCCCCTTATCTATGCGCTGGGCGGATCAGACATCACTTATCCGTATTCTGAGGCATATCTCAACATATACCTCTGGGGCACAGTAATGCTCATGGTATCGTCAGGCCTGAACTTCTACATATCGGCTCAGGGGTTCCCCGTGCATGCGATGGTAACCACACTTGCAGGGTCTATCATCAACTGCATACTTGATCCGGTGTTCATTTTCGCGTTTGATATGGGGATCAGCGGTGCGGCGCTGGCGACGATCATATCGCAGGCGGTCTCTTTCGTATGGGTATTATCGTTCCTGATGGGCCCGAAGAGTATCATAAGGCTTCGGATACATCAGCTTGAGTTCTCGCCGTCAATATGCCTTGAGATCGTCTCTCTCGGCTTTACGGGCTTTGTAATGGAGTTTACCAACAGCGCTGTCCAGATGGTCATGAACAGGCAGCTGAAGGCCTATGGAGGCGATATGTTCGTAGGCATCATGACGATCGTAAACTCCGTAAGGGCGATCATGGCCATCGCGATCAACGGCATCACCTCTGGAGCACAGCCCGTACTGGGCTTTAACTACGGTGCCGGCAAATACGACCGCGTTAAGCAGTGTATCAGGGTAACCTTTATCATCTCGTCGGCATATACGGCGTTAGCGTGGCTCCTGGTATTCCTGTTCCCCGGATTCTTCATCGGACTGTTCAGCGATGACGCCATCCTGAATGCCGTTGCGGTCCCATACCTGCACATATACTTCATGGCATATATCTTCATGGCTCTGCAGTTCTCGGGACAGTCTACGTTCATGGCGCTGGGCAAGGCCGGAAGAGCCATATTCTTCTCGATATTCCGCAAGCTGATCCTTGTCGTGCCGCTAGCCCTGATCCTCCCTTGCTTCATGACACCCAAGGTCGCAGGCATCTTCTGGGCTGAACCCGTATCCAACATCATCGGCGGATCGGCAAGCTTCCTGGCGATGTATTTCACATTGTACAGATCGCTGGGCCGAGTTCCGAGGTCAGGACATTTCTGAAGTTAGCCATCTCTGTCTCATCGAAAGCCACGGGCTTCTTATAAGTGATCCCCCTGTTGTCAGTGATGTAAAGATCCCTTACAAAGCGCGTAGTCTCCCTGGCACTCCCCGAAGAAGGGTTAAAGGGCCTTATCGTATCTCCCCTTGCGGAAGCCATATCCACCCTGATGTTACCGATCTCATCCCGCCTTATTACGAACTCACGCGACAGGATAAGGTAGTTCGCAGTCAGTATCACATATGTCTCATACTTATTCGGAAACAGCATGAACACGTAATTACTGCCGCTGCATACTTCTGCCGCCAGTGTCTGATATCCGTATCTCTTGACATTTGTGTTGAACACTTCGCGGTGTCTCTTGGCCTTGAAGAACATATAGAGCATGAGACCGAGAAACAACGACATGTTCATGAACATGGACGCTGCGAAAACGATAATAAGCCTTACCGTGCCCCAACCGCGGTATGGACCGACCACGAGAAAGAGAAAGGGCATCAGGAACAGCATGAGAAAACCGGGAAGAAAGTTCTTCACGTAAAACTTAAGATCCTCCCTGTTGAATTCATCCTTAAGGACCTTATCCGGTTCTACCGCCGTTCTGAGCATTGATGATGCACCTTTCCTATTTTTTTTTAATAATATCAAAAAAAGCTGTATTGTGATATGCTAACATCATAATCTGATCGGGGAGGTCTGTTATGAATATCGGTGAATCTGGTGAGATGTATCTTGAGACGCTGCTCATACTGTCGAAGGAGAATGAGAACGTAAGATCCAATGATCTTGCAGTCAAGATGGGATTCTCCAGGCCCAGCGTCTGCAGGGCCGTGAAGCTCTTAAGGCAGGACCAGCTCATTTCGGTTGACGGAAGCGGATTCTTAACGCTCACTAATTCCGGCAGGGAGATCGCAGAGAAGATCTACGAGAGGCACAATGTCATAAGCGCCTTCTTCGAATCGATCGGAGTATCCAGTGAGACAGCTTCAGAAGATGCGTGTCGCATCGAACATGTCATAAGCGACGAGTCTTTCGACAAGCTCAAGAAGCACTTTGGCAAATAACGGAGTCCTTAAGCCTGCAGTAAGTGTAGCCTTTCTCCTCATACGTATCGAATATGCCGCAAACAGTAATATCCTCGCCGGGTTCAGGGAAGTCGGCAGGGTATTTATATTCTTCCTTGTATGTAAACTCCAGCCCCTGCTGGCAGCACGCAGTCGCATCCTGGATCAGGCACGTGAAATAGTAATTTCCCGTATCCTCGTAGTCATACACCATAAACTGCCCCTTCATCTTAATCATCTGCCCGCGGTACTGGTCAGGGTTGTTGAGCATGTCATAGACAGCTGAATAGACGACAGTACCGCTCATGACGGACAGGTCGACATCAACCTTTATGTCATCCGTATCGACCTGTGCCTTGGTCGGCACGCTGAAATTGACGTTGCATGCCGCCGTGTTGATAAGCAGAGTAATAAGGAGCACTATTGCCGTAACAGTTTTAAGATTTGTTCTGTTCATGGAAAAGATAATAGCACAAATTGTGGTGAATGGGGATTGCTTGGGGAGAATACGCCGTAGAGCGACGCACGGGGCGTCGCAGTTGGACGTACTTTTACCGTTTTCAGAGCAGAAATACGCCGTAGAGCGACGCACGGGGCGTCGCAGTCAGGCGTACTTTTCCCGTTTTCAGAGCAGAAATACGCCG